>DASUJZ010000033.1:0-53712 GCA_036278995.1 Terriglobia bacterium | reverse complement strand
TGACGCGATATCGCCGCTGACAGTCAAGTCGATGTCGGTCATTTGTCCCGGGAAAATTCTGGAGATCTCGTTATCAGAGCGAACTTGAGGATCGTTCTTTGAGAAAAAGAAGTTCTCTCCCACCTGCGGCTTCAAATCTACGGAATGCAGGAACACCATGGCCACGATAGCCGTGATTCCGAGGCACACCAACGCCGGAAAGAAGCGGAGCAGCATTGCCATGACCAGCACGCCGAGTTTTCGCTCCGAAGCCATGTCCTACCTTGATTTTATACCCAACCGGAAATCCCAACGCCGAGGACCGGGTCGCCGAGCGTTGCATCCAACTTTGTATCTGCGTTGTGCTCCGTCCCGTTCACGCGCCGGCACGCGAAATCGATCGTCGCACCGCTGCTCACCTTCGCCGCGGGAAATGTAGACATCGTCGTAAGTTGTCAGGGGGTTTATGACCACCTTTCCGTAGGCTTGCAGGCGAAGACCGCCCAAACGGAGATGAATCCATGGCAGCAAATTAAGAAAGCAGTTCTGTATCTGCGGGTCTCAAAGCTTGACCAGCATCCTGAAAGTCAACTGCACGATCCGGAGCAAATGGCCGCCCAGCGCGGCCTTGAAATCACCAGGATCTACGAGGACCGGGTGACCGGGGCCAGAGATTCACGGCCTGGACTGGATCGCATGATGACCGATGCCCGCCCGGCGGCTGGAGGGCGAGCGCTACAAGTTTCTCTACCTGGACGGGGCCAGCTTTCAGGTGCGGATCAACGGGCGCGAGCGCCGCAGGCTCCGGTCCGTCATCCCCAGAATCTCCGCCGCTTGCCACGACGTGATCCTCTTCGCCATGGCTCGCAAGATCACTTCCTATACCTTGATCGCCCGCTCCCAGGAGGCTACCGACTGTCCTCGCATTCTGGCTCCCTCCCGACAGAATGCTTTACCTCGTGACCGCCTTCAGCGGACAGATCATCTGCCAGCTCAACCGAACACCTGATGTGCTGACGACAGGGGCCTCAAAAGCCATTGCGGACAAGAGAGTTTCTGGGTATCATTTCACAGCATAACTGCTGTTGCACTCCTGCAGGGGGTCTTTCCTGGGGGACGGGAATGCATTAATCAAAGGAGGACCCTCGCCCATGATGAACCCTCGGCAGTGCCAATTAAGCCAGGAAAGCGGCGGTGAATAACACCCTCACAATACAAAGAACGACGCCAACGAGAGAGGCTACGGCTGCGAATTTGCTCGTTTCCTTCAGAGGAGGAAGTAACTGATGGATCCTACGGCACGAACGAACAAAATCTCAGGGGCGAATCCGTCGGGATTCAGCGACCTGTTGCACGCCCTCCAGGCGGTTCGGGATGGAGATTTTTCAGTCCGCCTGCCCGGGGATCGGACAGGAATTGAAGGAAAGATTGCGGACACGTTCAATGAAATTGTGACTATCAATGAGCGGTTAGCGGGAGAACTAAGGCGAGTGGCGCATGGGGTCGGAAAGAAAGGACAGACCAGACTTCGTGTCCGATTCGGGAGGATTAGCGGCGCTTGGGGTGAAATGGAAGAAACAATAAACACACTGGTAGACGACCTGATCTGGCCCACCAGAGCAGTGACCCGTGCGGTTTCGGCCGTGGCTGAGGGTGATCTGTTGCGGAAAGTGCCCTGCGAAGTGGAGGGCCGGCCTCTGGAAGGCGAGTTTCTGCGCTCCGCAACCATTGTGAACAAGATGCTTGAACAACTCGTGGTATTCACTTCAGAAGTCACGCGCGTGGCGCGGGAAGTGGGCACCGAGGGCAAACTGGGAGGACAAGCACAAGTTCCAGGGGTGAGTGGAGTTTGGAAGGATCTGACGGAAAATGTGAACCTGATGGCTGGCAACCTGACGGCGCAAGTGCGCAATATTTCGGAAGTGACCATCGCCGTGGCGAGCGGCGATTTATCAAAGAAGATTACTGCGGACGTGCACGGCGAGATTTTGCAGCTCAAGGAAGCCATCAATACGATGGTGGATCAGTTGCGATCGTTTGCTAGCGAGGTCACCCGGGTGGTGCGCGAAGTCGGAACGGACGGGCGATTGGGAGGCCAGGCTGTCGTACCGGGGGTGGCGGGAACCTGGAAGGATTTAACCGACTCGGTGAACGCGATGTGCGGCAACCTGACCGCCCAAGTCCGGAATATCGCGGACGTGACGACCGCCGTCGCGCGTGGCGACCTGTCCCGCAAGATCACAGTAGACGTGAAGGGTGAGATTCTGGAGCTCAAGAATACGATTAACACGATGGTGGACCAGCTGAATGCCTTTGCTTCAGAAGTCACACGCGTGGCGCGGGAAGTGGGAACCGATGGCAAACTGGGCGGCCAGGCTGAAGTTCGAGAAGTGAGCGGGATCTGGAAAGATTTGACCGAAAGCGTGAACCTGATGGCCAACAACCTGACGGCCCAGGTGCGGAATATCGCCACAGTGGCCACAGCCATTGCGCGTGGTGACCTGTCCCGCAAGATCACAGTGGACGTGAAGGGTGAGATTCTGGAGCTCAAGAATACGATTAACACGATGGTGGACCAACTGAATGCCTTTGCTTCAGAAGTCACACGCGTGGCGCGGGAAGTGGGAACCGACGGCAAACTGGGCGGCCAGGCTGAAGTTCGAGAAGTGAGCGGGATCTGGAAAGATTTGACCGAAAGCGTGAACCTGATGGCCAACAACCTGACGGCCCAGGTGCGGAATATCGCCACAGTGGCCACAGCCATTGCGCGCGGCGACTTATCCCGCAAGATCACAGTGGATGTCAGCGGGGAAATTCTCGAGCTCAAAGAAACTATCAACACTATGGTGGACCAGTTGAACGCGTTCGCCGGCGAAGTAACGCGTGTGGCGCGCGAGGTCGGCACGGAAGGCAAGTTGGGTGGGCAAGCCCGGGTCGCGGGTGTTGCCGGCATCTGGAAAGATTTGACCGACAGCGTAAACCTGCTGGCAGCCAATCTGACGACCCAGGTGCGGAACATTGCCGAAGTGACGACCGCCGTCGCCCGTGGTGACTTGTCGAAGAAGATTACAGTAGATGTCAGCGGGGAAATTCTCGAGCTCAAAGAAACTATCAACACCATGGTGGATCAATTGAACGCCTTTGCGAACGAGGTGACGCGTGTGGCATGGGATGTGGGAACGGAAGGAAGTCTGGGCGGACAGGCTCGGGTTCCCGGCGTTGCCGGCACGTGGAAGGATCTTACTGACAACGTGAATGTGATGGCAGCCAATCTGACTGAACAGGTCCGAGGCATTGTGAAAGTCGTTACTGCTGTGGCCAACGGGGACCTGGAACAGAAATTGACCGTTAAGGCGAAGGGCGAGGTTGCCGCGCTTGCGGAGACGATTAACAACGTGACTCACACGCTGGCCATCTTCGCAGAGCAGGTTACTGGAGTCGCCCGCGAGGTGGGTGTGGAAGGCCGCCTCGGCGGGCAAGCTTCTGTGCCGGGCGCGGCGGGGACCTGGAAGGATCTCACAGGGAATGTGAACTTGTTGGCAGCCAATTTGACGACACAAGTTCGGGCGATTGCGGAGGTCGCAACCGCAGTGACCAAAGGGGACCTCACCAGGTCCATCCAGGTAGAGGCTCGCGGGGAAGTCGCGGAACTAAAGGACAACATCAACACGATGATCATCAACTTGAGATCCACGACTGAGCGAAATCGGGAGGAAGACTGGCTCAAAACAAATTTTGCCCGAGTCACGAATTTGTTGCAGGGACAACGAGACCTGGGGACGGTCGGACGGATGCTGCTATCAGAGATAACGCTACTGGTTGGTGCCCAGCGTGCCGTGATCTATCAAGTGGATTCCGCTCCAGGCCAGCAAGAGCTGAAGCTGCTGGCAAGTTACGCCGAAAGCGGCACGAACGGAGTCCGGCAGGAAAAGCTTCGGTTGGGCGAGGGCCTTCTGGGCCAATGCGCGCTTGAAAAACGGACCATTTTAGTCAAAGAGATGCCGTCAACGATAGCTTCCATTCACGCCGGCATGTTTGAGGCGGCCCCCAGAAACGTGATTATCCTTCCCGTCCTGTTTGAAAACCAGGTCAAGGCTGTCATGGAATTGGACACGTTCAGCACCTTTACGGCCTCGCACCTCGCCTTTCTCGACCAGTTGGCCGGCAGTATCGGAATCATGCTGAACAGTATTGAAGCGGCTATGAGGACGGAAGAGCTGCTGAAACAGTCTCAGCAACTTGCTACCGAGTTGCAGACCCAGCAGAAAGAGCTGCAGGAGAAGAACGAGCAGTTGGCATTGAAAGCCCAAGAGCTTGTCGAACAGAACGCGGAAGTCGAACGAAAGAACCAGGAGGTCGAGCGCGCCCGCCGAGCGCTGGAAGAGAAGGCGGACGAATTGGCGCTGACTTCCAAGTACAAGTCCGAATTCCTGGCCAATATGTCGCATGAACTCCGGACACCTCTGAATAGCATTTTGATTCTGGGCCAGCAGTTGGCAGAAAACCGCGAAGGCAACTTAATGGAAAAGCAGGTAGAGTTTGCCCGCACAATTTATGGCGCTGGAAGCGACCTTCTCAATCTGATTCAAGATATTCTCGACCTCTCCAAGATCGAGTCCGGGACCGTATCGGTTGAAACCGAGGAGATTCTTTTTCCGAGCATAGCGGAGACCATGGAACGCACCTTCCGCCATGAAGCGATGAGCCGGCAGCTTCCGTTGGAAATTCATCTGGGTGCGAATCTAAGTCGGGGAATTCTCACGGATTCCAAGCGGCTCATGCAGGTCCTGAAGAATCTGCTATCCAATGCTTTCAAATTCACGGAAAACGGTATTGTGCGCCTGAATGTTTATCCCGCATCGTCCGGATGGAGCCCGGAGCATCCCATTCTGCAGGCTGCCAACGGGGTTGTCGCGTTCGAAGTGTCCGACACGGGCATTGGCATTTCGCTGGACAAGCAGAAAATCATCTTTGAAGCCTTCCAGCAAGGCGATGCCAGCACCAGCCGCAGGTATGGTGGAACCGGTCTCGGTTTGGCGATCTGCCGCGAATTGGCGATGCTATTGGGGGGAGAGATTCAACTGCGGAGCAATCCGGGAGAGGGGAGCGTCTTCACGCTGTATCTGCCGCTCATCTATGCGGGGCCGTCGGGCCCAGCCAAAACGGAAGTTGGCCGGCCTCCCGAGGTTCCGAGCTACCGCGACCAGTCCGCTGTTCTGGAGCCGAAGTTCTTGGCAGAACAAGTGCCGGATGATCGTGAACGCATCGAGCCCGGCGACCCAACACTATTGATTGTCGAAGACGATCCAAGCTATTGCCGGTTGCTTGCGGATTCGGCGCGCAGGAACGGATTCAAGATCCTGACAACAATGCGTGGCGCTGACGGCCTCAGCCTTGCACGACAGTTCCAACCGACCGCCGTCTCGCTGGACGTATTCTTACCCGACATGCTTGGCTGGACGGTCTTGAGCCAATTGAAGCAGGATCCGCGAACCAGACACATCCCCGTTCAGATGATCACTGTGGATGGAAACCGCAAGTACAGTATGGCGCGGGGTGCATTTCGATTTATTACGAAACCGGCCGCGGCGGAGGATCTGGAATCTGCTATTTTACGGATCAAGGAGTACGCGATGCCTCGCTGCCGAAGTCTCCTCGTCGTCGAAGACGACGACGCGGAACAGTTGAGTATTCGCGCTCTCTTGGAGCACGACGATATCAAAATCGAGGCGGTTGAAACGGGCGAGCGAGCTTTAGCGGCGCTTCGCGAGCGGAATTTCGATTGCGTTGTTCTGGATTTGCGGTTGCCGGATATGTCTGGTTTCGAAGTGCTGGATCGGGTGAAAGAAGAAGAGCAGCTGAAAGATCTGCCCGTTGTCGTGTTTACCGGGAAAGAACTCTCTGCGGAGGAAGATAGCCGTTTGCACAGCATGGCTCAGAGTATCGTTGTAAAAGGGGTCGGGTCGCCCGAGCGGCTTCTCGACGAAACAACACTCTTCCTTCACCGGCCGCTTTCCAGCTTGCCCTTGGACAAACAGCAGATGATCGAACGCCTGCATAACTCTGACGAGCACCTGCTGGGCAAGCAGGTCCTGATCGTGGACGACGACGTTCGCAACACCTTCGCTTTGAGCAGCGTTTTGGAGCGCCGCGGTATGCGAACCCTTTCCGCAAGCACGGGCGGAAAGGCGATGGCGCTTCTGCGAGCGAATCCTGAAATCGCAATCGTGCTGATGGACATCATGATGCCGGAAATGGATGGTTACGAGACCATGCGGTGTATACGAGGAATCCCGGCATTCTCCCGTCTTCCAATCGTAGCTCTTACAGCGAAGGCGATGAAAGGGGACCGCGAGAAGTGTCTGGAAGCAGGCGCATCCGAGTATCTGGCAAAGCCGGTGAATACGGAACAATTAGTTTCGGCATTTCGCATGTGGTTACATCGTTAATTAGGGAGCGAACAATGGCGCTAAAAAACCCGGTGAACATCCTTCTCGTAGATGATCAACCGGCTAAGTTGTTGAGTTATGAAGCGATCCTTGAAGGCCTTGGTGAAAACTTGATCCGAGCCAATTCCGGACAAGAAGCGCTCGAAATTCTTTTGAAGACGGACATCGCCGTAGTTTTGGTTGACGTTTGCATGCCAGGGTTCGATGGATTCGAGCTTGCCTCCATGATTCGTTCCCATCCCCGATTCCAAAGGACTGCCATCATCCTCGTTTCCGGAGTTTTGACCGGGGATGCTCATCGCTTGAAAGGTTACGATTCGGGAGCGGTGGACTACCTCTCGGTACCCATCATTCCGGAAATATTGCGCGCCAAAGTTGCTGTCTTCGCCAAGTTGTTCCGTCAAACGGAAGAAATATCCCGGATGGAGGAGAAGTTTCGTGGTCTGCTGGAGTCAGCTCCGGATGCACTGGTGATCGTAAACCAGGAGGGCAAGATCGTTCTAGTGAACGGTCAGGCGGAAAGGCTGTTCGGCTATTCCCGGCAGGATTTGCAGGAACAGCCCGTCGAGGTCCTGGTTCCGGAATGCTATCGTCCCGCGCATGCCGATCACAGGCAGAATTACTTCTCGGATCCCCAAGTTCGGCCCATGGGCGCCGGACTGGAACTGTACGGGCGGCGTAAGGACGGAACGGAGTTTCCGGTGGAGGTCAGTCTCAGCCCGTTGCAGACCGAAAGCGGTGTTTTGATTTCCAGCGCGATCCGCGATATTACTCAGCGTAAACAAGCCGAGCAAGAATTGCACGATCTGGCAGGCATGCTGATTGATGCGCAGGAAGAGGAACGCCGCCGAATCGGCCGCGAACTACATGACGATGTCGGCCAGAGGCTGTCGGTTCTAGCGCTTACTGTGGGTAAACAGATTAAAGATCCTTCGATAGACCAACAAATCAAGGATATCAGCAGGCACATCAGACGCATCGCGCAGGGTCTTCACGCCTCCGTGCTCGAGTACCTGGGGCTCTGCTCGGCCCTGAAGGATCTAACCGCTGAATTCTCTAAGGTTTGCGATATTGAAGTAACATTCAACTCTGATACGATACCGGCGCTACCTCAAGATGTGGCTCTTTGCCTCTTCCGTATCGTCCAGGAAGGCCTTAGCAACATAGCAAAACACAGCGGGGCGCATTCAGCCGTGGTAGCGCTAAACCAAGGTGAGGAAGGCATTCGTCTCCTTGTGGTAGATGATGGAAGAGGCTTCGAACCAGAAAACATGGAGAGGAAATCGGGCCTTGGCCTTAAAAGCATGAGCGAGCGGGTGAGATTGGTTCAAGGCAACTTGTGTGTTCAATCAGCATCTTCGAGGGGCACTAAGATAGAGGGGTTGATCCCCTGGAAAGAGCGTCCGGAGAGATACCTTCGTTCCCAGGTATCGTCAACGGCAAGCATGGATTCAGTTCGAGTTCGGCCCCACGAAAAGAACTTTTCCTGAGAAGTTCCTCTCATGGTAGGTTTTCTTCTCCTGTCCGCTCCCGAGCAGGGGAGCGAAAAGGGAGCTCTTCACCACGTCAAATACCTCTCCCACCGCCCATCGGGCGGTCGCGTACCTGTGCCCCGTCGCCTGCAGTTCTCTCACCAGGCGGTCACGAAAACCTTTTGTCGAGCGGGTAGGGTTTTCGCGGTCGGGACATCGCTTGACTCTGCTTCTGCCGAGCCGTAAGCCAAGATCGACGGAAGAAGAAAAACCTACACGGGAGAAATACTACCGGCAAAGCTTTTTTCGGGGTGCACCGCCTGCCACCGCCTTCCTGCGTAGACCTCCGCATCCGGACTGCATAGTCCGCGCAGCGGGAGTGCGAAGACCATGCGGTCCTAGAGTTGCTGGAGACAAGGCGGGAGGTTCTGTGATTTCGCTACTCTGAATCGGCCCCTTTTGATCATTTGATTTGGCCCACCTGGAAGGACGAGCCGACTTCTCTATTTTGGGCGAAGCCCAGGATGGAGGCGGCGGTGGATTGGAGAGCGGCGGTGGAGCTATTCGAACAGATTCGACGGGAATATGAGCATGGCGAGGAGACGATCGCGGCGTGGCGGGTCAAGTCAGTGTCCATCGGCGGATGGTGCGGGAAGCCCTGAAAAACGTTTTACCGGCCAGGCGGAAGCAGTCGAAACGGGCCTGCCCCAAGCTGGGACCCTTGTAAGATTTTATCCATGCGATTCTGGAAGCGGACCGGAAGGCGCCGCGCAAGCAGCGGCGCACGGCCCACCGGATTCGTCAACGTCTGAAGGCAGAGTTGCCCGGTTCAGATGTTTCAGAGTCGACGGTGAGGCGCTATGTGCGTCTCCGGAAGCGCGAGATGGTATGGGCGGCGCGAGAGACCTTCTTGAATCACGGAGATATTCAGGCGCGGGGCAGAGCAATGCCGGCCCAAAGGGTGGCCATCAGGGAGTCCGCCTAGCATCGGTACACTTCAACCTCGCATCAAGTATCCCCAGGTTCAGCAGTTCAACTTGACCGTTGAACATCAATTTGCGGGTAGCAACCTGCTGAGCGTGGGGTATGTTGGGAATCTGGGACGGCACCTGTTTCGTGAACGCGATATGAACCAGGTACCTCTTGGCGCGACGACGATGAATGTCCCCGCGCTGGCAGGAACCACTGGGTGCGATGCCTCGGGGAACTGTGACGTGCAGAACATTCTGATTAACGGTACCCAACCGACGATATTCTTCAGCCCGTATCGCGGATACGATTCAATTACGTCGTTTGAGAATACCGCGATTTCCAATTACAACGCTCTTCAGGTCAGCTTGCGTCATCCATTCGGGCACGGGCTTACGGCGCAGGTTGCCTACACGTACTCACACGGACTGGATGATTCCAGCAACAGTAGCACCAGCACGGGCTCTGATTAAGGACTTTTCGTTGCCGTGGTATGGCGGCGAGCACTCCACTGTGCAGTTCCGCGCTGAGACATTTAACACCTTCAATCATCCGCAGTTCAACAGCATAAAGGCAGGATGCAGCAGCAGTATCGGATTTGGACAGCCTTGCACTCAGACGGGCAATGGCGAAGTCAGTGGCGCTTACAATCCCCGTCTGATGCAGTTTGGACTGAAGTTCTCATTCTAGTTTCGGGTTGAGCTAAGTAACGCAACTTGGAGCTCAAGACACTTCACGGTGTCATCACAGTCAAGGCGTGCGCTGGGTTGATGATTTGAACCTCACCCCATAAGATTTGTTGTGCCAGCCCGTTTTTGCCCGGTGCCGGCGGGAGGAACATGTCGCATCGGAGAACTTTCATGCGTCAGGTTTTGGGAGCCGGTACCCCCATGGCGATTTCAGGAGTGGTTACGTCGGGGAGAATACTGGCCGCTGACCATCGCCTTTGGTTCGAGCTGGCCGGAGCCGGATCGAGCGCCCAAAATTCCGTGGTGCGGGAAATCGCCCCGGCGGTGTATTTCTGGCGGGGCAATCATATCTTGCGCAAACCCGCAAACTGCACCTGGATTGCGTTTCGGCATTACGTACTCGTGATTGACGCAAACTTTCCGTGGGCCGCTCGCGAGATTTTGCCGGAGATCCGGAAAACAACCTCCAAGCCAATCCGCTTTCTGTTCAATACCCACTATCACAGCGATCATACATTTGGGAACAGCGTCTTCGTAGATGCTGGGGCCGCCGTGGTGAGCTCAGAACTTTGCAACCGTGAACTCCGGACCAAGGGAAAGATGGCTTGGGAGAACTGGAGAGAAACAGGGAGACACAGCCTTCAGGGCGCAAGGCTGGAGTATCCTTCGATTCTGTTCTCAGCCAAGATGGTGTTCGATGACGGTGAGCAACGCGTGGAGTTGGTCCATCAGGGCGGACACACTCTGGGAGACTCGGTGGCTTATCTGCCCAGGCAAAAGATTCTGGTTTCCGGGGACCTTTGTGTGAACTGGACCTGGGGCAACTGGACCGATGTGGACTCGAATTTCACGAGATGGATCGGGTCTCTGGGCACGCTGGCGCAGTGGGACGTGAGGACGGTCCTGCCGGGACACGGGAGCCCCGGCGCGCGCGAGATATTGGAAGGCCAGCAGAAGTATATCTCGGACATTCTGCAGCACGTCCGGGCCGGGGTTCGCAGAGGAGACGGCGTAGACCAGTTGGTCAGAGAGATCGATCTTTCCAAGGACGGCTCTTGGGGAGCTAACGCGGTTGGCAATGCGCGATTTATACGGGCGGTGTACCGGAAGATAGCTGCATCGACGCGGTAAAAGCCGCCTCGTCCTGCTTGTAACAGATTGAGCTTACCGGCCCCTCAGAAACATATAGACAGTGTGCCGTCGTCAATGATGCGATGCGCTAAGGGCAAGTATGCTGCAAACTTTTTGTTTACTCTCACTGCTGATCGCAGGTCCGCAGGCGAATACTCCGGAAAAGCGATCTTCAGACGCACGTGCGACATTCATTCAAGCTCAACAGCATCTGACGGCCCGGGATTACGCCGCGGCTGAGCGGGGCTTTCGTGAAGTGATTAAACTGGACCCTCAATCAGCCGCAGCATACAGCGACCTGGGTGTAGTTTACATGGGTACCAACAGAGTGACCTCGGCGATTCGGTCATTTGAAGCTGCTGGGAAGCTTGCTCCCAGTGAAATAGGAATCGACCTCAACTTGGGCCTTGCGTACTACCGCAAGCACCTGTTTGAACAGGCGATCCCTCATTTCAAGCGGGTCCTTATTGCGAACCCTCGGAACGGGCAGGCTCGTTACCTGGAAGGGTTGTGCTATTTTGCTCTTCGAGATTACAAGAACGCCGCCGAAACGCTGGCACCGTTGTCAGCCCAAGAGAAAGACAACTTGGATTTCCTCTTTGTGGAAGGAATATCGTACGGCAAACTCAATCAAAAAGCCGAATCCCAAAAGGCATTCGATCAAATGGTGCGGATCGGGGGGGCGTTCCGCCCAGATGCATCTGCTGCTGGGCAAATTTTATATCGACTTCTCCTACAATCAACAGGCCCTCGATGAGCTGAAAAGCGTGCTGGCCGAGCGGCCCGACTTGCCGTTTGCCCACTTCAATCTGGGAGTGGTTTACCAGCGTCTGGGGTCGTTAGATAAAGCTGCTGAGGAGTATAGAAAGGAAATCGCCATCAGTCCCCGTGAGCCTTGGAGTTACGAGAATCTAGGGAAAGTTTTATTGGACGAGAGAAGTCCCGATCAGGCCATTCCTCTCTTCCGACGTGCATTGTCTTTGTATACCAAATTGCCGGACTCTTGGGCCGGCCTGGGGAGATCATATTTGCAAGAAAAGCGCATTAACGAGGCGATCACCTGCTATCGCCGGGCTCTGGCACTGGATCCAGATAATTCTAAATTGCACTATCAGTTGGGACAAGCCTACACGAAATCAGGCGAGAAGGCCGCAGCGCAAAAAGAATTTGCGGAAACACGAAAGCTGCAGAACGTTTCCCTTGAACGGCAGGCTCAGAGGCTTTCGGGCAGACTCCCTTCATCCACTGCTTCCGTACCCTAATTCAAACCTGCCTGATTTATACTCTAGCTTTTCGCAGGAGAGCGGCGATGAGGCGAATGCGCATCCAAGTACGTCCTTCACCCCAGAACTCCACCCAACGGCCGAAATAGGTACCGTGCTTGTCTGCCTCGACCCAAAGGCGGTTGGATGTCCTGGAACGGCATTTGCCCCGACTGCGGTATGCGCCAATCGTGCACCTTATCCGCGTGCTTTAGCTCCACGCGCAGCCCTTCGCCGCTCGAGAGGTGAATTCCATCGGTCGCAGCCATGTCCTTCTCGGGGCAGTGGACCTCTTACCACCTTAATGGGCGGTGATCACCAGTGTCGGAGGCGGGACCTTCGAGGTTCGATCTCGGAGTTTGCTCGACATATCGCGCGGCAGCACCTTCGTGATCGGGCGTAGATCTTTTCATAATCCGGTGACGGACGGAATTCATCGAACGTTAAACCATCCGGCTCCGAAAACTCCGCCAAAAACTCGCACAGGTCGATCATGCCACGGGTGCGATCATCCAGGACCGCTTCCCGATCGATCTGAAGTTTCGGGGGCGTTGGAGATCTTGATAACTCGGGCTCCGTGAAGAAGGCAGGCCGGCCCTGGCGTAGTCGAAAGACTACTTAATATGGATTCACCTTTTGTCCCTGCTGCCTATTCGCTGGACTGAACTGCACTGCCATAGACTTCCCACGGGGGCCGCGAAAAGCCCGGAGCCATTTCCCGGCCGAAGCGAAGGGGCGGGCGTCCGTTCTCAAAAGCTCCGATGTCCGGGGCCGTTCCGGCGAAATCGTCGTTGAATCCAGGGAGGCGAACGCCCTTGTCAATCGCCGGATTCGGGACCTGCGCGACGGGATCATCATCGATGACAACCTTCTTCGTAATGGATAGGACTCGGCCCACCTGCACCATGTTCATGGTGGGAGCCAGGTACCACTCCAGCTTGATGCTCGGCAGAAACATCGAGCGCACCAGCCCGCCGCCGCCCAGTAAGCTGCCTGTGAGGTCATTCTGGAAATCGTTGTGTGGCTCGCCGCGGTCCCCGGGATAGGTACGGCCAGGACAATAGAAGATATTGTTGCGGGTGACAGCGTTGTGGAGTTCGTGCCCGCTGAAGACGTTCAGAGGGCCATTGGGTTGGAGCGCGGTATTGTGAAAAATGAACCGGTACCCCAGCCCCGTACTGACGCGCTCGCCATTGACCGTAAGATAATTCATGCCTGTCTTGATCATGTTGCCGCCAGAGGGGTCGCGATGAGTAACGCGGCTCTCGCCAAATACGTTGCGGAAAATGTAGATCGGCCCCATCGAGGTCGCGGCCGTGGCGATGTCCACGAAGGAGTGGTGAATGTAATTGCTCCAGATTCGCACGTTCATGTTGGCCCCTTCGCTCTCGATGCAGTCGTCCCAGCAGTTGGAGATGATATTGCCGTATATGTCCGAGTCGCGGTTGGGGCTGCCCTGAAAGCTGAAGTTGTCGGCGCCGCCAATCCCGTCGTTAAAGCCATGATCCTCGGTAGACTGGATTGTGTTATACCGAATAATGTTGCCTCCGCGAGTGTTGATCATTGAGATGGCTTGCGGCCCCTGCGGATGGCCGGCTTCCCAATCGCTCGAGCCGCCGCGTGGGTTCTCAATCAGGTTGCGCTGAATCACCAGGTGGCCGGCATCCTTCTCGGCATAGATCGCGCTGTCCAGATCTACTTTAAGGCCCCAAGACTTTGAGCCTGTGAATCTTCCCCAGCGGGTGATGTGGCAGTCCTCCAGGACCACATTCTGCACCCCGGAGCGGATGAGCACCCCGCCGATACCGGCATTTTTCAGCTCGAGTCCCCGGAGGATCACGTAGTCGGCTTCCACTACGATATTGTAGTCGGAGCGGTTGAAGACATCGTTCACATACTTCGTCCCCGGCGCGGGGGTGAACAGGCGCCACGCTTTCTCCGTGCCGCCCTCGCGAATGGTGAGCGTCTCATCCGCGGTGCCTCCCGGCAAGAAAGTGGTCTTGCCAATGGGAAACTCTTCGCTTCGAGTCCGTGCTTGAAACTCGACTGGAGCGCCATCGGCTTGCAAGCGTATATCGTAGAGCGTGTCGGGCTTTAGTTCGACCAGTGATCCGCGGTATTGCCGCTCCCGCGGATCGTAGACCAGCGGATATCCCTCGCGCCATTGGGTGGTGTTTGCTGGACGATACCGCACCTGGCAACGCCGGGAGGCCATCGCCCGATTGTAGTAAAGACCGATTGACTCAAAGGTCGGCACCGCCCACGCGTCAGGGCCCGCGGCCCGCAAGAGGCCGCCCGGGATGAACAGCAGGCTGACAGCGATCGAGATTGTTACTGCTCTCACCCGACGGCTCACGATAAGCATGTGCACCCCCTCGAGTACTTGCCGAGAACTTCAGAACGGCTGGAGTATGCCTCAGTTTTGAGCGCTTGTGGCATAGCCACCTTGGCCGTGTCGCACGGGCGGGACGCCCGTGCCACTTCCGGCGCCTCGAGACTGGGGGGATTCTTCGAATCCCTCCAGACCTCGAGTTTGAATGCACGCTACCGTGGCACAACTCGAGTGGCCGCGTCCGGGGTTGAAGGAGAAGCCGATACTAACCGTCACGCTTGCTTGTGTTCCGCCTCTGATACCAGAGCCAGAAACATGCCCGGAGAGTTCTATCGCGAAGCGCTCGTGTTTATGCCGGACATTGCTGCCAACTGTGCGGTTGCGCCCAGGTGATTGATGTCCATTTTCAGGGCTTGCTGGAACTCTTCCCGGGCCCTTTCCGTCGCGCCCTGTCCGAGGTTCCCCAAGCCGATCAGATAATGGGCGTTTGCCTGCCGGTAGCGTTTCGACCGCCCGCGCCCAAATTTCGCGAAGAACCCAGACTCCGAGCTTCCGTCCAGCATCTTTTCGCCCTGTGCCACCAGGCTGTCAAAAAGCTGCTGTCCCTTGGCGCTCTGCCCCAGCTTTATCGCTGCCAGCCCCTGGTAATATTCCATTTCAGGGCTTAGAAATCGCGAGCGAGATGCGATGGCTTCCTGAAACAACTGGCGAGATTTTGCGCTATTCCCAAGCTTCTCCTGAGCCATGCCCATCAGATACTGAACTTGCACCAGTCTCGGTTCGCGATAAGGCTGCCCCACTTCCAGGTTCGGCGGGTACACCAGTGACGCTTCGTAGTCCCGCAGCGCGTCCTGATACCGGCCTGCTCTGAACTCGCTGTTGCCTTTCAGAAGGTAAGCGTCGATATAGGCGTCATGAATATCACCTTGCCCCTCCCAATTGTGGAACTCGTGGCCTTCTAGTAAAGCGATGGCGCGATCATACCGGCCCAGCAGAACGTTGAGCCGAATCTCCTGCGCCAGCGCGTCGGAACGCTTGGCCACTCCTACCTGGTCGGCTTCAAGCGACGCCAGTCGCCTTTGAGGCGAGATGTTACCCTCTTCATACATCACGTCGAGCTCGTACCGATAATAGGCGTTGTTCTTGTCCAGATTCACCGCCTTCTCCATGGCGGCAATAGCCTTTCCTGGGTTCTTTTCCGCATTCGCGTAGGCAAAGGCGAGGTTGCGCCACGTCGGCGCGAACGCGCTGTCCAGGTCAGCAGATTTCGTCCACAGACTGATGGCGGCTTCCGGCTGGTCAAGAAAGTACAGAGCGTTTCCGAGATAGTACGGCGTGCGCGCATTCTCAGGGTCGGCTTTCATCGCCGCTTCAAGCACCTCGACGGTCTCTACCCGAAATGGAAACACATAGGTGGAAGGCATTTGCCGCGCCAAGTGGAAGTATTTTGAAGCTTCTTCGGGCTGCTTGCTCTGCTGCGCAAAATAGCCAAGGTAATAATAGAGGAGCGGGTTCACATTCGCCGGGTCAGTGCCGGCAGCAACCAGCCGCTTAATGACGGCCTCGGATTCGCCTGCCAGCCCCGCGTGATAATAGTCGAGCGCCAGCCAGAGGCCTGATTGCAAGGCGTCGCCCAGGGCAATCTGCGGCTGGTCGCCGGCATTGATCAGCTTCAGCTCATTCGCGGCCCAAAGATCGAGCGGATTGACGGCCAGAGCTTTTCGAGCTGCTTCCTGGGCCTCCTGGTTGCGCCCCAATTCTCTTAGCGCAGCAGCCTTCAGGTCCCAGGCCTTGGCATTTTGCGAGTTGTAGTCGAGCGAGTGCTCGAGATCGGCGGCCGCCCTGGTCCAGTTGCCTTTTTGCCCGTCGAGTTGCGCCAGTTGAAAATAGCTCGCGGCGGTCCATGCCAGACTCCACGAAGCCCGGTAAAACGCCTCCTCAGCCTGCCCTTCATGGCCTTCGCCCCGCAGCGCGACACCCAGATAGTAGGAGGCTTCTCCGTCCTTGGGACGCGTGTAGTTGTACGTAGCCCGATGCAGCGCCAGGTTCAGGCGCTTGATGGCCTCCTGCCACTGCCCGCGCTCACAATAGATGCGGCCCAGTGCGGTGTTCACTTCGTAGTCCTCGGGATCGCGGTGCAGCGCCTCCTCATAATAGGGTAAGGGCGACATGGTTGCATTGTGGAATTGTTCCAGCCTCAACCCCGCGTGGTAGAGCTTGTCAACTGATTTGATCTCGCCAGGCGGCTCGGGAGGAGTCACGGTGGGCGGCATGGCTTCCGGCGCTTGCTTCGCTGGCTGGTAGCTGACCAGTTCATTCCCCTTCGAGTCCATGAGCACCGCCTTCAGGTCGTAGCGCTTCATCCCAGCCGGCAAAGCAAGCTCGTGAGTAAAAGGCGTTCCCGGGTTGATGTCGATGGTCTGCGCGAAGAGAGTTTCTCCATTTCCCCTCAACACAGCTTTCGCGCCATCAAAAGCCTGAGTCGTGGAGAAGCCAAAGAAGACCTTTCCCGACGGTTCGATCTGAAGGTTGACGGCTCCATTCAGATTGGCGTTTTTGGCGCCGCGGATGCCCCGGATCGGATACCAGTACTGATCTGCAACCTTTGTTTCATAAGGCTGAATCCAACTGTAGTCGGGTTGGTTGTCCGAGTGATTACCCGACATCAACTCGAGATAGGGTCCCTGGCTGTCCAGTATCTTGTCCCACAATTCCCCGGACGGCCCGTTGCCCCACTCAAAAAATTTGGCGCCGGGCGAAACATAATGGTTCTGGATGCAGACGGTGCCCGCGTTCACCCCATGGTCGTAACCGCCGAAGAAATCACCGTCAAAATTCCAGGCGAAAAAGGACACCCCTGCGGGATTGTTCTTCCACCAGCTAATGTCCACTCCGCGCGTGTAATCCACACCCATATAAATGTCATGTGAAATGGGCCAGTGCGCGAAGTCCACCTTGGCGTGGAACACGGCGAATTGAGTATCCGGCGGGAAGATCACCTGGTAGTTCTTGTTCACGTGCATCGCGGCGTTCGTGAAATCCAGAAACGACTGCACAATGGGAGCTCCGTCCAGCAGCTTGGTGGTTACCTTCAGATAGGATTTGCCCGGGTAGAGCGTGAGCCCCACCAGCCACTGCATCTTTGTTTGCAGATCCACATCACCCACCCAGACGGTGCTGCTGCCATCGGCATTCTTCACCAGTCGATGCTCCACGGGCAAGTAGCTGGTCGAGCGGTGATGGCTTGGAATGTCCCATTCCATGCCGCCGGAAATCCAGGCCCCAATCATGCCGATCAACGCGGGCTTGATTTCCGTCTGCCGGTAGACGTAGTCGTAGCCATTTGTCTTGTCCGTTGCAGAGAAAACGCGCCCGCCCAGTTGAGGAAGGACTGCGATCTTGACGTACTCGTTTTCGAGATAGTCTGCCTGATAGGTTTTGTCTGCCCGAACGTCCAGAATATTGTCATAGAGCGGATACGGATAAATCTTGCCCGCCGCTCCCTGGTAGATTCGCCCCGCAAAGAACATCGGCGACGGCTCAGGGGGACCAATCTCATACGTCGGCAACGTCATCGGCGCTTCCCAGACGCGCACCGGCGCTTGCGCCTGAAGCATAGAGAATGACATTAAGAAAAGGACGGTAAACACAAGAGGGAATAATTTGAGATGCTTGGCCATTTCACGGCTCCTTTTAAGCGAATCTTGGAAAACGTAATGCCTTAACCTATCCTCGAAGTTGTTGTCCTGGTCATGGCGCCTGCTTTCCGGCCCGACGTTTGTAAACCTCGGAACTGACGGCCTTCGCCGTTTCCACCATCTCGCGATAAGGCGTGTCTGTGACCGATACGAATCCGATGTTATAGTTCTCCCCATCTCCGACTCTGCCGGTCAGAGGTTCATCGTAATACTCGAACCACTGGCAGCCGACAAACGCCGGAAGGTCCTCGACGTTTTCAAGATACTGCTTGTACATTGCCGCCCGCGCCTGCTGGTTCGGGGTTGAGACCAGTCCAGTGTGGAACATCCCACGGTCCACAGCCCCAAAGTGAAATTCGGCATCCATGCAGGGCTTGTTCAACGATGTCGTGAAGGCCCATTCTTTCGGATCAACATGCGATTTGTAGATGTCGAAGCTTACTACATCGCAGTACCGTGCCGAGGCCTGCACAGCTTCCGGGGTTCGCCACGCAAATTTGACGCCGAGATAAAGATGGTGCGGATCGCTCTTCTTGATGGCGTCGCGGATCACTTTGAAGTACTGATTTGCATCCAGCGTCAGAAAACCGCTGAAGTCTTTCCGCATCTTCGAATTCAGCACATCGTCCGGGTGATAGCCCTGGTCCAGCAAAGCCGACCATGAGGCAAAGTGCGCGCCCCAGGCGCTATTGAGCTGCCCGATGCTTCCATAGTGTGACCGCAATTGTTTAACGAACGCCCGCTTGGCGGGTGATGTGCCATTAGCTGAAAGCACCCCGTATGCAAGGCCGTAATGTGTTCTATCGGTGTCGCCCCCGCCCCAAGATAGTTCATTGTCGACATAGTAGCCGATGCACCAGGGATCATCACGATGCTTCCGCGCGACTTCACCGACATCGGTGTTAGCGGCCGCGATGTATTGCGGGTCGAATGGATCGGGCATAGGCCCCCAGTAATCGTTCCCGCTGGGGACATGCGCAAAATTGCCGTGGATCGAAATGGTTGCCACATAGGGGACTTTTTTGTAAGCGTAGAGAGCCGGATCGGACCAGTTGCCAATGGTATTGAATCCCCATGCCCGCAGTCGCTCGAGCGAGGTGGTTTGCCATTCCGCCAGCCCGTTGGAGCCGTATTTTCGTTCCAGGTTCGCAGCATAAAATCCAAAGGTCTGGCCTTCCTTCGTCGGACCATAGACCACACGCCTTGCGTTACTGTAGAACTTGCTCAACGGGTCACCGGATCCTGGCAGCCAGGTGAACATTTCTTTCCGCCCGGTCACAAAAGTATAGGCGTCCCCGTTCGGGTGGACATCGATCACATCAATCCCCATCGAGAAGAACAGGCGGCCGTCCGGATCAACAAGCCACCATTTGCCATCTTGTTTCACAGTGCTGAAGTATCCCGTCGAGGTCACATGCGGACCCGAGGCCCACCCTCCATATGCGTCGCGATCCGGAAGCGTGGGATGCGCCTTGATCTCTGCTGCCTCCTGTTGCTTCTGCGACACCAGGCCTTGCTGGCTTTTCACCTTATCTGGCCAGTCTGCGCGCGTGTACTGGCCGAAGCTGTCCACGATGCCGTCATAACTAAACGGCGGCAGCAGCCGGATGTTGTCTACCACAACGCTCTGCGTAGCGGCGCCGTGCCGGACTGTAAGTTTCAGGCCGGCGATGCCCTCCGCCCTTACCGGATCATTCGCGCCCGGAATCATGCTGAAGGGCAGTATTCCCGCCACAGTGGGCGGCCCTCCGCGCATTCCGTGGGCAATCGGAGAACTGGGGCCAAATGCGTAGTAGTAGCTGGCCGTGGCATGTGGCCCCACGTTGCCGCTGTAATCAGCCGACCAGCGGCTGGCAGTCGCGCCAGGCTCTACGCTGCCCAGTTGCATGCCAACCTGAATTTCCTCAGCGGATGGATTGGCTACGTCAACGGCCACCGCTCCATACTTTCGCCAATCCCAATTTCCGGCCGGAGCGCTCAGTTCAATTGCCGCTCCCTCAGGACTGCTGAATTGCACTTCAAGCGCGTGCTGCCCGTTTGTGACATGCTCTGTCGTCAGTGAAGTTTTGCACTCCGTCGCTTTTAAATTACCAAGATCATTCTGCGATTCGAACGAAGTAACCGCGGTCGCCTCGGGCCTCGACGGCTCATCGTTGTTGCAACTGGTCTCCAGCCCGATGAGACCTAGCGCAAGCAACATGCAAAAAATCAGGATGGGTCTCCTGCCCTGCATAACACGAAACATGATTCCACTCATGGTTGCCTCCAGAGTGCTCTTTGGCAAATTAAGTTGCAATCGCGATTTTGGCGACGGACGAAACCAAACGGCAGTATACTCCTACCCGAAACCAAGGCCGAAAAATAGCTTTGACTACAGACGCACAGCTCGGCCCAATGGTAGCACCTTCATCCGAGGCCCTTTATGAAAACGTGCCCGCGAACTGTTTTGAAGGCAGCCGCTGTCCCGATATTGCTGCTTACGCTTATCTCATGTTCGAACTCGCGCGATGGCGGAATGGGCAGCTTGTTTGCGCCCCAAGCCGTCCAGACCAACTGGAAGACGACTCATTGCGGCCTGAAAGCTACCTCATCCGGGACTCTGGAGGCGACTTTCTGGAAAGGGTATGAGGACACCGAGTTTACAACCACTCAGCTTCCGGTGACGGACTGGAGCCGATGGAAGTCTCTGAAGTTTGAAGTGGGAAATCCTTATAAAGAGCCCTTTTCGGTTTACGTTCGGATCTCAGACAGCGCCGACCATCCTGAGAATCGCACTTACACCGCAGGAACTTTCGACGGCTATGTTATCGGTCCGGGCAGGAACACTGTTCAAATAAGCGTCGAGAATATGCGGTCGCCCGATGATCAGGCTGTGGGCGCGGCGCACATTGCTTACCTGGGCATTTTCTTCAGTCCACTCTTTCTGCGAGATGGCATGGATTTGAGGTTCCAGCAGGACAAGGTTTTTAATCTGACGAACCTGCGTTTGGCCACTGACCAGGCCGAGGCCCAGAAGCAGCCCTACGGAGATCCCCTTTTCAAAACCACAGTTCCGCAACTGGAGGTGGAGCGCAAACAAGTCGAGCAAGCTCTCCAGCAACTGAACGGGTTCATCCAGCAGGCGCGCGAGCGTAAGATAGACACTGCATACCAGGAAATCTATCCGTTTGTCGCCAACCTCGCATTCCATACCCGGCTCGTCGCCTTCTGGCAAGACCGCGCCCAGGAGCAGCATAAGGCCCTAGATTTCCTGCTTGCCGGGACCCGCCAGGCTATTACTGACTTGCAGGAGGAGCTTGCGGGCAAGCGCCAGGCTCTTTCGGCGCCGTCTGTGCCTTCCTACAGCAAGCTGACTAAAAGCGACCGCTATTTTCGAGAGGGCCATACTCCTCTGCTGCTGCTCGGGATGCTCTACAACCAGCACGGACCGCTGCTGCGCTGGTTTGCCGATAGCGCCACGGATTACGGCACGCAGCTCGTGGCCGGCGCCACGCGCCAAGACGTGGAGCACGAGCCGATCTGGCAGGTTTATCAGAAATATCCTGACACTCACCGCGTCGGCTGGAATCAGGCCGACCATATCGTGCGCGACAGCAGCTCGTGGGAAGTGGTGGGTCCCGCTGTTAATGTCTGCCTTGAAAGCCCGCACAGCCGGGCGGCCGTCGCCGAAATGATCGACAAGTATGAACATGCCCATCTCGGCGATCACAACTATCTGGTCCAGAACATGGGGTTCGAGTATTTTTACACCTGCTATTGCCGCTACACCCGGGGCATGTGGAGTGTCTGGCTCCAGCGTAAATATGGAAGCATCCAGGCGGGGAACCGCGCCTGGCAGACAAAATATGCGAACTTCACTGATGTGCCGATGCTGCACCCTGAAGAAGCCAGGTCCAATCGCGCGCTATGGTACGACTGGTCAGCCTTCAATCTCTACCGGTTCTTACAGCAGCTTCGCTGGACGCGCGATGAAATTCACAAAATTCAGCCTTCGGCGCCTCTCACCGTCGGGTCTCCCTACTATGCTTTCGATCCGCGTTTCTGGACGGCCGTCGATGAAGAGGCTCTTGCGGATTCCGGCATCACCGCCGTCGAGCTGGAAGAGAACTACCGGCTGGATACGCTGATGCCGGAGTACCTGCACGCCCTGGCTGGGTCAAAGCCTGTCGCAGATTTCGAATATCACGGCGTGGTTAACCAGCTCCTTCCCAGTTTTCTGCACGGAGACGCAGCCATCTCCATGTGGTGGTGGAACGATCACATGCACTGGACCCCGCACGAGCCGATCAATGAGTGGGCCTCCTCCTTCCCGCAAAGCTATACCATTCTGCTCAGTGACATTGCGGAGGCCATGCGGGTCGCTTTGGACGTCCGGCGTCTCAGCCCTGAAATTGTTGCGCTGGCCAATGCGCCCCGGCCGGTCGCCCTTCTTTACTCAAAGACCTCAATGCTTCAGCATCTTCCCGAGGAATCGAAGGACACCGGATCCTTCCCCTACCTGTTCTCCCTTGAGCAACTCTATGACTCGTCGCAATCCGCAGGGGTTTACATCGGATTGACGACGGAAGAAAAAATTCTGCACGGTGATCTCGCCCGGCGCAAGCTGCTCGTTTTGCCCTCGGCCCAATTCGTGCCGCCCGCCGTTACCCGCCGGATCATTTCCTGGGTTCGAGATGGCGGAACTCTGCTGGTTTGGCCGGATTCGCTCCTGGCCGACGAATATGCCAGGCCTGCAAACACCATGGAATCGCTGGGTCTGCGACTCGTTCGACGCGTGCCACCGGCTTTCAAGCGGGGCGAAACGCAGGTGACCGAATTTAACCTGCCCGATTTACCGCACGCATCACTTCAGCTCGAGCGGCAGGATATCTTCTCGAAGGCAGTTCCGCACCTTGAATCGGTCGGAGAGCGCCAGGTTATCCAATGTAATCCGCGCTGGGTGCTCGGCAGGTTTTCTGATGGCTCTGCCGCATTGATCCACATCGCAATGGGCAAAGGTAATCTCTACTGGCTGGCTTCGCCTCTTCGAGCGACGAGCTGGGCGCAATTGCTTCCGCTTCTTGCCGCGCGGGCCGGCGTCCTTGCGCCACTGCGGGTCAGTCCCTCCGGCGCGGACGAATTAACGGCGCTGGAGTTTCGCGCCACGCCTTATTCCGGCAATTACCTAGCCTACCTTTATAACAATTCCAATCAAACTCTGCGGTTCAATCTCGAACCGGAGTTCCATTTCACCAAGATTCTCAATTTGCGCAGCGGGGAGCCTTTCGCAGGGCCGGCGATGACTCTTCCCGCGCACTCCACGTCCATTATTGAGTTTTATAAGTAGAACGGTTAAGTTGGGTTTCGATTTGACCATGAGCTTGTAATGCCTCAAGAGTTCCACGCTTAGGGGTACGAAAATGAAACAGCGATACTCGAATACAAAGGGAGCTTTGAGCCGCCGGGAATTTCTGACGATTGGCCTTGGAGTGGCAGCGGCATCGCTGCTGACCGCCTCAGCCCAGTCCGAGCCCATCCTGGATCTGCACCAACATACCCTCTACGCAGGACGGTCTGATCAGCAACTCATCGCTCACCAGCGATATCTCGGCGTGACGGTCACCAATCTGCTTGCCGGGGATGGCTGGCTGCTGTCAGAGCTGGGAGGCAATGCCGATTGCGCGGCCTTACAAGCGAAATACCCAGACCAGTTTGTGCGATTTGCCTGTGCTGACCCAGTGGCGGGACGAATGCTGGACATTGGTGGTCCGGCGCTCGAAGGGCCGGTAGATGACCTGAGTCCGCGGACGAAATCGGTCACAGGTCTGAGCTGGCCTGCGCCCGCCGTTAAGTTACGAGCCGCGGGGCTGGGCACAAAGCTTAGGCAGGGAGCCATCGGCATCGGCGAAATGAAGTTTCATGTTCCGGTGGATTCTCCGGAAATGGATCGCGTCTACATGCTGGCGGAGGAGCTTCGTGTCCCTGTGCTGCTCCACTTTGAGTACCGCCATTACAACCTGGGGTTCGAAAATCTGGAGAAGGTGCTGAAACGGTACCCAAAGGTTAATTTCATCGGCCATGCTCAGACCTGGTGGGGGCACATCAGTGCCGATACCAATCTGAACGATATGTACCCCAAAGGTCGCGTCAAACCCGGCGGGCTCTTGGACAGACTCTTGGCCGATTACCCCAACATTTATGGTGACCTTTCAGCAGATTCTGGCCTGAATGCCATAACGCGCGACCCGGAATTCTCGCGTGGTTTTCTCGAGCGGCACAGCCGAAAACTGATCTGGGGCAGTGACTGCGACTGCCGGGATGGCAAAGGCGGAGGTGTAAAGAGAGGTTATTGCATCGGCGGCAGATGTCTTGCAGCGCTGCGAAAACTGGTTTCGAACCGCAGGGATCTGCGTCTCATGCTGTATGAAAACGGGGCCGCATTATTAGGGCTCGGCCGGTCTTGATCATTTCGCAGTCAATTTCCAAGAGCTTGCCGGAGCCAGCGCCAAACCAGGGTTTATCAAAAGAACTCCCAATTCGCGTGGTTCATTGCCTCGGTGGTTTCCTTGAGGATTCACGATACATAGTCGCGTTTACTCTCGGGGCTGGAATTTCTCACCGCTGCGTGAGAACCGCGGCGGCGCTTATCTTCTGGATATGGAGGTGACCTGATGGCGCGCGTGCGAGGACTCATGCTGCTGTGGGCAATTCTGCCGATGCCGGTTGTGGCGGCGTCGGCGTGGGGCGCCGTTCTGCGAGCTGGCGTCGCCAGAACAGAGATTACGCCATCAGCCGGTCTTCCCATGTACGGGTATTTTGATCGCATCAAGAATAACGAGACGGCAACGGGAACGCTGGACCCGCTGTTCTCGCGCGTGCTGGTTCTGGAAGCCGGGCAAACCCGTGTGGCGATTGTAACGCTCGATCTGGGCCGCACCTTTGATTCTGCCACCGTGGACAGGATCAGGACTGCTCTTCACCAACAGGACAATATCTCTGGCCTGATGTTGACGGCTTCCCACACGCATTCGGGCCCGAATATCGTGGACGTTGACCCTCCCGCCGCGGTGATGGCGTGGGAAAAGCTTGCAGCCGAAAAGATCATCCGTGCGGCGCATGAGGCCTGCGATCATCTGGCGGAAGCCCGGCTCGGAACCGGCTATGGCAGCGTTTACATCGGGTATAACCGCCGGGTGATCAATCCCGACGGCATGATCAGAATGCTGTGGACCAATCCCACGCGGATTCCCACTTCGCCAGTGGACCCCACGGTCGCTGTAGTGCGGGTTGATCGGATGGATGGCACGCCGATGGCGATTCTGGTTAACTACGCCTGCCATCCCGTAATCTTCGGTTCGGACAACCACCAGTATTCCGCAGATTATCCCGGCGTGATGGCCCAAGTGGTGGAGCAGGCTTTCGGTGAGCGGCCCATCTGCTTCTTCCTGCAGGGAGCGGACGGCGACATCAATCCCTACGATGCGGGCACGCCTCTAATAGAAGAGGCGGTCAAAAAGAGGGACTGGACGGGCGAACAGATCGGGCACGAGGTGGTTCGCGTAGCAAAGGGAATCCAGACCCAGGCGCCCGCCGCGGCCAGCCTTCAGTTTGCGGAAGACATCCTGCAGATCCCGGTGCGCTGGAATCCGGAAAAATTCCGCCAGGGCCTGCTGGCGAATTTCGGGCCCCGCGTTTTTGACGATCACGCGGACTTTTTTAAGCAGAAGGCTCCCGACAAACTGCCGCTGGCCGTAACGACGCTGCTCATCGACAAGCAGATCGCCTTCGCGGGCCTGCCCGGGGAACCGTTCGTCGATTTCCAGAAGGAGTGGCGGGCCCGCTGCCCGTTCAGCGACGCCTTCTTTCTGGGGTACACAAACGGGTATTTCGACTATTTCCCGACAATTGAAGCGGCCTCGCAGGGAGGATACGGCGCTGGCGATTCCGACACGTACGTCGCTGTCGGAGCGGGCCAGCAGATGGTGGATCACGCGCTAGAAAGACTCTATGAAATGCTGGACAGGCTCAGACCGTTACCTGAGGATTTTAGTGGCGCGCGCGCTCCCTAAATAGTCGCGCAGCCCCCGGTTGACCGCTGGCTCTCGCAGGACTTGGTAAATTGATTTTGTGTTTTCCAAGCCGGGGGGCCCGGTTTCGAACCTCCAGGTCCACCAGCCGGTGCAAAGATACCGGCTGCGCCACAGGTGGGGAACTCGACAGAGACGCAGCCTTGCACATGATCAGCCACACGAGTCGCCTTCCAATTATTGCTCGTGCGTTCCAGCACGGCGGCCGCGGGGCCGTCGTTGATTCGCAGCGGTCGTTCTCGTACAACGACCTGCTGGATGCTTCGTCGCGCGTTGCGACGGCTCTGCTCGCAGGGCGCCAGACCCTCCATGAAGAGCGCGTTGCATTCTCAATGGCACCAGGATTTCCCTGGGTGGCGGTGCAGTGGGGGATTTGGCGGGCCGGCGGCGTTGCAGTTCCCCTTCCCGTGGACGCGACCGGGCCAGAACTGGATTACATTATCGGTGATACACGAGCATCGGCATTGCTGTTCGATGCTGAAGCGGAACCGCTGATGGCGCCGCTTGCGGCAGCGCATCCTGTCCGTGCGCTGTCACTTGACCAGCTTTTCGCCTGCCAGCCAGGAGTGCTGCCCGATGTCTGCGGTGCGCAGCGCGCCATGATTCTCTACACCAGCGGCACGACGAGCCGGCCAAAAGGCGTGGTCACTACTCACGACAACATCGCAGCACAAATCGTGAGCCTGGTCGAGGCATGGCAGTGGTCGGCGGACGATCGGATTCTTCTATGCCTGCCGCTGCACCACCTGCACGGAATCATCAACGTTGTTTCCTGTGCGCTGTGGTCGGGCGCGACCTGCGAGATGTTGCCGCGCTTCGATGCGAACGCGGTTTGGGAGCGCATTTCGGGCGGCAGCATGACTCTGTTCATGGCGGTGCCGACTATTTATGTGAAGCTCATCGCGGCCTGGGAGGCGGCTACGCTGGAACGCCGCGCCGCGCTCAGCCGGGCATGCGGCAACTTGCGATTAATGGTTTCCGGCTCGGCCGCGCTGCCGATTGCCACGCTCGAGCGCTGGAAGGAAATCAGCGGCCACACGCTGCTGGAGCGCTACGGCATGACGGAGATTGGCATGGCCCTGTCAAATCCGCTGCGCGGCGTGCGCGTGCCGGGCTACGTCGGCGCTCCGCTGCCGGACGTCGAGGTACAACTCGTGGACGAGCGCGGCAAGCCGGTTGCTCCCGGAACCTCGGGCGAGATCGAAGTCCGTGGTCCGAGCGTGTTTGCGGAGTACTGGAGCAAGCCCGAAGCGACGCGCGATGCCTTCCGCGACGGCTGGTTTCGCACCGGTGACACCGCAGTTGTGGAGAATGGGATTTATCGCATTCTTGGGCGGACCCGTATTGACATTATCAAGACCGGAGGACACAAGGTGTCCGCGCTGGAAATTGAGGAGGTGCTGCGCCACCATCCCGCCATTGCCGATTGTGCCGTCGCAGGCATCCCCGACGCCGAGTGGGGCGAGCGGGTCGCGGTAGCTTTGGTGCTGAAGGCTGGTCATCCAATCGATTTGCCGTCGCTTCGTGCCTGGGCCAAAGAATTTCTTGCTCCGTACAAGGTGCCGTCGAGGCTGCTCGTGTTGGATGCGCTACCACGTAATGCGATGGGGAAAGTGATGAAGCCCGCAGTGGCGGCGATGTTTCAAACCGCTGGCGGTGACGACTCCGCCGTGTAGAACTGCCGGTATTCGCGAGCCTGGGTTTCTGCTGATCCTCGTCCCTGGCTCTCAGTCCTGGTCATTAGACTGAGGGTGACCACCAGAATAAAGTTGAGCACGAGGGCTATAAAGCCGGCATTCAAACCCATGAAAGGGTCCCTGCCGCTCAAGGTAAGGAATGTCACCGTTGCAATGCCGACGACCAGCCCGCAAAAAACTGCCGCCCGGCTTGCGCGGCTCCAGTAAAGCCCCAATACGACTCCGGGGAAGAACTGCGTCACTCCCGCATAGCCGAGCAGCAGGAGGGCCACGATGGTGCGCGCGCCCGAGAGCGCAAAAAGCAGTGCAACCGCCATCAAAAAGATGGACGCTGCTTTGGCCAGCTTCGCTACGCCATCATCACTCATCGACGGCGCAAGAATGGGCCGGAAGAAATTCTTCGCGAACAGCGTGGAGGCCGTCAAAATCAGGATGGCGCACGGCACCATGGCCGTCAGCGCGCCCGCTCCGCCTACTACTCCCAGAAACCAGGGCGGAAACGTCCTCTGCACCACGGCCAGCAGCGAAAGATCGCCATCAGGCAGCCCGGGGATGACCAGGAGTGCGGCGAAACCCGCGAAGAAGATAAGAGGCAGCAGCAGCGTGTAGAGCGGCATCACCACCGCGTTTCGCCGCAGAGTGTCGGAGCTCCTGGCGGTGAAGCTGGCGCCGAAATTGTGCGGCCACATGTAGACTCCAAAAGATGTGAGCAGCACGGTGGAAATGAACCACGCATGTCCCATGTGCTGGGTCTGGCCGGGCATCGTCAAATGCGCCGGATGGGTGCGGATAATCGCCTTGAACATGGGGCCGAACCCGCCGAACCAGTGGTAGGGAATGGCAAGGCCGATCACCAGCGCGGCGCCGAGCAGTAGAATATCTTTCAGCACGCTGACCAGCGCCACGGCTCGAACACCGCTGGTAAACACGAACCCGGCCACAAGCGCACCCCCAATCACCATCGCCGCCGGAGGGCTGATTTGGCCGAAGCTCGCTATTTCCACGATGATGCCCATCCCCTTGAGCTGCAATTGTAGATAGGGCACGATGAACACCACTCCCACGGCGGCAACCAGCGCGGCCAGGCCCTTGCTTCGATAGCGCCTCTCAAAGAAGTCAGATTGAGTCTGCAAGCCTTGCGCGCGAGCGGTTTCCCAGAGTTGCGGAAGGATATAGAACGAGACCACATATCCGAGAGTCAGGTAAGCAAGAATATAAAGAGTTGGACCGCCACGCGAGTACGCCCAGCCGCTGGCGCCGAGAAATGAAAAGGTGGTGTAGACCTCTCCCGCCATCAGCAGCCACACCAGCACCACCCCAAAGCCGCGGCCGGCCACGGTCCACTGCTCGAGGTCCATCTTCCTGCTCGCACCGGCGCGGAAGCCAATAAACGAGCCTAATCCCACGATGGCAAGAATGATCAGGAGCGCCGTGGAGGAAGGGCTCATGGCGCTTCACTCTGGCGCCTGCCCGTACGGCGCGAATCGGCCCGCCTTTCAAAACGGTACGCTCCCCACAGACAAAGCGGTGTGAGTAAGATCCAGAGGACCAGCCAGAAGATGTTAAAGGGAAAGCCAGCCACCATGGGATCGACGCGATCCCAAAGCGGGACCGTAAAGCACATACTCACGAAAGGAATCAGGCCCAGCAGCAAGGCGGGCCATCTCGGCTTACTCACGTTTTCGGCTCCTCTCGAAACCCGCCACCAGGAGACGTCGTCATCATGCAACCTCGCCAGCACAGGAATTCGTCCCGGTTCGCGTACGTTCCCAAAAAAGACGACGCAATCCGCGCGGTTCCTTCCCCAGGCTCAACCGCGCTAGAACGCCTCACACGCATGCTTTACGCTCCTGGGTTTGAGCGCCTGACGTGAGGCAACTGCCCTGGACGCTGGTTGCGGTCAATGGTAACCGCTTCCTCGTGGCCGCTGCAAGCGGTTCCGGCATGTGACATCGGGCAAGGGGAGATCTCGTCTACTAAACAACGCGAGGGTAGCTTCCTCGATGTCCGCTGGTATTTTTAATAGTGCGTTTGGGCAGAGTGAATCTGCACAGAGGTTTCGTTTGGAGGGTACCGGGTCGTATTCATGGCTGGCGTGCTGAATGGGCCTAGCTCTAGGCAGACGCATCCCTTGGCAGCAGGGCCTGCACCATTTCATCCATCAAGGCCGGATGCGCCAGGTAATCTGTAGCTCCCAGGTCTCGGGCTTCGGGTTGGGTGTCCTGATCCGGCTTTCGGCTCATGACAACTACGGGAGCGTGGCATTGTGTCCGTCGGGCATAGTGAATCAACTCACGGCTGGTCTGCAGACCTTCGTCAAGATCGACCACCATGTAGACAATGATCGCCAGCCGCAGGATGCCCTTGGCAGCCTGTGAGGTCGTGGCGGTGACAGGCGAAAAACCCAGGCTGAGAAACATCGTGCGGTAGTAGTCAAGAAACGGGCGGTCGCTGCTATAAATCAGTACCACACAACCCCGGTAGTCTGCCACTTGCGTTTCCATCGATACCGTCTCGCTCATTGATGCCTCCAGTCTGCAGTTTCATTATTGAAGAAAGGGAAGAGCCCTTCGCGACTGGTTTCGGAGTGGATGGGTGAGGCGATGTCCTTCAACGCTTCTGCCTCTCTGCGCTGACGAGCATCTTCGGCAGCCGTACCCGCCAGACGAGAGATGTGGTCTATTTCAAACGGCGGCAAGGTGAAGTCAAACGCTCCCTGCTCGATGGCTGAAAGGCACCACCTGGAGTCAGCGTGCGTTCCCACAACGATCACGCTGGTCGGAACCTCCATTTCCTGAGCAGCGTCAACGATTCGAACCCAGGTCCCGTCGGCCAGCGAAGGTGCCGTGAAAACCACCTCGGGATGAGTTTGCTCCAGCAGGCGCATGGCCGAATTGCAACTCTCGGCCATCCACACTTCCATGCCCTGGCCCTTCAAGTATGCTCGCAGGTCGTCAAAGCACGAGCGTCCGTCAGAAGCCAATAGCGCAAATACCTTTTTCTGTGCCATTTGATCCCCCCTGCAAGGAGTTGGCAGGAACTCCCCGTCCCCAACCGCGGTAGAATTTCCCTTGCACTATCCAGGAAAGCTCTAGTTTATGAGATCGATTACGCCTTTACAATTCGCTATATTACGTACTCTGGTTATAAGTGAAACTACTTATGCCTGATCAGCCGAACTTTGCAACCCTTCGTTCACGTCGCACCCCCTGGTTACAAAGGATTTGATCGCTGGCTTGGCTCGCTAGTTACCTTTTGAGACAATACAAAGTTCAGCATAATCTCGCGTCAATTATGAGCAATGGCCTCAGTGTGAGGTGCAGCACAATCCGGCCCGGCAGTTCATTGAATATCCTCCGGGGCTTCTCCTCGTCTGCATCGTAGCACATGAGTGCCACGGGCGGGTAACCATCAAGTCGGCCTTCCGAACCATCCCAACTGGTGCAGCATCCAATGGTAAGCTTACCTTTGATCCGAGAATCACTCTAAGGGCGGAAGAAGTCCTCTGCCAGACGGGAGAAAAAATGAAAGTCTCGTTGTACTTCTGGAAGCTTCAGGTGCGGGCCTTGGGGGTGATCCTGGCGGTGCTCCTGGCAGCGCCGTGGTCGTTGCTGGACGCAGTGAAGGGCGCGCCGGAGTTGCCCAATCCGGGAGACGTGTCCGTCAGCAAGCAGGAACAGGAGAAGCTTGGGTTGAAGGTGGTGGGCGAGGTTTACCAGCAAATGCCCATTCTTCCAGACTCTGACCCGGTTACCCGATACGTACAGCAGCTTGGCAAACGATTACAGAGGGTCATCCCGCAGCAGTACAACTGGCCTTACCAATTCCATGTGGTTCAGCAGAAAGAGATCAACGCCTTCGCGCTGCCCGGCGGACCCATCTTCGTGAACCTGGGTACCATCGATTCCGCTGCCAATGAAGCGCAACTCGCGGGCGTCATGGGCCACGAGATGGCTCATGTGTACATGCAGCATTCGATCAAGCAGATGAAAAAGAACCAGGTGCCCAGCGCGATTGCCGGCCTGGGCCAAATTCTCGGTCAGATGATCGGCGGAGTGGGCGGGGCCATCGCTTCAATCGGAGGTCAACTCGGCGGCGGCATCCTGAGCATGAAGTATTCGCGTGCCGATGAGGCCCAGGCGGATTCGGTGGGGGCCATCATCGCGTACAAGGCTGGCTATGATCCGCGCCAGATGGCGGTATTCTTCCAGACTTTGGAAAAGCAGGGCGGCGCCGGTGGGCCGCAATTCCTCAGTGACCATCCCAATCCCGGTAACCGGTACGAGGCAGTCAGCAATGAAGTGCAGGACTGGCCGCATAAGGACTTCACTATGAACTCCGGGGAATTCGCCCAGATTAAGCGGCAGGCGCAGGGAAAGAGGGCTTACACTGCCGAGCAGATTGCTCAGATGGCCAAGAACGGCCAGATCCACAACACCGATATGCCGGCGGGTGTGCCAGGACCCGGCACTATGGGAAACGTCAATCTCTCCGATGTAATGCCCAGCGGCAGTTTCCAGGCGCTGGACACGCAGGCATTCTCAATCCAGCATCCGAGCAACTGGCAGGCTCGTCAGGACCAGCAGGGTGGCGGAGTGACAATCGCCCCTGATGCCGGCGTCAGCGAGACCGGCATCGCCTACGGCGTGATGATCAGCGCCTTCCAGCCGCAGAATGCCGGAAGCCTGGACGATGCCGTGCAGGAATTGGTCTCGGGCTTGGCTCAGCAGAATCCCGGAATGCGCGTCAATTCCAGCCGCAACATCGCTGTCAATAGCGTGCGGGCGAAGTCGGTAGACATCACGGGTCAGTCGCCGCTCGGGTCCAATGGCCGGCCTCTGGAGGAACACGATTGGCTGGTGGCCCTGCCGTATCAGCAAAACAGAGTCATCTACGTCGTATTCGTCGCGCCGCAGCGTGACTTCTCCCGGCTGCGCTCGACATTCGAGCAGATGCTGCGCAGCTTCCGCTTGAACCAGCGCTAGTGCCAGCCCCGACGTTGAATTGCGTATTGCCAAGATTGCTCTAAGTTGGATCCTGCACGCGGTCGACGATGAGCTTTCCGGTATAGGCGCCGTCCTCTTATTCGCGGTGCTTCAACCCTTGCCGCACAAGCCGGGTTAAAATCTTCCTATGACCTCAAATACGCAGGCGCTTGCCTGGGCGCATCCTCTCGTTCGCGACTGGTTCGTGGAGCGATTTGGCGCTCCCAGCGAACCGCAGGAGCAGGGCTGGCCGCATATCGTTGCAGGAAGCGATGTCCTGATCTCCTCGCCGACCGGTTCGGGCAAAACTCTTGCGGCGTTTCTGGCCTGCATTGACCGCCTGGTGCGCCAGGGTATCGACGGCGCCCTTCCGGACCATGTCGCGGTCCTTTACGTCTCGCCACTGAAGGCCCTTGGCAACGACATTCACAAAAACCTCGACATTCCCTTGCGCGGAATCATGGACCTTGCCGCGCGCCGAGGAGTAGAGCTTGCCGGGATACGGACGGCCGTTCGTTCCGGCGACACGCTGGCGCCGGAACGGCGGGCCATGCTGAAGAATCCGCCGCAGATTCTTGTGACCACACCCGAGTCGCTCTACATCCTGCTGACGGCCGAGAAAAGCCGGGCGATTCTGCGACAGGTGGAGACGGTTATCCTGGATGAGATCCACGCCGTGGCGGACGATAAGCGCGGGGCACACCTGGCCCTTTCGCTCGAACGGCTCGATGCGTTGGTGCGTCAAGCAAATCCTGGCCGACGGTCGCCGGTTCGAATCGGACTCTCCGCCACACAAAACCCTATCGAGGAGGTAGCGCGATTCCTGGCGGGCACGGAACGTCCGATGCCAGAGATCGTTGATGTCGGTCACCGGCGCGACATGGATCTCGCGGTGGAAGTCCCCGCAGGTGAATTGGGTCCCGTCGCCACTGAAGAGATGTGGCAGGACGTCTATAACCGCATCTCTGAGCTCGCTCTTGAGCACCGCTCCACTCTGGTCTTTGCTAACACGCGCCGGCTGGTGGAGCGTCTGGCGCATCATCTGGCCGAACGGCTGGGGGAGGACGCAGTGGCGGCGCACCACGGCAGCCTGTCCCGTAAGATTCGCCTCGAGGCAGAGCGGCGGTTGAAGTCTGGCGAAGCTCGCGTGATGGTGGCCACGGCCTCATTGGAACTCGGCATTGATATCGGGATGGTTGACCTGGTATGCCAGATCAGTTCGCCGCGTTCTATCGGTGTGGCGCTGCAGCGCATCGGGCGCGCGGGGCACTGGCGGGGTGCAGTCTCGAAGGGCCGTCTGCTGGTGACCACCAGGGATGATCTGGTCGACTGTGCGGCGCTGGTGCGGGCCATCCGCCAGGGCGATCTCGACCGGCTTGAAATTCCCGTGGCCCCGCTTGACATCCTGGCGCAGCAGATCGTTGCGATGTGCGCATGTGAGGAATGGAAAGAGGACGACCTGTTCATCCTGGTGCGGCGCGCTTACCCTTATGCGGAGCTTACTCGGCGGGACTTTGATGAAATTATCACCATGCTGTCAGAGGGAATCTCCGCCCGGCGTGGCCGGCATGCAGCGCTGCTGTTTCGCGACCGCATCAACGGCCGGCTGCATGGCCGCAGGGGGAGTCGCCTGGCAGCCATCACTGGTGGTGGAGCAATCCCCGACAGCGCGTTGTTCTCGGTGGTCTCCATGCCGGAAGGCGCCGTCGTGGGTACGATAGACGAAGACTTTGCGGTGGAAAGCATGGTGGGCGACATCATGCTGCTGGGGAATACCTCATGGCGCATCCGCCGCGTCGAGTCTGCGCGCAGCCGCCTGCTGGTGGAAGACGCGCGCGGCGCCGCGCCCAACGTGCCTTTCTGGAGAGGCGAAGCTCCCTCACGCACGGCGGAACTGTCTGCTCAAGTCGCCCAACTGCGCGAAATGGTTACTGATATGGCTGCCAAAGCCACTGGCGATGGCAGATCTCCCGCTGAGGCCAGCGATTGGCTTCAGCGCGAGTGCGGCCTGGACAAATCCGGCGCCTCACAGTTGGTCACCTACCTCCGCGCCGGGCAGTCGGCGCTGGGCGCGGTTCCCACCCGGCAACGGGTTATCGCCGAGCGCTTTTTTGATGAAGCAGGAGGGATGCAGCTCATCATTCACGCACCCTTCGGCGGCCGGATCAACAAGGCTTGGGGACTGGCGCTGCGCAAACGGTTCTGCCGGTCCTTTAATTTTGAGCTTCAGGCGGCAGCAACCGACAACGGGTTAAACATCTCCTTGGGCGAGCAGCACAGCTTTCCACTTGCGGACGTTTTCCGTTTTCTCGATGTCCGATCAGTCGAGGCTGTTCTTGAACAGGCAGTGCTGGCATCGCCGATCTTCAACAGCCGGTGGCGCTGGGACGCCAGCCGCTCCCTGGCGCTTTCGAGATTTCGCCACGGTCACAAGGTTCCCATCTACATCCAGCGAATGCAGGCTGACGATCTGCTTGCAGCGGTATTCCCTGAGGCGGCGGCTTGCCAGGAGAATATCGTCGGCGACATCCATATTCCCGATCATCCCCTGGTGCGTGAGGTGATGAAGGATGCACTTACCGAGGCCTTGGACGTTGAGGGGCTCAAGCGCGTATTGGCGGAGATTTCCAGCCGCTCCATCGAGTGCAGGGCAGTGGACACGCCTGCACCCTCCGTGTTCTCGCACGAAATTTTGAATGCCAATCCGTACGCATTCCTTGATGACGCTCCGCTTGAAGAGCGGCGCGCAAGGGCTGTTGAACTTCGGCGGGTTTTGCCGGAATCGATAGTGCAGCAAGTGGGCCAGCTCGATCCCGCCGCAATTGAGCAAGTCTGTCGCCAGGCCTGGCCTGATGTGCGCGATGCCGATGAACTGGCCGATGCGCTCCAGACGCTGGTGGCTTTGCCGGAAAGTTTTATGGCGCCCCAAGGCGAACCGGTGATGGAGATCTGGGGCTCCTACTTCACCGAGCTCAGTATAGCCGGCCGGGCCACACGCGCCGCTCACGCGGGCGTCTGTTACTGGGTCGCGGCGGAAAAGGTAAAGACGTTCCAGTCGATTTTTCCTGATGCGCAGTTTGATCGCGAGCTGCGCGGCCTTGAAGATTCAGCGCCTTCGGTTGACGATGCGCTCCTCGATCTGGTGCGCGGCTGGATGGGCCATCTGGGGCCGGTGAGCGCAAAACACCTGGCGCAGATACTCGGCCTCGAAGCGCAGAGCATCGAGCAGGCGCTGCTGCGGCTGGAGGTGAGTGGAAACATCCTCCGTGGCCGATTCACGGGTTCTGGAGTGCAGGAATGGTGTGAACGCGGGCTGCTCGCGCGAGTCCATCGCCTGACACTCGGGACGCTGCGGTCACAGATTGCGCCCGTAGCCCCTTCTCAATTTATGCAGTGGCTTCTTCGCTGGCAGCACCTGGCGCCTGGAACGCAAGTGCATGGTGAGCGAGGCTTGCTGGAAGTCGTGCTTCAATTGCAGGGGTTTGAAATCCCCGCCAGTTCTTGGGAGGCGCAAATCCTCGCCCCGCGCGTTGCCGGGTACGACCCTCAGTTGCTCGATCGTCTCTGCCTGACGGGTGCTATCGGTTGGGGAAGAATGTCGCCGCATCCGGCCATACTGGCACAGGCGGAGCGCGGAGATGGCAGGATAGCTTTCCATCACCGCGCGGTTCCCTCCAGTGTGGCCCCGATCTCGTTTTTCCTCCGGGAAGAGGCTGGGTGGATCGGTTTTGGCGGCCCGCAACCGGGTAGCGGGATAGAGGCCGTGAGTCCTCCCGGCCGAAGCGTGCTCGAATTCCTCCAACAGCGCGGGGCGTCATTTTTTGCGGATATCGTTCGAGGCAGCGGCCGGTTGAAATCGGAAGTCGAGACTGCGCTGTGGGAATTAGTTGCTGCCGGACTCGTGACGTCGGACGGCTTCGACAACCTGCGGGCGTTGATCGATCCAAAGCGGCGCTCCGGGCAAGGTCGGGGGCGCACCACAAGGCCGCGCCACACCACCGGCCGCTGGTCGCTGCTGATCTCCCCTCACGAGCCTGACCGCCCGCGCGCAGTCGAGTCCGTCTGCAAAGCCTTGCTCGAACGTTACGGCGTGGTTTTCCGCGATCTCACGGCCCGGGAAAGCTTTCGGCTGAAGTGGCGCGAAATGTTGCAGGCCTTCCGCCGCATGGAAGCTCGCGGAGAAGTACGCGGCGGGCGCTTTGTGGACGGCTTTCTTGGCGAACAGTTCGGTCTGACCGTGGCCGTCGAGTCGCTCCGCGCCATGCGAAACGCCCCTCCTTCCGGTGAAATCGTGTCGCTTTCACCCCCCGACCCGCTTAACCTGGTGGGCATTATCGTCCCTGGAGAACGCGTTCCGGCTCTGTCGAAGCAAAGGATCATTTTGAGGGATGGAACTTTTGTCGAGGCGGTGAAGGTCCACCCGAAGGACGATATCCCGTTAGGTCCTGCCCCCCAAAAGCAATCGGCATTGCGCGCCGCCGGAAAATACTGGTAATCTATCTGCGCCGACCGGAAACACGATGCCTTCGAACTTCGCGGTCAGACGAGCCGCCGTGACCGTGAGTGCATACGTTTTAATGAACTTGACAGACGAGCTCTATCCATATAAATTCGGCAAAATTCGGACTCAATATTGAGTTGAGAACCAGCAGCAGAGGAGATACCAAAGATGATGACGAAATCGCAGATTGTGGCTCACCTGGCGGATAAGAACGGGTTGCAAAAAAGGCAGGCGGCCGCCCTTCTGGAAGAATTGGCGGCACTGGCAGAAAAAGAGACCAGGAGCACCGGACAGTTTGTAGTACCCGGCTTGGGAAAAGCCGTGAAGGCCCACCGCAAAGCACGAAAGGGCCGCAATCCTCAAACCGGCGCGGAAATCAAGATTCCGGCCAGGACCGTCGTGAAATTCCGCCTTGCCAAGGCGTTTAAAGATTCAGTTGTTCCTGCAAAAAAGAAGAAATAGCTGAGAGCAGGATGTGCCTTAGGAGCCTGGCAGGCTCTGCTGCGCCCGTCCGGCGTGTGGCTTGTCGATACTTTCCCTGTGCAGGGAAAGACTGGCCCATAAATTCTCTAATAGAAGGATTACTCCGGGACCGTCAGGCAACGTCGGCCGCTCGAGGTGTTTGGCGTTGACCTGTAACTATAGGTGTGTCCAGGGCCGACGCATCTCAGCGATTGTATTCCGCTACCTCAGCTTTTGATGTGCGGTGATCGCCCGGCGACAGATATTGGAACTAGTCTGAAGCTCGCTTAGCTGGCCGCAATGTTGGCTGCCGCTGCGGCTGCTTCAATTGCCAGCGCGGCGGCGCCTACGACTCCGGAGGGTTCGGCGATTTGTGCCTTGATCACCGGCACTTTCCGGCAGAGCAGATATCTGGTGCGCCAATCGATCTCTTTCTGAATCGGCTCAAACAGGAAATTACCCGCTTGGGTGATTTGTCCGCCCAGGATGACGACTTCGGGATCGAGCACGTGGATCAATCCTGCGATGGCGCTTCCCAGAATAAAGGTGGCCCGCTCCACCACAATGCGAGCAACTTCATCGCCTTCTCGAGCGGATTTAAAGATGTCATTGCAAGCCGGAGGCCGCGAAGCCGTCCCAAGAAGTTGCGTCTTGACCCCGCGATGGATGGCCGCGAACGCCTCCGCCTCAATGGCGCGCGCCGAAAAGAAAGTCTCCAGGCAGCCGCGGTTGCCGCAGATGCAGAGGCCTCCGTCCGAGTCAACTGTGAGATGTCCCAGGTGGCCGGCCACTCCCCCGGCTCCGCGAACGATCTTGCCATCCGCCAGGATTGCGCCCCCAACTCCCGTGCCGAGCGTCAGCATGATGGCGTTTTTCCGGCCCCGCGCAGCTCCCCAGATGTGTTCTCCCACCAGCGCCACGCGGGCGTCGTTGTCGGCGGCAACCCGGCAGCCGGCCGGAACAACCGGCGCGATCAATTTACTCAGCCGACGGCCTTCCAGATAATTTAGCTCGCCCGGCAGCGCCAGCACCTTCGTCGAGGTCGGATCAATGATGCCTTTGCAGCCAATTCCCGCCGCCTCAATCTGAACGTCGCTGAGGCGGAGACGCTCCGTGAGTTCCCTGATAGCTCTCTGAAAATCCACCATTGTCCTGGGTGTAGTTACCCGGTGGGATGCTATGATACTGCCTTTGCCGTTTACCAAGGCAGCTTTGATTTCGGTTCCACCGATATCCAGGCCCAGAACGCTCCACGTGGATGAACTTTTCTGATCGGTCTCCATGGTGGTACTGTCATAGTCGAACGACGGCGGCTTGTCAACAGCGTATTCCGCTGATCGCCGCGGTCAGCCACACCGGGCGCAGGCTTCACCGCTCGAGACGGTCGCATGCATTGACCCGGTTCCGGTCAATTTGATATACGATTTGCATAACCCTATGAGTGCTGCGGAAAAATACTTTGAAAACGTGTTCCAGCTCCTGAAGGAGCTTCGAGAACAGGAGTTGCCCGCCATTCAGCAGGCAGCGGAAATCTGCGCCTCTTCGATCGCGCAGGGAGGTTTGGTTTTTCTGTTCGGGAACGGCCACTCGCGCATGATGTGCGAAGAAATGACGCCGCGCCAGGGGTGCTTTCCGGGTTTTGTGGCGCTCGTTGAGCAGTCGCTTTCAAACCATGCCGCCATTGTGGGCGTCAATGGTCTGCGGGCTCCGCTGTTTCTGGAGAAGTACGAAGGCTACGCTGAGCAGATACTCAGCGGATTTCGCTTCGGCGCGCATGATGCCTTTATGGTGATTTCTACAAGCGGCATCCGTCCCGTCGTGGTGGAAATGGCTGCGGGCGCGAAGCGGCGCGGATTGCCCGTCATCGCCATCGTTTCCCGCGCCCACTCGGACCAGTCGCAGCCGGCCCATGCGTCCGGCAAAAAGCTCGTCGATTTTGCAGACGTCGTCATTGATAATCATTGCCCACCGGGTGATTGCGTCGTGGAGTTGCCCGGTCTCGAATGGCGCACCGGGCCCGCGTCAACCGTGACGGGGGCGGCCATCATTAATATGCTGCGCTGCGACGTAGCCGAGCGTCTGCTGGCGCGAGGAATCAAACCGGAGCTGCTCCCCAGTCATCAGTTCGTCGGGAACGCCAGCGCTGAAGAGCAGTTGGAGCGATTTTACGAGGCCTATCGAAGGAGCCTTCGCCACCTCTATGAATAATGTCCGGATCGCCATGCTCGGCTCGGGTTTCGTCGCTGAGTTCTATTTGCAAGGTCTGGCCAACATCAACGGGCAGCAGGTCGTGGCGAATTTTTCGCGGAACCGCGCCCGCGCAAAAGAGTTCGCCGGGCGATGGTCGATCCCTGAATCCACCTCAAGCCTCGATCAGCTAATTGCCCGAACCGGCATCGACCTTTACGTGATCGCCTTGCCCAACGAGGCCCATCTTCCTGTTTCGCTTGCTTTGTCGCGTGCCGCCAAGAACCAGGTTTGCACCAAGCCGCTGGGCCGTACTCGCCGCGAGGCAAAGGCCATGCTTGAAGCAGCAAAAAAATCGGGCGCAATGCACGGCTACGCGGAAACAGAGGTCTTTGCGCCTTGTGTTGTGCGAGCTCGCCAGACCATCCAGCAGGGAGCCATCGGCCGCGTCCTCTGGGTGCGTTCCCGGGAATCGCATGGCGGGCCGCACAGCCCTCATTTCTGGGATATCAATAAGACAGGCGGCGGCGCGATGAACGATCTTGGCTGCCATTGCATTGCATCGGCGCGATACTTCTTCGGCAAAGACGACCCTATTGTTGAAGTGATGGCCTGGGGCTCCCGGTTGGTTCATCACAAGAAGACTAAAGGCGAAGACAACGCTCTGCTGGTCCTTAAGTTCAAGAGCGGCGGCATCGGCCACTGCGAATTGTCCTGGACCACTAAGGGCGGCCTTGACCTGCGCAACGAGGTTCACGGTTCCGAAGGCTCGATTTTCACGGATGTCACGCGCGGCACCCCGATCACAAGTTTTTCCACCCGATCGGTCGGCTATGTTGTCGAGAAGGCCGAGGTTGATTTTGGCTGGACACGTCCGCTGCCTGAAGAGGCGTTTGCTTACGGATATCAGTCCGAGATGAAGCACTTCGTCGAGTGCGCCGCAGACCACACGACGCCGCGCGAGACTTACGAAGATGGATATATCGTCAATTGCGTTCTTGACGCGGGTTACCACTCGATGCGCTCTTCGCGCTGGGTGCGCGTCAAGTACTGACCGCCGCGCCTATGGACCACGTTCTGCTGATTACCGGTTCAAGCGGAATCGCCGAGGCCACCGCGTTGCTGGCCGGCCGGGAAGGTTACAAGATCTTCCTCGCAAGCATGGATGAATCACAGTGCCGCGAGTTGAGCGCCAGGATAGCGGGTTCCGGCTATTTCATCGGCGATTTGCGGGGGCCTTCCGCGGCGGAAGGCGCACTTTCGAGCTGTGTGAAACGTTTTGGCGGCGTCGATGCGGTTTTTAATGTGGCAGGACTAAGCGGGCGGCAGTTTGGCGATGGGCCTGTCCACGAATGCTCCGTGGAAGGGTGGGACAAGACGCTTGAGGCCAACGCCAAGCCAACGTTTCTGATGTGCCGCGCGGCGGTGCGCCATTGGCTCGACGCCGGTCGTGGGGGAACGATTCTGAACATGGCAAGCGTGCTGGCGTTTTCTCCTGAGCCCGAGCACTTCTCGACCCACGCGTACGCAGCCAGCAAAGGCGCCATCATTTCTATGAGCCGGGCCATGGCGGCGCATTATGCCGCAAACGGCATCCGGGTGAACGTGATCGCTCCCGCTTTGGTGAAGACTCCCATGAGCGCACGCGCGCAAGCAGATCCGGAACTTTTGAAATTTATCCGCCATAAGCAGCCCTTGAGCGGCGGTCTTCTGGAAGCCGCTGACGTGGCCGAGACCGCACTGTTTCTGTTGAGCGATCGTTCGCGGCACGTGACGGGTCAGGTTGTGGCCATTGACGGAGGATGGTCCATTACAGGCTGAGCTATGAACCCGCATCCACTTCGAACCACGGTGATCGGAAGCTATCCCTTTCCGGGCTGGCTGGAGTTTGCTTCTGCGCATCTCGATCAATTCGGTCCCGCCGATCTCGAGGAGTTGCTGGACGACGCAGTCGGTGCGGCGGTAAAAGACGAGCTTGATGCAGGCCTGGATGTGATCACCGACGGCGAGCAGACCCGGCTCGATTTCAACCTCTCGTTCTACGGTTTCCTTGCCGGTATTTCCGCGGAACCCGAGCCCGTGCGCCGGTTTGGTCCGCCGGGACACGACCAGCGAGGGAAGCACAAGGTGACGGGCAAGATCGAAGCCCCGCAAGGCCTCGGGACCCTCCGCGATTTCGAGCGTCTGAAGCGCATCGCCCCGGAGGGCGCGGCCCTGAAGGTCAGCGTGCCGGGCCCCTTTACGCTGAGCGGCCGCTTGATTCCAAACGAATCCTATCCGGACCGTTATGCGCTCACCGAGGCGCTGGTGCCCATCGTGCGGCGCGAGCTCGACTCACTGGTGGGGGCCGGCTGCCAGGAAATCTGTGTTGACGAGCCTTCCATGAGTTGCTATGCGCACCGTGACGATCCCCGGCGGTTCCTCGACATCTTCCGCCGCACCACCGAAACGGTCCGGGGCCGCTGCCGTCTTTCCACTCACTTGTGCTTCGGGAATTACAAGGGACGTGCGATTGCACCGCGTCGCTACGCTCCCATGTTTCCCGCGTTCCTCGATCTGCCGGTTGACGAAATGCATTTTGAAATGGCCAGCCGCGAGTTCGCGGAACTGGACCTCATCAAGCCCGTGGCTGAGCGAATGGACGTGGCCGTTGGCGTGATCGATGTAAAGAGTTATTACATCGAAACGCCTGATGATGTGGCCGGGCGCGTCCGCGACTGCCTCCGTTTCGCGCCTGCCGAGCGGCTTTCGCTGGCGCCGGATTGCGGGCTCAGCCAGACGGCGCGCTGGGCAGCAAAGAGAAAACTGAGGGCGCTGGTGGATGGAGTGAAAATCGTCCGCAGGGAACTGGGCAGAGAATGATGCGGCCGGCTTTACAGGACTCAGAGTTCCTGGCTGACGTTCGCGCCGTTGACGCAAACGACGGCCACTTTCGATTGTGGTGGCTCGGCCAGAGCGGGTTCCTTGTGCAATGGCGAGGCGGCCATTTGCTGCTCGACCCTTATCTGTCCGATTCACTGACCAAAAAATACGCAGAAACCGATAAGCCGCACATCCGGATGACTGAGCGCGTCGTGGAACCGTCGGCCCTTGACTTTGTTGATGTGGTTACGTCAAGCCACAACCATACGGACCACCTTGACGGTGAAACATTGCGCCCGCTGCTGCGCGTGAATCCAGGGCTGAGAATCGTTGTGCCGGAAGCTAACCGCCAGTTCGCCGCCGAGCGATTGGGCATTGATCCGCAGTTGCCGCTGGGCGTGCGAGAGGGAGAGACTGTCGCGGTTGGGGTGTTCAGGCTGACGGCGGTTCCCGCTGCCCACGAAGATCTGCGCCCGGAATATGCGGGCTACGTTGTACAGTTCGGCGCGTGGACTGTCTATCACAGCGGCGACACGCTACTGTACAACGGCATGGCGGCGCGGCTGCGGAAGTTCGCGATCGACGTTGCGCTGCTGCCCATCAACGGCCGCGCTCCCGAGCGACGCGTGGCCGGCAACCTGAATGCCCGCGAAGCCGTTGCACTCGCAGAGGAGATCGGCGCGCGGCTTGTCATCCCTTGCCACTACGAGATGTTTACGTTCAACACGGCTGACCCGCGCGAGTTTACCGAAGCAGCAGAGGCGATTGGCCAGCCGTACCACCTTTTGCGGAGCGGCGAGCGATGGGACAGCCGGAGCCTGGGGGAAGGACAATCGGCAACTCCGCTTCAGCCCATAAAGAGAGGACAATTATGAATCGTCGCGAGCACTTATTGATGGGACCGGCGGCTTTGCTGAGCCTGGCCGCAAAGCGTTATACCACCAGCCGGCTGTCGGTCGAGGGCTACATTTTTCAGCAGTATGCGGAGCGGCAGCACAAGCAGCTTGCGGACGTTCTCGACGAAATCTTTCCCATGGCTCGCAATGCCGGATACCGCAATATTGAATTGAACCAGGGTTTTCTGACGCCGGAACTTCGCAGCAGGGTGCTGGAACTGGTGCATGCGAATGGCCTGAGCATGCCGTCGGTCTATGTTGGCGGGGCGATGCACCAGCGGGGCCTCGCTGAGCGCACCATCAGCCAGGCGCTCGAGATTGCGGCCCTCTGCAAAAAATCAGGCTGCCGGGCAGTTATCAACAACCGCGACCCCAAGCCGCACGAGGTTCCCAAGACGGATGCCGAGCTTGCCGTCCAGGTGAAGATGCTTGATCTGATGGGACGCGAACTGGCGAAGCGCGGCTTCCAGTTCTGGACGCACGCGCATGCTCCGCAGATGGCCGATCACGCGCGCGAGTGGCGTTACAACCTTCACCACACTGACCCAAAATATGTCTGGGTGTGCCTTGACGTCGATTGGGTCTACCAGGGCGGCCAAAACCCGATGGAATTGTTGCGCGAAGCCGGCCGCCGCGTCGCCAGCCTGCATCTCAGAAATTCACATCATAAGTTGTGGCTTGAATCTTTTTCGACTGGCGACATCGATTATTCCCAGATCGCTTCGTACCTCAAGAAAATCAACCTGAAGCCGTTGCTTGTGGTTGAACTCGCCTATCGAAAACAGACCGTGGTCACGCGTCCGCTGGAACAGGATTTGCGCCTCAGCCGGATCCACGCGGAGCAGGTTTTTGATCTCCACTCGTGAGCCCGGCATAAGAAAGAGGGCTGCAATGATTCGAAAAGGAATTTCGCGCAGACAGTTTATTGAATCCTCGGTGGCTGGAGTTGCCGTTGCAGGAATGAAAGCGTTGCCTGCCAAGGGCGCTGAGTCGGGCGAATCTAAATCGGTCGGCGAAGGGCCCAATGTCGAGCCCCGCATCACAAGATCATTGAACGCCGGCTGGCGGTTCAAGCGGCAGGGATCGCCCGGCTCTGGAATAGAAGCGGAATTCATCGGTGCCGAACGACCCGGTTATTCCGAGCGTGCATGGGAATCGGTGGTTATCCCGCACACCTGGGACGCGACTCCGGATAATCCATTTTGCGCCTCAGACCATCTTCGCGGGATGGGCTGGTACCGCCGCGAGCTCGACGTTCCGGCGGGATGGCGAGGCCGCCGTGTGTGGATTGAATTCAAGGCCGTGTTCCAGGTGGCGGACGTTTACCTCAATGGCCATCATCTGGGGCAACACGTGGGCGGCTTTACGGGATTCGGATTTGACTTGACGGACTATCTTGAATTTGGCGGTAAGAATCTGCTGGCCGTGCGGGTGAATGACGTGCTGGACCCCAATATTGCTCCGGCAAATGAGACGAATGTTCCAGGATACGGCGGTATTTACCGCAGCGTCTCATTGATCGCCATGCATCCGCTGCACGTGCAGCGCAACGGAACCTGGATTGCCGCCGGGCAATCAGGAGACAGGATAACGGTTCGGATTCGGACCTGGGTCGAGAACCAAAGTTCCCAGACCCGAAGCTTCAACCTGCAAAGCCGTGTCGTTGATGCTGAGGGCGCCGAAATCGCCAGGCCCGATGTCAACGAAACTGTTGGCCCCAACGCCGTCAAGGAAATTGACCAGACCATCACAGTCACCAGCCCGCGTCTCTGGTCGCCGGACAGTCCACACCTTTATGAGTTGGCGAGCATCGTTTCCGAAACGGGAACGATCACTGACCGCTACCAGACCCCGTTCGGCATTCGGTTCATGGGCTACGATGCAGCTCACGGATTCACACTCAACGGCCAGCCCATTGTTCTGCGTGGCGTGGACCGCCGGCAGGATTACGGCTTTCTGGGCGATGCGGTTCCGGAAGCCGTCGGGGTCAAAGATGTGCGCCTGATGAAGGACATGGGCGTGAACTTTGTTCGCACGTCGCATTATCCCCAGGATCCGGCGGTGATTGCCGCGTGTGATCGCTTGGGAATCCTCGTCTGGGAAGAAGTTCCAAACATCAAAATCCGCATGTACCACGCGCCTCTGGATGAAGAGGAGCATATTTACTCGACAAGGTTCCCGCGCGGCCTGATGACGAACATCAAGCACCAATTGAAAGAAATGGTAGAGCGCGATCGCAATCATCCATCCATCATCATCTGGGGTTTTGCTGATGACCTGAGCCGTTACCAGTATCCGCAGGATTTTGTGGAGCTCTCCGACTTCACGCATGCGCTTGACCCTGCACGATGGACGGCCGGGCGATGCGCCCACGTTACCGACATCATTGACGCCACCACCATCGAGGATCTGGTGCAGGCGCATAAGGAGCATCCTGAAAAGAAATACATCTGGAACGAGTGGGGCTCATTTCACTGCGAACGAGGGCGTGAAGGTCCGGCGCTGGTTCGGAAAGGGCGCAGCGTTGTTTTCGCAGACAGCGAAGCGGCCCTGGCCTGTGAAGGATACTTGATGCAGTGGAACGCGCTGCCCTGGCTGGGCACGGCCAAATGGTGCATGTTTGATACCGGCGAGGTCAACGGGACCGCCACGCGTACGCTGTGGGAGCCTCTTGATGGCCATATAACTCCCCGCTGGCCATTCAACGATTACTTCGGCGTCGCTGACATGTGGCGCCTGCCCAAGGAGGCTTATTTCCTGTTTCAGGCCGAGTGGACGGACAAGCCCATGGTCCACATCGTAGGCCATTGGACCTGGCCCGAGTACGCGGGCCGGAATCGCCAGGTGAGGATTTACAGCAACTGCGACACGATGGAGCTTTTCCTGAACCGGAAGAGCCTGGGCCTTCGCAAGCCGGCCGCGCAAGAACGCATCTGGCAGGATTTTCGGGCCTTGGTCGATCGATTTCGGGACACGGACGAATTGGGAGGACAGTTTACACAGGAGCGGTTCCAAGGTGCATACCTCAAGCATCCACCCTTCGTATGGGATGATGTTACTTACCAGCCGGGTGAGCTGTTGGCCGTGGGAACGAAAGCGAACACGACCGTCCGACATCAAATCCGTACCGCGGGGCCAGCCACGGGCATCGTCTTAAAGCCAGACAAGAAGTCTCTCGTGGCGGACGCGTCCGACGTGATTTTTATCGAAGCTCGCGTGATTGACTCCGCCGGCACCATCGTTCCAGCCGCGCAGAACTGGATCGCTTTTTCCGCAACTGGTCCCGCACGTCTGCTCGGCGGCACAACAGAAATCGATGCCATTACGGGAATCGCCTCCATCAATGTCCAGAGCACCGGGGAAAGAGGCGAAGTCGTTATCCAGGCCGATTCGCCTGGGCTCCAATCGGCCTCCCTGCGATTGCCTGCAAGAGAGTGAGCGAGGGCGTGCTGGGCCGCCCGGCCTCGGTTGCGCGGAATAGCGCCTAGCTGGTAGAGTTGAATTCTCGCGCCTGTAGCTCAGTTGGATAGAGCGGCAGACTTCGAATCTGTAGGTCGGGGGTTCGAGCCCCTCCAGGCGCGCCATCCAGCAACCTGCCGGGAGCCTTCGCTTTACATTCCCTGTTCCTGGTTGTGGCCCGATTGCGGATCTGTCAGCTCGTCCAGCCTATCTATCCAACCAACATCGGTCGCAACTTGCATTGAGGCTGCCCATCCGGGAAACGCGGTTGATCGAGGAGCTAAACGCCGCCTGGCAAGGCCCATCAAAGCTAAAATTGTGGGCAAGTGGCTTTCGGGTTGAGCCGCCGCTCTAGTGCCATAAAACGTGCATCGGAACGCAGATTGTCGAAGCCGGGATCCGATGTAGCCGGGATATCACCTTGTTCTGCCTTCCCAAGCCAGTGCACAGCGGTATCTTTCTGCCCGAGACGCGCGTAGATCACCGCAATAAGGGTCGGCGAGACATACCGTTGCTTTAACATCTGCTGTAATTCATCGATTATCTTTTGAGCTTCATGCCTCTTCCCCCAGCGGGCATAGACATCGCCGAGTTGTCCAACTCTGTCCGGTGCCTTTTCTATGGCCAGAGCTTTTTTGAACTCGACTACAGCTTTGTCGTATTGCCGCTTGTTGGCATATGCCCACCCGAGTCGGGTGTAGGCAGGGGCGTAGTTTGAATCGAGTTCCAATGTCTTCTTGAGCTGTTCGACAGCTTCATCGTTTCGTCCTGCCACCACGAAATAGAGCCCTAATTCAGCATTGGTGATCACCGCAAGCGGGTCGTGTTCCAAGATCCTTTTCTTCTCGGCGATCGCTTCGTCTGTTCGGCCTAGCTTCAGGAGGTAATAGGCATGGTAATCGAGAGCGAGCACATTTTGGGGATTCAGGACCATCGCCCGCTGCATTTCCCTTTCCGCACCGGCGCGATCACACCGAAACAGCAGTTGGATTAATCCCAACCCCGAATGAGCCTCAGCCAAAGTATCGTCGATTTCCAAGGCCTTCTTCGTCAGATTTTCAGCCTTCAGGTACCCTTCATGAGACGGCAACCTGCCAGTGATCGTTCCCGCGCCGTAAGTTTCTGCCAACCCAAGATAGGCCAGAGCATAGCTCGGATCGAGATCGATGGATTGCTGGAAGTACTCCCCGGCCTTTCTGAACCCGGCATCTGACCACTGATGGAGGAAATATCGGCCTTTGAGATAGGCTTCGTAAGCCCGCGGGTTGACCTGCCGGGCAGCTTGCAGCCGCATCTGCTCCTGTGGTGAAACTTTTGCCTGCACCTGCGCGGCAATTGCGCCCGCCACCTCGGCCTGTAATCCGAGCACGCCCTGGAGGTCACGCTCGTAACTTGCGGCCCATACGTGTCGATCATCTGCCACCTCGATCAACTGGGCGGTGATGCGAAGCCTGTTTCCGGATCGTGCCACCGAACCTTCCACAATCCCATCGATATTCAGTTCCCGCGCAATCTCTGCGAGGGCCTTGTGGGTTCTCTTATAGCGCATCACCGAGGTGCGGGAAATGACTCGGATTGCCTGGATTTGTGCCAAATCGGTGATCAAAACATCGGTCATCCCGTCCGCGAAGTACTCCTGCGAGGAGTCGCCGGTAAGGTTTTCAAGCGGTAAGACAGCGATAGACCGAATGCGTGGTCCTCGGGGCCAACGTGGGAGAATCCTGTGCAGCCCTGCAACATTCAATGCGAGAAGGATAGCGAGCCCTGCCGCCGCAAGACCGCTGATCCAAAGGAATCGTAAGAAACTTCTTCTCTCCGTGACTTTCCCGGTGGGAAGTGGTTCAAGCGGAGGGACATCATCGATCTGAGAAAGGACAGCCTTTGGAGGGGTGGGAACAATATCCTCCACTGGGGCGACAAATCGATATCCTCTGCGAGGCAATGTTTCGATGTAACGGTGCTCTCCGGCCCTTTCGTTGAGCGCGTCGCGCAATCTCTTGATCGCCGTGTTTAACCCCACGTCGAAGTCTACAAACGTGTCCTGAGGCCAGAGCCGACTACGCAACTCGTCGCGAGTGACTAGGTCGCCCGGCCGCTCCAGGAGCATGGCCAGCACCTGGAAAGGCTGCTCCTGCAGTCTGACTTTATTCCCATGCTTGCGCAGTTCCCGGCACCGCAGGTCTACTTCGTAGGGGCCGAACCGGATTCGTCGGGCCTGAAGAGGGGTTTGCATGGATAAAAACAGCTTTTGTCGATACTTTAACACCGAAGTAAACAGAATTCAAGCACCACTGACTGAGGCCGTGTTTTGGCACAAGCCTCGAGGTTTCAGCAAATTAGCCGGTCAGATTTCTTTCATTTACTCGTCAGATGCCGTCCATTGACCAGTTTTGATGGTGAGCTTCATTGTCAGCGTTGCTGAGGGCATTAAATCCAAAATGATAGTGCCCGGACGAAAGGGGGACCTCTGATGAACCATGCAAAACAAACCCGGTCACCCAATAAGAAACCCGCCCATCCCGGTCTGGCGGCAATCTTCTCTGCGTCGCGACTGGCCTTGATAGCACTTTTGCCGCTCATCCTCATCTCTTGCGGTGGAGCAGAAACTCCGTCGGCCCCTCCTCAATTGCACGTTGCTGTTAACCCAAGCGCCGTTAACCTGGATCAAGGCGGCACACAAACCTTTACGGCTATCGTGAATGGGTCACGTAACGGAGCGGTGAACTGGAATGTTCGAGAAGGGCCAGGCGGCGGCAGTATCACAGGCGCGGGGGTCTACACTGCTCCTGCCGCTGCCGGTACCTATCACGTCATTGCTACCAGCCAGGCCGACACCACAAAGGCTGCGGTCGCTTCGATTGTTGTTCCACCGATCTCTGTGAACCTTACTCCGGCGGAGGCAACCCTTCGGCCGAATGGCGCGCAGGGATTCACCGCAACCGTGAGGGGGGCAATCAATACCAAAGTGACGTGGGCCGTTCAAGAAGGTGGGGCAGGAGGGGCGGTAACCAATACCGGCCTTTACACCGCCCCCGTAAACACGGGCTTCTACCACATCACCGCGACCAGTGTGGCGGACTCTACGCAAAGCGCGACCGCGCAAATCACAGTGACAACCGCATCAGGTCTATTCAGTCCGGTGGGAGATTTACAACATGCGCGCGTTAACCACACTGCGACAGTGCTCCCCAATGGGAAAGTCTTGGTTGCCGGGGGTGCTGAGAAAAAACCACTCTTCCTCTCCGGTTTGGCAAGTGCGGAAATTTTTGATCCGACAACAGCATTATTCACAGCGACGTCCAACATGGGCAGTCCTCGCTTCGCACATACGGCAACTCTATTAACCAATGGGAAGGTGCTGGTGGCAGGTGGCTATGGTGCAAGCGGGCTGGATGGCCAGATGGATCCGACCCCGCCTCCGGCCTTCGACTCTGCTGAACTCTACGATCCTGCTACAGGAACTTTCATGCCCACCGGCAAAATGAGTGCCGCCAGAGCCGGACACACGGCCACGTTGCTTCCAAACGGCAAAGTCCTGATCGCCGGCGGGGCACGCGATCTTACCGAGGTCGCCACCGCTGAAATTTATGACCCAGCCACGGGGACCTTCACGGCCACGGGGTCCCTGGGCACGGCCCGAGCAGGCCATACGGCTACCCTGCTGTCAGACGGGAATGTCCTGATGGCAGGTGGATCAGACTCTACCGCACCGCTTATCTCGGCTGAGATCTACAACACCGTTACAGGTTCTTTCGCACCGACTGCCAATATGGGGACACCACGGACCAGTCACACCGCGGCCCGCCTGGCTGATGGAAGGGTGCTGGTGGCTGGAGGGTACGATGGCACAGCCGACACTGCAACAGCAGAACTCTACGACCCATCCACAGGTTCTTTCAAGACCACAGGGGCCATGGGAACCGTGCGGGAAGAGCACACCGCTACACTGCTGTCCGACGGGGATGTCCTGATTGCAGGTGGATCGAGTGCTAGCGAGACCCTCGCCTCCGCTGAAATCTATAGCCCGGCCACAGGCTCTTTCGCGCCCACCGGCAATATGGCGACGCCGCGGACGGGCCACACGGCAACGCTCTTGCAGGACGGAAGAGTGCTTGTCATCGGCGGTGGCAATTCGTCGCCTGGCATGCCGATTCATCCCATAACCAGTGCGGAGACGTATGAATGACGTCAGGGCTGCCCCCAGGCTGGCACGCACATAGGTCTGAGAAAAAGGAGACACAACGATGAGCACCAAGCAGAAGCAGTGGACCCGCGTGGAGGCACGCAAAGTGTCGAGTTCTCGATCAGGGTTGTTGGCTCTAATGTTCCTGGCGGTAGGTATGTTGTCCGGTTGCGGTGGAGGGTCCACGAACTCACCAGGCACCCCAGCGCCCTCCCCGGTAAGCGTCAGCGTCTCGCCCCCAGCCACGTCGGTGGATCAGGGCGATACCTTCCAGTTCTCGGCCAGCGTGACCGGAAACGGCGATCAGGCTGTCACCTGGAGCGTTCAGGAAGGCGCCGCGGCAGGGTCCATCACGCCGGCTGGCCTGTATAAGGCGCCGGCTGCGGCGATGGACGTGCATGTCGTCGTCACCAGTGTCGCCGACCCGAGCAAGTCCTCCAGCGCCCTGGTCACCGTGAGAGCAGTCAGCGTGTCCCTGCCTGCGACCGCCGGGGCGCGCTTCGGAGGGCAACAGCAGTTCATCGCCGTGGTAGAAGGGACGGTGGTGAAGGATGTGAACTGGTCAATTGAGGAAGGGTCTGCCGGCGGGACAATCACGGATGCCGGGGTTTACTCCGCGCCGATGAGCGGCGGCCCTTTCCACGTGACCGCACGCTCCGTGGCCGACCCTTCCAAGGCCGCGACAGCCGCAGTCGTCTTAACCGACCATGGGTTCAGGATGCTGAACTCATCGACGTTGGAGCCGCGCTATGCCCATACCGCCACCCTGCTGCCCAATGGCAAGGTGTTGATCGCGGGGGGTATCTCAATAAACGTTGACGGTTCTTCTGGTAATCTTGTAGCGAGCGCCGAATTATTCGATCCTGCCACCGAGACCTTCACCGCGACCGGCCCGATGTCCTCCGCACGGGCGGGCCACATCGCCACTCTGCTGAATAACGGGACGGTGCTGGTCACCGGCGGTCGTAACGCCACCGCGGAGGTTTACGATCCCGCTACCGGCGGCTTTACGCCGGTTGGAAACATGGTGGCGGAACGAGGTGCGCACACGGCTTCGCTGTTGGGAGACGGGCGAGTGCTCATTGCCGGCGGCCAGCACGCAGGCCCGGACGCCTTTGCAATTTATCCTGTGGCGACCGCGGAAATTTATGACCCGACCACCCAGACCTTCACCAGGGTGGGAGACATGCCAAATAAAGCGGCATCGCACACTGCGAGTGTGCTTCTCGAAGGCAGGGTCCTGGTGGCTGGCGGCTACAGTGGTAGTTGCCCTGGTACGCAGGATGGGGCCGCCATCTTCGATCCAGCCAGCAAAAGTTTCAGCGCCGGTGCGAGCCTGCCAGGCGCTCGAGCGGAGCACACTGCCACGACGCTGAATGACGGGCGAGTGTTGATCGCTGGCGGCGCATTCGAAGACGACTGCAACTTGGACGGCTTCATTTACGACACGGCAGTGGTCTTCGATCCCGCCACCTCGAGCTATTCTCCGGAAAAGAAGATGAGCGAGCCGCGGTACCAGCATTCCGCGACGCTGCTTCTGGACGGGAAAGTGCTGGTCGTCGGCTCAACGGCAGATCTGTTCGACCCGGCGACTTCCAGCTTTGCCATCACCGGAGGTCCCAATGTAAACCGCGCGGACAGGCGCGCCACTCGACTGGCCGACGGACGCGTCTTATTTACCGGTTCCACCGCAGTCGCGGAAATCTATGAATAGCAGCATGCGGGCGCGCAGCGCGGAGCGCTATGACCCGCAAGTGGCGCATTCAGAGCCGCCACGAGCATGACCATGGAAGATGAGGCCACACGGCTACGCTGCTCTTGAGCGGCGAAGGGTTAAATGCGGGCGGGGGCAAATACTGATTGCAGGGGGATACGCCGCACGAGTGTTCCGCCGAAAGGGGCGCAACAGTTTCTGCAACCGTCACCGGAATTGACATTCCTCAGTGACATGTCCGCTCACGGAAGTGCCGCCTGGTTCGAGCACCTCCAGGCGCGCCATCGAGCCATTGGGCAGCCGGCAGCTTGCCAATCCAAACACGACAATAGCAGCCGCTCGTGCTTCGGACGGCAAGGTCGCACTGGAGTAATCAGGTACGGCGAAGAAGTTCTGGGGTCGAGTACGTCGGATCCGCCCGCCTGGGAGAATGTTTGCCCGATTGCGCCAGGCTTCGGACAAACATCCTGGGCAGGCAGGGATCTATCGAGCCACGCTCGGGATATCAAGGCTGGCCACTGAAGTAACTCTCTGCAAGCTTGCACGCGGAATCCATCGCACCGAAAATCCACTCTGTGTCGAACCGGTATGACTGCACCCAATTTTCTGGCTGGTTCCACGAAGAGCGAACCTTCTGCCAATAGATGGAGCTGGTGATGTAGTCTCCTCCCATGGCCGTCGTAAAGTCTTTCGGGGGCTTGGTGGGAAGGAGCTCCCCG
>DASUJZ010000032.1:0-12084 GCA_036278995.1 Terriglobia bacterium | reverse complement strand
TCGAACCGGTATGACTGCACCCAATTTTCTGGCTGGTTCCACGAAGAGCGAACCTTCTGCCAATAGATGGAGCTGGTGATGTAGTCTCCTCCCATGGCCGTCGTAAAGTCTTTCGGGGGCTTGGTGGGAAGGAGCTCCCCGTAAGCATAATTCTCCGACATGAAGCTTGCCGCCCGGTTCCAGTACGACCCCGCCACGGGGACTTGATGATCCTTCGTGGCAGCCGTTTCCCTAAAGGAAGGAGGCTCACTTCGAAGGCGCATTACCGGGTGGATCGATTCGTAAAGAAAGATGCCGCCCAGAAGCATCACGATAGCCAGCCCTAGTCCGCCCTGTCGGGCGGGCCGGCGGGCAGTTTCTACTCCGTAAAGCTCGCCGATGATTGAACGCGCGCTGCTCATGTAGTCTCCAATCGGATCCTGCAACGGTCAATGCAAAGATACTGCTCAAAAATTGGGATCTAAAAGCCAAATGCCCAATACGAAAAGCTACATCCTCCGCCGGTTCGAAGGATGTATATTCATCGTGCACGTTTACTGGCACGTTAATTGCCAAGTCTAAGTTGTTGAAACCCCAGGTCAAACCTGCCGCGAGATATGCAAAAAATACTGGGTGAGAGCAATTTCCGGCTCATCCGGCCCCCTCGCGGAAGCAAACTATGGCATCGGAATTGGTTGTTTCTTACTATACTTAGGCGTTGTAGGGTGTACCAGAATGGTGCATCTATCGCCGAAGGGTAGCGTCTTTTCCGCCGGGTACGACAGGCAGCCGCAAGGGCTAACAGATAGAAGGAGATAGGTGTGAAGAGGTCATTCGCCGCAAATTCATCCGGCACGCGCGAAGTGCCACACTACGACCTGCTGCTGAAGGGCGGGCACGTCATTGATCCCGCAAATCACATCGACCGGAAGATGGACGTCTCCGTCGCAAGTGGAACGATCGCCGCGGTCGAGCCAGACATCGCGCCCACCGGGGCAGGAAAGGTGGTGGATGTCCATGGGCTGTATCTTACGCCCGGGTTGGTGGACATCCACGTCCATATCGGTTACGGCGGAGTTCCCGACAACTGGTATTCGCCGAGTGCGCGGTCGCACACCCCGCCTTTTGGCGTACCTGCTGACGTCATGCTGACTTCAGGAGTAACCACTGTTGTGGACACGGGAAGCGCCGGAGCCGAAACGTTCCTTCGCGAAAAGCAAATGGTAATGGACCAGGCGCGGGTCCGCGTGCTGGCTTTCCTGAACATCGTTGCCAACGGAATGAACGGTGGGCTGGAGCAGACGGTTGACCAGATGGACCCGCAATGGTGCGCGGAGATGATCCAAGGGCACCGCGACTTGATCGTGGGAGTGAAGACGGCGCATTACTGGACCACGAAGCCCTGGGATGCCGGGCATCCGCCCTGGGCTGCAGTGGATCGCGCGCTCGAGTGCGGACGCCTTGCCAAGGTTCCGATGATGGTGGACTTCTGGCCGCGGCTGCCAAAACGCTCTTATGCGGAGCTCATCTTGAAAAAGATGCGGCCAGGCGATATCCACACGCACGTGTTTGCCCAGCAGTTTCCCGTGAGTCTTCCAAACGGCCGCCTGAACCCGATCATGTGGAAGGCGAGAAAGCGCGGAGTAATTTTCGACGTTGGGCACGGCGCGGCGAGTTTCTGGTTCCGGAACGCGGTGCCGGCGGTTGAGCAGGGTTTTCTGCCGGACTCGATTTCGACGGACCTGCACTCGAAAAGCATGATTGGGCCGGCGCAGAGCATGACAAACGTCATGTCGAAATTTTTGGCCATGGGCGTACCCCTGGAAGACGTGATCCGGTGCTCGACGCTGAATCCGGCTCGGGAGATCAACCGCTCCGATCTCGGAACACTCTCAGTAGGCCGGGAGGCGGACATCGCCGTGCTCGAGAAACTTGAAGGTGAATATAGCTACACGGACAACGGCAATGCCCGGATGACCGGTCATGGGAAACTGATCGCCCGAATGACGGTGCGGGCAGGGAAGATCGTCTATGATCCTTCGGGCTTGAGCATGATTGATTGGCGAATGGCCCGCCAGCAATACTTCAGGCCTCCGAAGCTCGGGTCGAGCAGGCCATCAACGGCAGACGACTACCCGCGCCTCTAAGGGAACGGCAGTGTGGGTTCCCATTAACGGTTCGAGCGATCTTTTGTCTCCCGGAGGGATTCTGCAACGTACTGCGAAAAGGTTTCCGCCAGCATCTGTGTGACGGGGCCGTTTACCTTTTCGATGGTGCGATCTTCGATCTGGGAAACCGGCTGAACTTCGCGGGTGGTTGAGGCGATGAAGACTTCATCGGCAGCAAACAGATCTTCGGTTTCGAGCGGCGCCTCCTGGATGCTCAGGCCGGTTTTTTCCCCCATCTCGAGCAGCACTGCCCGTGTAACACCCGGAAGGCAGCCGGCGGAAAGTGGCGGGGTGGTAACCTCGCCGTTGCGCACGCAGAAGATGTTTGCTGCGGTGCATTCGCTGACTTCTTTACGTTCGTTTAATAGGACGACTTCATCAAACCCCCGCCCGAGGGCCTGGTCAAGCATCCACACATTCTGCAGCCAGGCAGTCACTTTGACTCCGGCAAGCGGGCTCGCGGCATACCGGCCGTAGGCTTGCATTGCCAGGCGCACAGGACCTTTGCGCACGGGCAGGTCGGCCGTATACAAAATCAGGTCAACTTCGGGCATGGTTTCGTCGCTGATCCAGGCGCCGGACTTGTTGTAGACAAAGTAGATTCGGCCGCAGCCTTCCTCAACGTGATTCGCCTCGATCAACCGGCTGAGGCGTTCGATGACGGTATCCGGCTGCCATTGCACTGGGATTTTGAGCCGATTCGCGTCCGTTGTCAGGCGATTCCAGTGGCGGTGGAAAGCGAATGGCCGGCCATGATAAATCCGAATGGTGGTAAATACACCCCAGCCGTTCAAGAGTCCTGCCTGGCCGGGAGAAAGGCGAACTTCCTGCATGGGAACCAACTGATCATTGCGATAGACGAAGTTGTGTAGCATCGGCCTGCCTGTGTGGTGTGCGATTAGAACCTTAGCCAGCTTTGGAGGCGGTCGCGAAATACCAAGGCCGCGCTAAGCTCATTTCCCCTGGCGGGGAGCACACGCCTGTGGGAAACACCATATTGCTGTCCGCTTCCTCCGGGTGTCAAGCGCGACACATCCCAGCGGATCTCAAAGGCGAACGTACGCCCTTGTAGCTACCTACTTCGGGATAGTTTGTCAGGGCGAGGAGCAGGCGGGGACCAGTGTGTCAACTACAAGCCAGAATGCACTCCACTCCGAGGCAGGTCCTAATTAGGTCATCCAAATCTCACAGCGAATTCAGGAAATTCACAAGATCAGCTTGCTCGTTCGCAGTCAGGCCCATCTTGAACCGGCTATCATAGAAGCTAACCACTTGCTGGAGCGTATCGGCTGATCCGTCGTGGAAATATGGAGGATGCGAGGCCAACGCCCGCAAGGTTGGACTTTTGAGCTTGCCGATATCCCGGCACAACCCGGTGATCATTGCTCCGCCGGGGTCCGATGTCTCGATCGTCACGTTTTCAGGCGCTCCCAAGCTTGGCGTGCAAGTCAGAGCGTAAATGGGGACTCTTGGCCGGTTGATTTGCGCCAGCGCGGACGCCAAGGGACCATCGGCGTTGACCGGCACATCGCTGATGCCGGTATCCATCAACACAGGTAACGAATGGGTGCCCACGTTCGGGGCATCATGGCACGTCGAGCACGTGCCGACGGTGGTCGTCTCCCCAAGAGTGTCATTCAGGCCCTTCACGCCCTGAATGATTACGGGCGCGCTGCTGAAGAGCTGCTCGCCACGGGCAATAGACTGGCGAATTGCACTGTAGGCGCTAAGCGCGGATGCGCTCTTCCAAGTTTCAAACAAGGAAAAGACGTTGGGATTAAACGGCGCGCCGCCGGGATCGTCACCCAGCGAATTGTTGATTCCGGGGTAATAAGTCTGCCGCGACAGTGCGGCGGGTCCTCCGCCAGCGCCGCCGTTGAGGTTTCCAATCGCGTTGCTCACTTGCTGAGCGGTGTAGGTCGCAAGCTCAAAGGAAACCATCTGCTGGACTACACTCGCGGGCGGCGGGGCCGAGGCTTGCGAATGGGTGACCGTCGCGGTGGAAGCTTGCTGAGCCAAATCGTAATTAAGATTTGCCGCAAAACTCATGCCGTCATCCAGAGGCTTGAATGTGGCCCTGCCGTCGAACAACACCGAGCTCAGGAATCGAAGATTTGTAGCAGGCAACGGCCGCCGATACATGGAGAGATAGGTTGTGCCGTTCGCGTCTTCGGTCAGCGCGCAGCCATAAGGATCGGAAAGCACTTTAATTGTAAATTGCGCGTTGGATGGGACAGGCAGGAAGATTCGGAGCAAGCCTTTGCTCAAAAGCAAACTGTAGGCTGAAGCAGCGGGCGGAGTGGCATTCACGCCGGGTGAATCCGGGCAGTTTGAGCCGTCAAGAGGGCGGAAGAGCGGGTCCGCGCCCTTGCTCGCCTTGAAGCTCGCCTGAGCGTCCGCCGGCGTAAGGCTCCAGCCATCGGCCATCGCATGGCATGTGGCGCAAGTCCGCCCGTTCGTTCCGAGTGGCTGAAAGAAAGGATTACCCAAATCTATCGAGCCGGTTGTGCTGAGAGTACTGAAATGGCCGGTGAGATCCTTGATGAGCACCGGGCTCCTCACCTGATCGCTCGAACTGACCTCAACGGCACTGCCGAGCAGGGCTAACAGCCAAAAAATCAGCGCTAAGCTCGACGGCGGAAGCTGAAAGCCGAGAGCAGCGGCTTTCTGCTTCCTGCGCCATGGCCTCGTTATAGGGTCGCCTGCCGCCCCGCCGATCTCCTCTCGGTCCGAATGAAAATACCGCTGACTTTCCTCCATGAGCGGACCTCCTACCTGCCGACGAACCAGTTCAGCCGCCTCGCCAGCCTAGTCCATAGCCCTGGCACCCGCTTCCGCCTCCCGCAATTTGGACTTTATCAACGGCACTAACTCTGCTTGGCGGGCGGTTAAACGGGACGTGACCGTGTCCAAGCCCTCGGCTTTGGCAACACGGGCCAATCCGTCGATTGCGAGTGACCGCAACGCCGGGCGAGCAGCGAGGCGGGCCAGGTAGGCGACAGCGGCGGAGTCGTCGACGTAGCTCAGAGCGAGGGCGGCACCCAAGGCCTTGTCGGCGTTTGTTGCCGTGGAAGCAGTCTTGGCCAGCGAAGCGCACACTGCCTCGAGCTGTTTGGCATCGCGCGGTCTCACCCAGAGTGGCAGACGCTCGGAACCGGGAAAGTTGATCGTCGCTCCGGACGCCGCACGGAGTGCCCCTAGCACCTTCACCTCGACTACGTACCTGCCCGGCTTGGCAAATTGGTACCAGAGGTTCACTAGAAGGTCCTGTCTGTAGGTTTCCCCAGGGTCGAGCTTTACCATGCCCCGCCGACCGAAACCTGCCTCATCGACCTGTAGGGATCGCACCCACGACCCGCTTGGCGTCCTGATTGAGAACTGGAAACTGGACCTGCGGTTTTTTCCCAAATCAACCTGGACAACCTCTGCAGACGTATTGCGAAGCGTGAACCGCACATAAACCGGTTCGTGCAGTGTCACGGCGGACCTCGTCAGCGTGAAAGAACTCTCAAGCTGCTTTGGGGCTTGACTTCGGCCGAAGACCACGATTGCCATACCTGCCAGCGGGAAGGCAACGAGCATGAAAGCCGCGCTTAATTTCGTTCCCAAAGTCGCCATGTGTCCTCCTTCAGACGCCCCGGGGAGGGCTTCCCCCAGGGGCTCGCTCAACTAACCCGCTACGGTAGCGGGTTGATTGAGGCCGACGCCCCACTCTTTGTAATCATGTACTTCCAAGTGCCGTTCGAGTTCTGGGAGACGGATCTAGAAATGGTAAGCGGTCCCATAAGCGTGCCGCTAATTCCCCCTGTACACGAGTACTGATAAATCTGGGACGCATTAAAATTGGCGGCCTGGTAGGGCTTCACAAAAGTGCCAGGACTATGGTTATCGCTGGCCGCACCGTCCGTGCCCGGAACGGGCGGGTTCGGCGCGATAGTGGGATTCGGCGTAGCCGTGTTCCACGGGGGGTCGGGCCAGACGTACGGGTTCTGTGTGCCCGGGTAACTCACCTTCTCGTTGACTGTGCAGTTTGTAAGATCTGCTAGATTGCCCGAACTCGAACCCCACGCGTAGTCGAAATGTAAAACTCCGCCGGCCTCTGCGCTCTCGTCGACTTGGTGGAAGTTCGTCGGCGTGGCCTCCACGCTGATTGAGCCGCTGCCGGTCCCCGAACTCCTGGTGTAGCAGTAACCGTTGCAGATGCAGAACTGGGCGGCCATGGTGGATGTGAATTGAGCGGATAGTGTGGTGCTGCCCACCGCGTGACCCGTGACGATGCCTTTGTTTCCGCCTCGGGTGTTGCCCACAGTAGCGATGGTGCCATTCCCGGTGCTCCAGTTGGCCTCGCCCGTAATGTCAGCGGAACCGCCGTTGGTAAAGTAAACTTCGGCATACATCTGCTCCGGTACATTGTAGGGGCAGTACCCGGGATTAGGACAGACCAGAATCTGGCTAATCCCGCCGCAGCAGATGCAGCAAGAGGAGCAGGTGGCATTCTCAATGTTGAACTCCGCCGCCCCCACCGAAAGGTTAATCGTGGTCGACATCCCCTGCGGGCTGGTGAACTCGACGCTGCCTCCGCTGATCCCGGCAGGGAAGGTGTGACCTTTGGCATCCGGTTCGCTCAGAGCAATCAATTGCGCCATATCAATGCCCATAGAAGCCCGCGCCGCCAAGTGAACGGGCAGTTGATACTGCCCCGAGCCATCGGGAAAATAGAATATCGCCATCAGGTCCTCGGTTGTGTTCGAGGGATTCCACAACGTCAACATGGTGTCGTAGCCGCCGGCTACGGTCCATGCACCTACATCTCGCGCCCACCCCGGATTAACTGTCTGCGCCAGCACCTGAAAAACGTAATTCCCTGTCTGATCCACGCTCCCCGGCGCCATGATCAAATCGCCCTGCTGCCCCACAAAGGAATAAGTCACGTTGATATTGCCGTTAAAATCTGTAAGATTCAAATCCTTCAGGCGTTTGGCCATGTCGACCTGGCGCGTTTCGTAGGGCGCGAGCACTTCGTTAGGCATCGAAAAGGTCTTGGATTCGCCGGTAGTGGCCAGGTAAAGGGCGGGTTTGAGCAGCAGCGGTGTTGAAGAGGTATTGCGGAGCGTGATGTAGGGAGTAAAATGCGTGCCGCCGGGAAAGCCCATCGCCGGGTCAGGATAGCCTTTCATAATTCCAACTGCGCCGAGCGTCCAGGGAACCGGTGAGGGCATCGTCATTCCCGCCGCCTCGTTGTTCTGCGAAACAGAGTCGTGCTTCTTTCCGTGGGTATCAGGGGGATTGTGTGGCCAGATCGGCATGTCAGCAGAATACCCCTCGCTATCGTTTTCGAGTCCTCCAACCGGGATCACATCTCCCATCATTCCTTGATATTGAATGCGAACGCCTCCTTCCTGGTTTTCCAGGCCCGGAAGCCCGGCCGTCAGCGACGCTAAATCGAACATTTGGGCGGCGTGGGGGCCGAGGTTTACTGACTGGTTCGGCAGGGGCAGCCCATGTGCGCCAAGGACCCGCACTCCCACGGTCACCGGGGCACTGGTCGTATTGGTCAAACTTAAAAATCCGCCCACTCCGGCATCGTGCTTCCACCACACTCCTTCCAGGGTTTGCAGCTCGGGCATGTCCCCGCCCATCATTCCCATTCCCGCGAAACCGTTCGTGAACACCAAACTGCGCGGCACATCGACCATCATCAAGTCTCCAACGACCACTCCCGGCGCTTGGTACATATATTTTAGCGCTGCGCTGCCATAGGCGGAGACGTGGGAGGCGAGGGAAACAGGCGCTCGCTCAAGCGCTTGATTGACGCTGATATCCGCCACCGCGGTGGGCGACCGGTTAGGGGATGGCGGTTCCAACGACGAATACGACGCCGAGGGCCTCGTGAAGAATGCGGGAGTTGAAACTGATCCGATGCTGGGCATCTCAGGGGCTGAAGTCCTCGAATGGGATAATAATGGCGACGTTTTCGGCACGGATGAATCCGTGCCTTTTCGCAGAAAACTACGACAGGCCTAAGTCCGGCGACTATTCGCAACAGCCTTTGCTGTTTCCTGGGAGTGATCGAGGGGCAAAGGGAGGCTGGCGCGAACGGATGTGCCATTCTCGTCGGATTGGATGTCGAGCCGCCCGTCCAATTGGCGAATCCGCTCGCGCATGGCGCTAATTCCAACGCCAGTCGATTCACCGATTGTCCTGAGCCGGTTCAGCAATTCGGGTGGCATCCCTTTACCATAATCCCGTACTTCGAGCCCAACCCGATCATCGTCAAAAGTTACGAGAACGTCTACCGACTGGCTGTTAGCGTGTCGCAGGACATTCGTCAAACTCTCCTGAAGCGTGCGGAATAATACGAGTTCCACGTCATCTGGCAATCGCCTGAGCTTGCTCGGAATCCTCAATTTCGTTTGAATCCCGCTTCGTTGAGAAAAACCCTCGACGTAGGAGTTTGCCGCAGATGCGAAGCCAAGCACATCGAGCAGCGGCGGGTGGAGCAGGTAAGACATGGTACGGATTTCCGATAAGCAGTGACCAAGTTCGCCAGCAATTTCCGACAGTTGTCGAGCTCCGTTCTCGCTCGTTTCAGGCTTTCTTATGAGGGATTCGATGCTCATTTTTACGTGTGTCAGATATTGTCCAAGGCTGTCATGCAATTCACGAGCGATTCTGCGGCGCTCTTTATCCTGCGCCCTCAGGAGATTTGCAGAAAGTTTTCGCAAGGCGGTAGTACGATGCTCGACAATGCCTTCGAGATTCGCGTTGAGGGCTTCATATTCGCGCGTTCGGCAATTTTCCCGCAGAATGGCATCTCCCAGAACTTGCAGCAGCTCACCGTTCACAGTCATGCGGCTTTGAGGCACGGGTTTCTGCTCACGCGCGACTCGCCACAGCTCTTCGAAACCAATCCCAGCCTGGTGTGCGATTCCCTGAATCTCCGAGATTTGCGAGAAATCCGCAAAGAAGTACCCGGCGACCGCAGCGCCGACGATTTTCCCATCCAGCGCCAATGAGGTCCCAAGCACGGTTAGACCGTGCCTTCTGGAGACGATCAGCGATGAGCGGTCATTAACCTGGGTCAGGCAGCGGCGCGCGCACTCACTAAACAGGCCAGGATCGAACCTCTTCTCCTGAAATAATTCGAATAAGCGAGTCCCGTGGATTGGGCCGAGGACCACACGCGATTCTCTATCAAACAATTCGACGGTCGCTTGAACGGCACACCCATACTTTTCTAATGCCGGTTTCCAAAGTTCCGAACCGAAAATGTTGGTATCTGGAAGGTCATTCATCGCGCGAACCGTCTGCTGCTTGCGGCTGGGGCTGTCGAAGTCGGCGCTCCGGCGCGCGCGAGAGCAAGCCGGTGTAACGAGAGAAGCCCGCCTCTGACTCGGGGATTTCTCGCTTAAGGACGCGCATACCGTCGCCCGTGATTTCACACTCGTGCGTCGTCCGGTCTACCCGATTGGCGCGCATCTTGGCTACGTTCAGGCCGATTCTGAAGGCATCGCCCAGCTCGATCCAATTTAATAAAACGATGTTATCAACCAGAGAACTCATGGCCAGGCCGCCGGTCATCGAGGCCATTCCAAGCAGCTCGGGATTTTCGTGGTTGTAAACCGCCGCCACCTGATTTTCTTTCATGAGAGCCACAAGCGCGTGAAAAAAGTCGCGGAACAGCCGGCCGCTTGTTCCGAGGCTCGACCCATAGGTTGAGAGGCTGTCGATCAGCACGCGCTTCGGCTTGAAGGTTTGCACCACTTGTTCAATATGATGAAAGTGCGCATCCACTTCAATTTCCTGCGGCGGCTCATATTCGACGCGGAGGAGGTCACTAGCCATGGCCGGCTCGAAATCAATCCCGATGCTCTTAGCGTTGCGCAATATTTGCGGCACTTGTTCATCCAGGCTCAGCATGAGGCCGCGCTCGTTCCGCCGTACCCCCTCCGCCATAAACTGGAGGCCCATGACGCTCTTTCCCACTCCAGAGATTCCGACTACGACGGTGGTGCTGCCGATGAAATAGCCGCCGTTTATGAGCTCATCGAGGCCGGGAATTCCCGTCGGAACCCTTGAGGCGGGGTCGAAAGCGGCGGCGCGTTCGCGGTCCGGTTTCCGGGGGGCCTGGACACGATGGAAAACGTGAATGCCCTCGCCATTCACAATGCGAAACGTGTGCCGGCCCATCTGGTAGTCCTGCCCGCGGGATTTTACGATTTCAAGTGATCGGGTGATGGCACGATGATTATCGACCATGCCCAGGAGAATCACTGTGTCAGCGATCGATTCCTCCGGCAGCGACCTGGTTGCATCGCCGTTTACCGCCGAAGCCTCAACGGCCAGAATGGCAGTGAGGTTCTCGCGTTGCAATCCTTCCGTCAGAACATGGAACGCGGACCGGGACTCGGCGGTTCTGTCGTTGCCGATCAATCGCGAGACTCCATCGATGAAGATCCGCCGAGCGCCCATATTTGCGGCCTCTTCGATCAAGACGCTGTCCGCTTGTTGCAGCTCCTGGCGCAACACCTCGCGGGTGGTGAACACAATTTTCAGGAGGTTGTTCCGTTCCAGTTCGTTCAGGTCCCAACCAAATCCCAGGCAATCTCGCACTATTTTCTGCGGGGAGATTTCGAACAGAACGATCATGCCGGGTTCATTAAACTGGCTGGCGCCCCGGTAAATAAACTCGACTCCCATGGTCGTCTTGCCGGTGCCAATTCCGCCTTCGAGGAGGATGACGTTACCCCGCGGAATGCCGCCGTTCAAAATATCATCGAGTCCGGCGATGCCGGTTTTGACAAGTTCGGAAGCAGGCATATCTCTCCCTCAAATCCAAACGTCAGGCGACCCTCAGGACGCGGAGCTTCTGTCGCGGGACGGGCTGGTTCGACGATGATTCTGGCCGCAGAACCTCGATAACACGGTATCGGCCCTCCCGTGTGGATGCCAACTCCAGGAGCCGCTTCAAACGGCTACCGTGGGGACCGTCCAGCTTGAGAACATACATGCGCGCGGCGTGCAGCGCGTTCTGGGTTCTATCGAGCAACCCTGCGCCAATGAACAATTCGAGCGACTCGGCAGCTTCCTTCATCGGGTAGCCCACAAACGCGGCGACCTGCTCGCTGGTCAACAGCGTGCGAGGATGCCGCCACAGAAAGATCAACAAATCGAGGTCGCACGCATTGCGGATGATGGCGCCGCCGGCAAGCAGTTTTTCGATTTCTTCAAAGGAAGGTTCTGCCATAAACAAAGACACCCCCCCCCCGAGGGAAAGAATCGGGTGAGGGTAACCAAGGATCGCGCGCAGGCTAAAGTTCAACATTATCATAAAACCATTCCCGACCAATCGCAAAAGGTTTTAAAATGGGCGATATGCACCACCCACAGCCACAGTCTTAGAGGGCTTGACAGAGGATTGGCACATCCCATCGGCCTCGCGGTTGCTGAGCGGACGGCATCGTAGCCGGCTCAAGTTCCTTGATGATGGTTCGAGCTCTGCACGATAGATTGTACGTTATGGTTTCGGCAACCGAACGCAGCGCTAACGATGTGGCGCCGGAGTCAGTTGTGATGAAGATTGGGCTTGTGTCGGATACGCACGGTTATCTTGACCCGCGCCTGCCGGAGCTGCTGGCTGGTGTGGACTCGATTCTCCACGCCGGAGATGTTGGCGCGCAGGCGGTGCTGGACGGTCTGGAACGGATTAGCGGCGTACACGGGGTGCGGGGAAACGTAGACGGGGCGGAACTTAACCTGCCGCCTTCGCTCAAGCTGCGCTTCGAAAATCTTCAGGTTGAGATGATGCACCAGCTTTCAATTCCGCAGGAAGAACTGGAAAGGTGGGCGAATGGTACGGCCCTTCACAAGCGGAATCCTGAACGTCGCGCAGGATTTCTAGAGAGCTTCGACTCTGAGACGAGGGTGGTTGTTTTTG
>DASUJZ010000031.1:0-97279 GCA_036278995.1 Terriglobia bacterium | reverse complement strand
CCCCCCGGCACCTCCTGCCTGTGGAGCCGAAAAACTTCTCTGATCCGCCGCTTGATGCGGTTCCGCAGCACGGCTGTTCCCAGACGTTTGGGCACAGTAATGCCCAGGCGCGTCTCGGCCAGCCCGTTCGGTCGATAAAAGACGGTGCATAATGATGCACTTCGGCGCTGCCCCTCCTTGTAAACCCGTTGAAATTCCAATCGACGGAGCAGCCGGTATTGCTTGGGGAAAGCAGCCGAGTCGGGATTCACGGAGTCAGGCGATGGCGACCCTTGCGGCGGCGCCGTTTGATCACCTGGCGCCCTCCCGGGGTTTGCATGCGAACGCGGAATCCGTGTGTCTTGGCACGCCGACGCCGATTGGGTTGGTAAGTCCTCTTCAAAGCTCTGACTCCCTGTTAAGTTAGCGGCCTTTAGCCTAAACAGTTACGATAACCCGCAGCTTCCAGCCAAGTCAAGGTGTGGACGGAGCAAATCTCGGCAGGATTCGGTTCGCTAGGCAGCATCTCGAGAAGCAGACTCCTCCACGCGGCGACTCGCTGGCTTGAACGCGGTCAGGATTTGGGTCGCTGACCGGCGTTGAGCTTTTCGCCGGTGGTTTTGGCAGTGATTCGTCTGAGCGTTGCTAAATGATTATTTGGTACGACGCATGTCAGAAGCTGATTCATCTTCAATCGCGATGCGGGCCCGGCGGGTGGCGCGCCCACCCTTCGCGACTCGACGGCTGGGACAGGTTGGACGCGCCCCGCGAGCCAGGAGCGGATAAGGCACGCGGTGCCGGCCTGCCAGACAAAATTTACGGCTGGCCGCGCCGCGCGCTAGAGAATGACCGGCAGCGAGACGACTCGACAACGCCAGTCGAAGGTTACATTGGGCGCGGCGGCTCCGTTCTTGTCCCAGGCATGGACGGTGAGCTGGACGTCTGAACTAAAATCGCCGGGGTTGAGCAATTGGTGTTCGGTGGTCACGTAGAATGGGCTTGCCGAGCGCGGAGTGGCAAGCAGGTTAATGGGCTCCGCGAGCAAGCGCTGCGGGGGCAGGCAGACTACGTCGCTGAGCTTAAACACGCGCTTGCCGTCAGCTCCGGTGGTGGAGGCGCCGCTGGCGTCCAGCAGCGTGGCGCTGTCGCAGCGCGGAGGGAAGAGCGCGATGATACTCCTCCAGGCTATCCTGCCGTCCGTGTAGTCGTGGACGCCGGTGGGATACCACAAGTTGATGAGCCTGTCTGCAGGAATGTCGATTTCGCGGCCCGCTGCCGCCTCAAGGTGTTTCTTGACTTCCTTCGGGCTGATGTTTTTCTGGGACTCCTTTGCCATCGTTTCCTCCTGTCGTGGATACCTCTCTTGTTTGAAGCCGGAAACAGTTGGCGCGCCTCCCTGCGCCGGGCAGCACAGCCCTGGTTGCCTAACCCGATATGAGTTACCAATCTGTACACCTTTGGATGGTGGCAAGTCAAGCAGAATGTGCCGAAGCTGATTTACTGATTGACTGAATTGCGATTGAGGGACTGAAAGGCGATTATGTCGAAGCGAGCGCCGGAGGGAAGGTGGATTTAGCGATCGAACGAGTGGCGAAGGGCGATTGAGAGGTAGAGGGTTTGCAATCTGGTGGTGCCGCAAACCCGGCGCTACAGGGTAACGGCGAAGATGGCGGGCTAAAGCCTCGGCGCTACACGAACCGCCGAAGTCCATGAAACGGCTTCGGACCTCAACGGCGTAGGGCCGCGCTACGGCTCTTCCGCCAGCCGCAGCCCGTTCCGCCCTCCCAAAAAGTGCGCAAACGGTCTGGTAGGGGAGGGCTTTGCCCTCCCGTTTTGGCGTAAAATGAACGCCGCGGGAGCCCCCCGAGGGCTCGCCTGCAAAACCCATTCCCACGGAGGAAAAACGGCGGGCGAGGGGTCTTCGTAGCGCGGTTCTTTACGGGCCGCGGCTCTTGCATGTCCTAACGCCGGCCCTGTCGTTGCAGCGCCGATCCCGCCAGGGCGCTGTCGTGGCACAAGGGTTAAACCCGCCGCTACAGGGTGGACATGCCGGTCCCGGGGGACCGGGACCGGCGCTGCGTAAACCGCGAACGCTCGCGGACCTCATTAAGCCGCGTCAGGCGATTGCGCGCTTCACTGGCACGATGTGCTGATCATTTTCAGGCGCGTCACCTCGATATCAGCGGCTTCTTTCTCGCTGCCTGCCTGGCTCTGCCCTGCCGCCGCACTCTCGCCGTTCTCGGACTTTACCATACCCGTTACCCTTACCTTGTGACCGACGTGCTTTGACAAATCGACCTTTGAGCTCATCAGGCCGTACATCTTACCGTTCGCACCGGTGATGCTGTACTCATTGGCTTCGTCGCCCTTTTGCAGGCATCCCGTCACGCTTTTGGTGCTGCTCATTTTGCCCATTTTCGATTGGCTGGATTGCTGTGCCGCGTACGCTATGAGCCCCGCAAACAGGAATACCAATGACAGTAGAATCGCTCGATTCCATTTCATGGCCTTTGTCTCCTTTCAAATTTTTGCTGACTACGATTTGAGAATACCGATGGCATCCGCCCGCAAAGTTCGATGGCAACGCCCTGCCATGCCAGCAGAGGTGGGACGATACGCAAAAAAGCTGGCGCTGGAACAGACGGAAACCGGGTCATACCGATCAAGCTCATACCAACGACCTCCGCCGTTGGGGTTGCGGACGATCCCTGAGAAGAGCTTATAATTGAGGAACTACCACGTACAATTGGGGTAAATACGCAGACCGGGAGTACGTATCTTTACTCGTGGCCTCGGGCCGTTCCAGCCGCCGGGGCGTAGCGGCGACTTTACGTCGCCAGTGGCGGGCTAAACCCACCGCTACAGCGACACCTGCTTCTAAAACGGCGTCGGCAATGTCAAGTGCTTTTTTGCGACACTCCTCCGCCGGCGCGCCGGGGCGCGGGGTCAAGGGCGAGCGGAGCGAGTTCATCGGAGACCCTTGAGGCCGCGAACGGCGTGCTGAAGCCAGATTGGGGACGAAGGTCTGAGGCTGCGATTGAAGGCGGAGGGCTAGCCTGACGGAGCCATGACCAAGCCTTCGCGGATGAGGCGGCGGACCAAGGTGAGCTTGCCGGCGTCATCCAGGCCGCCGGGCAGATCGCGAACCGCAAACTCCGGATGGCCGAGAGCATAACGGAGTGCGTGGGCGGCAAAGGACGGGAAAGTGATCTTGCGTCCGCAGAGGTGGATCACAACAGAGTCATCGCTCGTCTGGAGGTAATAAACAACGCCCGGCCGAGCGCCCGCCCGGCTATCGAGAGTCACGGCGCCGAGCCCTGCCATCTGAGCCATCTGGCCTTCCAGCAGAGGCGGGCAGGAACGGACAAAATCATCGAGAAAACGGTCGAGCGACGCGTCAAAGTCGGCCTTTGACGGCACCTGGCCCAGAAGGTTGAGCAAAACATCTTTGGCCTGAGTTTTATCAAAGCCCGGACGGGCGAAACCCGGCGGAAGCGAATGGCGAAAAGCGGCGTCATTCAGGCAGGCACTCGCCACATATTCCAGCAACAGGTCTGCCCAGGTATATCTGAGAATGCCGGCGGTAATGTGAAGGGATACTTCATCGGCTGAGCGGGCTTCGTGCACGACTCCACGAGGGACGTAGGCAACATCGCCGGCATGCAGATCGATCTCAAGCGTCGCGTCGCCTTTTTCATGAACTGCCGGATCGAAATCCTGACTGGCCAGAGGCAGTTCATAAGGTGTCCCATAAACCGTCCATTTTTTCGAACCCGCGACCTGAAGAACAAACACATCGTGGGTGTCGTAGTGAGGCCGGGCTCCCTGGGCACGGGGCGGAGTGAGATAAATGTTGGCCTGCACGGGGAAACTCAGCTCGCATTCCAGCGCCCTGCAAAACCGGGTGAGCGATGGAACAACGGTGTCGAGGAAGGCCAGAGTGACGGTCGATCCGTCGGCGAAAAGCTGATAGACTTTGGCGACGTCAAGCGTTGCGCCGTTCACGGTGTAATCACCGCGGCCGATATCGCGCGCAGCGTTCTTGAGAACGGTGTTTGGATAGCGGCGGTCGAGCGTGGTGATGGCGCGGTCCACTTCATCGAGTGAGATGAGGGAAGCGAAGTAATCCGGCTGGTTGCGGTGGATGAGCAGCGGCCTGCTTTCCCAATACTCTCTGAAAAATTGTTCCTTGTCGACCGGACTGATCAGCCAGCGAAGTGAAGGCCCCTCACGTGGATTCCAGTCGGAATCCTGTTCCATTTCCACGGCCAAATCAGCAGAAGTTGGTTCCATCGAGGATTGATTGGACATACGAAGCTCTCTGTGCAAGGGAGAAATTGCTCAGAAACTGAATGGGACAGCTGTGGCGTTGCCTTTTCAGATCCTGAAAAGCGGAGACTCCTAGCGTATCTTTTTCTCAGGATCAGGGGGTTTTTCCTGATCGGGATCGCTGGGCTTTCGCTGATCGGGATCGGCCGGCTTCTGCTGATCGGGATCGGCCGGCTTCTGACTATCGGGATCGGCCGGCTTCTGCTGATCGGGATCAGCCGGCTTCTGACTATCCGGATCGGCCGGCTTCTGCTGATCCGGATTAGTCTGGTCTTGAGGGAAGGCGGCGAGGGTTGCGGCGCGGCCCCCGGCCACAATGGCCGTTGCTCCGGCCATCAAAGTGCCTGCCATTGCAAGAAATGACCTGCGTGGAACTTTCCGCTCGGTGACCATTTGATCGTCATTGAGAGTTCGGACTGAATCCTTGTCAGCGTTGTCTTCCTTGTTCTTCATGATTTAGCTCCTCTCGAACCCATCCGCCCTATTGTTGTTTCTCCTCATCTGGCGACCCCAGTGTTCGGTAGTACGAAAGATGACTTTCAGAAAAGGTTGCCGCGCTTCTGCGCGGTTCCAATCGGCTCAATTCCCTGGAAAGGAGTTGTGAATGAAACCCGCCGCCCTACCGCAGTCGCCACGAAATCTGGTCCTGTCATCACTTCCTCGGCCCGTACTCGCTTGATCCGACGCTGCGCAATTTTGGTGAGAAACCTTAGCATAAATCAGATCGGACCGGAAGAAAAGGGCATGTATGCGCAGGTGGCAGAAAGGATGCAGAAGGATGAAGGGTGAAGGATGAAAAAGGAGCACGGCGAGCATGGGGGATTTCAAATTTAAGATTGGGGATCTCAGAACAAGAAGGAACAAACGGCAAGATGTCTTTCGCCCCTTCCCGGGGCTTGGGAATATATCGTGACTTGATCCCCATGGCTTGCGCCAACGGCTGACGCCATGGGCTAAATTCTTTTGGCCCTCCGGGCCCGCCGCTCGACCTTCCTGCGGGCCTTCGCCACGACCAGGGCATGCCGCACGATCTTTGCATGTGGCTTCAGTAGACGGCCCAGCCAACTCGAATTCCCCAGCCGATTCCTTTCTTCAGGCCTGCCGAGAAATCTGTCGTCATAGGACCGGAGAACACCCGCAGCGTCTATGGGGGTCGAGACTCTTCGCTACATGAAGGAGAGGGAGGAGGTTGCTGGGGAGGGTGGGTGTTTACCGGATGCCTTTGCGAGCCGGCGCGTGCTACAGTACGATGATTCGACCAGAGCAGGGGCGGGGGAGCCAAGGAGGGCGAATGGCCCGGCTGAAGTACGTGCTGTTCTATTCGGCGATGGTGGCGGCCGCCTTTGGGCTTTTCCTGCTGATCCGTTACTCCGGAAACACGATTATTGTGCCTTCCGCGCCGGGGCGTGCGAAGTTCGGGATGGGCCTGGGATGGAAGGCACCAGGCTTGATGGCTCACGTCCTGCTGGCGCTGGTGGTGATTGTTGTGTGCGCGCGGGCGCTTGGCCTTTTGTTCCAGCGGTTTAACCAGCCGCCCGTGATTGGCGAGATGATCGCCGGAATCATGCTGGGCCCCTCGCTGCTTGGCCACCTGGCGCCGGGCGTTTTTACTCCGCTGCTGCCCGCTTCAGTGGCGCCCTACCTTTCTGTGATCGCTAACCTGGGCGTTATCCTCTACATGTTCATTGTGGGCGTCGAGTTGAACACGGGCTTGTTGCGCGCACGCACGCATGCCTCTGTGGCGATTTCTCACGCCAGCATCGTGCTTCCTTTCCTTCTGGGCAGCGCGCTGGCGCTCAAGCTCTATCCCATTTTTTCGACAAACGACGTGCCGTTTGTCGCGTTTTCAATGTTTATGGGCGTGGCCATGTCCATTACGGCCTTTCCGGTGCTGGCGCGCATTCTGACCGACCGCAAAATGCACACCAGCCAACTGGGAGCCGTGGCGCTCGGCTGCGCGGCCGTGGACGACGTGACTGGATGGTGCCTCTTCGCCCTGGTTGTCAGCGTAACCGCAGCGCGGCCCGGCCACGCGTTGGTAACTCTGGGTTTGACAGCCTGTTTTATCGTGGCTGTCATCCTGTTTGTGCGGCCCGCCGCCGTCTGGTTTGCGCGGCGGCATGCCACCCTGCGAAGACCGAGCCAGAATTCCATTGTGATCGTCTGCATCGCCCTGCTTGTCGCTGCTCTGACAACCGAACGAATCGGCATTCACGCCCTGTTCGGAGCGTTCCTGGTCGGCGCCCTCATTCCTCATGATTCGCAACTGGCGCTCGACATCCGGGAAAAATTCGAGGACCTCGTGGTGGTGCTTTTCCTGCCTGTGTTTTTCGCCTTTACGGGAATGCGCACGCAGATCGGGCTGGTGCATGGCCTGCGGGATTGGTTTATCTGTCTTGTGATTATCGCCGTGGCCTCACTCGGCAAGTTTGGAGGAGGAACGCTGGCGGCCAGACTGACAGGGCTCACGTGGCGGGAAGCAGGATCGCTGGGGATTCTGATGAACACCCGCGGCCTGATGGAATTAATCGTCCTGAACGTGGGCATGGATTTAGGCGTGCTTTCACCCGCCCTGTTCGCCATGCTGGTGATTATGGCTATCGTTACGACAGTAGCGACCACGCCCGTGCTGCACGTTCTCACATCCGGCTCCGAAGCAGAAACTTTCGCGCAACCGGCCGGCGTGGGGTGATCGGGGTTAGGAAGCAGGTAATAGGGAAGAAGCGGGAAAGAAGGATGAAGGGTGAAGGCTGAAGGCTGAAAGGAACTACGGAAGTAGGCAGTAGGAAGTGGGAAGGGGGAAAGGCAGGATCCCGCCAGGCCTTATTCAATTCAAAATTCAAGATTCAAAATTCAAGAAAGGAAGCGCGCTGAGCCGATTGTAGACACAAGGAGAGTATGTGCCGCGCGCTGCGGAATCAATATTCAAGATTCACCGGCGCGCCGCATGAACGCAGCTCTCGGACGGGAGGACGGCGTGCGCGAGTACTAACTTAGCTGGCGGGGAGCGGGTCTTTCGGGCCGAGCCGGTCCAGGTTGTCCAGCGCCTGCTGGACCCGGATCAGCATGTCGGTGCTGCCGTTGGGTATCGCTTTGCGCAGCGCTTCAAGCTTTGCGTGGGTGTTCTGCACAGGCTTGAACCTGGGAGTTTCCATGATGCTGTTGAGCGACCCTTCGATGCGTGAGAACGAGCGGTCAAGAAATTCTTTGAAGCCATTCGTAAGGCTGGTTTCCGCTTGCTTCATGGCGTGATCCATATTTGCGGTTGGCTGCCCGGCTGACAGTTCTGTGAGAAAAGCAGCTTGCAGTCCGCGCATTTGTTCCATCTTCTGCTCCAGGGCATTCATCTCGGCCTGGATGGAGCTCAGCGCCGTCTGAAGCCTGCCCTGCATTAAGCGTTCCTGTTCGGCGAAGAGGCCTTGAACCTTTTTGGAAATGGCGCTTTCCAGCGTTGCGGTCTGTTGCTCCGCAGAGGGCTGCGCGGGCGCTTTAGCATTGAGCTCACGAATCTGATGGACACTCTGTTCGAGGCTGCTCATCTTAGCATGTACAGTGCTGAGCGCAGTCTGAAGCCTGCTCTGCACCAACCGTTCCTGCTCGGCAAACAGGCGCTCGACTTCTTGGGAGATGGAACTTTCCAGCACCGCGCTCTGCTGTTGAGCTGACGTGGCTGAGTCGGAATTGAGTTGATGTATTTGCTGAAGTTTCTGTTGCAAGGCGCTGATTTCGGAGTTGATGGAGCTTCGTGCAGTCTGAAGCTGGACCTGAACTGCCAGGTTCTGCTCGGCAAACAGGCGCTCGACTTTTTGGGAAATGGAACTTTCCAGCGCCACGGTCTGCTGTTCGACAGACACCTGCGTTGGCACATCGGCATTGAGCTCAGCGATCATTCGCACGCTCTGTTCCAGGCTGTCTACCTTCGAGTAGACCGAGCTTAGCACTCCCTGAAGCCTGTCTTGAATCAACTGATCCTGTTCGTTAATAAACAGTTCGATCTTCGGGATAAACGATTTTTCCAGCCTGACCGCTGCCTGCTCGACGCAGGGTTCCAGCAGCTTCTCGATTTGAGCAGGCCGCTGCAATTGTTCCCGTAGCTCGGCGGCCACCTGGGCACTGGTGTTAGCTTGTGCGGAACTTAGTTCGGTGTTAAGTCTGGCCTGGATCAGGCGTTCGCGTTCGGCAAGCAGGGTTTCAACCCTGGAATTGAGAGCCGCCGACAGCTTGGCGACCGAATCGGCCTTGAACTCACCGGCTTTACGCACGCTCTCTTCCAAAGTGCGCATCTGAGCCTGGGCGGAGCCTAGTACTTCCTGGAGCCTGCCCTCAATCGAACACCGCTGTTCGGCAAGCAGGCCTTCAACCTTCGAGTTGAGCTCCGCGGAAATCTGGACATCCGAATCAGTTTTCAGCTCACGAACCTGCTGGGCTGATTGTTCCATTGCATCCAACCGGGCGTGGACGGAAGTGAGCGCGCTCTGAAGCTTTTCCTGAATGAGGTTTTGCTGTTCAGTACGAAGGTGCTCAACCTTCGAGCTGAGCTCGGCGGAGATCTGAGCAACTGAATCAGCCTTAACTTCGCCGGTTTTTCGCGCGTTCTCTTCCAAGGCAGTGAACTGCGCCTGGACGGAACTCATGGCGCTCTGAAGCCTTTCCTGAATCAGGCTCTCCTGGTTGGCAAGCAGGGCCTGAACTTTGGAGTTGAGGTCCGCCGAGGCCTGCACGGACGAATCGGCCTTCAGTTCGCGGATTTGGTGCAGGTTCTGTTCCAGGGTGCTGATCTGGGCCTCGAGGGAGCTCAGCGCACTCTGAAGGCCGGCCTGGGCCAGCCGTTCGTGGTCAGCGCGCAAGTCTTCAAACTTTTGGGTGAAGGACTGTTCCAGCCTGGCTGCCGATTGCTCGATGGAGGGTTGCAGCAGCTTGTCAACCTGGGCGGGAAGCTGCAAACCTTCGCGCAGCTCGGTGGCAGCCTGCTCGATGTGGCCGCCCATCTCATCCCGAACCGCCTCGAGGGCGGCACGAGTCTGCTCCCTGGCGCGTTTGGCGAGTTCCTCAGTTGTCTTAAGGGAAAACCCTTCGAGGTCATTGCGGAGGCGATCCTTCAGGGTGTTGATGTTGAGCCGGGGCGCGGACGCGGAGTCATCCTGAGCATCGGCAGGCAAGCCTGGAATTTCTACTCCCGACAGGTTGGCGACGGCCCGCAGCACTTCACGCAATGTCTGTTGGACCTGCTCGATCTCAACCTGCCAGGGCCGCTCGGTTGCGTTCGGATCAGATGCAGGGTTGGACCGGTTCTCTTTCTTCTTCCCGCCGGCTAAACGGGTGGCGCGGAGTTCCTGCTCGAAACTGAGTATTCCTCTCATTGTCGCATGCCGCCGATGGGGCCGTCCGCACTCGCGGGCGTTCGGTCAATCGATCAAATTTTTGTAGCGGCATCCTCCTTTCACCTTAACGGTGGATTGGAATCGAGAGCCTTATCTTCCCCTGTTCCGGCGTGCTGTGCGAAAGCCTGAAGTCATAGTTACACTTTGGTACTTATAAACTACTCCGTCAAAGAACTAAAGTAGTAGAACTTTAGTACTACGCCGGCGCAGAGTCAAGCACAATCGTGCGAGAACAAAATCTGCAAGTCCCAGAGGATGCGGGGTTTATTAAAAACAAGGGGCTGAGGAATCATGAGGCCGCGCGACAAGTCTACACTGACGGCGGGCGGGGATTCGTCGACACGCGGTCAATTGCGCTGCCGAGGTAGTACAGGATGACGGCGTTGATGATGAAGCCGGGCAAGAGCGTCAGCGAAGCAAAAAAGCCATAGAGCGCGGGTGTCGCGGCAAAGTGGTTGTACCAGTGAACGAATCCGAGCGAATCCCAGACGCGCCCAAACATAATGCTCCAAGGGAGCGTGACGAAAATCGCGGGAACTCCCGAGAGCTCAGAATTTGCCGTATCAAAAATGAGAGCGTGGAAGGTAATAGCCTCGGCAGAGAGAAAAACTGCCAGGTAGGTGATGACGAAGATCAGTCGTAATCGCGAGCGCAGGCACATCGTCGGTCCACTCGATTGAGCAGTGTAGCGTTTCCCCTCCGGCATGTCATCCTGAGCCCTTCAGTTGTCATTCCTCCCCGAGAGCAGCGGATGGGCGCTCCAGCTATGGAGAGCGGTAGCGCCAGCTACGGCCGTCGAAAACAAAGGCGGCAGCTCCGCTGCCGCACTCCAAGGAATTAGTGGAGAACAACGCTGATGGCCTCGTCGCGGTCCAGAGTGAAGCCGGCCTGGCTGAAGCCTGACGCCGAAAAATTCACGGGCTGGTTGTCCGACATGCCCCACTGTTCAGTGGGCTTACCAAACCAGGTGCGATCGAGCTTTCGATTCTCGTTCAAATCGTGCAGCACAACGGCGGCACAGGCGCCGGGCGGCAAATTAGAGACTTGAATCTCGAACGAACCCGGATGGGCGGGGACGGCGACAGCGCGGAAGGCGCGAGTATTATCGGTAGGCCAGCCCTGCGGCGAGTTGAAGACCAGCACTCCTACAACGCCTTCGCTGCTGGAAGCACCCTCGGCCGTGATGGTTAGCGTGTATCCCTGCCTATACGCCCAGGAGGGCGCGCTGAGAGTGAAAAGCAGCAGCCATTCCAGCAAAGCGGAATCTGATCCGGAGCGTATCATCCTCCTGTTGCGCGGGCCAGGGCCCCGTGTGCAGCACCCAACACGATGTGAAACTTTATGGTGATGGAATCCTTCACCTTGACCGTCCCCCCGGCGACGCTTTCGGGCTTGAGGCCATAGTCCGACTGGCGGATATTGAATTCACCCTCACACTCCGTTTGATGCCCGTCGGAGCGATAGCGTACCGGAATTGTGACCGGATGCGAGCGGCCATGGATCTCCATATTACCGTCGATCTGCAATTTATCGCCGCCTTGTGCCTTGATCGAGGTAGCAGTGAACTTAATTTGCGGATAGCGTGCGGCATCCAGGACCTCGCTGCCCAACATCCGCTTCTGGATAGTGCGCACCTCGGAATCGCCGGGGCCCGCTCCCATTCCTGCTTTTTGCCGGGCCGCGGGGCTGTCGATTACCAGTTTGTCGGCCGGCACCGTGATGGCGATGCTGGAGTGGGCCAAGTCGGTAAAATTCACTTTGATATCAGAGGACCACGCGCTGGCGAGCACCGCGTGCCGATGACCGGCAAATGAGAACAAGCCTGTGGTGCCGGTGATTGCAACCAGGTAGGATGCGCGGTAGTCGACGGCCGCATCGGGCTGAGATTGCATTCCCCTGGGGTAGAGCGAGGGCACTGCGAGGGATAGGAGCGAAATCGCCAGAATAATATTAACGGCAGAGCGCCGCTCTACTCGTGCCTGACGCATCGGAGACTCCCTCTCGCTCGCTGGATGTCCTGCTTTGCAGCCAAGAGATCCCGCCATCCTTATTGGATGCTTGGCGGGAGTATGTGTGGCGCGGGCCTCCTCGCCCGTGCTGCGGGCACAATTAACGGCCAGGATGGCAGCGCCACAAAATGGAGACCAAACCACGAGCCAGCGCCAGGAACGCCGCCGCAGCGCTTGAGGGACCTCAAAGGTCCGGCATGCACACCTGCGCACCGTAAGGGCACGCCGCTGGCCTCCCCTGAGGACAAAAGTACCATCTGGGGGACGGATGGCTTGTCAGGCAGTTGTGGCCAATTTGTAAATCTTTGGAGTTAATTGAGGGCGCGATGCGCGAGCGAGTTTGGAGCTTGCAGGCGTGAAGGTGGAGAACTATGGGGATGGCGCAACTCGCCGGCAAGATCGCGGCGTTTGTGACTAGGCTCCAACGGGCCTATGGGTTACCGTGTGCTGTGGTGTTCCGGGCTGCGCTGAATCCGCGAGCGCGCGAAACAGGCGAGCCGTCAACAGAAGCCGCCCGGCAAAAGCGGGCATTCAAAGCAGGAGATCGGCGCCGGCGGCTACCTGCCCTTCAATCGAATCCGCTGGAAATGGGTCCTCGCTCGTAACCGAGGGATCAACACGGCTTTCGTGGCGCCGTACCTCCTCAATCACGCATTTGGGGCAGCCGTGATATCGGCGTATTCTCGCGCCGTGCCGTGGGCAAATCTGCTCAAACGGCGCATTCTCTGTCTGATTCTGATCGGTCTCAATGATCTCCATGATCTCATCCCCCCACGAACCCTGAACACAGCAGTGAGCCTATCGCCGCGCTGCCGGTTCCACAATGGACCTTTAGTTCCAGCGGGTTGTTCGCGAGTACTAAGGAAAAGATGAAGTGTGAAGGATGAATAAGGCCAGGGATTAGGGATCAGGAATTGGGGACTCGGGGGAACCAGCGCGGAAGGAAGCAGGATGAAGGATCAAAAAAACGGGGAAGCCAGATTCAAAATTCAAGATTCAAGAGGGAAATGGATGCAGTGGGAAAAAGCGGAAGCAAGAAGCAAGAAGCCGGAAGGGAAAAGGATGAAGTGAAAATTCAGGCAAAGCATTCGGTGAGTCCCCTGAACTCTTGAATTTTGTCTGGCTTCGCCGGCTCGCCGCCCCTGCTCTTTTTCATCCTTCACACTTCATTCTGTGTCCTTCCAGCCGTAGAGCTTGAGGGCGGTGCCGCGGAGCACCATGCGGGCGATCTGTTCGGCGCGCGCGCGGGTGATTTCGCGATCGTTCATCATGCCGGTAAGCGCGATGGCGAGCGCGCGCCTGGCCGAACGAGTGGTTTGCCAGCCAATTTCTTCCCAGCCGATCTCTGGGGTGCCGGGTGAAAGGTCGGTGCCGAACATCACCTTGTCCGGGTACATTTCGAGCCAGTCGCGGACGACGTGGCTGACCTGGCGGGTTGGCAGGAGCCAGGTCTGCTCCGACATGTCGGTGAAGACGTTGGGCTTCATCAACAGGTCTCCTACCCATCTGCTATAGGCTCCCGCGCCGCCGTGCAGCAGCACGAAATTGGTCTTGCGCAGGGCAGGGTCATCGAGCACAGATTCGAGCAGCAGCGGATTCGAGCCAGCCAGCTTGAAATAGCTGCCACAGCCGAAGCCGGTGTGGATATGGACGGGCATGCGGAGCCGGCCGGCCTCAGCCGCAATGTAGCGGAAGAGGTAGTTCTGGAGAATGGCGTAATCGGCCCCCGGCGGCGCTCCGGCGTGGGCCCAGCGGGCGTACACCTGGGCGGCGCGTTCTTTGGCAGCGGGCTCGAAATCGAGCGAGCGAAGATAGGCCGCTTCGAATTTGATGGCAACAGCTCCGGCCTCGCGCTGGCTTTCGAGCGTGGGCGTGACGACTTCAGAAAGATATGCATCAAGCGTGGCGGGCGGCTCGGACTTGCCAAGCGCCTTGAGATAGGCGGACAGGATGGCGCCCTCGCGGCTGAAGAAGATTTTGCGGTCGGGAGTGGCGTCGGCCAGTTGGCTGTTGTCGAGCGGGAAGAGCACAGTGTCGTCAAAAGGCACCCAGCGGAAACGGGGAGGATCCAAGCCGCGCCCCATGGCGATTCGGTTTGACATCTCGGTTTCAATCCCCAGGTGGTCAAGCACCCAGTCGGGATAATGGTCGCCCTGCTGGCGGCGGATGCGCGTCTTGGCGGCCAGCAGTTCTTTGATGTGGGCCGGGCTGCGGTCATTGTAGGGATACCCGAAAAGCGACTTCCAGGCCTCAAGGAACGCGGAATTATCAGGCAGGCCAGTGAGGGTGGGCTCGGTGGGCTCGAGCGGTTCGCAGGGCAGCGCGTCATAATCGTCGTCCTTTTCGCCGGGGGCCGTGAGGGCAGGCGTGTGCGAATGGTTGTCGATTGCCTGGATGTCATCGATCTTTGCCAGCAGCGCCGGGTCAGCCTGTTGCGCGGCTCCCGGTGTGGAAAACAACATAACGCCGAACAAAGACACCAGCAGAAGACCGGCCGAGGCGTATCGGTTACTCATAAATCGTCCTTGTCTGGGATTATCAAAGGGTATGGGATTCTCGAAGTTGGCATTGGGACGGAGGCAGTATACCCCGGCCCGGCAATTCGGCCAACCTGCCATACGATTCGCAGCAATTTAACACTGACTTGTGGCGCAGGCGTCCACCCTCCCGGCTGGGCGCAACCAGGATGGCCCTGCCACAAAATTGTGAACCGGACGAGGCGATAACCCGGAGGGGCCTTTCTTTCTCCAAACCGGCAATCTCGATTATACTGGTGGGCGGAGAACCAGCCGCCAGGGATGCTGTGGGCTCGTCGGGTGTGAAGACGATGCAATTTGGCGCGGACCGGTAATCCAAGCCAATTGAAAAGGTAGGGACGGAGTGGAGCAAAAAGAACTGGAGCGGTACAAAAAACTGTTGCTGGCCAAACGGGAGGAATTGTCGTCAGCGTGGAAAGGAAGAGACGAGATGGCGCCGTCGGCCGGACATCTGCACGGCGATCCAGCCGACCAGGCCAGCGCGGCAAGCGAGGCCGCTATCCAGGTGCGCCTGCACCAGACTGACAGTAAGCTGCTGCGCGCTATTGATGATGCCCTGGCGCGAATCGCCCGGGGCAACTACGGAACCTGCGAGGTGTGTGGGGATGCCATCTCTGCGGTCCGCCTGACCGCAGTGCCGTGGACGCGCCTGTGCCTTGCTTGCAAAGCGGAACAAGGTTAGCAGTTTGCAAATGCGGCGAACGCCTGCAGGATGAAGGACTGCCCGAGCGGAACCGCGTCGCCGGCGCCGCGGCGGCCTGACACCTTCCAGAACATCTGTCCGCATATTCCTCAGTGAATGATGAGCAGCAGACCCTCCGCAGCGCCAGGTCATACGAATACCCATTCACAATCAGACCGCGAACCGAATATGATGCCCCGCTGGGCCGAACTGGGCGGCGGGCTTCCTGCGGTGACGCGCCTGGGGCTCGCCACGCGCGGCAATACGAGCCTCTCAGCCGATGACGTGGCGCTGGCGGTTGAGCGCGGCGTCAACTACCTGAACTGGTGCGGCTATGATGACGGCATCGCGCAGGCGTTGCGCCGCAAGCTGATTGATCGCGAACGCGTTATCGTCGCCATGCAACTGGACGCCCGTGACGCTGCCTCCGCGGCAAGGGAACTGGAAGAGGCTTGCAGGATGCTCGGCGCCCAGCGCATTGACGTGGTGACCTTCTATTACGTCGAGAGCAAAAGCGAATGGGAACAGATTAGCTCTCGCGACGGTGCGTTGGAACTCCTCGAGGCCGAGAAGCAGAAGGGCCGCGTGAGGCTGATTGGCCTCACCACTCACCAGCGCAAGCTGGCCGCCGAATGCGCAGAGACACAGAAATTGGATTTGCTGATGGTGCGCTACAACGCGGCGCATCGCGGAGCAGAGCAGGATGTTTTTTCTATCACGGAGCGGTTGGGGATGCCGGTGGTGGCCTATACGGCGCAGCGATGGGGAGCTCTGCGGCGGGGAACGCCCGACGATCCGCCGGGATTCAGTCCGCCCGCCGCCACCGAGTGGTACCGCTACGCGCTGGCCCATCCCGCCGTGAGCGTGGTGCTGATGGCTCCCAACGGCCGCCGGGAACTGGGGGAAGACTTGAAGCTTCTGGAGGACTGGCGCGCGCCCACCGCCGCCGAATTGGATGCGATGGCCGCCCACGGCCTGCACGTGCGAAAGCATGCGGGCAGGTTTCCGTAGAAGCCACGATGAAAAGTTTAGCCTGCCCCGCGAAGCTGTGAATATCCCGATCCGTTGGAAAGTGGAAATGAGTATGCACGTTGATGACGCGCTACATACCCACGAGCATAGGTTTTTATATGACAATTTTCTACCCTTAAAATTCAGCCAGCTAGCCTCCCTCCGTCACCGCTTTCGTCTGCGGCGTCGTAATGCAGAGAAACCCCCTTTAGTCGATCATGATTCTTCTTGAGCCGGTAGTGCCGCCTCTAGTCGTGAGGTCTGCGCTACTTCCTTAGCGAGGTACAACAGGTTCATCTAGCAGGCTGTTAAGCGGACAGCGAATACGTTGCGCTCTTTGCAATGTGTGCGGCCATTCTTTCGCAGCATCAGCGGGTCCTGCAAGGTCTCACTGACGTAATATGGCGCAACAGTCCAGTGGTCCGGAAGTTCGTGGGCCACGCTGGCCGCTGGCCGTGGCCAAGCTGGAGGCCGTATTTTCTTCATCGCACTTCATTGCTGCCCGTGGATCCAACCTGTGAATACGCTATGGGCTAAATTCTTCCGCCCCTTCCGGGCTCTCTGAGGAGTCAGACTTCAGCGGTCAGCTCTGTGATCCATAGCCCCACAACCCAGCAGCAGTAACCCATAACTCGTAATTTGTATTTCGCACTTTCCCCTTGTCACTTATCAGGTAGCACTGGTCACCGCTGTTTTTCATCCTTCACACTTCATCCTTATTAGTGTTAATCTTCCCTTTTTCAAAATCTGACTTAATGGCGGGACATCGATGCGAAAACTCACATTGCTTGCAAGTTTGATGACGGCGATAATCGTGATCGCCATGCCGACGCACGCCCAGAATTACACCAGCCACGGAGACCGCAGCCAGGCGCGATCGATGGTGATTACGCCGCTGGGCATTGTGGCCACCAGCCAGACTCTGGCCTCTCAGGCCGGGGCGCAGATCCTGGCGCGCGGCGGCTCTGCCGTGGACGCTGCGATTGCGGCCGACGCGGCCATGGGCGTGGTCGAGCCTATGAATGACGGCATCGGCGGCGACATGTTCTCGATCATCTACGATGCCAAAACAGGAAAGCTGGTCGGGATGAATGCCAGCGGCTGGGCGCCCGAAAAACTGACGGTAGATTTCCTCAAGAAAAAGGGCTACACGAGTATGCCGCAGGAGGGCGTGTTCAGCATCACGGTGCCGGGCTCGGTGGACGGGTGGGCCAAGATGCACGAGAAATACGGCCGCCTGCCCTGGGCGGAGTTGTTTAAGCCTGCCATTTATTTTGCCGAGCACGGCTATCCGGTAACGGAACTGATTGACTCCTACTGGCACGGAGGGCAGAGCCTGCTGGAACACGATGAGAATGCCCGGCGCGTGTTTCTGCCCAATGGCCGGCCGCCCAACGTTGGAGAAATGTTTCAAAATCCCGAATACGCGCGCGCTCTGGAACTGATTGCGAAGCACGGCCGCGATGCTTTTTACAAGGGCGACATCGGCAAGGCGATTGTGAAGACGGTGGACCGGCTGGGCGGGGTGATGTCGCTTTCCGATTTTAGCGAATATCAGGCCCAGTGGGTCGAACCCATTTCAACCACCTATCGCGGCTGGAAGGTTTACGAGTTGCCGCCCAACGGCCAGGGACTTGCGGCGCTCGAGATGCTGAACATTTTTGAGCACTACCCGCTTCCGGACTGGGGATTCTTCAACGTGGACGGGCTGCACGTCAAGCTGGAGGCTCAACGGCTGGCCTACGCAGACCTGCGGCGCTATGTGGGCGATCCGAAATTTTCCAAAATTCCCGTCCAGGGGCTCATCTCGAAGGAATATGCGGTCAAGCGCGCCTCCACGATCGACATGAACCGCGCCCACTGCGACATGCCACCGGGCAATCCATCCGCACTCGAGGGCGCACATGACACCATCTACCTCTCGGTGGTGGACAAGGACGGCAACATCGTGTCGCTGATTCACAGCCTGTTCAACGGCTTCGGTTCAGGAGTGGTGTCGGACGAATACGGCATCCCGCTGCAGAACCGCGGCGGGCTGTTTGTCTTCGAGGCGGGGCATCCCGATGAATTGAAGCCGCACAAGCGTCCTTACCACACCATCATTCCCGCCTTCATGGAGAAAGGTGACTTGCACATTGGCTTCGGCATCATGGGCGGATTCAACCAGCCGCAGGCACACGCGCAGTTTGTGTCGGACGTGGTGGATTACGGCATGAACATCCAGGCGGCGCTCGAAGCTCCGCGGTTCACCAAGCTCGAGTGGGGCGGCTGCGATTTCCTGATTGAAGACCGCTTCCCGCTCTTCATGTATCAAGGCCTGGTGCAGAAGGGACATGAGCTCATTATGCGCGGCGCCTACGCATCTTCCATGGGCGGCGGCCAGGCTGTCCTGCACAATTCCTCCACAGGCATCAACTACGGCGCTTCGTCACCCCGTAAAGACGGCGCCGCGGTTCCCGAACCCGCACCGTATTTTGAGTCAGGGAAGTACTGAGCGCTAACGGGCCGCAGACATGGCACAGGACGCCATCCCGCAAGGCCGGAGGCCAGCCGAGTTAGCCGTGAGCTATCAGCATTCAGCGTTCAGCGAAAGGGCAGAGCTAGGGATTAGGGGCTGGGGGAACTAACAGCAGCCTCGCGCGAAGGCGCAAAGTAGCGCGGAGAAATCCCAGACATGACGGGCGCCATCCGACGTTTGCCGCATACGTTCTAAACTGCGGAATCCCGCAAGGCGGGCCCCAGCCCGATTACGTTGCGATGCTCGGCGGTTTCAATTCGCCGACGAGAAACCAGAAGGCCAGCAGGCCGGCGATGAGGATGACGGGCGCCAGCGCAAATCCGGGGAAGTAGGAGCCGGTGCGGCTGATGAGGATTCCGGTGACCAGCGGCGAGAGCACGCCGCCGATGTTGCCGATAAAGTTGCCGAAGCCCATCCACATACCGACTTCGTCGTGCGGAGCACAGGTCTGAAACACCACGAGGATGTTGGGGGAAGAGAGTCCCACCAGTGATCCACCAGCCAGCAGAATGATGGATGCGGTGAGATTGTCGATCAGCGCTGCGGGGATCAGCATCAGCCCTGAGGCGAAGCCCACGGTGATAATTCCTTTTCTCACGCGAGTCTCGTTCCAACCCAGTCGGACGAGCCGGTCTGACGCCCAGCCTCCCGCGACTTCCGCAACGGCCCAGACGATGTAAGGGATAGCTGCCAGCAATCCCGCCTTCAGAAGTGTAAGGTGGCGCACCTCCACCAGGTAGTCGGGCAGCCAGGTGACCAGCAGGTAGTTGTAATACCCGAAGCAGAAAAATCCGAGGCTGGCTCCAAGCAAGTTGCGGTTGAAGGTCAGCGGCTTGCGGACGGCACGCGCAGGCGCAGGCGGGAGTGGCTCCTTCTGTCGCGCGGGAAATGTTAAAATCCACGGCAGGATCCAAACCAGCGCCGTAAATCCCACCAGCATGAACATGTTCCGCCAGCCATGGCGTGACACCAGCCAGGCGACCAGCGGCGCGCCGATGGCGAGGCCCGCGCGCACTCCGCTGTCAAAGATTGCAGTGGGCAGGCCGCGCTCCTCAGGAGAAAATGCCAGGCTGATGAATTTGACGCTGCCGGGAAGATAAATGGACTCTCCGATGCCGAGGACAACGCGCAGCAGGATGAGCACGGCCAGGCTGCCGGCAAGGCCGGTGAAGCCGCAGGCCAGCGACCACAGCGCGAACGATCCGGCATAAAGCCAGCGGAGGCTGACGCGGTCTGCAAGCCAGCCGATGGGGACCTGCATCAGCGCATAAGACCAGAAGAAGGCGGAGAGCAGCACTCCTTTGTCGGTGGGGCCGAGAAGCAGGTCGCCGGAAATCCGGGGCAGGGCCACCGAGATGGTGGCGCGGTCAAGATAATTGATGAGGGCGGCGGCAAAAAGCAGAATCACCAGAGCCCAACGTCGAGTGCTGGAGATGGCGGACGACTGCCAACGCCCCTGCGACGTCTCTCGCGTGATGGGTTTGAAGCGTTCCGGCATGGCATTGACCTGACAGACCTTGGGCAAAATACCACAGGTTGCAGCGGCGACCGGGAGAATTCTGCCCGGCGTTTTTCAGGAGCGCTGCGAAATGGACTATACTCGTTAGCTGATTTATGGGAATCCCAGTACAATTTTGCAGGCGGCTGATGCGCATGGGTGCTGTTCTGGCGGTCATGATGGCTGTGGCGCCGCTCGCGCTCCGCGCACAGACGGACGAAATCCAGGTGTACGACGGTGCGATTATGGCTCCCGGAAAAGCCAGCGTTATGGTACACAGCAACTTCACTCCCATGGGGCGGAAGACCGCTGATTTTCCCGGTGGCATAATTTCCGATAATTCGGTCAACGGCGCGGTGGAATGGGCCTATGGCGTAACTCCGTGGTTTGAGCAGGGTCTGTATCTGCCTGTCTATACGGCCTATTCGAAGGGCCGCGGCGGGTCACTTGACGGGTTCAAACTGCGCGAACTGTTCGTGCGGCCCCACGCCGACGAGCGCACGTTCTTCTACGGCATTAACTTCGAGCTCAGCTTTAACTACTCTTACTGGGAATCGCATCGCATTACGTCAGAGGCGCGGCCAATCGTGGGCTTGCACCTGTACAAAGTGGACCTGATTTACAATCCCATTGTTGACACCGATTACCGAGGCGGCTTTGGCGGCCTGGAGTTTGTCCCGGCGGGGCGCGTTGCCTATAATCTGAATCCCAACTGGGCCGTTGCCGCCGAGGAGTATGCGGATTTCGGGCCCTTGCGCGACTTTTATGCCACTCACGACCAGTTCCACGAAGTCTGGGCCGTCACGGACCACCACACGAGGTTCGTGGACATCGAAACGGGGGTGGGCTTTGGCGTCACGGCCGGGGCCGACAAACTGACTTTTAAGCTGATGTTGTCGCACGACCTCAACTGATTAGCAGTTGCTGTGGAAATCAAACTTGCGAACGAAGAATGCTGGCGCAGCCCGCCCGATGGTGATGAAGCAGATCCTCGCCATGCGGCAAAATCATGAAATGGAAAGAAGCGATTGAGCAATTCAGCCCAAAGCGATCGCCGACGGCAGGGCTGGAGATTTGAGCTGTGGAGCCGCTTCGTTATTCTGGGAGCGGCAATAGGCCTGCTGGTAGGCCTGTGGGAGGCCAGACTCCTCTATTCCGTCCCGTCCGTCGAGCAGTTTCTGGTGGTCGACGCCGCATGGGTGATCTGGTTTCTGGCGCCGCTGGTGGCGATGCTTCTTTTGGGGATTTTAGGGGCGGCGCTGGGACTTTTTGGCGTTGTTGGTAAATCCCCGAGCGCGCTTCGCGGAGTGATTCTCGCGGCAGTTCTGATCGGCTGTGCGGGCGCGTACGTCGGTTGGGCGGGCCACTTTGTACACACGCATTCGGTGAATTTTGATGTTTACAGCCGCTTGAAAGACATTCTGTTCCCCGTGGTCCGGTTTGCGATTGTCTTTGCTGCGGCGCTGGTTGTGGGATTCTTGGGACGCAACTTCATCTGCCCGTGGTTCGGCCCTGAAAACCGCTGGCGGCTTGGCGCTCTGGCAGGAGCGACGGTGGCAGTCTTGGCGGTGTTGGCGGCCGGCGTTGTCTATTATGGCGCTTCCCGGCGCTCGGGCGGAGCGAGGCTTGCCGCTGCTGAAATCAAATCCGGGCAGCGGCCCAACATCGTTCTGATCACGATGGACACGGTGCGGGCTGACCACCTTTCCGCTTACGGTTACAACCGGGACACCACGCCCACCCTCGCGCGACTGGCGGAAAGAGGCGTCCTGTTTGAAAACGCCATTTCCGCCACGTCCTGGACGCTGCCCTCGCTGGCTGCCATCTATACTGGCCTGCTTCCGCACCAGAGCGGCGCCAACGCTTTCCGTCCGCTCGACCCGGGGTGGAAAACTATTGAGAGCGTTCTGGGCCATCAAGGGTATGCCACGGCAGGATTCAATGCGAATTACTACTACGGAGAATCGGGCTGGGGTCTGGGCGGCGGGTTTGGCCGGTACGATGACGACCGCACGACCGGGCTATATAATCTGTCGCGAACGCTGATGGGGCGAGCGGCGGTGCAGCCGATCTATCAGAACGTCCGCCGCTACGATGCTTTTTACCGGCGTAACGCCGCGGAGCTGAATGGCGAGATTTTCCGCTGGCTGCAGCACCGGCCTGCGCGGCCATTCTACGTCTACATCAACTATTTCGATGCGCATAGTCCCTATGTTCCTCCTGCTCCATACGACCATCGCTTTGGAACGCTGCCGGAAACGGTGGTGCGCCGCTGGGGCGCCAAGGGTGGCTTTCGACCCAGCCAGCCGCTGCCTGCCGCCGACCGCCAGGCGCTGATCAACGGCTATGACAACAGCCTTGCTTATCTTGACGAGCAAGTAGGACAACTGGTCCGCTCGATTGAAAATTCACCGGCGGGGAAGAACACGATCTTTTTGATCACGGCGGACCACGGCGAAGCATTTGGCGAGCACGGCGCCTATCAGCACGGCAACGATCTGCATCGGGAAGAAATTCACGTTCCGCTGATTGCCTATGGTGCAGGCATTCCGGCCGGTGTACGGATTGCTGCGCCGGCGCCGGTTCGCCAGCTCTTTGCAACCGTCATCGACCTGGCATTGGGCAACGCAGTCCCATTGCACGCGTACAGCCTGGCTCGGTTCTGGCAAACGGACACGCCGCAGAGGGTCGCGCGGCCGGTTGTTTCCGAACTCAGCGCGAGCCTTTCTGATGCTGGCGCCTCGGGCATCAGCCTGACCACCGCCGAGTGGCACTACATTCTGACAAACAAAGGCAGCCAGTCCCTTTACGACTGGGCGAACGATCCAGCCGAAGAAAACGACCTGAGTTCGAGCGAGCAGGGCAAGCTCGTCATGGCACGGATGAACGCCATGCTCAGAGAGATTGAGTCGCATTCCTCTGAGCCGTGGGCGGGGCCGGAATACCTGTTTGCGCTCAGCGGAAGCGGCTCTGCTGGGGTGAATGCAAGCGGGTCCTCATCCAAAACGCCTTCTGATTCTGAGGCGCCGGTGGGCTCTGAGCAGGCCTATTTCCATCCTTCCGTGAGACCAGGATCAAACGGCCCCTCGAAATCGGAACAGGAACTGCTGAAGACTCTGCCCTACCAGTAACTGGGGAACCGCACTTCGAGGCGGAGGACGGCAGCCAGCAGCAACCCGAGTGGCGGTGGTGAAGGAATTACGTCGCGTGGGGAGCGGCGAACCCGCCAGCCCCGGCTCGCGGAACCCTCAGCGTGCCAACGAGGTCCGCGAGGTGAGTGTGCTTGCGGCGGCAGTAATCGCGAATGCCGTTGGCGACGCGAAGCGCGGTGTCCGGCGCGTAGAAATTGGCAGTGCCGATCTGGACGGCGCGGGCGCCGGCGACGATGAATTCCAGGGCATCTTCGGCGGTGGCGATGCCTCCGATGCCCATGATGGGAATCTTGACGGCGCGGAACGTCTGGTAAACCATGCGCACCGCCAGCGGCTTGATGGCCGGGCCTGAAAGGCCTGCGGTGATGTTTGAAATTCGCGGTGTGCGGGTTTCCACGTCGATGGCCATTCCGACAAAGGTGTTCACCAGCGAGAGGGCGTCCGCTCCAGCGGCTTCGGCGGCGCGGGCAAGCTCCGTGATGTCGGTAACATTGGGTGACAACTTGACGATCAGCGGATAGCGCGAGGCTTTTTTGCTGGCCGCAACCACCTCTGCGGTGAGGCGCGGATCGTTTCCGTAGACCATGCCGCCGCAATGCGTGTTGGGGCAGGAAATGTTCAACTCGTAGCCGTGGATGCCATCGCCCTCGTTCAGCATCTCGATGGCACGGACGTAATCTTCAGTCGAGTAGCCGAAGACGTTCACGATGCAGCGTGTGCGGAGCGTGCGGAGGAAGGGAAGCTTCTCGTTCAGGAACCTTTCGGCGCCTACGTTCTGCAGGCCGATGGCGTTCAGCATTCCGGCTTCTGTTTCGTAAATGCGCGGAGACGGATTGCCCTCCATGGGATCGGCGGAGATGCCCTTCACGCATATCCCGCCGAGCTGATTGAGGTCAATCAGGTGGGCAAATTCCTGGCCGTAGCCGAAGGTGCCGCTGGCTGTCAGGACCGGGTTGTCAAAATGAATGCCGGCGATGTCGAGGCCGATGCGAGGAGAGAACTGCTCTCGACTGTCGGCCGATGGCGAATCCTGGGTCCGTTGATGATTAGGTTGGTCGGACATGCGATCAAATTTTGGGAATTTCCTCCTTCTCCCAGATCACGCGTTCGGCGTAAAACACCGGACCCTCGGTGCAGACACGCTCGTAGGCGGCGTGGCCCGATCCCTCCACGCGAATGGAGCATCCCAGGCAAACACCGAGGCCGCAGCCCATGCGGTTCTCCATCGAGACCAGGCATGGATGGCCGTACCGCCGTGCCAGATCGACGGTAGCGCGCAGCATGGCCCAGGGACCGCAGGCCATCAGCAGGAATTTTGCGTTAAGATGACCGGCAAGATATTTATCGAGCGGCGCAGTCACGAATCCCTGGTGGCCCTTGGAGCCGTTCTCCGTTGCCTGAACAATTTCCTCGACGTGATTCTCAAACTCTTCCGTGCCCACGAGGTCGTCGCGCGTGCGGCCGCCGAAAAAGAGCCTCTGGCGAATGCGCGCCTTGGCGATCTGCCGCGCCGGAAGCAACAGCGCCGCAATACCAATGCCGCCTGCGACGTGCAGAACTTCATCTGACGCCCGGGCAACGGGCAGGTATTCTTCCTCGAAAAAGCCGTGGCCCAGCGGCGCCAGCACCTCCACCCGGTCGCCGGGCTTGAGCAAGGCCATCAGGCGTGTTCCGCGGCCAACGATTTTGTAGAGAAGCTGAATGACCTCCGGCGCAGCGCCGTTTGCCGTCGCTTTGTTATTCGCAGCAGAGGACCGGACATCGAAAATGCTCATCGGCCGGCGAAGTAGCACGTCTGCGTGCTCCAGCATGCGGACCATGGCGAACTGCCCGGGGCGCGTGGCCTGGGCTTGCCGCGGAGCATACAGATCCAGAAGGAAATGGCCGCCGGTCAACGGCCGATTCCCGACAACATCTACAATGTCGTTTTGCATCTTCCCCATTCTAACAAATTGCCCCAAGAAAAAGCGTTGCGGAGCCAGACGCGACACGACATGATCCGTCGAGTCATGTCTGCGCCCTGTCCTTAAAGCTCTAACACAGAGCCCATAGAGGCTGTCGATGTTCTCTGTATTAAGTTTTATCACAGAGGGCACAGAGAGAATCAAACACAGGCATTGTTCTAGGTCGTGGGCGTGGCAGAAATGGCGGAATGACACCCCTAAATTTAGAGCTAGTTTTTGAAGGAGCTTGCGAGGACGGGCAAAGTGGATTCCTGCTGTGGCGTGAACGAGGCTTGTTATTGGGGCGGGTTTTCGGGCTAGAATGCAGGGCAGGGAACCTGCCATGAGCTATTTTTTACAAGGGGTGCTGATCCTGGCGCTGATTGCGGTGAACGCTTTTTTTGTAGCCACCGAATACGCACTGCTTAGCGTCCGTCGCAGCCGCTTACAGCAGCTTGTGCGGATGGGCAATTCGCGCGCGGCGCTGGTTCAGAAAATCCTGGCCTACCCAAGCCGCCTTTTCTCCGCCCTGCAACTGGGCGTGACCGCCGCCAGCCTGCTGCTGGGCTGGCTGGGAGAGGAGATGCTGGCAGGGGACATCCACCAGTTGCTGGACGGGCGCGTCAGGCATTTCACTGGCCCATTATCGCACGGGTTTGCTACGCTGATTGCATTCCTGCTGATCACCGGCCTGCTGATGGTTCTGGGCGAACTGGCCCCGAAGACCATCGGCTTCGAGCGCGCCGAAAGGGTGGCGCTGATCTTTGCCCTGCCGCTGACCGTGTTTATGCAGGCGGTGCGGATTCCGGTGCTGGGGATGGATCGCCTGGCGAATGCCGTGACGCGGGTGGTCGGCGTTTCGGCGTCGACCGGGCATGTGGACCTGCACAGTCTGGAGGAAGTCGAACTGATCGTAACGGGAGTGCGCAAACGCGGGCTGCTCGGGGAGGAACAGGAGGAGATGATCCACAGCATCTTCGATTTGCACCGCGCGCTTGTCCGCGAAATCATGGTACCCAGGAACCAGATTACTTCATTGCCCTTCAGCAAGGACCTTCGTTTTCTTCTGGACAGCATTGTCAAGGACCAGCACTCGCGCGTTCCCATCTACGAAGTGTCGCCGGACCATATTATTGGAGTGCTTTACGCCCGCGATCTGCTGGGAGTGACGTTCGACCGTCTCAGCCATCATATTCCGCTTGATGAGCCGTTGGACCTGATGTCGCTGTTGCATCCACCGATGATCGTCCCGGAAACGATGCCCTTGATCAAGGTGCTGGATGAGGCCCGCCGGCGCCGGGCGCATCTTGCCCTGGTGGTGGATGAGTTTGGCACTTTCGTGGGGCTGGTGACCATCGAGGATGTCTTGGAACAGATCGTCGGCGAGATACAGGACGAATATGACCGCGAGGAGGCGGTGATCAAGAAGCTGGGCGACGATGTGCTGGTGGTGGATGCGGCGCTCAATTTGCGCGAGCTTGCCGATGATTATGAAATCGTCCTGCCGCGCGGTGAAGGTTACGAGACGCTGGCCGGCTTTGTGCTCGATTGTCTGGGCAAAATCCCCAAGGGCGGGGAGAGCTTTGCCTACGAAGGCCGGGTTTACACCGTGGTGGATATGGACGGCCTGCGGGTGTCAAAGGTGAAGATCGAGAAACTTGGCAGCAGAGGTGACCGTCCCAAAGTGGCGCCCGGGCGCCCCAAAGGCCAGTCGGCGTAAGTACGAGGAAATCGTCAGGCGGTCTCGGCCGATCGAGCGACTAGCTCCACTTCAACTTCTGCTCCGCGATTGACGTTCAACGCCTTCGCCGCGGAACCACGATTGGTGCAAATTTCGAAAAATCCCGAGCTGCCGACCACGGCGAAAATTTCTGAAGCCTCGCCCCCTGCAAAGGATTCGCGGATCCGGGTGATTTGGTGCCCATTGATCGTGATGCGGAAGGGTGGTGGGTTCTCGCCAAAGATCCGCGGTACGTCGGCGGGAGCAATGTTTGTAACAACGTTACCAAACTTGTCGACCTTGACGACGAGTCCTTTGACGATGGAATCATTTTCGCGTTTGGGCCGGAGGGAAGTGAATCTTGCAAAATCGTTAATGATGCTGCCGAATTTTTCGACTTCCATGCCGCGGCTGAGCCAGGCGGCCACGGGCGCAAAAATGTCCCGGCCATGGAAGGTGTTGCTGACCGGCTTTCGGAAGAAATGGTCTGCGGTGACGTGGCGGACTTCCACGCGCTCTTCGCGCTCGTAAACCATGGAGAGCACGCCGTTGTCAGGCGCTACAAACCTGTAGTCTTTCGATTGTACGATTATAGGACGCCGTTCGGAGCCTACGCCCGGATCAACGACCACCACGTGGATGGTGCCGGGCGGGAACACGTGATAGCTCTGCGACAAACTGTAGGCGCCGTCGAAAATGTCGTAGGAGTTCACCTGGTGGTTGATGTCCACAACCGCAGCATCGGGATTGATGCTGAGGATCACCCCTTTCATGACCCCTACGAAATGGTCATTCTCGCCAAAATCCGTAGTGATTGATATGATCGGTTTTCCGGCCAACTTAGCCTCGCGCTAATAGATTGCCAGCAAAGTCACACCAGAGTGCAACCTAACGAAAAGACCGCAACCTGTCAAGCTGCATGTCCTGATTGATAGAGACATCGCAGCCAATTGCGGAGGAGACTTGACATGTTTAACGCTCGGGACATATAGTCCTAAGTATGTTAGGACACGATGTGAACAAGCGCGCTCAAATACTTCCTGGGACCCTCGATCTCCTGATCCTCAAGGCGGTTTCGCTCGGCCCCTTGCACGGTTATGGCATTCTCCTGAGAATTGGCCAGATTTCGAAAGGAGCGTTCGAGATCGAGCAAGGGGCGATCTATCCCGCCCTGTTCCGGTTGGTCGGCAAGGGATTTTTGAAGGCGGAGTGGGGCATATCGGAAAATAACCAGCGAGCGAAGTTTTACGAGCTCACGGCGGCGGGCCGAAAACGGCTGAGGGAAGAAATCGACGATTGGCAGCGGCTGGTGGCTGCGATTGGGACGGTTCTGAAAGCCGAGCTATGAAACAACCAACGACCTCTCGCAAAGACGCTAAGCCGCAAAGAACACCAGGAACTGCGGGCCGGATTGCTTCTCAGGGCTGCGACTCCGCGCGTTTGTGTGAGGCTTCGTCCCAGCCCGGAGGATCAGGGGCAGACGATAAATGAAAATCTTCTGTCAGCTTCAGGCGTTCGTGGATTTTTTGCTGCGCCGCCCGCAGGTCGAGCGGGAAATGGAGGAAGAGTTTCGCCTGCATTTGCAAAGCCGGGCGAATGATTTGGAGCGGCAGGGACTTTCGCGTGCCGAAGCGGAACGGCAAGCGCGGATCGAGTTTGGCGGCTATCAAAGGTATAAGGAAGAGTGCCGCGAAGCGCTGGGAACACAGTTGCTCGGTGGGCTCGTCGCCGACGTGCGTTACGGCTTGCGGCAGTTGCGTCGCGATCGTAGCTTTATGGTGATTGCGGTCGTGATTCTGGGCCTGGGCATTGGCGCGAACGTTGCTGTCTTCAGCGTGGTGAACACCATACTGCTGCGGCCGCTGCCGTTCAGAGAGCCCGCTCGCCTCGTGTGGATTGAAGGCCCGCCCGCTGAGGGCGGCCTTTCGAGCATGACCTATTCCGGATATGCGTTCAAGGAATATCAAGAGCGCAACCGCTCGCTCGAAAGCGTAACAGCGTACATGCCCTTTTATGGCCCTTCCGACTACAAGCTGACGGGCCGCGGCGAACCGCAACCCGTCTCGGGCGTGAGGGTGGCCTGCAATTTCTTTGAGACGCTTGGCGTTCGACCGATGCTCGGGCGGCTGTTCACGCCGGAAGAGTGCCAGAAAAATGGCCGTCCGGCGGCCCTGCTCAGTTACTTTTTTTGGAAGCGCCAGCTTTCGGGCGATCCTGCGATTGCCGGCCAGGCCATCGAACTGAATAATAATCCGGTGACGGTCGCCGGAGTGCTCCCGCCGACTTTTGATTTCGGTTCGGTTTTCGCGCCGGGGACCAAAATGGACATCTTCGTTCCTGCGATCATGGACGAAATTGCCGACTGGGGGAATACGCTCCTCTTCATCGGCCGTATGAAGCCGGGAACAACCGTAGAGGGGACGCAAGCTGAGGCCAACCTTCTATTTCCACATCTGGATTTCAACCCGAAGCATCGGGAATGGGACTTCGACAGGTACCGGGCCCAGGTGCAATCGCTAAAGCACCACGTCAGCGGCAAGTTGCGCCGATCCCTTATCGTCCTGTGGTCTGCGGTAGGCCTGATTCTCCTCATCGTCTGCGTGAATTTATCGAATCTCGAGCTGGCGCGCGCGGCGGCGCGAAGCAAGGAATTCGCCATGCGCGCGGCGCTCGGCGCGGGACGGCGGCGGATGGTCCGGCAATTGCTTACCGAAAGCGCAGTTCTTTCAATGGCGGGCGCTCTGCTCGGGCTGGGCTTTGCTTTCGCGATTACAGACTATCTGGCGCATCAGGGTTCCATCGCGCTGCCGCTGCTCAGCAGCCTGCGCGTGGACGGACAGGCGCTGGCATGGACACTCATGATTGCGGCGGTCAGTGCGGTGCTTTTCGGCCTTGCGCCGGCCCTCAAGATTTCGGACAAAAACATTCAGGCGACGCTGAAAGAGTCCGGGCATGGAACAAGCGAAGGCCGGAAACACGAACGGGTGCGCGCCACGCTGGTGGTCTCGGAAGTTGCGCTGGCCTGTGTGTTGCTGATCGGAGCCGGGTTGCTGCTGCGCAGTTTTCTTCGGGTGCTCGATGTGGATCTGGGATTCGAGCCCGACCACGCCGCGGCGATCAAAGTGGATTTCGATGATCGCGGAGCCAATGACGCCCAACGAGCGGACCGGAGGGGCGCAATTTTCGAGGAAATGCTCCGTCACGTGAAGTCCATTCCTGGGATCGAGGCCGCTGGCATCTCGGACATGCTGCCGCTCGACCGCAATCGTAGCTGGGGACTGGGGGCAAAGGGAGTGGAATATAGCCGGAAAGAATTCCCCGAGGCCTTCGTGTATATCGTAACCCCCGGCTACCTCGCTGCGATGGGGATCGAACTGCGCGAGGGGCGCGACTTCAACTGGTCGGATACGGCTACGAGCGGTCGCGTGGTCATATTGAACGAGGCGGCGGCGAAAAGGCTCTGGCCTGGGCAGGATGCGCTGGGACGCATTGCCGAGATCCAGATGCGAGACACCCGAGTCATCGGCGTGGTTTCGGACGTTCGCGAAACGGCCGTTGAAGAATCATCCGGGCCTGAGATCTATGTGCCCATGACCCAGGCGGGACCGGTGGGGGCGGAACTGGTAGTGCGCACGGCGCTGCCTCCGAAGGCGCTAGCCACGAGCGTGATGCGCGTGCTCCGTTCGCTGAATCCGGGGCAGCCGGCGACAGAGTTTCGGCCCATCCGCCAGATTGTGGATCATGCCATCTCGCCCCGCCGCTTCTTCGTGCTTCTCGTTTCCACGTTTGCGGCTCTGGGACTGATTCTCGCTTTGCTCGGAATCTACGGCGTAATTTCATACTCCGTTGCAAGGCGGACGCAGGAAATCGGCATTCGCATGGCCCTCGGCGCAACTCAGCGGCATGTGTTGCTGGGCGTCCTCGCGCGGACGCTGCGGCTCGCACTCGTAGGTGTTGCCGTGGGGCTGACCGCATCGTTTGCGGCGGCGCGGCTGATTGCATCGATTCTCTTTGAGACGCAGCCCACCGATCCGGCAACGTTCGCAGCCATGGCTGTCGTGTTGCTTGCGGTTGCCTTTGCCGCCGGATATATCCCTGCGCGCCGGGCTTCCCGCATCGACCCGATCATTGCCCTCCGTGCTGAATAGCAGTTTGTGGCCGGATGCACTGTACCCGGAGTCCACTGATTCCTGCGGTCACTTTTGAAATATCTTGCGATATTCGTCGAGTGAAAGTGGCGGACGCGAAGCTGTGGCGATATTTTCCTCAAGGTGCTCACTACTGCTCATGCCCACCAGCGCGCAGGTGATTCCCGGAGTGGACCGGACAAACTGGATGGCCCGCTGAGCGTCCGTAGCCAGGCCGGGGGTCCACTGCTCAAAGCCGGCGGGTAAGCCTCTTGCCAGGTGGCTCTGCAGCAGCGTGGCGCTTGAAAATACCATCAGGCCGTGTTCGCGCGCGACCTGCAGCAGCGGCGCACGGCGCTCGTTGGAAGGCTGCGTGTTCGCGGTCAGGGCCTCCGGCATGGCGATGTTGAAGGGAAGCTGAATCGCGCCGAAATGATGATTCTGCCCTCCCACTTCCTGCGCCACCAGGAGAATCTCCTCCAGCGAGATGGCCTCCTGGGAGTCCTGAACGCGAAAGCCGTTCCAGGTGGCCGCGCCGTACATACGAATTCTGTCATCTGCAACGGCCTGCTCGAGCCCGGCAATGGCTTTGCGCAGGCGCCTGAGGAACTCCTCGCTGGAAACTTCCTGGAGCTGCGTTTCGGGGTTGTGGAGATAATAGAGATCAATCGCTTCGACGCCGAGATTCCCGCGGCTCACATCGATTTGATGATCAAGGTAGCGCGGCGAAAGCGTATGGCAACCGGCTACAATCTCCTCGGGCTTAACCAGGCCGGTTCGAACAAGCCGAGCCTGGAAATAAGCGGAAGGATCAGCAGGCTCTGCGCCGTCATAGCCGAGAAAACCGCCCTTGGTTGCTAGCAGGATCTCGTCGCGCTGGGCTGCGCCGGAGGAGATCAATTCCGAGATGGCCCGCCCGACGGCACGCTCGCTGTGCATGTGGCGGTAATTGACCGCGGTGTCGAATACGTTTATGCCCGCAGGAACCGCCAGAGCGATCGTTTGCCCGTATCGGTTATCGACTTCATCAGTGGGATCGCCGAGGTAAGTGCCAAGGCCGATGGAACTGAGCCAGAGTCCGCGCGACTGCCGATAGTGCCCTGGCAAACGGTCGGCATGTTGCTGGCGGTAGCGTGCAGTTCCCTCCGAAGTTGCGTAGCCCCTGATGAGCATGATTGACGGCTCTGAAACGAAATTCGCTTCTACACTATCTGGAATTTCCGGCGGACGCCAGTGCATCCGCATGTCGGGCGCACCAGGGCCTGCTCCGCCCATTACTTTTCTGGTGGAGCCCAGGTTCACGCGGACTGCAAAAACTTATGCATGCAGACCGGCGCGACTGTTAAGCAAGTTCTGAACCGGGCGGGCTATCTGGCGCGGAGCAGGAGAACGGGTACGCTGATTCTATGCTGCACCCGAGGCGCGGTCGTTCCAAGGAACAGATCCTTGATAAAGCGGTGCCCATGGGTGCTCATGGCCACAAGATCGCAGCCTTCCTGCCGGACCCATTTGACGATCTCGCTCGCCGGATCACCGTAGGCAAGCGCGGCGTCGGCCGGAATTCCCTCTGCCGCAAACTCCGTTCTGACCTGATCAAGGTAAGCTTTATCTTCCGCCACTTCCGGACTGACGGCGTCGGGTCCGTACATGCGTGCGGCCCAGCCGTCGGCAACGTGCAGAAGAACGACGCGGCTGTGCATAATTGTGGCCAGGGCTTTGACGTGTTCGATGATGGCACGGTCTGAGGAAGTCGTATCCAGCGTCACCAGGATCTTGTTGTACATAAGCGGATTTCGCGGAACTCATCGGTTTCGGAGGCGCGTCATTGACCGGCAATGATCGCCCAGACGCTCTTGAACGCCTCGGGCAGTCCGTAGAGATCCATCGCAGTAATGATTATCGCGCTGGTCCAGCCGACTATCATCAGAAACCAGCCGCTTCGCCATTTGCCCATGCGTTTGGGGGAACTTGTGAAGTGTAACAGAGGAAACATCGCGAAGGGAAGCTGCAAGGCCAGCACTACCTGGCTGAGGACAAGCAGGTCAGTAACGCTGCTGACGCCACGAATCCCGATCACCAAAATTGCGGGAATGATGGCGAGCGAGCGCGTCACGAGGCGCCGGAGCCAGGGCCGGATTCGCCAATGCATGAAGCCTTCCATAACGACTTGTCCGGCCAACGTTCCGGTAATGGTGCTGCTCTGTCCGCTGGCCAGCAGCGCCACGGCGAATAGCGTGCTGGCCAGAGCGGTTCCGAGCAGCGGGGCAAGCGTGAGATATGCAACGCGAATCCAGTCGGTGTCAGGTGTAAACGTGAGCAGGCCTTCCCCCGGCACGAGCACGCTGGCCTTGCCGTAAAAGACCAGGGCCGCCAGCACCAGGATCGCGGCGTTCAGGAAAAAGGCAATGGTCAGGGCCACCGATGCATCAATGGTATTGAACAGTATTCCGCTGCGGATGGAGCGGTCGTCCTTCTGGAGCTTGCGGCTTTGCACCAGCGCGGAGTGGAGATAGAGGTTATGGGGCATCACGGTGGCGCCGACAATGCCAATGGCGAGCACAACCATGCCGCTGTGGCCCAGGCCGGGCCGGAAAAGGGCGCTACCCATCTCCATCAAGCTCGGACGCGTTTGAGGCAGTACGAAGATCTCGATAAAGTAGCAGGCTGCCATGGTTGCAACCAGCAACAGGATTACCGCCTCGATGGTCCGCATTCCGAATCGTTGCAGGCCGAGAAGGATCAGAACGTCACATCCTGTGATAATCACCGCCCAGAGCAGCGGAATCCCAAAGAGGAGGTTCAGCGCAACGGCACTGCCGAGGACCTCCGCCAGGTCGCACGCGGCGATCGCGAGCTCACAGAAAAGCCAGTTCGGAATTCGGCTCCAGCGGGGATACCATTCGCGGCAGCATTGTGCCAGGTCCATTCCGGTGACGACGCCCAGCCGCGCCGCAATGACTTGCATAAAGATGGCCATCAAACTGGCCAGGGCAACCACCCAGAGCAGGCCATACCGGAAATCTGCCCCGGCTGCCAGGTCGGTGCCCCAGTTTCCGGGATCCATATAACCGACGCTGACCAGAATCGCGGGGCCAACAAACGCCCACCAGTGCCGCCAAAAGCCTGCCTCGTGCGACGGTACCTCTACGGAGCCATGCAGGCCTTCGAGCGAGAAGCCGCGGCTGAATGGGGGGGCTGCGGATTTGGCCAACTCCGGACTCGAACTATGGAGGTGGCCTCCAGCGGCTTCACGTTTATCGTTGGGGTCTTCCATTTCAGAGCCGATCCAGAAACAGATATTTACTGAGAATTCTTATCAATAGTAAACTATAGTTAATAGGATAACGGTTGCCGGTGTCAACCCGGAAATTTCGAACTACCATGGACAAGCCGCATTAAGATGAGACGCACAGGGTATTCTGAAGTGGAATTCCCGGCCTTGTCCGAGGATGCCGGACGGCCGGGTGTTGAATTTGAAATGAAGCTGACCATTTCAAAAGAGGACTACCTGAAGGCTATCGCGGAGGCCGAGGCCGAGGAGGGCATCGCTATTGCAGCGACTATTGCGCGCTGGCTCGAGGTTACCCCTCCTGCGGTGGCGCTCGCCCTGCGGCGCCTCAGGCGCGACAAACTTGCGCTCGTAGACCGCCAGGGCCGAATCACGTTGACTGCGGCGGGCCAAAGAATTTCTGACCGGCTGCGATTTCGCCATCACCTGGTGGAAAGGTTTCTGCACGAAATACTTGGGATGGAGTGGTACAAAATCCACGATGAGGCGGAGCGCCTGGAGCATTCAGTTTCCGAAGACCTGGAACGGAAGTTGATCGAGAAGCTGGGCCGGGATGGCGTCTGTCCGCACGGAAACCAGATTAACAAAAGCGCGCGCGAGCGGCGAAAGCTGGGGCTGCAGCAACTCTGGGAGGCGCAACCCGGATCATCGGTTCGCGTGGACAGCATGCACGAACGTGACCGCAAACTGCTCGAGTATTTCGATCAGTTGGGAATCCGGCCAGGCGTTCGAATCCAGATCTCCAGCCGAAATTACGACGGCACTTTGACGCTGCGCCTGGGCAGGAAGTCCGTCAGCCTGGGTGAATTCGCGGCAAGGAAGCTTTGGGTATCTGCCCTCGGCGCGGATTAATGGCTCGGAGCTTACAGGGATTTCCGCCACATTTCCGCCAGCTTGTTTTCCAGGATCAACTGAGGACCGAAATTCCGCAGCTTCAGATGCGAGATGTCTGCGGACTCAATGGCCCTGCGGGGTACGAGGCCGACAATCTCACTGCTGCCAACAGCAATGCCGGCGTGTGCGGCCTCGGCTGCTACCGCGTCAAAGACTGTCGTGATGGAGGTGGTCAGAAAATCGGTCAGGTTGGTGGAGACCTGGACCACGCGGAGCCGTTTGATCTCCACGCCGATAGCCTTGACTTCCGCGAAACCGCCATCTGAGGTGCGGATTTTTCTGGCAATAGATTTCGCCAGGGCGAGGTCCGTGGAATTCAGATTGATGTTGTAAGCGATCAGGAAATTCCGCGCACCAATGGCAGTGGCGCCGGCTGTCGGATGAAGTGTGGCCCCGCCAAAATCAGGCCGGCGATCCGGGTTCTCACGGACTTCCTCACGCAACGTTTCAAATTGACCGCGCCTCAGATTCTCCAGGTTCCTTCTGCGGGGATCCGGGGCAGCCGCTCCATAAAGGTAGGTTGGAATTTGAAAGCGCCGCCAGGTCTCCTGGGCAACCCACCGCGCAATCTCAGCGCAATTTCCGAGATCGATACCCTGAATGGGCACGAAGGGCACAACGTCCGTCGCGCCGATGCGAGGATGCACGCCGCAGTGTTCGTTCAGGTCGATCAGTTCGCCTGCGCGTCCGATGGCCCGCAGCGCCGCTTCGGCCACGCCTTCACGGCTGCCCATAAACGTCACGACCGTACGATTGTGATCGGCGTCCATCTGCGTATCCAGCAAGTGCACGTCCGGGCCGGCAGTCAATGCCTGGAGGATGGACTCAATCTTGTTCTGGTCCGCGCCCTCGCTGAAATTCGGAACGCACTCGACGATGGTTTGCACATGGAGAATCTAGCACAAAATCCTGGATGCCCATGTCCAGGTTGCCATATTAGAGGCGCGGTGTGGCGCGTCGGATAAAATCGCGCGCGTAGTCGCTTTTCAAAACACGCGCGAAGGAACTTGCGGATTTTGAGGTGCCGTCGACGATCAGCGCCATGGTTGCCTGGCTGTAACTTGGCTCACCGGTGAGCGACGCCCAGGTTGTCTCTGAAGCGGCGGCTGCAAGCACATCCGGGATCGGCCAATCCCCGTCGGCATCCTGTTTGTCTTCCATCTTAGCCGGCAGGGCCTGGGATGAAGTTTGGCGGTTAATCTCCACCTGGTCAAAGGCGACGACAAACGGCGCCCGCATTATTCCCTCAGCCACAATGGTGTTCAGACGCTCGGCCTGCTGGATGCGCTTCTCCTGGTCCATCCAACAGACGCGCGCTGGCAGGCCCTGGAACCGAACGTGTTTTCTGGCCAATTGAATCCATCGCGCCAGCGAGAGGTCGTCGGGAAAAAGCTCAAGCGCCAGCTCATCGAACCGGCGGATGTCTGCCGGTTCACCGGAAAGGGCCACCCATCGAACGGGAGCCAGTCCTGCTGAGAGCAGCGGCTGAAGATAATCCTCAACGCTATGAGGGAGAGCAGAAGCCGCGCCTGCCGCTCCGCACTGCTGGGCTGCGGCGCGAAGGTTGTTTCCGAATTCAAAAACGACGGAGCCCAGTTGCTGGAGCGCCAGCATCCCGTCGAGGTGCCGCACGATCGAGTGGCGGGAGCGAGATATGTAATCGTGGGGATTCGCGCGCCGCAGTGCGGCCGCGTCATCAGCATTCAGACTGGACGGGATATATCCGTTCAAGAGATCGTGGGCGCTGGTCTGGTCGGTCAAAACATCGGGAAGAACACCCCGGCTGGCGAGTTCCGGAACAATTTCGGCACAATTCCCCACCAGTCCAACGGAGACACCCTGCTTCTGCCGCACAGCGTTCTTGAGGATGCGCAGTGCCTCCTCCAGCGTATTGACGCAGTAATCGCAATAGCCTGCGCGGATGCGTCGGCGAATACGTTCTCCATCCACGTCAATACCAAGAAATGCGGCCCCGAGCATCACGGCGGCGAGCGGCAAGGCTCCTCCCGCTGCGCCCATTCCGCCTGAGACGATCAGCTTCCCGCCAAGGTCATCGCCAAAGTGCTTGCGGGCAATGGCATCGAAAACTTGAAAAGCGACTGGCACATATTGCTGTGTCCCTAGGTACGTCCAGCTCGCTGGGTCTGCTGGCCACGGTATTATCACGCCGCGGTGGTAGATCTGATCGAGTTTGTCCGACGTGGGCCATTTGCCTTCCGGGGTGGAGTTAGTGATGATGACGCGAGGCGCGTTTTGTTGCGTTTTGTAGACGCCATTCGGTGTCCCAGATTGAACCAGAAGTGTTTCATCGTTCTTGAGGCCCTTGAGCACTTTCACGGCTGCGTGATAGCTCTCCCAGTCGCGCAAAATTTTCTGGCTGGCTCCGCAGGCTATCAGATCGTCCGGCTGTTCGGCGACGTTGGGATCGAGCGAATTCATCAGCATGCGCAGAGCCGCTTCCTGATGCCAGCCCTGGCAATTCAGCCCTTGCCCGCGCGGCGAGCGGACCGTTTGCACGTCCTTGCCCGACGGGCCGTGATTTCGATCACGAATTTTCGGTGGCTCCATCCTAACGGCTCTCCTGCTGAATATTAGTCGATAACACCGGGGAGAGAAAGTCCGCCGCACATTGGGGCGCGGGCTTGTGCCGCAGGAGGAAGACGGCTGCAAGGTCTGTGCTAAAATTTTCTTCGGCCCGCCGTGTTTGATGAATCAGGAGCGTGAGAGCACATGGCTTCGAAGCCGTTTAGAACGATCAATGAATTATTTCTCCAGGCGATGGAGAACCATCAAAAGCCTGACGCCTTTCTGATCAAGACGCAAGGCGCCTATCGAGGGATTTCCTCGCGGGACGCGCTTCCGAAGGTTGCGGCGCTGTCGGTCGCGTTTGGCGAGATGGGTGTCGGCGCCGGTGATCGCATCGCGCTGCTGTCTGAAAACCGGCTGGAATGGGCGCTTACCGACTACGCCGTTCTGGGCCTTGGCGCCGTAACCGTTCCGCTTTATTCCACGCTGCTGGAAAGCGACGTGGAGTTCATCCTTCGCGACTCGGGCTCAAAAGGAATTGTTGTGTCCACCCGCGACCAACTTAAAAAAGTCCTGGCGGTGCGGGCCGCCGTGCCGGAACTGAAGTTTGTGGTGGCAATGGACTGCGGACCGGGAGAATTCTCCGACGTCCTCTGCTGGAAGGAGCTTGCCGAGCGGCGAGGTGAGGTGGGAACGGGAGCAGTGAAATCTCTCGAGAACCAGGCGCTTCGCACAAACCCGGAGGACGTTGCGACCATCGTATATACCTCGGGGACTACAGGAGTCTTTAAAGGTGTTGTGCTCACGCATGCCAATATTGCCTCAAACATTGAAGCCTGCGACCGCTTGTTTGATTTCCACGCGGGCGACACCAGCATGGCTTTCCTTCCGCTGGCCCACATCTTTGAGCGAATGATCGACTTTTATTATCTGGCGCAGGGCGTTTCGATTGCCTATGCAGAGAGTACTGATTCACTGCCGCAGAACCTGCTGGAAGTGCGACCTACGCTGATGGCCGTCGTTCCGCGGTTGGTGGAGAAAATCCGCGAAAAGGTGATGGAAGAAGTCCGCCACCTACCTCCGCCCAAGCAGAAATTGTTCGGGTGGGCTCTGCGAACCGGCCGGGAGTGGTTCCCATACAGCCTTGCGGGCCGAGGCGCCCCCTTCGCGCTCGGCTTGAAGCGCGGGCTTGCGGATAAAATCGTTTATTCCAAGATACGCTCGCAGATGGGCGGACGGTTGCGATTATTGATTTCGGGGGCCGCACCTCTCAGCAGGGAGGTGGCAGAGTTTTTCTTCGCGATTGGCATTCCAATTTATGAAGGCTATGGCCTGACGGAAACCTCCCCGGTGATCGCCGTTAATCATCCAGGCGCTGTGAAACCGGGCACTGTGGGGCAGGTTATTCCCGGCGTGGAGGTCAAGTTGGGCGACGAGGCTGAAGATGCGGAGGGGCACACCGGCCGTGAAATTCTGGTTCGCGGGCCCAATGTGACGCCGGGCTATTTTCGTCAGGACGAACAGAACGGCGAAGCCTTCGTCGGCGGATGGTTCCGTACGGGCGACCTGGGCTCCTTGGACTCGGAAGGATTCCTCTCGATCACAGGGCGCAAAAAAAATCTTTTTAAAACTTCTGGCGGAAAATATGTTTCACCGGAAAAGCTGGAGAACCTGTTTCAGGGGCACCGCTATATCGCGCAGCTCGTGGTGCTGGGCGACTCAAGGAAGTTTGTCGGATCGTTGATTGTCCCGAATTTTACCGCGCTCGAAGGCTACGCGAGAGAGCAGGGAATCGCCATTGCCGGACGCGAAGAGCTGGTGAAGAACGAACGGGTTCAGCTCTTCCTGCAAGGGCAGGTGGATGAGACCTGCAAACACCTTCCGCCCTACGAGCGCATTCGCCAGATTGCTCTGCTCCCGAAAGAACTCAGCATGGCCGCAGGCGAGCTTTCAGCTACGCTGAAGGTCAAGCGGCCGGTCGTTGAGGAGCGCTACAGAGACCTGATCGAAGAAATGTTCGCACGCCGCCCGCCTGAGACAGAGCAGTCGTCTATCATTCGCAAGTAGCTACCGGCCGTGCAAAGAGTTGCCGTGAGAGTATCTTCGGTGCGGCGCCTTGTTCTGCAAACCACGCCGTGGCCGGGATACGGCCAGTGAGATGCCCGCCGAGCTTCGGCCTGCCGATGTTTCCGTCACACAGTCGAGACTTCCTGGACTGTGTCCGCAGACGGTCCATAAATCGGCGGATTTTTGCCGCCCATTGGACGCAGATAGGTGCTGAGCTGGCCGCGGTGGTGCACCGAATGTTTGACCGCCATCGCCAGCAGGTTGATCGCGGGCAGCTCGATGAGGCCGAGCAAATCAATGTTGGCGGTCAGCTTCTCCGCGGGCAGGGCGCGAACGCGATTGAGCGCAGCGGGGATCCTTTCTTTATAGCGATGGATGGCGTCGGCCGGACTCATGATGCCGCAGGAATCATCACCTGCCGGCGGGGGCTCAAATTTCCCGTCTGCAATCGAGTTCAGCATCCACTCATCTTCAAGCGTGATGTGCCGGACGAGGCCGAGTCCAGTTTTGGCCTTTGGGTCCGGCTGGTAATCCAGATGATCAGTGGGAACCGCTTCAATCACTCGCAGAGTAGTTTGCATTTCGTTTTCAAAATCGGTGACCAGAAAATCGGCGACTGATTTGACCTCGTTGGAACTCATTGAATAACCCTCCTCTTTGATGCGCTTTGTGCTTATTATTGCCGCCTGCGCGGAGTCTATCCCTGTGCACTTGATCCCCTGTTTGACACGAAGTGTGATGTTTTGCGATGCTAAACGCTGCCAGCCTCCACCGCCTGCGTTTCCCGGCCAAAGACTTCGCGATACGCCACGTGCAGGTCATCGAGCGCGCGGACGCAGTCGCCCATAAAGCTCGAACCGTGCATGATGGCGAGCGTTTTGGGTTGCAGGGCAGCGAGCTTATTGAGGTTCTGGCCGGTAAGAGGTGTGTACGGAACGTAATCCGCCAGGATGCCTGACTGGTAGGCCTTCATCGCCTCGTACGAGCGGCCCACCACATCACTGGATGTAATCGGCTCGACGTCGCCGGTCTGGTGGAAAAGGTCTGAGCAAAGCAGCGTCTTGTCAGTTTCCTCGAAAAGTACACCCGCATCCCATCCATGCGGCAAATGGGGCGTCTGACAATAGCGGAAACGAAGCCTTCCTGTGGTGAAACTTTCGCCGTCTGCCAGCGGCCGCGCCTCGCGGCCGATAAAATCATTCACGCTGACGAGAGCGCCCACCTGGCTGCAGATCACGCCGGCTTTGGGCGCGGCAGCCAGCCAGTCGTTCAGAGACCCGCATTCGTCGGATTCGAAATGGCTGAAGCTGATATGGCGCAGATCGGACACGTTGATAAGCTTGCACACGGCTTCGCGGATTTCCGCGTGCATGCCGCGCAAACCTGTGTGGAAGAGCATCGGTTCATCGTCCTTCACCAGAAAGTGGTTGAATTGCAGGTCGCCCCATTGGGCGTAGATCGAGATCCGATAGACGTTCGGAGCAATCTCCGTTATCTTGGCCATATCTCCCTCCTTGGTGCAATAGTCCCTATCATACCCGGATGTGCGCGCTAGTCGGGAAATTTTCCAGCCCGACCGAGGTCATCTATCCCTTTTAATCTGCCGATTCAGGGTTGGGAATTCCGGTGGGGCTGCGCGTGCGAGGGTGGGACGGGGCAGTCACTGGTTGTAGTACCTGGGTGCTATGGCGCTCTCCAGCTGACGGTGGTGAAATGAACTCGAAGCAGGATGACCGGATTAGAAAGCGAGTGCCGTATGTTTATGCTGAGTCCCGGAATGCAATGGGTATATGAACTGCTGGCCTTCCTTGTAGCTCTCTACTTTCCAGTTGCCTTGCTGGCATGGCTGGCCATCGATAAGTTTTTCGCCTCCGAGGAGGGTAGTCGTCAAGTTCTGCAACCGCAGCCTGCCCAGGGTCAACCCAATCGGGCCTTTGCCAATCCATCGCGTCCGCGCAAGTGAAGCGGGCGTGGCTCACAAATCAACCGGAGGCGCCTTCTGGTTTCCTTTCAGGTCCTTCTGGCATCCTCTCTCTCCTTGCTCAACCAGTTCTTCCCGTGAGTTTTGACAGTGGACCATGGCTTCAGCCTTGCGGACGGCCTGAGCAATCACGCAGTCTGAAATTGCTGATCGGAGGCATCGTCAAGAAATTTTGGAAATGCCGATAGGTCGGTTGTGTGATGCCGGAGATTATGTTAAGAATAATGTTTCGGACTGGCGACGCGGATCCCTTCGTGCAGTGGCACACGTCCGGGCCGACTGGGGTTCCGCCGGCTTTCAGAGAGAGGAAAAGAGATTACGGCTGCCTGTACACAATGCGGAGCGGCATTATCGGCCGATGCGGTGTTTTGCAGTTCCTGCGGATCGCCGGTGAGCGCGAGGCATGGAGTCGGGAGCGCCTGGACCCGCGCAAACCAGACCCGGCCGGCCGGCTTTGACCTGCCGGGAATTGCCTTCAATGTCGCGGGGCTGCTCTGCTATATCTTGTGGCCAGTGGCGCCGATCTTCTTCCTTCTGGTTGGGCCCTACAACAGGAACCGCTTTGTTCGCTTCCATGCCTTCCAGTCAGCCTTTCTGTGGCTTGTCGGGATCGGGGTGGCCATAGCCCTGCAGATCGTCACTTCCATTCTGGGGCTTATTCCCGTGCTTGGGTGGGTTGCAAGCGGTTTGATGTGGACTACCTTTTCACTAATCTTTCTCATTTTGGTTATTACGTTGATGTATAAGGCGTACAACGGCGAGTGGTACGGTGCGCCAATGATTGGAGATTTTGCACGGCAGCAGGCGGAGAAGTTGAGTTAGCCATTTGGGGCGTCGTTAAAAAGCCTTTTACGGCGAAAATATGGCGCGGCGCCTGTTTGAAACCCTTGCGGGCCTACGGTCGTCTTTTCTCTTGACAATTTGCCCTCAGCAGAGCAATTTAGCAAATTCTACAGAATGCCTGCGGCTCTCCGGTGAAGGGTGCCTGGAGCGCAGAGAAGAGCCATGAAAGTTCGCGTCTGTTTTCACAACCGGTGTTTTGATGGCGCCTGCTCGGCGGCGGTATTCTCGCGCTTCTATCGCGAGGTCGTCGATTCCAGCGCGGAATTTCTCTATCAAGGACTTTTCCATCGCTCGGGCCAGCTTTTCGACGACGATATGTTTGATGGAGACGAAAATGTTATCGTCGATTTCAAATATTCCAGTTCGCCCCGCATGAACTGGTGGTTCGATCATCATCAGAGCGCATTTCTCACTCCCGAGGACGCGAAGCACTTCCAGCAGGACCGAAGTGGGAAAAAGTTCTACGACCCGTCCTTCCGCTCCTGCACAAAATTCATCGCTCACATCGGGGCGACGAAATTCAATTTCTGCGCCCGAGATCTCGACGAGGTGATTCACTGGGCCGACATCATCGACGGGGCGCAATATCCGGACCCCAGGACGGCCGTCGAGATGCGCGATCCTGCCACGCAGATCACGCTAGTGATCGAGGGGGCGCCCTCGGACGACTTTGTCGCCGGCCTGATTCCTGAGTTGATCTCAAAATCGCTGGAAGAGATTGCCAATCTGCCTCGGGTCCGGCAGGCCTTCGAGCGTCTCTACAATCAGCACCTGAAGACCATCGACGTTATCCGCGAGCGCGGAGAGCCCAGCGAAGGAGTCGCCTTCATCGATCTATCCGATCAGAGTTTCGAGGGCTTTAACAAGTTCATTCCCTATTACCTGTTTCCTGAATCGGTTTACAACGTCGCTCTCAGCCGGTCCAGGGAAAGGATCAAGATTGCTGTCGGAAGCAACCCCTGGAATCCCACTCCGAAGAACGCCAACCTGGCCACCATCTGCGAAAGATTCGGCGGAGGCGGCCACGCAAAAGTAGCCGCAATATCCCTGCCTCCGGATGCCCTCGATCGGGGGCGCGCCATCGCCATGGAGATCGTTCAGGAACTTCGGTCCTCTCTCCAGTAAAATGGTTTTGTATCAGTTTCGCGGCCGGCCTGGCTGGAATATGCATGCGGTGCCGCGACAGGGAGGAATGCTCCCGGGACAGGAGTACACGATGCCGAACCCTTTACCTTCCCAGTGGCGAGCCCGATCCAGAAGTTTTCGCACGGGCTCAGCGGTTAGACCTCAATGCTGGCCTATCGCCACCGTCGCCCTATGTATGCTGCTGGCTTCGGCGGGCTACGCCTTGGGCCGCGGCTCAGGATTCGCGAGCCAGGAGAACGCTGGGACTGCATCCGCCGCCGCAGGGGGACAGACCTATACCGTGCCGGCAAAAACAGAACTATTCCTTCGGCTTAGGACCCCTGTGAGCACCACTTCTTCTCACTTGAATGAAGCGGTGGAGGCCGAGGTGGAGCGGGCCGTGGAAGTTAATGCGGAAATCGCCATTCCAGTGCGTGCGGTTGTAAAGGGGCACATGGCCAGGCTGATTCCGAGCTCCAGCCCTACAGACCGGGCTGCGATGCTTCTGAAATTCGATTCGCTAATCCTGCCGGGGCAGTCCGCCATTCCAATGGCCTGCCACGTAAGCGACGTCGATAATGCCAGAGAAAAGGTGCTGCCCGATGGCACCATCCAGGGCCTGCTGGCCAGCGAACTGCCGGTGACGCTGCTCAACTCGGCTATTGAAAAGGTGCAGAAGAAAACCGGTGGCGCGCAACCGACCCAGCAGGGCGGGGGAACGTGGTTCGGGAATCCAGACACATCCATCAACTATGCAGCCGGCACGGAGTTTTCCGTGATTCTCGACAAGCCGCTCGAGGTTTCCGGACATTTTCAACCGGAGTTTGCACGCCAGATTTCTGCCACTCTGAAGGACTGTGTAATGCAACTGCTGGCCCAGGCGCCACGGCGCGTGAAGAGCAAGAAGGGCAATGAGGGGGGGCCAGCAAATCTGGTGCTGATTGGGAGTCAGCAGGAAGTCCAAAAGGCATTTGAGAAGGCGGGCTGGACGGCGGCCAAGGACCAGGACGCAAATTCCCTATGGAGGACTTTCGAAGCGGTCATCAAGGGAAAGGGGTACGACGCCGCTCCGATGTCAACCCTTTATATGTACGGGCGCCCCGAAGACATAGCCTTCGAAAAGATGCTGAACACGTTTACGCATCGCCACCATCTTCGCATCTGGAAGACGCCTGCGGTGGCGCCGGACGGGCGGCAAATATGGCTGGTGGTTGCCGACCATGATAATGGGTTCGACATCCGGCCCGGAGTGGTTTCGCATGCAGTTGATCCGAATGTCGATCTGGAACGCGCCAAGGTGGGTGCGGATCTCGGAATCACAGGATTCGTTGCCGCTGAAGAACTGGTGAGTGTTTCCAACCCTGCCCGGTCAGGCTTGACGGCAACCGGCGGCAAATGGGAGAGTGATGGAAGACTCCTGGTTGTCGATCTGAAGACGCCGACCGCTGCCCCCGTGGTGTGACCTCTGTATCGGTAAGTCCATTTCTCCAGATAAACCGGTGATTTCGCTATGCTAGATTAGCACAGGGGAGCAGGACCAGACGAATGAGGAGTCAGGCTTGGCCCGCAATGCGCCGGGCCGCGCTGCTTGACTCCGAACCCTCCTTCCGCTAGTTTGACGTGCAGGGGCAAAGAATTGAGAGTTGCGTGAAGAAAAACCGACGACATTGGATCTGGCTGGGCCTCAGTACCCTTATTCTAGCCCTGATCTTTTACAATCTCCGCCACAGCCCGGAATGGCGGCACTTTGACTGGAGGCGCCTGTGGGCCTCACTCGTCAGCGCCCGACCGGAACTAGTGTTGCTTGCTCTGGTCGGGGTATATGCCACCTATCTGATCCGCGCGCTGCGGTGGGGATTCCTCATGCACCCCATCAAGAAGGGTTCGCTATGGGTGTTGTTTGTGGGCCAGATGCTGGGCTTCAGCTCAATCTACCTGGTGGGGCGCCCCGGAGAATTTGTGCGCCCAGCCTACATCGCCAAGAAGGAGTCGCTGCCCATCACCTCCATGGTCGCCGTCTGGCTGATGGAGCGGATCTGCGACACTATTTGCCTGGTGGTGCTGTTTGCGGTGGTTCTCTACCTGGCCCCGGTGGGGATGAGCACCGCCGGCAACCATGTGCTTTCCGTGATGCACAAAGCCGGCGACGTTATGCTGGGAGTCACCGCGGCTATGGTGGCGGGACTGGCGATCTATCGGCTGAGAACCCAGCCAATGATGGATTGGGTGATGCGACGGGTCAGCTTTCTGCCCGAATCCGTTCAACGGCACGTTCATCATTTCCTCGGCTCGTTTGCTGAAGGCCTGCTCGTAGTGAAGAGCATGCCTGACTTTATGGGCAGCGTGGTGCTTACCGTTGTTCTGTGGCTCACGAATGCAACGGTTTTCTGGCTGACGCTCAGGAGCCTGGGCGGCACGCTCGGCGATTTTGGATGGCTGGCGTCAACGCTGGTGCTGTTTTGCGCGTCACTGGGGCTGGTGGTGCAGTTTCCGGGGATTGGCGGGGGCTATCAGGTGGGGGTTGTGCTTGCGCTCACAGAAATTTTCGGCGTGGCCGCGGATGTTTCTACTGGAGCCTCCATCTTGCTTTGGCTTATGATGTCGGTTCCCGTGCTGCTGGTGAGCCTGGGATTGGTGGTCCACGAGGGCATCAGCTTCAAGCGGCTTGGAGCGATCACCCAGGAAGAAGAGACGGAGCGGGAGACCGCCGTCAAGGAAGCCAAGTAACAACCCTCGGCAACCACTGCAGATTATGGGAGGGAGACCGGGCCGGCCCTGCAAGTCGGGTGGGCGTGCCCGTCACGATTCGAACGATGCGATGCCCTTTCTGTGGTTATATCGAAGATAAGGTGGTTGATTCTCGCGCGGGCAAGGTGGCAGACACTATTCGCCGCCGGCGGGAGTGCATGAAGTGCGGCCGCAGGTTCACCACCTATGAGCGGATTGACGAGATTCCTTATATGGTGGTTAAGAAAGACGGCAGCCGCGAAAAGTTCGACCGCCAGAAAATCCTGGGAGGGCTGCTGAAGGCGTGCGAAAAGCGCCCGGTCCAGATGAGCAGGCTCGAGGAGATTGTCGATGAGGCGGAATCCTACGTCGCCGAATCTCCTGACCGCGAACGCCCGAGTTCCGAGCTTGGCGGATTGGTAATGGACCGGCTGCGGAAACTGGACAAAGTGGCGTACGTCCGTTTCGCCTCGGTTTATCTGGACTTCAAGGATGTCCGGGAGTTCATGGATGAGCTCCAGGAACTGCTGAAGGCGAAAACGAGTTGAAGTGGCGAGCTTCCCTCAACTCCGATTCCATACAAACGCCCCGAACTCCCGAAACATACGGAATCCCGTCCGTTCATAAATCCTCACCGCCCCGCTGTTGAGCGCCGTAACCGTAAGGGACACCTCCAAAAAGCCCGCGCGCGCCAGCCGTTCGAAGGCAATGCGAAGCATGGCGCTGCCCAGGCCGATGCCCTGGTAAGGTGTGGCTACCGCAATTTGGGGAATGTGCGCCGTTCCGGGCCGCACTGTGGTCAGGCCGAGTATGCCCGCCACTTTTCCCGTCGAACGGTGGATTGCTGCGATCGAAGCCTGCGGCAGATAATCACCGCAGCCTCGGTTCCTCACAATACTCTCAACCAGATGAGTGGTCCCCGCAATGCTCCGGTACTGGTCATTTACCGCAGCGTCGATGTGATTCTGGTAGACGCGGTGGATCAGTTGCGCTGCCTCCCGGTCGTGCTTACGTTCCCACGGTTGGAAAATGAAGTCGCCGGGAGCTGCATTCTCTCTCCGAAGGCCACCCTGGGAATCAGAGCTCTGGCCCCTTCCAGCAGTTATTCCTAAACGAAAAGCCATAAACTGGCGAAGATAAGTGTGGAAACCCCTGGAGCGGAAATAGGGGCCGATCTGGTCAAAACTGAAGTGCGGAAGTTGAGCCTCAATGCGGCGGGCATCGGCGAACCCAAGCAGGGCGTCGATAGTCTTGCCCAGCAGATTTTCGGCGGCGGAGCTGGAATTGCCCGGCAGTGCGAACAGAGTGCCGATCAGCCCCTTGGAACCTTCTCGGAAGTAGAGACAATACGCTTGAGCCACGTCGTTTTCGACCAGCGCAAAGCCCGACAAGCGTTTTTCTTCCAGGTATGAGGCGACGAGTCCAGATGAGGCGGTGTAGTCCCAATGGAGGTCTTCGAGCCAGGCTCTGCACTCTGCCTGCAAGAGCGGCTGGAACTGCTTTAATCGCAATTGCCGGACATCCACAATCCTGGACAACAAGATTCCCACGGCCCTCCTGCAAAGCGGTGCAAAGGTCAGTCCAGTATAGCCCAGAAAATGGCGCTTGCCGGAACCGAGGTGAGGCTTGCCGGGCGGCGGCCGCACCTCTGCGCCAATTTCTGGCCGGCAAGCGGATTTAGCATGGCGACGCAACAGATCAAGTCGATTGTCTCCCCTTCGCGCAAGCTGTCGAGAGTGTGCCGAAGGTTTGCCTTCGGCGCGCTGATCGTAGCCGCCGGCATTCTGGTAGTGCTGATGGGTGCCGGGGCATTCCTGACCTATCGCATTTCGACCGCGCACGACAGCGTTGAGAACGTAACTCCTGCTTCTTACCTGCTTTCAAACTACCAGGCCGTGAACTTTACCGATGCCGACGGGAAAGCCCACGATGGATGGCTGCTGATCGGTTTGAGAGGCGCTCCTGCCATCGTTCTGTGCCACGGGTATGGCTCCAATCGCTCAGTCTTGCTGTCGTTGGGCACGGTGCTGCAAGCCAACCATTTCAACGTCTATTTATTCAACTTTGACAGTTCCGAGCGGGCCGGCTACCGGTCGGATCTCGGCCCGCACGAGGCTTCCGTGCTTCATGCGGCGATTTCGAGAGTAACGAAGGTGCGAGGCGTGGATTCTCATCACGTCGGGGTTTTTGGCAGTTCGCTCGGCGCGTATGCCGCTCTGGCCGCCGGTGAAGGCGATCCAGCCGTTGCTGCCCTGGCGATGGATGAAGTATACAGCCGGCCCGTGCAGTTGTTTGATGTCCGCCTGGAAGGACTGCTAGGCGGCGTCGGAGGGCTGTTCCGGCTTATATCGAATGGGGAATTCCACCTGTTGAATATCGGCGATACAGGCCCTGGCCTCCGATCCGGCCTCTCTCGGCTGACCGGCAAGCCGAAACTTTTTCTGGCCTCCGATGATGCTCCTCTGCTGGAGAATTCTACCCGCAGCCTCTACAATGGCGCTCCGGAGCCGAAACGCCTGGTGATTCTGCCCCACAGCCAGGCTGACGCTCTGTCGGGGCCCGAACGAAAAGAGTACGAGGACCAGGTCCTCAACTTCTTTCTGCAAAATCTTCCGCTACGATCTGAATAGACATAAAATAGCTCTTCGCGGAGCACCCTCCCGGGCAGCAGGTTCACGGCGGCAGCGCGTTTAGCCCCTGGGCCGAAGGCGTCCTGGAATGCTCCGGCCTCGAGGAGTTTGTTGAAGCGAGATCTCTCATCGCAAAAACTATCATTACGCCATCGCATTGAGTACCTTGCCGCCCGTGCCATTCTCGAGTTCCTGGGGCGACTCCCGCAAGGACTCGCGCGAAACGTATGCGCGGTGCTGGCTGCGCTCAGCTATGCTTTCTGGCCTCGCCTTCGCCGCGTTGGTATGTTCAATCTGCGGATTGCATTTCCCGAGTGGACCGACAAACGGCGGCGGAAGGTGCTCTATGCGCAATTCCTGAATCTCGGCCGCATGCTGGCAGACTTTGCGCATTTTCCGGTCTTGAACAGAGAGAACATCGAGCGGCTGATTATTTACGATGGGTTTGAAAACTACGATGAAGCGCGAAAAAAGGGCAGGGGAATCATTTTCCTGACGGCGCACTTTGGGAATTGGGAGCTTGGATCGTTCGCCCACGGCATTTATGGTTATCCCTGCCACTTTGTGGTGCGGGAGATGGACAATCCCCTGATCGACGAGCTGATCAACCGCTACCGGTGCGCGAGCGGCGGTCAGGCAATCGACAAGAGGGAATTCGCGCGCCAGACCCTGCGGGCCTTCGAGCGGAACGAAGCGGTGGGCATCCTGATGGACCAGAATATGCTGGCCAGCGAAGGGTGCTTCGTGGATTTCTTCGGGCTGCCGGCTTCAACCACCACGGGGCCGGCGCGCGTGGCGCGAAAGACCGGCGCGCCGGTAGTTCTGGGGCTGGTTATATGGGATTCCAAATTGAAGAAGTACCGGCTTAGGTTTGACCGCGTCGACTGGATCGAATGCCAGGATGCTGAAAAGGAAGTCGAGACGAACACGGCGAATTTTACGCGGCGCATCGAGGATTACATCCGCCGCTACCCGGAACAGTGGCTCTGGGTGCACCGGCGATGGAAGACGCGGCCGCCCGGCGAGCCACCACTCTACCCTTTCTGATCTCAGCTTCGGCGTCAGTGGGGGCAGGTCGATTCCGGGGCCGCTCCGTGAATGGAATCCGGGAGGCGAAATGAAGGTCAGGGAAATTGCGGGCCTGGTGGGCGGGGAAGCGACAGGCGACAGAGAAAAGGACATCACCGGCGTCGCGGCCCTGGATGCCGCGACGGAGCGGGATCTGGCCTTTGCAGAGGGCGAGTTCGCACTGCGGCGCGCGGCGGATTCTTGCGCTGGGTGCATACTTGTGCCCGAAGACGTTTCCGTTCCCGGTCGCACCATCATCACCGTGAGGAATCTTCGACTGGCCTTCATTCGTGCCGCGGAGGCGCTCCATCCGCCCCGCCAGCCACAGGCCGGGGTTCATCCAACTGCGGTAGTCGCAGCCGATGCGCATCTCGCACCTGGCGTCAGTGTTGGGCCTTACTGCGTAATCGAAGCGGGCGTTAAGGTGGGAGAGGGAACGTGCCTCAGCGCGGGAGTGTATTTGGGTGAAGCAGTGTCGCTGGGCGGGCGATGCGTGCTCCATGCGAGGGTGAGCGTTTATCCCGGCGTGCAAATAGGCGACCGGGTCATTCTCCACGCCGGCGTCGTCCTCGGATCCGACGGGTTCGGTTATCTGTTTGCCGAGGGCCGCCAGCAGAAATTTCCGCAGCTTGGCGGACTGGTGATCGAGAACGATGTTGAGATTGGCTCCAACACCACTGTAGACCGCGGCTCGCTCGGAACCACGCGGATCGGCGAAGGCGTCAAAATCGACAACCTCGTGCAGATTGCGCACAACGTCAAGATCGGCCGCCACTCGGTGGTTGCTGCGCAGACGGGAATTTCCGGGAGCACCCAGATTGGCGACTTCGTAACTCTGGCGGGACAAGCCGGCGTGGGCGATCATGTCCGAATAGAAGACGGCGTTGTGATTGGAGGCCAGGCGGGCATCCTGCCGGGCAAGTCCGTGCGCAAAGGCAGCGTGGTGTGGGGCACGCCCGCGCGCCCGCTGAGCGAGTTCAAAAAGATGTATGCACACCTTAGCCGCCTGCCCGCGCTTGCACAGAAAGTCAAGGAGCTCTCGGCCAGTCTCCCGCGGAAAAAATAGTGAGATGTGCAGTGTCAGGCTCCTGAAAAAAATGCCTTGATGTCGGCCGCAGCCCGCCACAAAACGCTACATCTGAAAGAAGCCTGGACCGCGACTTTTCACATAACCCTTGACATATCATTTTCGTGTTGTATTGTTTGGAGTTGTTCTCGGGTGGACATGAGGGTTACTCGAGACAGCTCAAAACGTGGGAGTTTGAGGTGTTGGTTTCCGGCGCATCTTGCAACCTGAGGCCCGAGATCAGCATCCATGTAGCTTCTGCTATCTGATGTTGCAGCCCACGGACCTGGCTGGTGGTGGAATCGGAAGTTCCTTTCCCGAAGGCAAGCCATACGCCTCGTAACACTCAACAAGGTCCGGATAAAGCGCCGTGCAGAGCTTGTTGAAAAATCGAAAGTGGCGAAGGGCGACCATCTGGGTGCTGGCGGCAATGCAGCTCCACCTGCTGCTGGTGCTGGTGCTGCATCATCATGTCCTGCGCGGACTTTCGCTGGAATTATCGACGGCGAAAACAGAGGTAGGCCAGGCGGAGCAGCCGATCTACCCGCCAGGCGTCGAGCATGGTTTCTGCACAGCCTGCCAGATCCTGCGCCACGGCGCCGTTCGCCCGTCCCTGGGTAACCCCACTCCCCATCGTTCTTCGGTTGCGCCTTTCCTTGCACCGCGATTCGCCGTGATTGTGCGTTGCGCCCTGCCGTCTCCCTGGCATGGGCGTGCCCCTCCTCTTGCCTGATCCAATTTCCTAATCTGGCCTCACTACGGGTTCGCGAAACCCTCTGTTCAATGCGAAACCCGCATTTCGTGTATTTCTGCGAATGGACATTAAAGATGACTAACTCACATTCTCGTTCCCGGCGTGGAATACATCCTCATTGGATATCTCAAGCGCTGGCCTGTCTGCTCGTTGCGAGCGGGTGTGTCGCCGTTGCCCGCGGCCAGCAGTCGCCGCCAACCGTAACAATCGATCTTCAGCGCGCCATCCAACTGGCGCTCGCCCACAACCACGCGCTGGCGGCTGCCAGAACGCAGGTGACGCAAAGCAAGGCGCAAGAGTTGACGGCTTCGCTGAAGCCGAATCCCGTCTTTACCTGGAACGGTCTCTTCTGGCCCTTTTTCACCCCCAGCCAACTCAACGGCGACTACATTAACAACGTCACCGAATTTGATGCCCTGGTTGGCTACACCTTTGAAAGGGGCCACAAACGCAAGTGGCGCATGCAGAATGCGCGTGACAATACGGCCGTTGTGCAGTCGCAAGTGCAGGACAGCGAACGCGCGCTCACCTTCAACGTGGCGCAACAGTTCATCAGTGTTCTGCTGGCTGAATCATCACTCTCCTTCGCGCAGCAGAATCTTGCCAGCTTTCAGCAGTCGCTGGACGTGACTCAGGAGAGATACCAGAAGGGCGCTATCAGCGAAGGCGATCTGCTCAAGATCAGGCTTCAGGGGCTGCAATTCCAGCAGGATGTTTCCTCGGCCAAGCTCGCGCGCCAGCAGGCGCTGGATTCGCTGCGTGGTCTCCTGGGATATGAATCGGTCCCTCATGATTACGACGTTGCCGGTAACCTGGCCTTCACAGCCATTCAGGGCAGCGTGGAAGATTTCCAGGCGAAAGCGCTCAACCTGCGTCCGGACCTGCGCGCTGCAAATCAGTCGGTGGTCGCCGCCAAGAGCAACTACATGCTGGCCAGGGCCAACGGTAAGCGCGACCTGACGTTCAGCTCGGGCTACAGCCACGTGGCGGCCGCCAATGACGCCAGCTTTTCCGTCAACATGGAAATCCCGCTTTTCGACCATAACCAGGGTGAAATTGCCCGCACGCACGCGGCCATCACACAGTCCGAAGAAGCCAAAACCGCCACCCAGCAGGCCGTAATGACTGACGTTGCCACCGCTTATGACGCGGTGAAGACCGGGGAAGGGATCATTCAACTTTATCAATCGGGTTACCTGAAAGATTCCAGGGAGTCGCTCGACATCAGCCGGTATGCCTACCAGCGGGGCGCCGCCAGCCTGCTGGATTTTCTGGATGCGGAGCGCAGCTATCGCTCCACGCAACTGACCTACCGGCAAACCCTGGCGACATACATGCTGGCCGTTGAGCAGTTGCACGAAGCGGTTGGCGAGAGGCCACAGCCATGAAATCGAAAATGAATGCCCTGACTGCCGGAAGACTGGGGATTGCTCTACTGGCCGGCGTGATCGCGTCTTTCCTCATGCTTCCGGCCTGCGGGTCTAAAAACTCCGCGCCAACCGCTGCTGCCACCACCGCCTATGGTTCTTCCGGCGCCGCCACGGCAGAACTGTTCAGCGTGCCTGAGGACCAGATGCGGCATGTTCAGATTGTGACTGCCCAACAGCAGACCTTTCCGATGGTCCTGCGGCTGCCCGGGTCTGTCGCTTACAACGCTTACAAGACTACGCCGGTGGTAACCCAGGTCAGCGGACCGGTCACGCAGGTTCTTGTATTTCCCGGCCAGACCGTGCGGGCCGGTCAGCCGATGCTATACGTCAGCAGCCCGGATTTTGCCCAATTGCGATCAACCTATCTGAAAGCCCATGACGCCTACACGCTGGCCCAGAGCAACCTGGAGCGCGACAAGGACCTTTACGCCCATCACGCTATTGCGCAGGTTGACCTGCTCCAGGCGCAATCCGCCCGCAATCAGGCTATGGCTGATCTCCAGGCCTCCGAGCAGGCCTTGCAGGTGCTGGGCATCCGGGATCCCAGCCAGCTTGGTGATGGTCCGGCAAGCTCCAAGGTTCAGGTGCTGGCGCCGATTGCCGGCGAGGTGGTCGAGAGGGCGGTGCAGCCGGGGCAGGTGGTCCAGGCAGGCTCTACACAAGTGTTCACCATCTCGGACATGAGCTCGGTCTGGGTGCTCGCGAGCGTTTACCAGAATGATCTCTCTTACATCCACATCGGCGATCCTGTCACGGTTGAAACCAATGCCTTCCCGGAAAAGTTTCACGGAAAGATCTCGTATATCGCCCCGGCGCTTGATCCGGACACGCGCACTCTCAAGGTGCGCATCGTTACAAAAAATCCCCACGGCATGCTCAAGAAGGACATGTACGTGACGGCAATTGTGCAATCCGGCGAGACAAAGGCGGTTATCGTTCCGGACGACGCCGTGCTCCGGACCGACGTGAACGAACCGTTTGTCTATGTTCTCTCGGGGACCAACCAGTTCTCGCAGCGCCTCGTCACCATCGGCCGCAGCGAGGGCGGGCAGACCCAGATTCTCAGCGGGCTCAAGGAAGGTGACAAGATAGCCGGAAACGGCAGCCTGTTTCTGCAATTTGCCCGGTCGCTTACCGAATAAGCAGGGCGTGTGTTCCCGTAGCCGGGCTGCCTCACTCTGGCACTGAAGTCATTATGATCCATCGCATTGTTCATTTCGCTCTGAATCAGCGGTTCTTCGTACTTGTTCTCACAGGTTTCCTGATTGTGGGAGGCATTCTGTCGTTCCAACGAATGCCCATTGACGCCTACCCTGACCTTTCGCCTCCACTTGTCGACATCATCACCCAATGGCCTGGACACGCCGCCGAGGAAGTGGAGCGCCAGATTACCGTTCCCATCGAACTTGAGATGAACGGCATGCCCAATCTCGACGCAATGCGTTCCACCTCTCTTTACGGGCTGTCCGATGTCGTGCTGTCATTCCGGTTCGGCACTGATAACTATTTTTGCCGGCAGCTCGTCGATGAACGTCTCGCAGGGGCGGAACTGCCCAGCGGCGTGACGCCAGGGCTCGCTCCGCTGTCGAGCCCCAGCGATCTGATTTACCGCTATGTGCTTCAGAGCCCCGACCGCACGCCGCAGGAACTGAAGACGATTCAGGACTGGATTCTCAACCACGCTTATCGCTCGATTCCCGGCGTAGCCGATGATTCCGGGTTTGGCGGATCAACCATGCAGTACCAGGTGCTGCTGGACCCGTCGCAGCTCTACAGCTATCACATCACGGTTCCGCAGGTGGTACAGGCGCTTTCCGCCAACAATGCCAACGCCGGTGGAGGCTTCTATTCTCAGGGTGGGCAGTTTTATTACATCAGGGGCATCGGGCTGATTCGCGATACGAATGACATTCAAAACATCGTCGTCGCCAGCCACCAGGGCGCGCCGATCTACATGCGAGATGTGGGCAAGGTTGTAATTGGCCATGCGCCCCGCCTGGGTGAATTTGGTTTTATGGACCACGACGACGCCGTGGAAGGCGTCATCATGATGCGCACCGGCGAGCAGACGCAATACGTGCTGCAGAGCGTCGAGCAGGAAACCGCTTACCTGAACAGCCAGGTGCTCCCCAAGGACGTCAAGATTCACACGTTTTATGACCGCAGCGGTCTGGTGGACCTGACCACCTCAACCGTGGAAAACAATCTGCTGCGCGGCATGATTTTGGTCCTCATTGTCCTGATCTTTTTCCTGGTGAGCGTCCGCGCCGCGATTATCACCGCCCTGACCATCCCGCTCTGCCTGTTGTTCGCCTTCATCTTTCTGCACCTGGAAGGTGTCTCCGCGAATCTGCTCTCCATCGGAGCAATCGATTTCGGCATTCTCATCGATGGAACCGTGGTGATGATGGAGAACATTTATCGGGAGCTTGGCTTACGCGAGGGCCAGGAATACGACCTTAAGGAAGCGATTCTTTACGCGGCGCGCGATGTAGACCGTCCGGTTTTCTACTCCGTGGCTGTGATCATTGCGGGCTATCTGCCCATCTACGCGCTAGGGGGAGCTTCGGGCCGGCTCTTTCATCCTATGGCAGACACCATGTCCTATGCCCTTGTAGGCGCGCTCCTGCTTTCTCTAACGCTGGTGCCGGTCCTGATTTCATACTGGTTCAAGTCGGGTGTCAGGGAAAAAGTGAACCGGCCTTATGAATGGGTCAAGCGTATCTATAGCCGCTATCTGGACTGGGCACTCGACCATCGCGCGCTGACCATGGGCATTGCCGTCGCAATTTTTGGCGCCGTCATGCTGCTGGTCCCGGTGATCGGCGGTGAGTTTATGCCGCACCTCGATGAAGGAGCCTTGTGGGTGCGGGCAACCATGCCCTACACCATTTCCTGGCAGGAAGCCGCCAAGGTTGCGCCGAGGGTCCGCAAAATCCTCATGTCCTATCCTCAGGTGACCGAGGTCGGCTCTGAGCTTGGGCGCCCCGACGACGGCACTGACGCCACGGGCTTTTTTAACTGCGAGTTTTACGTCGGCTTGAAGCCCTACAACGATAAGACCTGGAACACCCGGCCGATTCGAAACAAACAAGATCTCATCAAGTCCGTCGACAGCAAGCTGAGTGCCTATCCCGGCATCATCTTCAATTACACCCAGCCTGCCGAGGACGCCGTTGATGAGGCTCTGACAGGACTCAAGAGCGCTCTTGCCGTAAAGGTTTATGGTCCGGATCTCCAGGTCTTGCAATCCACCGCGCTGAAGATCAAAACAACGCTCGAAAAGGTGCCCGGCTTTGCGGACCTGGTTGTCGTGCGCGAATTAGGCCAGCCAAGCCTTCTGATTCACATCAATCGGCAGAAGATTGCGCGCTATGGGATCAATGTATCGGACGTTGAGGCGGTGATCGGGGCTGCGGTTGGCGGGCAGCCCGCCACGCAGGTGATCCAGGGTGAAAAGCTGTTTGATCTGGTGGTTCGAATGGAACCGCAGTTCCGGTCTGATGCCGGCTCGATTAGCAACCTGCTCGTTGGTACGCCGGACGGCCAGCAGATTCCGCTCAAAGACCTGGCGGACATCAGCGTTGGCAATGGCGCATCTTTCATCTACCGGGAGAACAATTCGCGCTACATTGGCATCCAGTACAGCGTTGAGGGGCGGGACATGGCCAGCGCTGTCGCCGCCGGCCAGCGCGCCGTCGCGCCGATTGTGAACAGCTTGCCCCAGGGATATCGCGTTGCCTGGGGCGGCGAGTACGGCGAGTATCTTGCCGCCAAAAAGCAGTTGGACGTGATCGCCCCGCTCACCGTGCTGCTGATTTTTCTGATCCTCTTCGCCCTCTACGGGAACTTCAAGTTTCCCGTGGCGATTGCCGTCGGCGTGGTGATTACGGAACCTGTCGGAGCCTTGTTGGCTCTGAAGTTGACCGATACGCCTTTCAGCGTTTCATCGGTGCTGGGATTGCTCGTGCTGATGGGAGTGTCGACGGAGATGGCGGTGGTCCTCTATTCCTACATCAACAAACTGCGCCTGGAAGGGAAGGACATCCGCGAAGCCACGCGGCAGGCTGCCTTGCTTCGGCTGCGACCCATCATGATGACGGCTCTGGTGGCGTGCCTTGGCCTGCTGCCGGCGGCGCTGTCGCACGGCATCGGTTCTGACACGCAGCGGCCGTTCGCTATCGTTATCGTGGGCGGTCTGATTTCTCCCTTGCTGCTGGGCTTTTTTGTTAACCCAATCCTCTACAGCCTGGTGGCAAAAGACGGGGACGTCTTGCAGGTTTAGCGCGAAATTCTGCCAGGCGACCCCCAGTTGAGGTTGTTCCTCCTTCATGAGACGACCATCCGGGTCCCCGCCTTGGCGGGATCGGCGCCTGCCGCTCCGCAGCGCTGGGCTAACCGTGGATATTTCTTTAGGAGTTGGAGCTTTTGGCTCTCGGCCGGCCCACGCCATTGTCGCCGGATTTCTCCGCCGATTTTGCCGAATGGCCTTGACTTTTGTCGGCTAGTATGGTAGTCTCTTTTTAATTATGGGGCGGGGGCGGGCCGCGTATAGGCAGGGCTTTGCGGACTGCGGTCCTTCTTGCTGAAATTGTCCAACCATATATTGTGTCGAACGAATGCAACAAAAGAATACCTTTTTTAAAAAACAAACCGGAGAGGTTATTGAAAACAAAGGATCGGGCTGAAAAACAAACGGGAACAAACCTAAAAACAAAGCGGAGAAGTTGTTGAAAACACGTACAGGCGGAAAAAACAAACCGAAACAAAGCTAAAAATAACGCGGGTGTGTTGCCGAAAATCGAATGAACAGACAAAAATCCAGCGGCGGCTGCAAACCCGAGCCCCTGCTGCGCTTTAGGGATAGCATCCACTTATTCCGAACGGTTCATCGCGTGCCCCAGCGCCAAAGCGTCCTGCTCGCGCACGGCACTGTTTCTTCGCCGGGCGGTATGCCCATACGACATATCGAGCTGAATCGCTCTGGTGTCCGCTTCAAATTGATTTTAATGGTGGTCGCGGTTAGAATCAGACAATCGAGCGAAGTGTTTCACGTGTGAAAGGAGTTTAGGAGTTGCTTATAAGGCATTGGAAAGCGGCAACGGCCGGGGTGGGATTACTTGTTGTTCTGCCTCTTGCATTGATTTCTTTGTGGACCGATAGGCCCGCGGCTGCGGCAATCAACCCGGCTACAAACCAGAAGATCATCCAATTTGTCCGGGAAAAATTCGGGATACCCGACGCTGTCAAGCTGAGCGTAGCGCCCTTCCAGGACTCCCAGTACATCGACTTTTACAAAACCGTCATCTCGGTTGATGACGGAAAAAACAAGAAGGCTCAGCCCGCCCTGATCACCAAAGACGGCCATTATATGGTGCTGGGGAACGTGATGGTTGCTTCGCCCACCGTGCAACATAACGTGTCCGCAAACGCCTCCGCAACCAACCAGAAGATTCTTGAATATGTGCGGACCACGTTCAAAGTCCCCGCCGCCGTCAAGCTGACCGTGGCGCCCTTCCACGACTCCGATTTTGCCGATTTTTACGAGACCACGATTTACGGGCAGGAGGGCACCAAGAAATCTGCGACCCCGGCTTTTATGACCAGAGACGGCCGTTACGCTGTAATCGGGAGCGTCTTTAACCTCAGCTCCGACCCGCGCGCGGAGGTCCAGAATACCATCAGCCTGAGAAATCAGCCCACAGTGGGACCTGCCGAGGCCCCGGTGACCATTGTGGAATTTGCGGACCTGGAATGCCCCACCTGCGCGGAGATGCATAAGTTCATTGAGACGCAGCTAATTCCGAAGTACGGCGACAAGATCAGGATCATCTTCAAGGAGTTCCCGCTGGTCACCATCCATGATTGGGCGTTGCAGGCCGCCATTGCCAATGAGTGCGGCTATCAACAGAACCCTGCGGACTACCTCCGCTACCGCTCCATCATTTTCGAAAGCCAGGGCATGATCAATGCTGCCAATGTTCGCCAGTTGCTGCTGGATTTCGGACAGCGCGCCGGCCTCAACCAGCTTAAGCTGTCGGTTTGCATAGATTCCAAGGCGTCGCTGCCCCGCGTCGAGGCCGACATGCAGGAAGGGCACAAACTGGGAATCATGAGTACACCCACGTTGTTTATCAACGGAACGCCCGTCGTGGGTCTTTCCGCCGACCGCATCTACGCCTTGGTCGACAAGGCGCTCGGCGCCTCCAGGTAAGCCCGCGGTTGAACCTGGGGTGCTGGCAACGATCCCGCATCGCCAAGCCCGAGAGCTGCATCCCCCCGGCGCAGACGATTGAGCGAGAGACGTAATCACCAGAAAGCGGCCGGGCAGAAGCCCGCCAGAACCCAAAGGAAACCGAAGCCGAATGAAACCAATCCTTGACTTTGACTATGCCTGGAAGTAATCTAAGTGGTGCACACCTGTAGCAAAACGAGGTCATCTTGATATGGCATTTCAAATAGGCGAAAAGGTGGTCTATCCCAATCAGGGAGTAGGTATTATCGAGCAGATATCAACGCGAAACCTGACCGGCCAGCCCGAGATGTTCTACCTGTTAAAGCTAAATTCCAGCAGCCTTCGAGTTATGGTGCCGATCAGTAACGTCGACAATGTGGGCTTGAGGAAAGTTGTCCGCGGAAAGGATGTCAACACGATCCTCGAGTTCCTTCGTAAAGGCCAGTGTAAAACCCAGCAGGACTGGAAGGGGCGCTTCAAGGAGAATTCCGAGAAGATGCGAAGCGGTTCACTGCAACAGGTGGCGGAAGTCTTCAAAAGCCTGCTTGTCTTGAGCCAGGGCAAGTCCCTTTCATTCCGTGAAAAGAAGATGTTTGACCGGGCGTGGCAACTACTCGTGGATGAAATCGCGGTTGCCAGGGGTGTGGCACGCGATACGATTGAAGCAGAACTTGTACAGGCTTTCACCCGGTCGAACCTGAAACTCCAGCTTCCGAGCTGAACCGGCTTCACCGCATTCTATTCCAACTTACCTAAACCAATAGGGAGGGGCGTTCCAGCAGATCGATGGAACCGCCCCTTCCCACGTTTGTTCGCGCGCGCAGATTTCTTTGCAAAAGACCCGCCTCCCGGGGCATCATATAAGCATCGACAGGGTGCTGGAAGGGCCAATTTTTTCAATTTCATAGGGACTTTACCCGAAATGCCTGTGCACAACATATTGTAGTCAACAGTTAAAAATACCCTACCTTTTGTAGTTTTTTTCCTTGACACAGCCCTTGTCCAAGCGGTAGAGTCCGCAAAGCGCCCTTTTAAGCTGGTCTAACGCGGTGTTGCCAATGGAAGATAACAAACCTCGTCACTACAGGACTTCAGGTAGAGTGTGGTCTTCCTCGCTGCTGCTAGAGTTAGGGTTGGCAACTGTGGCTGACCTGTACTAAATAATCGACATTTGACGGAACAATACTTCATGGGGGTCAAGTATGGCAGATCGTGACACTACTTCGATGGAAACTCAAAACCTGACAACCTCAAAAACGTCCAGCCCGACGGGAATCAAGGTAAAACGGCTTTTTAGCAAGAAAGGCACTCATCCGTTTGATGAGATTAACTGGGAAACTCGGACGGCATCCATCCAGAACGAGAAGGGTGAGACGATTTTCGAGCAGCGGAACGTCGAAGTTCCCAAGGACTGGTCGATGACCGCCACGAATATCGTGGCCTCAAAATATTTTCATGGCAAGCAGGGAACGCCCGAGCGAGAAACGAGCGTCCGCCAGTTGGTCAGCCGCGTGGCAGACACCATCGCGCAGTGGGGTGTCGAGGGAGGTTATTTCCTCACCCAGGCCGACGCTGAGGCGTTCCACGATGAATTGACTCATATTTTGATCCGCCAGAAGGCGGCGTTCAACTCCCCCGTGTGGTTCAACTGCGGGCTTTGGCACAAGTACCACCGCAGTTCCCGGGGTAACAGTTGGTACTGGGACGAAGCCACCGGCGGCGTGAAAAAGGAATCCGAGGCCTACCGTCATCCCCAGGTGTCTGCCTGCTTCATAAACTCCGTCCAGGACAATCTCGACAGCATCCTGACACTTGCCAAGACCGAAGGGATGCTCTTCAAATGGGGTTCAGGAACGGGAACGAACCTCTCGCCACTCCGGTCCTCAGTTGAGACGCTATCGGGCGGTGGCGTGGCCTCGGGACCTCTCTCGTTTATGAAAGGCTACGACGCTTTTGCGGGAGTCATCAAGTCCGGCGGCAAAACACGCCGGGCGGCGAAGATGGTGATCCTGAATGTTGACCACCCTGACATCGTTGACTTCATCGAATGCAAAGCCAAAGAGGAACGGAAGGCCTGGACGCTGGTGGACGCGGGCTATGATGCGGCGATTGACGGCGAAGCCTACAGCTCCATCTTCTTCCAGAATGCCAACAATAGCGTTCGCGTTACCGACGATTTTATGCAGGCGGTAGTCCAGGATAAGGATTGGGCGACCCGCCGCGTGACTAACGGGGAGCCGCTTGCTTCCTACCGGGCGCGCGATCTGATGCGAAAGATTTCGGAATCCGCCTGGCAGTGCGGCGACCCGGGCATGCAGTTCGATACCACGGTGAACAGGTGGCACACGTCAAAAGCAACCGGGCGCATCAATGCCTCCAATCCCTGCAGCGAGTACATGTTCCTCGATGATTCTGCCTGCAACCTGGCCTCGCTGAACCTGATGAAATTTGTGACGCCGGACCTGAAGTTCGATGTGGAGGCTTTCCAGCATGCCGTGGATGTGGTGATCACAGCGCAGGAAATCCTGGTTGACAACGCCAGCTATCCTACTCAAAAGATCGCTGAAAACTCGCACAACTTTCGGCCGCTGGGCCTCGGTTACGCCAATCTGGGCGCGCTGCTGATGGCCAACGGCCTGCCGTATGACTCCGATGGCGGGCGTGATTTTGCTGCGGCGATCACGGCGCTGATGCACGGGCAGGCCTACCTGACATCTTCGCGCATCGCGGCGGAAGTCGGGGTCTGCGACGGGTACAACGACAACCGGGATTCGTTTCTGGAAGTGATCTCGATGCACCGGAACGCCGCTCAGAAGATCAATGCGCGGAACGTCCCGGAGCGATTGATGAAAGAGTGCCGCGAAGTATGGGATGAGTGCATGGCCGGCGGCGTGAGGCATGGCTACCGCAACGCGCAGGTTACGGTGCTGGCGCCGACGGGAACGATCGGCTTCATGATGGATTGTGACACCACCGGCGTTGAGCCGGACCTGGCCCTGGTGAAGTACAAGAAGCTGGTCGGCGGCGGCCTCATCAAGATCGTCAACAACATTGTCCCCATGGCCCTGCTCAAGCTTGGCTATACCGAGCAGCAGGCTTCGGAAATTGTGAATTACATCGACCAGAACGGCACCATCGAGGGGGCGCCGCACCTGAAGAGCGAACACCTGGCGGTGTTCGACTGCTCGCTGAAACCGGCGAAAGGCAAGCGCTCCATCGCTTATATGGGGCACGTGCGCATGATGGCGGCGGTTCAGCCTTTTATCTCCGGGGCCATCTCCAAAACCGTCAACCTGCCCGAAGAATCCACGGTCGAGGACATCGAGAAAGCTTACGTCGAGGCTTGGCGGCTGGGGCTCAAGGCCATCGCCGTCTATCGAAATGGTTCCAAGCGCAGCCAGCCTTTGAACACTTCCGATGCCAGGCGGGAGAAGAGCCAACCGCCAGCCAGCGGGGAATCACAAGAAGTCCAGGCGGTGGCCCCCGAGGGTAAGCCTTTCCGGCACAAACTCTCGGATGAGCGCCGCGCAATCACTCACAAATTTTCAGTGGGCGGGCACGAAGGCTACCTGACCGTTGGACTCTATGAGAACGGTCAGCCAGGCGAGATCTTCATCACCATGGCCAAGGAGGGATCGACGGTTTCAGGGCTGATGGATTCTTTTGCCACGGCGGTTTCGCTGGCCCTCCAGTACGGCGTGCCGCTTAAGGTCTTGTGCGACAAATTCAGCCATACCCGGTTTGAGCCGAGCGGCTGGACTCCGCATCCGGAAATCCGGTATGCCAAGTCTGTGATGGATTACATATTCCGGTGGCTTGCATGGAAGTTCCTGCCCAGGGACGCGCAGCCTCGGGAAAACTCCAGTATCGAGACCATGAACGGCAAAGAGAACACCAAAGCCGCCGATCTGGCTGAGAAGTTTTCCCGTGCTGTGGCAGGAACACCTACTACCGCCGGCGCCGGCCAGCCTGGACTGGCCGGCGTAGAATCCACGGTTGATGACGCGCCTTCCTGTGCGGATTGCGGCGCCATCATGGTGCGCAACGGCGCCTGCTACCGTTGCATGAACTGCGGATCGACGAGTGGCTGTTCGTGACGCATTCAGGGGCAAGCCAGCCTGGCGGCTACTCGACGGGCGCTGGCGCACGATTAAATCCAGTCCAGCCGGTCTTTGAAGCGAGTGCGGATTGGCCGGTTTTAGCCGATAGGATGCGATGATGCGGAGCAAGGGTAATTTATTGTTGACAAAGGGGGTTCCGTCAGATATAGATAGGAGTGCTGCGCGTCGGGGTCCCTTCGGGGCGCGGGAAGCGGAATCTGCAGAGCTCAAATGCGACAGTGGTAAAGACCGACGCGGACAGCAGGCCGTTCCACGGCTGTCCTGATTTAGGCGGTGAGCGCTGAGGTCTGGCCCTGAGGCAGCGCATGCGCGATGAGATGTAGGGCGGGCGTTTTGTCCTAAACTCCTACGGGGGGAGTATGCCGAACGTTCACGGTGGGCCCTCAAAAAGGCTGTCGCTTCAGGCAAGGGAAATTTTGGATGCTGCGAGATGCCGCGGCGAAGTCTACCTGCTGCGCAGCTCGACGGCTAAGAAATGGGTAGCTTCCGGCCCTCACCACTTCATTGATCACAGGAACCCCAAGGTCACCGCTGCTTATCTGAAAGGTTTCCACGAACTGCAATCGAAGGGTCTCCTGGTACACGATACTGGAAACCATTATAAGTTGGCCGTCGGATTGTCCGAACTGGGAGAGTGGCTGAAGAATTAGGAAACGGTCTGCTTCCGTTTCTCCGCAATTTCCCTGGCGCTGCGCAAGACGGCATGGCAGGCCGAAAGTTAATCTGGAGTTGTGGAGCACAGGCAACCTTTGAAAAATTTTTCGATTCGAACCCAGGTGAGTTGATGACGGGCTGCTTCGGGAGCGAGGCAGCCCGTTTGTATTTTTGGAGGACCCCATGGATATTAGGGAGGCTTTGAGGGCGATCTGCAGCACCGGAGAAGGATATTGCTGGTACTGCGACCGCAAACTTCCTGCGGAGGAAGAGGCCATCGGCACTGGCTGGGATGTCAAGCGAATTGAGGGTGAGCGTGTCGCCAGCATCATCCTCGTTTGTCCCTCCTGCGGAAAACTTAGAGCCGAACTGGGTGAAGAGGGCCTGCTGCGAAACCTGGCCCTCCGTGCGGAACGATTGACCTGTTAACTTTGAACAGCGGATGATTTGTCGGTAGCAGAAGCGGGTCTACTCTGAATTCAAATCGATAGCTTTGGTGCGGCTAAGGCAGCACGGCGAGAGAGCAAGCCTCCGGGGCGCCGCAGCTCAGCAGCACCGACCTTGCGGCCCTTCCTCCGGCGGGTTTTTCCGTCGCTGGCGGTGCCGAGGCGCTTTGCAGCGCTTGACGGGTATTTATGCCAGGCAAGAGAATCAGAGACTATTTCATCCGGCAGGCACGGACCTTGGTGGAGAATTCCTCCAGAGACAGACAGGGGTTCGCCGCCTATTTTTCAGATCGCGAACCGAGAGACGAGGAAATACTGGGGCTGATCTCTGTCACGGTTCTGCTCAGTGGTAAGTATCATCTTGCCGACCGCTACCCCACGCCTGCTGAGGCTCTGGCCGCGCTCTCTTACGCCGACCGGCGGGAAATCTGCCGGGAATTCCGGAGCCAACTGAAAGTAACTCAACGCCAAGGTCTGCTGGTGTAATCGGCGGAAATTGTCACGAATGCTTTCCATGGCGAGTGTTCGCAGATCGAATCAGTTTGCTCCAAGCCGTGGCCGGTCTAACCTTCCCGTTTCGAAATGCTACTAAATCAAGCCGAGCAATGAACCCGTATGCCTCGCGATCATCAGTTCCTCATTCGTCGGAATTACCCAGAGGGAGACTTTGCTTTGTGGAGTGGAGATTCGAGGCGCCCCACTCTCATTCGCCTGTTGGTCGAGTTCCGCGCCCAGCCATGACGAAGCTCCGCAAATTTGTCGCCGGATCTCCGCTGAATTCTCGCCGATGCCGGCGGTGAAGACCAGTCCATCGATGCCACCCAGGACGGCAGCCATAGCACCGATTTCCTTCGCCGCCCGGTACACGAAGTAGGCCACGGCCAGATGGGCCGCTGGCTCGCTCGACGCCAGAAGGTCGCGCATGTCGTTGCTAACGCCTGAAATCGCGAGCAGGCCGGATTTCTCGTAGAGTATCCTCTCAACTTCTTCGGCAGCGAATCCCAGGGTCTGGAACAGGTACAATACAACGCCTGGGTCCAGCGAACCTGGCCTTGTTCCCATGCAAAGCCCATCGAGCGCCGTGAATCCGAAAGTATTGTCGATACTCTTGCCGCCTCGCATCGCGCACAGGCTCGCCCCGTTCCCGAGATGTCCCACGATGACGCGAGCCGTGGCAATTTCCGGAGCCATCTCCGGCAAAACGGAAGCAATGTATTCGTAGGACAATCCATGGAAGCCATAGCGCTGCAGCCCCGAGTGGCAGATTTCTCTGGGAAGTGGAATGAGCTTTGCAACCTCCGGCTTGCGCAGGTGAAAGCTGGTGTCGAAACAGGCGACCTGCGGTATGCCGGGCAACCGCTCAGCGATTGCCTCGATGGCCGCGAGGTTGTGCGGCTGGTGCAATGGGGCAAGCGGTACAAGCTTATGGAGCTCTTGCAGGATTTGGCGCGTCACCACGACGGGTCGCTCAAACCGGGCACCGCCATGAACAACGCGATGGCCTACACCCACGACTCTCGATGCGCCCCATTTGGACTGGACGAGGCCAACCAGAGAATCAATGGCGGAATGCCCGTCTCGGACCCCGGCATCCAGATTTCCGTCGGCAAGCAGATCGCCCTGGCCATCCTTCGCGATTAGCCGTGGTGATGTCCCTAGGTCCTCAATCTGGCCACGCGCAATGATCTCCCAATGTTTTTTGTCCCGCAGCAGGAAAACGCAAAACTTCAGGCTCGATGAGCCTACGTTGAGCACCAATATGTGATCGTCCATTAGTATTTATTATATTTGGTTCGGCGCGAACGAGCGGCAGTCATTGGGCCGCGGCAAGTGGATTGACAAATAGCCGGGCCACGGAACTTCAGAGCACGTGGACGCTGTAATCCTTGCCGCTGACACGGAGCATTGGAGTGGGTTTGGTTGCGGGGGCTGGATTTGAACCAGCGACCTTTGGGTTATGAGCCCAACGAGCTACCAGACTGCTCCACCCCGCACAAGTATGATACTGGACGGGGTGCAGAACTGACAACTTCTTTCTGTAACGCTTGCCAAAATTCGTTATCTAGAGTATTTATAAATCGGTTGCATAAATTTGCATGGACAAGCTTTACCGCCGTACTCAAATCCTGGATTTGCTCAGAAGGGAGCCCGTCGCGACCCAGGGGGAGTTGTGTGAAAAGCTCTCCCGCCGTGGCATCGAGGTGACGCAGGCCACCGTTTCGCGCGACATCGAAGAACTGGGTCTGATCAAGACCCGGACCGGCTATCGTATGCCGGGGCCTCCGGCATCGCTCAAGCTGCCTCAGCCGGCACTGCCGGTCATCCTGAAGGAATTTCTGTGGGAGGTGCGCAAGGCCTGCAACCTGGTTGTGATCAAAACCCACCCGGGGAATGCACACTCGGTGGCGGCGGCCCTGGATTCCGAGCAGTGGCCTGAAGTTGTGGGCACTGTGGCTGGAGACGATACGATCTTTATTGCGACGGGCAGCAGTCAGCAAGCCGCGCGTATTCGAAAAAAAATCCTCGACCTTGTTGGACCGTGAAGAGCGGCGGCCCTTGCCGCCGGATTTGCACGTCTAAACATGAAAAACACATAAGCGAAAGGAAAGCATGAAAGTGTCAGGAAATTCATCGGAAAAAATCAAAAAGGTTGTCCTTGCATATTCCGGAGGGTTGGATACTTCCATTATCATTCCCTGGCTGCGAGAGAACTACGGCTGTGAAGTAATCGCTATGGTCGGTGATGTCGGGCAGGGCGACGACTACATGGCGTTACACGCGAAGGCGCTGAAGAGCGGCGCCTCTCAGGTTTTTGTAGAAGATCTGCGCGAGGAATTTATTTCCGGCTACTTATGGAAAGCATTGCAGGCCGGCGCCATTTATGAGGGCAAATATCTGCTGGGGACCTCGCTCGCGCGCCCCATCCTGGCCAAGCGGCAGGTGGAAATCGCGCTTCAAACCGATGCAGACGCCCTGGCGCACGGCTGCACGGGCAAAGGGAACGACCAGGTTCGGTTTGAGCTAACCTTCAAGGCACTCGCTCCCAACCTGCGGGTCATTGCGCCGTGGCGCGAGTGGTCGATTGTTTCGCGTGAGGACGCGCTGGAGTATGCGCAAAAACACAAGATTCCCGTGCCTGTCACCAAAAAGGATCTTTACAGCCGGGACGAAAACCTCTGGCATTTGAGCCATGAAGGCGGCCCGCTTGAGACCGTGCTGGGCGAGCCTCCTGAGGACGCCTGGAAACTGACCGTCAGCCCGATGCGTGCTCCTGATCGCGAGACAAAGGTGACCATCGGTTTCAAAGCGGGCGCGCCCATTTCAGTGGACGGCAGGAAGCTTGGACCGATTCCCCTGATGGAAAAGCTGAACCAAATTGCCGGCAAAAATGGCGTAGGCCGCACGGACCTCGTGGAGAACCGGCTGGTGGGCATGAAGTCTCACGGAGCTTATGAAACGCCCGCCGGAGAGGTGCTCCATGCAGCCCACCACGAGCTGGACGCTCTGTGCCTTGACCGCGAGACCTTCCACTACAAACAGCATGTGGCACTCCGCTATGCGGAACTCGTCTATTACGGCCAGTGGTTCACTCCGCTTCGCGAAGCCCTGCAAAGTTTTGTGGACACAACTCAGCGGAACGTGACGGGTGAAGTCACTCTGGGACTCTACAAGGGCAACGTACGGGTTCTCGAACGCCATTCGCCCTACTCGCTCTACAACCCCAGCGTGGCAGCCTTCACCATGGGTGCCGATTACAACCAGAAGGATGCCGAGGGTTTCATCAACATCCTGGGGCTTCCCACCAAACTGGCGGCGCTGACATTGCGGGGCGGGGAGGAGACCGCTTCGAAACGTTCGTCACGGGGAACGAAATGAAACTCTGGGGCGGGCGGTTTGAAGGCAGGCGCGATCCGCTGTTCGAAAAATTCTCGGAGTCGTTCTCCGTTGATCGGCGGCTGATCGCCTACGACCTGCGCGTTAACTTGGCGTACGTCCGCGAACTTGGGCGAGTGCGGGTGCTGACCCGGAACGAGGTTTCTGCTTTGACGCGCGGACTGGATTCGATTGCCCGCTACGTCAAGCAGAATCCTCGCTGGGCCGCAAAGCAGGAGAGCGAAGACGTCCATAGCTGGGTCGAGGCCCGGCTCGAGCAAAACATCGGCCCTCTGGCTGGGAAACTGCGCACGGGACGCAGCCGCAACGATCTTGTCGCCACAGAGACGCGGATGTATGCGAAGGATGCCATTCACCAGCTTCGGAGGAATGCGGCAGGTGTCCTGGAATCGCTGCTTCGTCAGGCACGGGCTAATAAGCGAGTGATCCTGCCTGGCTATACACACCTGCAGCCTGCACAGCCGGTCCTGTTCGCGCATTATCTTCTGGCCTACTTTGAAATGCTGATGCGCGACGTCGCGCGCCTGCAGGAATGTTACCGCCGCGTGGACGAACTTCCCATGGGCGCGGGCGCGCTGGCCGGCGCCGCCTTTCCCATTAACCGCGCGTGGTTGGCGCGCGAGCTGGGATTTGCCCGCGTGGCGCGCAACAGCCTGGACGTAACTTCCGACCGCGATTTTGTCTGTGACCTGCTGTTCGCGTGCTCGATGATTCTGATTCATCTCAGCCGGTTAGCGGAAGATTTCATCATCTACTCGACTCCTGCCATGGGCTTCGTGGAATTTCATGACGCCTACGCCACGGGCAGCAGCCTCATGCCTCAGAAGAAGAATGCCGACACACTGGAACTGATTCGGGGCAAGTCGGCGCGGGTTCTGGGCGGACTGACGTCCATGCTCTCCTTGCTGAAGGGCCTTCCTATGGCATACGATCGCGACCTCCAGGAGGATAAAGAGGTGCTGTTTGGCGCCGTTGACACCACCTCGGATTGCCTGATTCTCGCCGGACGAGTTGTGGGAGCGTTAACGGTCCGGGCTGAAAGAATGCGGGAGGCTACTTCGCTCGGTTTTCTGACTGCCACGGAGATTGCAGACGCTCTGGTCCGTCAAGGTACCGCCTTTGCACAGGCGCATGAAGAAGTCGGAAAGCTCGTCAGGTACTGCGTGGACCACAACAAGACGTTCGGCGACCTTACGCTCGATGAAGGGCGGCGCATTATTCCCTCGTGGAACAAGGCGCTGGCCAACATCGCCGTCTCAGCCGAACTCTCAGTTCAGAAGAAGAACACCATAGGGGGAACGGCACCCAGCCAGGTATCGAAACAGCTTGCCAACGCAAATCGCTTCCTGGATCGGCTTAAGACTGACCTCGCACACGTTCAGCCCGGCCTGGGTGCGTGAATAGCCTCTGAAAGCTGGGGCTAGGGGGCAGGCGCGCCTGCAAATCTGTTCCAAACGGGAATGAGAATCACGGAGCTATTCAAAAACGCGCTTGATTCTTGCCCCGAGGTGAATGAGCTTTTCCTCGATCCTCTCGTACCCGCGATCGATGTGGTAGACGCGATCGATGAGGGTTTCACCTTGCGCGGCGAGCCCCGCCAGCACCAAAGACGCACTGGCGCGAAGGTCGGACGCCTGCACCTTGGCCCCGCTCAGGGGTGTTTTGCCCCGAACCACGGCTCGGCGGCCGTCCACCGTGATGTCGGCGCCCATCCGCAACAGTTCCAAGGCGTGAAGAAAACGGTTTTCGAAGATCGTTTCGGTAATGAGGGAAGATCCCTGCGCTTGGGTCATCAGCGCCATGTATTGTGCCTGCATGTCTGTGGCAAAGCCCGGGTACTCCTTCGTTGTCATGTCAATAGCCTGAATTGACGGGCTTGCCGAGACTTCCAGTTTTTCGGGGCCGAGCTCGCGAATTTGAGCTCCGGCTTCGCAGAGTTTATTGGTGACCGCAGTGAGATGGGAGGGATTGACCCGGCCGAGCAGTAGGTGACCTCCGGTGATGGCAGCTGCCGCCAGGAACGTGCCGGCCTCAATCCGGTCGGGGATGATCTCGTGGTCGGTGCCGTGCAACCGGTCCACTCCGCGAATACGAATTTCGTCGGTTCCCGCACCCTCAATCCTGGCTCCCATCTTGATCAATAAATCGGCGAGATTAACCACCTCCGGCTCGCTTGCAGCGTTTTGAAGCAGCGTTTCACCATCTCCGAGCACGGACGCCATCATCAGGTTTTCAGTTCCGGTGACGGAAACCGTATCAAAAGTGAAGGCAGCGCCTCGCAGCCGGTCAGCACGAGCTTCGATGTAACCGTGCTCGATCTGGATCGATGCGCCCAGCTTTTCCAGGCCTCTGATGTGAAGATTGACGGGACGCGCTCCAATGGCGCATCCGCCCGGCAATGAAACGCGCGCGTGCCCAAAGCGAGCCACCAAGGGACCCAAGACCAGAATGGAGGCGCGCATCTGTTTGACCAGCTCATAGGGCGCCATAGGGTTCAGCAAACGGCGTGTCTCAATTTCAATCCGGTTGCCGTGTTCCTCATGAGTGACGGACGAGTCCACGCCCAGTTCGTCCATCAGGCTGCGCATGGTCCCGATATCACGAACCCGCGGCACGTTGCGGAGGGTCACCCGGTCCTCCGTCAGCAGTGCTGCCGCCATGGCGGGAAGCGCGGCGTTCTTCGCACCACTGATGGTTACTTCACCTTCCAGTGGACGGCCTCCGGTAATCAGGAACTTATCCATATCCCTTCCAGACATCCATGGGGTGATCTAGAGCACGGGCCGGCCCCGAACGTATGTTTGCGTCACATAAAACTGCTGGTCGAGGACAGCCATATCCGCGTCCGCCCTGGCCGCAATCGCGCCTTTCTGGTTTTCGAGTCCCAGAATGCGGGCCGGATTGCTGGTTACGCACGGCAGGCATTCCTTGTAACTGAGTCTGGTATACGCTGAGAGATTGCGCAACGCGGCATCGAGCATGATGGTGCTGCCCGCCAGGTTGCCCTCGACTGTTCGGCACACGCCGCCTGCCACGTGTACCGTAAAGTTTCCCAGGCGATAGTTGCCGTCGGGCATGCCGGCACCACTCAGGCTGTCGCTCACCAGGATCAGCCGCTCAACTCCTTTTGACCTCACCAGCACGCGAATGGCTGTGGGTTCCACGTGAATACCATCACAGATCAGTTCCGCGCTGACGCGGTCGTCCGTCAGCACAGCGCCAATGATTCCGGAATCGCGGTGCATAAACGGGCGCATGGCGTTGAAGAAATGAACCGCATGGGTGGCCCCGGCTTCGATGGCGCGCTCGGCTTCCTCATAAGTGGCGTTGGAGTGGCCGATACCGACTCTTAGTCCTTTGCTTCGCGCAAATTCGAGGAGCGTGAGAGCTCCTTCAAGTTCCGGCGCCAAGGTCAGCAGGCGTACCGTGCCATCGGCGGCATCCAGAAATTTCGCCAGCAGTTCGGTGGAAGGCTTCTGGATCTGTGATGCTGGATGCGCGCCACGTCGCTTGGTGTTCAGGAACGGACCCTCGAGATGGATGCACACCGGCTGGGCTCCGGCTATGTTGTCTGAGACCACGTGGGAACTGTTGGAGGTCCGGATGATTTCACTCAGGCCTTTGGCTGCATTCAGCGTTCTGTCGAGGCTGGCTGCCACCGTGGTAGCTGCATAGGACGTCGTTCCGTGGCGCGCCAAGTATTTTCCCACTGCAGCAACGGCTTCGGGAGTGGCCTCCATCAGGTCGTAACCCACAGCGCCGTGGATGTGGATGTCGATGAATCCCGGAACGACCGTGCGGTCCTGATAGTCGATCACCGCCGCATCCTGCGGGATCTTCACCTGCTCGCGCGGCCCCACCTTTGCGATCCGGTGCCCTTCAACCAGGATTACGCCATTGTGGATCTCTTCCGCCGGAGTATATATCGTACCGGCGATAATGGCTTTTACGGCCTTCATGATCGCCCCCTCGGGGATCGTTTACGACCGGCGCGTGCCTGCTCCTCAAGATATTCTGCGCGTGCCTTGCGAAGCGCAAGAGCCGTGTTGGGTTCTTGCTTGAGAATGCGGAGGGCCTCACTCCTGGAGATGTTTTTCCAGATCATCAGCATGGCTGCGGGAAGATTTGATCCTGCCGACTTTATCGCGCGCGCGGCCGCTGCGTCGTCGACACCCGTGGCTTTGACCACGATGGAGCGCCCGCGTTCGTGGAGCTTTTCATTCTTCATCTCCATGTGGATCATCAGCCCTGAGAAAACACGTCCCAGCTTCACCATTGTGGCGGTGGAAAGCATATTCAGGACGAGTTTTTGCGCCGTTCCTGCCTTTAGGCGGGTTGAGCCTGCAATCACCTCGGGGCCGACGTTAACCGCAATTTCAACATCTACAAGCCCGTGCATGGGTGAACCGGGATTGGCAGTTACGCCTATTCTTGCAGCCCCCTGCTGTTTCGCATAGCGCAGCCCTTCGAGCGTATAAGGCGTACGTCCGCTCGCTGCGATTCCCACCAGGACGTCTCTTTTGCTCAGGCGAATGCGTTTGAGGTCCCTTCGCACACTGGCGCGATCATCTTCAACGCCTTCGCCAGCCTTGAACATTGCACCTGGGCCGCCTGCCAGAATGCCCATCACCTTGTCGGTGCCAAAGGTTGGGCGGCACTCCGATGCATCCAGCACCCCAAGCCGGCCGCTCGTCCCAGCCCCCAGATACACCAGCCGTCCTCCATTTGCCAACGCGCTGGCGGCGAGGTCAACCGCGCGGATGATTTGCGGCAACACTTGGCAGACCGCGACGGCAACCTTGCGGTCTTCGCGATTCATCAAGGCCAGAATTTCGCGTGTGTTTTCGGAGTTGAGGGAATCTGCTGCGGGATTCTTCCTTTCCGTGACACGCTCTTTTGATTGACGCTTCATTTCAGGCGATCTGCAGGATCACTGAAGTTGAATCCTCGGACGCGGCGCTGCCCGGTAACATCAGCCGCAATTGTTCGCCTCCCACACCGTGCCAATGCCCAAAATTCAATCTTTGATTGACACGAACCCCTGAGTCTATAGCAAAATGCTCTGCTCGGATAAATAAATTATCTGGGAGTGTGGAATGCAATTGATTCGTGATTTCAAAGTCCTTCTCTTGTCTGTGGCGCTTGTAGTGCCTGCCGTCAACGCCGCACAGGTCCGTCGTCGCGTCCCTGCGACCAGCTCGACGGCTATCGCGGCCCGTCTCAAGCAGTTGCCCGAGGTGGTTGAAAAGGCCATGCACGAGGGGAAGACGCCCGGGGCTGTCATTCTGGTGGGCCACGACGGCGCCGTGGTTTACCGGCGGGCTATTGGTTATCGCGAGCTAGTCCCGAGAAAACTCCCGATGTACATGGACACGATGTTTGACATGGCATCCTGCACCAAAATTGTGGCTACCACCACGGCCATTATGCAGTTGTTCGAGCAGGGCAAAATCCGGCTGGACGATCCCGTATCCGAGTACTGGCCAGAGTTTGCGGCCAACGGCAAGCAGGACATAACCGTGCGCGAACTCATGACCCATTATTCCGGGCTGCCGCCTGATCTGGACCTGAGCGATGACTGGTCCGGCTACGATACGGCGATGAAGATGATCGTCGATACCGCTCCCATCATGCCGCCCGGAACCCGTTTCCTGTACAGCGACATCAACTTCGAAACGCTGGGAGAGCTTGTCCATCGCATTTCCGGCGAGCCGCTTAACGTCTACTGCGATCGGCACATTTTCAAGCCCCTGGGGATGACCAGCAGCATGTTCATACCTCCCGCCACGTTGCGTTATCGCATCGCCCCTACTCAGCACGTTGACGGCGGCACAGGACCCATCTTGTGGGGTGAAGTTCACGATCCCACGGCCCGGCGGATGGGCGGCGTGGCGGGACATGCCGGCCTGTTTTCTAATGCCCGCGATCTTTCGATTTTCTGCCAGATGCTTTTGAACGGTGGAATCTATCATGGCGTGCGCATTCTCAATCGCCTGACCGTGGAAAAGATGACGACGCCGCAATCGCCGGTTGACAAGATGGCGGTGCGCGGGCTGGGCTGGGACATTGCTTCACCTTTCTCTTCCAATCGCGGCGAGCTTTTTCCGGTCGGATCGTTTGGCCACACCGGCTTCACCGGGCCTTCGCTCTGGATTGATCCCGTTACGCGCACTTACGTGGTCTTCCTTGCCAACCGCGTGCATCCGAACGGGAGGGGCGACGTGGTGGCGCTCCGTTCGATGGTAGACACGGCGATTGCGGCGGCGCTGGGTCCCGTATCAGCTCGGCAGGTTCTGGCCTCCCACCGGTCGCTCACAGGCTATTACGACTTGATGCGGAGTTACAGGGTCAGCGGTTTGCGGAACGGGAGCGTGCGCACGGGAATCGACGTTCTGGAGGATGAGGACTTCTCGCCGCTGAAAGGCCTGCGCGTCGGCCTCATCACCAACGAGACAGGTGTCGACTCCGAAGGCAAGCGGACTATTGATCTGCTCAACCACGCGCCCGGCGTCCAACTGAAGGCTATCTTCAGTCCCGAGCACGGCCTCTGGGGCAGGGAGGACAGCGCCGTGGCCTCCACCAGGGAGCCGGTCACCGGGCTTCGGGTCTACAGCCTTTATGGCGAGTCGCGCCGGCCCACCGCCCAAATGCTCCAGGGGCTGGACGCCCTGGTGTTTGACATCCAGGATGTCGGCGTGCGCTTTTACACTTACATCACAACCATGGCGTATGCCATGGAAGAGGCGGCGAAAAACCACCTGGCTTTCTACGTTCTGGATCGCCCCAACCCGATTGGAGGATCGATTGTAGAGGGGCCGATCCTCGACTCGGACTTGCGATCATTCGTCGGCTACTACCCGCTGCCCGTTCGCTACGGCATGACGATGGGCGAACTGGCTGAAATGTTTAACAACGAAGGGCGCCTGGGCGCGAACCTTCACGTCATCAAAATGCAGGGCTGGGAGCGTACTGACTGGCTCGACGAAACGGGGCTCGAATGGATGAATCCTTCGCCCAACCTACGCTCGCTGACCGAAACCATTCTTTATCCCGGAGTCGGTATGGTTGAGGGAGCCAACATCAGCGTGGGCCGCGGCACCGATACGCCATTTGAGCTGCTGGGAGCGCCCTGGATTGATGGAAAGTGGCTGGCGACTTACCTGAACTCCCGCGACATTCAGGGTGTGCGGTTCCTTCCGGTGGACTTCACGCCAAAGAGCAGCAAGTTCACGGGGCAGGTGTGCCACGGAGTGCAGATGTATCTGGTGGACCGGCAGGCGCTCGACCCGACGGAACTGGGCGTCGAACTGGCTTCCGCCCTTCACCAGCTTTTCCCGAGGAAATTCGAGCTGGATAAAACACTTCCCCTGATCGGCGCGCGATGGGTGGTGGACGACATCGGGAACAACTTTGATCCAACTCGAATAGAGTACTTGTGGCAAGAGCCTCTGATGAAGTTCCGAATGCTGCGCGCCAAGTACCTGATCTACGGACGGCCTGAATCTTAGCGCGAATTCAAGTTTGCCGCAGGCTCAAGTTGGCCGGGTTATCATCATCTCAGGCTGGCCCGAGTTGGCTGGCCGGACGGGGTTCGGAAATCCAGCGATCGATTGTTGAAGAATTTTTATCGCTTCTTCGTATTGGCGATCGATTGGCGGCCAATTCTTGCACGACTCCCTCTCATCACTCTTCACATCATCGTCCGGAGTAATTCCCTCATGCTCGACTACTCTGCCCGCGGGAGTTTCGAATCGGCCAACCGCAATTACCAACCCAGAGCCATCCGGCAGCGGTCGCACTTCGTGGATCATTCCCTGGCCGAACGTGGTGGTCCCCACCAACTTTGCGCGCTCATTGTCTGTGAGCGCTCCTGCCAGCATTTCGGCGGCGCTCGCGGTCGCACGATTGACAATCACAACCAGAGGCTTGTCGGTCATGAGAGATGTCGCCGTTCGCCATGCTGTCCTCGTCCCGCGCTGATCGAAGGAGTAGTAAACCAGTTTCCCTTTGCCGAGAAAATACCCCGCTATGTCTCTGCTTGCGGGAACAAAACCTCCCGGGTTGTTGCGCAAATCCAGGACGAAACCCTGGGCATTTTTGGCCTGTAAACCCGCTATCGCGTCTCGCATCTCCTGTGCAGATTTCTGGCCAAATTGCGCCAGAGCAATGTACCCCATCGGCTTGTCGTGGTCCCCTATGACAAGCGCGTGCACCGTATGAGACGTAAGGGCCTCAGGCACCACGCCTATCTCAAAGTGCTGGTTGCCGCGCAGCATCTTCAGGCGGACCGGTGTGCCGACCGGTCCTCGGGTGTGCATCAGGACCTCGTCCGCAGAAAGATTCCTGGTAGGGTTTCCATCAACTGCTTCGATCCGATCTTGAGATCGCAATCCGGATTTGCACGCGGGAGAACCGGCGACGAGGTGTAGGATATCGAGCCCACCCGTCGTGTGATTCACAGCCGACCAGATATCGACCAGGCCGATGCCGCCCACTTCTCCCGTAAATTCCTGAGCCAAGCCGGCAAACTCTGCGGGATCGAGGAGGCGTGTTTGCGGCTCCCCAAGAAGCTGCAACATTGACCTGATTGCAGCATATGCCTGCGTCCAGCTTGTATACCGCCTGGTTTGCAACTCATGGTGGATTCGTCTCCAGTCGTGGTGGTTAAAATTCGGATCAATAAACTTCTGGTCGACCGTCTGCCAGACCTGGTCAACCACCTGCTCGGGTTGTGTCACAGGGGCCTGGGCTCGGCATCGCAAAATTCCCGGAGTGGCCATCACGACAAGAAGAGCGGCAGCCAATTCAGCGAGCATCTTTTACCTCTTAAGCACAGCAGCCGTGAACGCGCATTAACGACGATGAACATCGAAGATTGTAGCAGGTTCGTGTGCCATGTGACGGTTGTGGAACGACGCCAGCCTCAGGCGGATAATCCACCAAGCGCATATCAGGCGAATTACTTGGAGCGATAGGGTGAATGCTGGTATTGACCCTGCAAAAAATCGTGATATGCTCTTGTCCTACGCTACAGCCGTCCGCGTTAAAGTTCATCGACAGCCATCCGGGACGGGGGAGGGTGAAGTGAAAAGGAAGAACTATATGGCCGCCGCCCTGGCCGCCATAAGCCTGCTTATTATTGCGGCCTCATCTGCCTGGGCAAAAAAGAAGCACGAATCAGTCAATCCGGACGATCCTACCTACAAGCTCTATCAACTGTTGAATGACAGTTCAGCGGGCAAGCTGACGGACTATTATTTGCTGGCGAATCTTTATCCCGATCCACTGGACCCGTCGAACGAACTTCAGCGGGTTATTCGCGTTGATTATGACAAAGACCGCTTTTTTGGTCGCTTGCGGATTTACGTTCGGAGTGTGGGGGAACTGACCCCGGCCCAGATGAAAACCTACGACGCCAAACAGGTCTTTGACTTTGGAGAAGCCGACAGCGCCCAGTATGAAAAGATCAATCCGGGAGAATTAGGCGAGACCGGTGATCTCTACCTGCGGGCGTCGTCAACCGGGCCGCTGGCACCGGTTGCCATCACGGATGATGCCCGACAGGATTACGACATGCTGATCACCAAGTACATCCTGCCGGCCCTTCAGAAGAAGTAGTTCTGCTTCCCGGTGATTCGCCGCGAATACCACGGGCGTCCGGCTTCACCGGGCCTGCGCCCAGAGGTGTTCAAACTCCTCCTCGTACCGGGCTGAGAGTTTAGCATCGCGAATAAATAATGCGTTTTCGAAGTTATAGCTGGTGGCGCTGGTGGTCCAGTTGTAACTTCCCGTTTCAGCAACTTCTCCATCGAAAACTGCGAACTTGTTGTGCATCAGCGAACGTGCTCCCCGGAAACCCCCGCTCAGCCGGATGGGAATCCCTGCGGACTTGAGATATCCAGTCTCCGAATGCCGATCGAAAGCCTGCGCTGCGTCGGTGACGATTCGAACCCGCACTCCTCGCCGGTGTGCTGCTTCGATGGCGGCGGCAACGTCGGGCTGCGTAATACTGTACACAGCAATATCCAGGGTGTGCTGAGTATGGTTGATGGCGGCGATGATGCGGTCGGCAACACGGTCGCGGTCGGAGAAATATGGACCCTCGATGGAGGACTGGCCGGGAACGGCAACCGGAGCTACAGCGCGTCCACCGGCAGACTCCTGCGGCGCGGACCCTGAAAAGTAGCCGTACGCAATCACGGCAGCAGCGATGACGGCAAACAGAGACGAACGCCGGAACCGAATTTTCCTCATAAACGATCTTTCAGATCTTGCAGACTCATCCGGGCTGGCCGAGTCACGTTGGGGCGAAGCGGACCTCGACCGAATTGAAGGCTGCAAGTGACGAACGCGGCCATGCTCGTGCAGGCCCGGTCAAAAAACGGTGGTGCGAGGGCTTTTCGTAGTTTGAGCCTGGCTGTCGCGCATCGCTGTCACCATTGACCAGATGCCCGGGTCTTCCATTCCCAGACGCCATGCGGCAAACCCGCGCAGACGGTACTGTTCCAGCAGCCCGAGCTTTTCCTGAATGCTCCGGGCATTCTCATACCATACGCTGTTGGACGTGCCGCTGGTCCGGAATTCGAACCACGGAGAACGCTGGCTTCCGTCCCATCGCGGTGTGAGTGAGAGGCGGCTAAGCAGGGCCTGTGTCTCCGGGTAAGGCATGGTTCGCGCCTGCACAGTGCGCCCGTCATCGCTCCATTCACGGCCGTAGAGGGCGATACCCAGCAGGAGCTTGTCCGCGGGGGCGCGCCTGCTGGCATACTCAAGCGCCTTCCGAACCCAGTTGTAACCAGCGATGGGACCGGGCTGGCCGAGGCGGCCGGAGTTGTCATAGGCCATCAGGGTCAGGAAGTCCACTGCGTTGGCGAGCGCCGGATAATCGTAAGCCGCCGCCCACTGGCCGGGGGCGGAATCCAGGAAGCGCGGGACGACGGCGACGCTCAACATTCGCCCCTGCCGGTGAAACTCTTCTGCGGCGTTCTCGACAAAGCGGTTATACAGATTAATGTCGTCAGGATCAATGTTTTCAAAGTCGAGCTGGAAGCCCAGCAAATTTTCCTTCCTCGCAATCTCTGCAAGCTGGCTAATGACAGCCTTCTGCAGAGAGCCGCTGCGCAGCACCAGGGAAGCCACCCGCCGGCTGAAGTCCTGATTGTAAAGCAGGGCCATGATCGGCAAACCCGCCCGCCTGGCCGCCGCCAGCGTGGCCGCGGGAATGCTGCCCTGGACGCGTCCGTTCGGGTCCAGCCAAAAACATTGGGGCGCTAGAATGGTCATGTCCGAAGCGTGCTGTTCGATGGAACTGAGTCCAAACGTGCCGGCTGTGGTGTAGTACATGGCAACCGGCCTTGCAGCCGCCACCCGCTGGCGCATTGCCTTCAGGCTCAGATCGGCATTCTCCTGGGCCTTTTCAGCCTCGCTCCCGCCGGTCTCCACAGCGGCGTGGTCGGTCTGCCCCGAATTGGGGGGAGCGGTTAGGAACGTTACGGGGAGCAGCACCACAATCAGGAATGCAATCAGCAGCGGCGTTCGGTTCACATATCGCTTCAAACAGCTTCCTCGCACTAGGTGTTCCGATGAGAGTACTAGCAGCGCTCCGACTAAGTCAAGATGCGGAACGCAGCAGCGGGAACTGTCAGGACTTTCTTGCCTGGTGTTGCGGCCCGAGCATTACGCTGGCAATCCACCCGCCAAAAAAGGTCAACAGAGTTCCAATCACCACATACCACGTCCACGCAATATTGATGACGCTGAATGCTTTTCCAATCACGATCAGAATGAGAGCGGCTAAGCCCAGGATGGCGCCCACCAACGCACCCCGCGAGGTCGCCCGTTTGGTGAGAACGCCCAGCAAAAAGATTCCTAACATGGCCCCATATGGGATAGAAGCGATGGTCAGCGCCAGCACCAGCACACCCTCGTGCAGATACTGGGAGACGATGGCAATCAGAATCAGCACGGCCCCCCAGAAAAGCGTCAGCGCACGCGAGATTCGCAGGTAATGTTGCTGGTCCGCATCGGGACGAATGAACGGGCGATAGAAATCCACTACTGAGCTGGAAGCCAGCGAATTAAATGCGGCGCTCAGGTTTGCCATGGCCGCCGCGATGATGGCCGCGGTCAATAACCCAGCCAGCCCCACCGGAAGCTGAGTGATTACGAAAGTCGGATAGATTTTATCCGGACGCGTAAAAGGTTGGGCCGGCGGATGGAAATGATAGAAGGCAAACAGGACCACGCCCACCGCCAGGAACAGCGCAAATTGGAACAGAATCACCACTCCGCTGGCCAGCAGCGCTCCCTGGCTCTGCCGTTTGTTGCGAGCTGCCAGCAGCCGCTGCACGATCAGTTGATCGGTTCCGTGGCTGGCGCTCGTCAGGAAGGTCCCACCGATCAGGCCGGACCAGAACAGGTATGGCTCGCGCCAGTTGAACTGGAAATGAAATACGGTGAATTTTCCTCCCGAAATGGCGGCGAGGTGCGCCACTTCCGCCCAGCCGCCCGGGACGGCCTTGACGGCCAGCAGCAAGGCGATGACAGTTCCGGCAACGTAAATGGAAAGCTGCGTGACGTCGGTCCAGATGACTGCAGTAAGCCCGCCTTCAAACGTGTAAAACAGCGTTAGAACCGTGATTGTGAGAACGGCCGTCAGCACACCGGTCCTGAAAATCACTTCGATGACGATTGAGATGGCAAAGACGCGCACCCCCTCCGCCAGCGCGCGGCTGCCAAGAAACAATGCTGCGGTGAAGACCTTGAGCCCACGCCCAAAGCGGCGTTCGATCAATTGATATGCAGTGAAAAGTTCGCCCGCAAAGTACTTCGGAATCAGGATAAAGCTGACAACCACGCGCGCCACCAGGTATCCAAAGACCAGTTGGAGAAAACCCATATCGCCCGCATAGGCGATACCCGGTGTGCTGATGATCGTAAGGATGCTGGTCTCGGCGGAAACCACGGACAGGGCGATGGCCCACCAGGGAAGCTGCCGTCCACCCAGGAAGTAATCGTGCAGTGTCTTCTGGCGTTTGCCGAAACGGGCTCCCAGCAGCGTGACGGCTACCAGGTAAACGACTACTACTACCAGGTCGATCCAACTAAATGCCAATCACGCCTCGCTGTGAATTCACGGCTGTCCGCAACGCGCTTGCTTTGCCGTTTGAACCTGAGTCCGCCGCAACGGGCGGCACACACAGAGAAAGAGATTCGGAAGGCGCAAGCGAGTCTAAGGAGCCTGCGCCGGGGTGTCAAGCGGGGCCGCCTGCGACCCGCTATTGCTACCCGCGCCTGTGGTAGATTCTCCGGTCGGTCCCGGGGGCGGCGAAACAAAGCGTCGCCGAAGAGGAGTCGGAGCAGACATGCCGACTTTTTCCCAGAAGCTCCGGGCATAGTCGTCGCCTTCGACGGTCTTCACAATCAGGTAGCGGGATGCCAGATAGTCGCGCAGCGGGCCCAGGTGATTGGCGCCCCCGCCGGCCTGGGGCGGCATGTCGAAAATAGACTCCCAATAAACATAATTCACCGGATATTTCTTGAGGGCGTCGATGGTTGCCTCGACCTGCTGTGGGCGCGTATAGTCGGACGGGGTCACGCAGGGGATGGGCGAGGGATTGCGCAGATCGAGCAGATAGGTGAGCGCCGGGCTTCCGAAGAAGTAATCGCCTGGCTTTGTATGGTCAAGCAGGAAACTGATTTCCTGGTACTGGACCGGGTTGAACACTGCCATTTGGCCAATGGGCAGCCTGACCACCTGATGGCGCACCATCCATCGTTCACCAACCTCACCGACGGCAACCACCAGGAAGATGACCCACACGGCACCGGTGCGGAGGGAAATAAAGCGTCCTCGTGAGCCGAGGAACCAGACGAAGAGGATTATCCCGGGAGGGGCCGCAACGCATAACCTTAACCATGTAGGCGCCGCCACCACGCCGAGGAAAAGCATCGCTCCCATTATGGCGATCAGCACCAGGCGGTCCCACGGCTCCTCAGGCCTTTCGTCTTTCTCGTCTCTGTAGCGCACGAAGAACAGAATGTAGATCAGCGGCACCAGCAGGTAAATGGAAGCCCAGATGGCGAGCGCGGGCCATCGGTACCAGGGATGAAACGTCGGCATATCGGTCATATAGACGTGAAACGTGTTCCAGTAATCGTAGTGCCAGTATCGAATGCCAAACACAACTGTGTCATGCACGAAAGTAGAAAAACCCGCACGGATAATAAAATAGGCATTGAACAGAATAATCACGGCCCAAAAAGGCACCCAGATGTAGGTTTGTGCCCTGCGAAAATTCGCCCAATCCATCTGGTGTGTCCATGCCGCCCAGAGTAAAAACAGCGCGAGGCCGATCTCGCCTGGCAGTCCCGTCGATTGGGTAAAGCACATGGCCACTCCGCAGAGCGCTCCGGCTCCCACCAGCCGCAAGGCAGAGGCATGCTCGACGAGAAGGGCGAGCGCCCCCATCACAAAAAACAGGCTGAACCAATGGTGCGTGGGATCAAGGCGACTGCGGAACGGAACCACAAGGAAGAGTACAGCAGGCAGATAAGCTGCGCGGCCGGGAATAACATGCTTCGAAATTATGATTAACAGCCATGCAATGCCGAGCCCCAGCCCGATTAGAACGATGTTCGGAATCCACGCCCGGACGCCGACAATTTTGAGCAGCAGAAGGTAAAATACTTCGGTTGCCGGCGGAGTAAACTGGAAGAAATCGCGGTAAATCACCTCCCCGCGCAGCATGCGCGTGGCATTTAGGAGGTACGTTGGAGCGTCGCCCCCGGCAAAGCGAAAGGGGGTCGCTGGCAAGGAAAAGAGGCTAAGATAGAGAAAAACATAACCGCCGAATAAGATGAGGCCGGTCAGCAGAAAAGGATGCTCTTCCTTGAAATGATCCATAGGGAGCCATTAACAAAACGACGCCAACAAGCCACTTGCCCGAAGAAGTCGCTCACCTCTGGCCGCTGGGCAAGGCGCTACGCGGAATACGAGATTCTAATGGATGCAAGCGCGTGCGATCAAGGTCGAAAGCGAATGGGTCAAACCGGCCGGCGGCCTGAAGCTATCCTCCCGTCGACAACTTCCGGCAACTGATCGTTCACTGCGACAAAAACCGATTCGGAAGATAAGCCCAGATCAATCGCCAGTTTCTTTCGAAATGCGCCCCGCCAGAGCTGTCTGAATCTCTTATGAAGTTTCAACAGGCTCACCAGCCCGACATACGTACCAAAGTAATAGAGCCTGATCAAGGGTTCGCCGCCCAGCGTCGCGATTGCCCGCTTCAGCAGTTCTCTCCCTTCAGACGTCGAACACGTCGGCAGAAATCGCAACGCACGCGACCGGATGACGCTCCTAGCCAGCCTCTCGATTCGCGGATTTTTCCGGCTCTGTTTCAGCGTCCCGGAGTAGAGCGCGAGCCACGATCGGAAGGAGTCACTAGCCTTATTGGTCAGGTTGTCGCTGTGGCGCCGGTAAAGATAAAGCCTCTGTTTCAGACAGACGCAAAATGCTCCTGCCGATAGCGCGCGGAACATCCAATCAATGTCTTCGGAGAACCATCCGAACGTCTCGACATCGAAAGGCCCGGCGCGGTTGTACACGTCCTTTGAGAACACCATGCCAGAGGGTGAAAATGCCTGCACGATGCCGAAGATTTCGTCCGGCGAATGGACATACCCGCACAGCTTGGGAATGCTTCGATGCGATGCGGCCTCGGTGATTATCCCGTTCTCGCTGCGGACAATAATTCCCTCGCACAGAATCAACTCGGCCTCCGGATGGGCGCTGAGCGCGTGTCCAATCTCGCTCACGTATTGCGGCGACCACAGGTCATCGGCGTCGAGAAAGGCGATGTGCGTGCCCCGCGCGGCGCGGGCTCCCGTGTTCCTGCTGTCGGCCGGACCTGAGTGCGCTTTCTTCAAATAACGCAGCTCCCGAAACTGCGGGCGAAACTGCTCCGCCACATCTTCTGTGTTGTCCGTCGATCCGTCGTCAACGATCACGAGTTCAAAGTCCGGCACGCTCTGCGCGGCAAGCGTCCGAAGTGTGTCCGGCAGAAGGTGTCCGTAGTTGTATGTGCAGACCACCACTGACAATTTCATATCGATTCGGCCGGCAAGGCCGCGTGATCGCCAGCCGATCCTGCTGGACGGCCCCGATATGCCCGGCACCCACCGCTCTGCGTGAAGCCATCGCAGTTCTTCATAGACTCTGAAAGATTATTTCAGGCGGCGCCGTGAGATCAATCTTCTGCGTGCTGGGCTTTTGCTTCAGGAGCGATCGTTTTACCCATCTTAACGGCCTGAATGCATAACTCGATCCCAGGTAGGTCGATAGATAGGCGCAACGAAGAGCCAAGTCTCCGCACAGGGTATCAATGGTGCGCGCAAGCAGTGATCTTCCCTCCGCAGGTGAGCAGTTGCCGAGAAGTCGCAGAGCATAATCGCGGGCGAACCTTCTGGCCCGCCGTTCGCATTCGGCGCCGAGTCGACTCTGCTTCAGTTGCTCTTCGTAGATCTTGAGCCACGTGTCCAGAAACGGGAGCGCATCATTCGTCAGGTTGCGGCCGTGGATTCGGTAGAGAAACAGTTTCTGATCGATTCGCGCACACCAAGCGCCGTCCATGGCGGCCCGAACCACCCACCCGACATCGTCGCCGTGCCGGAAGCGAACATCAAAAGGATCAATTCGGTCATATAGCGACTTCAGAAACACCATGCCGGAAGGCAGGAAGTGGGTACATAGAGTAAACAGTTCGTCCGCGGAGTTGACGGGTCCATCGAGCGGGGCTAGACCGGGAGGAAAAACCGGGCGAATGATTCGGCCGTCAACGCTGATGCGGATGCCATCACAGAACACAACCTCCGTTCTTGGATTCGACACAAACCGGTTTCGAACAGTTTCCAGACAACGCGGTGACCAGACGTCATCGGCGTCCAGAATCGCGATGTGCGTGCCCCGGGCTTTCTGCACGCCAAAATTTCTGGCGTCTGCAGGGCCGCCATTGAGCTTTTTTAAATAGCAGCATTCCTGGAACTTTGGAAGAAACTGCTCCACGACTTCTTGCGTGTTGTCCGTCGAGCCGTCGTCAACGATTAGCAGTTCAAAATCCGGCAGTGTCTGCGCGGCAAGCGCGCGCAGCGCGTCGGGCAGCAAGTGGGCATAGTTGTACGTCGGGACAACAACCGTGAATTTCACGCAAGCCGCCGACGGGCCCGGCTCTCGCTTAGGCTCTCCGCGGGCATCCATGATTTTGTTGTCAGATGACATTACTCACCGGGTCCCGAGGCGCGGGGCGCAACGACCCCCGCAGAACCCTGGGATGCTTGTGCTTCATCCCTCCGCTGGCTGCCCGCCTTGTTCCGCACGGGTTGTTCTGGTCCGCGGTAGAGCCCTTTTTTCACCAGGTATGCTTTGGTCATCTGGCGCAAATCTCTGCCAGTCGCCAGCTTGAACGCGAACTCCGGCAGAGTATCAACTTCGGCCAGGTTTGTGCGTTTCAGCGCCAGCGGATCTTCCGACCAGTTCAGACCTTCCTCTGTCGTCAGGGCCGTTTTATATCCGGCGCGTACCACTGCGCTGCGGACGCGCATGTCGGCATTGCCCCAGGGATACGCAAAGCATGAAATCTCCGCGCCGAGCAGGTCTTCGAGCTTGCGCTTCGAGTCCGCCACCTCTCGCTCGAGATCACGATCGGATGCGCTGGTCAACCTGGCATGCGTCAGCGTGTGCGAACCGAAGTGTACTCCCAGGCCATGCAGTTCCCGGATCTGATCGAGCGAGAGCAGTCGCCGCGTCTTGAAGCCCCTGGATTCATCCCACTCATTCGTTTTTCCGATGCGGTCTACCACCACGAACACTGTTGCCGAAAAACGTAGGCGTGCAAGCACAGGGAAAGCGTTGCTCATGAAGTCATCATAGGCATCATCGAAGGTCAGAATCACGCGGCGTGTGCTGGATGTGCGCTTGTACCAGTCAGTGGGCAGAACGGATGCATAACCCGAGGATTTCAGCCAGTCCATGAACCGTGTGAAGCGCTCGGGCGATATGTAAAGCGACCTAAGTCGCAGTTCCGCTGGAGTGGAGACGCTGTGCAGCATTAGGATCGGCGTTCGCGAGGGATACAATTCGCGCAGGGAATCGATGGTCTCTCCCGCCGCGCGGAGACCCTTCCAATACTCCGCGGCGGTGGCCCGGCGCCAAATCCGAAAGCTTCTCCGCGAGCCGGTGAGATCGGTCGTCTTTCTGGCCAGCAAATCCGCAATTCGGAACGCCTGCGGAATATGCCACGCAGTTCGGTGCGCCAGCTTCCGCAAAGGGCTGCCGCAGTGCATCTGCGCCAGCAGTTCGAGTCGCCCATTGCACTGTTTCTTTTCGCGCCTGCGATAAACGTCGAGCTTTCCGGCGCTACGCAGAATGGCATAGTGCTGGCCGACAGGGTTCTTTGTTTCGTGGTGATGCACCAGGGCTTCGCGCTCAAAAATGAACCGGACGCCGTGGTTGTAAAGCCGCGCGCCGAGATCTGTATCCTCGTCAAGCGAACTCAGCTTCGGATCAAAACCGCCAACGGTGAAAAATAATCTCCGCGAAATAGACGTGTTGAGCCCGAAGGCTGCGAGTTTGCCGAATTCGAGCGACTGGTTTTTCAGGCAATCTTCAAAACGGGTAAGGACAGGATTTCGCAACTCACGCACATACTGTTCCGTACGTGAGCGCGCCGGGCTGGCGTGGAGGTCGGCCACTTTCCCGAGCACGCCAATCTGGCTCTCGCCAGCGTTTGCGCGGTGATGCTTCAGGTGGTGGTGGACCCAGACCTCGACCGGCCGGGTGTCGTCGTCGAGGAAGACCACGATTTCGGATTCTGCCGCGGCTGCGCCTGAATTGCGGGCGGAAGCTTGTCCCCTATGTTCCGGCTCAAAAATCCAGCGTAGAGGGAAAGCTGCCTTATAGCTCTCAGCAAGCAAGCGGGTTTCCGGGTCCTCGCCGTCTACAACAACGATGACCTCGAATTCCTTCTCCGTCTGTTGACAAAGGGATTCCAGCGTTTCGCGCAGTATGCCGGCCCGGCGTCTGGTCGGAATCACCACGCTGCATTTCAGAGATTGAAAAACTTCTTGCATGAGATTCTACGATCGAAGCGAAAACTTAGGCCCCGCACGGAGATGCTTTGTTCCGGATACCTCACTGCGCTTAGCAGTTTGCAAATAATGGCGGAGCCCTTGGAGTGCGGCGGCTTGGCTCCGCTTTTTCCTTTACAACGTGGTCCGCGCGCCGCCAGCAGGCCCGCCCGGCGCAAAGCGAGAGCAAGCTGTGGCGCTCCAAATAGAGGCTCTGCCAGACGCCAGGGGATTTCTGATGCGCTACACCAGGTTCGAAGATCGCTTCCGGCGCTTTCAGCACCGGTGACTCATACTCCGCTTGCTCCGCCGCACGCATTAATCGCCGGCGCAGTCGTATGTGAATTTGAATCCATCGACTCCAGGTCCGGGCGCCACGTCGGTTCGCCGGTCTTCTTTCTTGCACCCCGCCGTCTGGAGCGTCACATAAATCGACCCGGGAATCAAGCTGACCTCCGCAAACCCGTCGTCACCTGTTTGCGCTTTCTGGTTTTCCACCACATTTCCGGCCGAATACAAAACTGAAATCCTGCCCTTCGCCACAGGATGGCCCTGGCTGTCGATAATGTGGTAGAGCACGGGCTTGTGCAGCAGGCGGTCGGGCCTATTGGGTTCAAGCGGCAGCATCATGATGTCAGCCGACGCCGGCGAATCAGTATCGCCCACCTCGATCTGGCGGAACACGGAGGTGTCGTGGTCAGAGCTGGGCGAGCGCACGGCCAGCCAGTAGCTGCCCGGCGACAGATGATTAAATGCGAACTGGCCTTGGCCGTCGGTGAAGACTTGATCGAGCAGGTTTTCGCTATCGTCGCTGACAGTCACCAGGGCATCGCCATAGGGACGCTGGAAGGAGTCAACTGCCGTGCCCTCAATCGAGCCGTGGCCCGCCGGCGGCCGCAGCTCAAAAGTGGCCGTGTTGCTGGCTGCCTGGCCGTGCCAGAGGTTGGCGCCGATGTTGCGGGACAACGAGCGTGCATTCGAATAGTCCGCGGAATAGACCACTAAAAATTGATACGATCCCCAGGCTGGCTGATTGCCCGCACCTGCTTTCATCTCAGCGGGCTCAACATGGATGTTGACTCTCTCTTCGTAATCTCCCCCTGGCGCAAGTCGCACGAGTCTGGGATAGGGCAGAGCATCGGGAGCCAGGGCGAACCCGCTGCCTGTCGTTGCGTTTTGATCTCCTGCCTGAGCCGGCGCGTTTTGCGGGGTGACGTGAATTTCCAGCCGGGACCCGCCCCATGCCTCACCGGGTCGGAGTTCGCCGGGCCGTGGCGCAATCACACCGAGCCGGTCGCCCGGAATTTCGCTGACGACGGGCCGGTAAAGCCAGAGCGTCTGACTGCCGGAATTGTGGAAGTGCAACGTCGCGCGCACCGGATTGGGCGCGACGATGCTCTGTTGCTGGACCGAGACCAGCAGTTTGAGGTCCTCGGCCCGGCCCGAGATCCCGCACAACGCGAGTAAAAAGATCACGGCGAGGCAGCGAGAGGGATTCACAGCTTGTATTTTACTCGAATTCACAGCCCGCCCGGTTCGCTGAACTGGGTCATAGCGCGCGAAGGATGAGACACTTCAGGTAGAGAGTTTCAGGAACTGTCAGCAGGATGGGATGGTCGCGGCCCTGCGTGCGGCGCTCGACTACTGTGACGGTCCGGTGGGCGTCCACGGCCGCGCTGGCGATGGCTTCCAGAAAGTCCGCTTCCGTCACATGGTAGGAGCAACTGCACGTGATGAGATATCCGCCGGGGTTCAGGATTTTCAGGCCGCGTAGGTTGAGTTCCTTGTAGCCGCGCAGAGCGGAATCGAGATTTGACCGGTGGCGCGCGAAAGCCGGAGGGTCAAGCACCACAACGTCAAAGCGTTCGCCAGATTGATCGGCGGCCTTGAGAAAATCGAAACAATTGGCTTCCTTCCACTCGACGTTCGAGATGCCGTTCAGTTCCGAGTTCCGCTGGGCGAGCTGGAGTGCCTCCTGGGAAGAATCGATGGCCAGAACGGAGTCGCAGCGACGGCTGATATGAAGGGCGAAGCCGCCCGCGTAAGTAAAGCAGTCGAGCGCCCGGCCGAAAGCATAATTTTGCGCCGCTCGCTGGTTTTCCCGCTGGTCAAGAAAACCGCCCGTCTTCTGTCCCTCCAGCAGGTTAAAAGCGAAGCGCACGCCGTTGATTGAAGCGATAACTTCTTCGGGCGCCTCGCCGGCGAGGATGCCTTTCGTCTGTTCCAGCGCCTCCAGCGCGCGAACGGCAACGTCATTTCGTTCCACGATTCCGCGCGGTGAAAACTTTTCCATTAAGATGTCGGCGATGACGGGCTTCAGCTTTTCCATGCCCTGGCTGAGCGTCTGCACGACGAAGCATTCCCCGTAGCGATCAATCACCAGGGACGGCAGAACGTCGCCCTCGGAGGCAACCAGGCGGAAGGCCTCTGAGTCCTGCACCACTTGCCGGCGATAATCCGCGGCCACCTGGATTCGCTCGGCCAGGAACGCGCGGTCAATCGGACGCTTTTCACGCGTCAGGAAACGAACGGCAATTTGTGAGCTGTTGCTGTAAAGGGCCTGCCCGAGGAACCGCTTGCGTCGGTCGTGGACGCTTACGATGCTGCCGGCATCGAGATCCGGGGAGGCGGTAACATCGCTCCGATAAATCCACGGGTGGCCGGCGAAGATTCTCTCTACCCCCCGCTGGGAAAGCGTAACGGCGGCTTCGGGCATGAAGAGACTCTATCACACCGTACGCGGATGCGCGGTGTGGGCCGTCGAGAGGAGTAGCGGCCGCTACGCCGTCAGATCGATCACGCCCATGGCGGAGCCATTATTCAAATCTCACGGCGAGATCGATTCGACTATCTGCTGACAGGGGCCTTAAGGAACACGGCGTTTGGCGTAAAATAATTTCTGCATGCGTCTTGAAGAATTTGATTATGAGTTGCCGAAGGACCTGATTGCCAAGCGGCCCTTGAGGGAGCGCGATGCCTCGCGAATGATGCTGCTGGACCGCGCCGCGCAGTCCTTCGCGGATTGCGCGTTTCGTTCCTTGCCGGAGGTCCTGGTCCCGGGCGACCTGCTGGTGGTGAACAACACGCGCGTGTTTCCTGCACGGTTGCTGGGAAGGCGTCGAGGCACGCGGTCTCAGCCCATTGGCAAAGGCAATCCCGCCGCGCGCCAGCATCTGACCGCGGAGGTTGAACTCCTGCTGACGCGCAATGAGTCAGGCGAGGTGTGGCAGGGATTGGTGCACCCGGGGCGCAAAATCCGCACGGGCGAGGTGCTGGTTTTTGGCGGCGGAGAGCTTGAGGCGGAAGTCGTGGGGCGCGGCGAATACGGAGTGCGCAGAGTACTGCTGCGGGCGCGCAAGGGCAGCGTGGCGGGCGCCATCGACCGCCTGGGGCATGTTCCTCTGCCGCCCTATGTAGGCCGGCCTGATGAAGCTACCGACCGTGATACATACCAGACGGTCTATGCCAGAGTGCGCGGCGCGGTGGCCGCGCCCACAGCGGGCCTTCATTTCACTCAGCGGATTCTTGACGCTTTGCAGGCACGGAAGATTGAAATCTGCGAAATCACGCTGCACGTGGGGCCGGGAACGTTTCGACCGGTGCAGGCTGAGCGCGTGGAAGATCACAAGATGGAAATGGAATGGTTCGAAATTTCAGATGCGGCCGCCGGCAGCGTCAACCGCACTCTCGAAGAGGGGCGCCGCGTGATCGCCGTCGGTACAACGAGTGTGCGCACCCTCGAATCAGTGGCGCTCCAGAACAAAGGTAAGATTGTCGCTTGCCGCGGGGAAACGGGTCTGTTCATCGTGCCGGGGTTCAGGTTTCAGGTAATTCGCGGCCTGCTCACCAATTTCCACCTGCCGAAATCGACGCTGCTGATGCTGGTCTCAGGGTTTGCCGGGCGCGACCTGATCTTCCGAGCCTACCAGCACGCCATCGAGCAGCAGTACCGCTTCTACAGCTACGGCGATTGCATGCTGATTCTCTAGCAGCGTCCCGCTTAACTTTTTACAACGCGCGAGGGTGCCTGTCATTCCGATCCCGCGGAGCGAGAGGAATAACGGCTTACCATAAACGGCTGTGCGCGACGCTACCGAAGCTCCTTCCGAAAAGCGTGCTGAGTCTTGTCAATCTTGTAGCCCTGCTTCTGGTAAAAAGCGTGCGCTTTTTTGCGAATAACGTTTGAGCGCACGTAGACAGAGTCGAGTCGCCGGGCCTGCGCCCACCGTTCGGCGCGTTCGACAAGCGCTTTGCCCGCGCCCTGGCCGCGAAAGTTTTGATCGATAACCAGACCGCCGATTTCCGCCTGGCGATCGCTCTCGAGCAACTCGTAGACGAAAACGTGAATCCAGCCGGCCACGCCCTTGTTGTTCTCCGCCACCCAGATTGCATGATCGGTGTTGGCTAGCAGGTTGCGCAGGCGGCGCCGCACGGTTGCGGCAGAGCAGGGATAGCCCAACTGGCCGGAAAGAACAGCGATGGAGCCGGCGTCCTCGAATTTTGCATTTCGGACCCGCACCTCCTGTAATTTCGCGGACGCCCTTCGCACTGCTCCCCCTTGCTGGTTTGTCTTCGAACCGTGCCGATGTGAGATGCCGAGCTTCAACTCGGCATGCGCCCACCTAACGATGGGCGCTACGCGTGCCAACGCTTCCGACGCTGTGCGCTATCGGTGGACGCGGATGCGATAATTCAGAACGGACTGGCCATCGGCTTCCACCGGCACCCGAAACCTGATCGAAAACGCTGAGGTCTTCTCATACTTGTAATTCGATTGCAGCACGGTCCATGTTCCGTTCACAGGTTCGTTGACATCAACGGTGACGGCCCCTTTCTTGTGATTACGAATCGTGATCTGGAAAGCCGATTCATAAACATCACGCCCCAGGTTTTGAAAATCCGTCTGCTTTCTTTCCGCCGTTACGTCGAAAGCGTTGCCGATGTAGAGGTTGAGGTCTTCGCCTTTCGGCGTGTGGGAGATGCTGTCTTCGCCGACGAATTGCACACTGCCATTCGAGTCCGCCTGGTAGACACGGACGGTCCCCGCCGGCAAAGGAACTCCCAGCGAATTGCCCTCAGAATTCTTGAACTTCAGGTGCGCCTCCACAGGCTGTTTCGCGGGCTCGCCGCCCTGGTATGGACTGTAAAAATAGAACTGCTGGCCGGTGATCTGGTAGGTCTTCTGCACGTTGATGCCGCTCGCGTGCACAAAGGCAATCTGCTTGCTGCTGTCATTCGGCAGCGTGACGGGCCGCTCGACGCTGTAGAGGTGATACTCGGAAAGTGCTTCTTCCGAGAATCCCGGCGCCGCGGCTTTTGCTTCCATCGCCATCATTCGCCCAGCCATCGGCATGATGTTTTGCACGGCCTGGTGTACCTGCCCTGCCACAAGCTGGAGGCGGGTATTCCGAAAATTGACGCCGCTGCTGTTGCTCACCGTCACCCAGGAACTCAGGTCGGCGGCTGCCTCTTCGACCGGCAAAGTAAGAACGTAATCCGCATTCCAGTTGACCGCCTTGGTCATGTAGTCGGCTTCAAGTTTCTGCTCTCCCGCGTTTCGGTTTTCCAGCAGCCACACCAGCGTCGGCTTGCTGTAGAGGCCGGGCGGCAGAGCGGGGAAGACAAAGCGGTCGGCCGAGATGCCGGTAACAATCTGATCGCCCACCTGCCAAACCGGACCGTTGTTGTCTGACAGCAACGTGGCTTTCGTCAAAACTTCCTTTGTTGAATTATTCTCCGTAACGTGGCGAACCAGCGTGACCTGCTTCCCCACAAAGTATTTGAACAGCTTCTGCGGGTCCAGCAGGTCGTATCGATAATTCTGTTCCAGCACCGTCAATTGCCGGGGCGCGGTGAGCGAAACGATACGAACGGTGACCGGTTCGATTTGCGAGGCGACGTCGGTAAACTGCAGTTCGAGGTTGCCGGCCGGGAGCCGCACGCTGCGAACGTCCCTCACCAGGGCAGTGTTCGAGTTGTACACGGTGAGGCTCAGCGATTGCTGGTCGCTCTCAGTTGAAGTCAGCTTTGTCTGGGCCAGAGCGACGCTTGCCGCAGCCAGAGCAGCCGCGACCGTCGCCACCATCACTTGCGCACACTGCCTTCGGATCAACATCTTTAGCGCCTCCCGATGTCCGTAGTGTTCGGCAGATTTCCATCCCAGACAGAAGAGTACACCGGGAAGGCTATGGAAGCGATATGATTTAGGCGTGTGGGTACAAGGGAAGGGCACGCGTCTTGCTGGGCCGTTCGGTGATCGCCGACCCCCTCACGTGAGGCTTATGAATAATTGTGCGCGGTTTTTGTTGATCTGCTGGCTGGGCTGGGTCCCGGGACTTTGCGCTCAGACGTCCGCCCCGCTCAAGCTGGTGGGGAACATCCCCATGCCCGAGGTGCGCGGTCGAATCGATCACCTTAGCGTTGATGTAAAGGGTCGCCGACTGTTTGTGTCAGCCCTTGGCAACGATACGGTGGAAGTCATCGATCTTGCCTCCGGAGAAGACATTCACTCGATCACCGGAATGCAGGAACCGCAAGGGGTGTTTTACGTGCCGGAGTCGAACCGGATTTTCATCGCTAATGGCGGCGATGGCTCCGTGCACATCCTCGACGGCAGCAGTTACCAGCCGCTCTCAATCGTGCAGTTTCCGTCGGACGCTGACGACATCCGCTACGATACCGCACATAATCGGATCTACGTTGGATTCGGAAGCGGCGGCCTCGGCGTTTTAGACGCCATGACCGGGAAGGAACTGGGATCCATTGCGCTGCGGGGGCATCCCGAAGCCTTTGAGGTGGTGGATGGAGGGGCGAGGATTTACGTGAACGTTCCCACCGAAAATGAAATCGCTGTGGCGAACTGGAGCCGGCGCTCCGTAATCCAGCGATGGCCTTTGGGAAATTATCGCGACAATTTTCCCATGGCGTATGATAAATCGCGGAACCGGCTCTTCGTGGTCTGCCGGATCCCTGCTGAACTCCTGGTGCTTGATTCAGAGTCGGGCAAGGTGATTGCGCACCTTGCTGTGGCCGGCGACGCCGATGATGTCTACTATGATCGAGCCCGGCAAAGGATCTATGTTTCCGGCGGGCAGGGCCTCATCAGCGTCGTCAACCAGTTGGATGCCGATCACTATCGGCTGCAATCGACGCTCCCAACCGCTTCCGGCGCCCGCACCTCGCTTTTTGTTCCCGCGTTGAACCGCCTCTATTTGGCCATCCCGCGGCGCGGCGCGGCAATTGCTGAAATTGGCGTTTACGAGGCCCAGGACTGAGGGAGGTTTTCTCGGAGCGGGCGCCTGTGGGATTTCTGAAATCCTCAACATCGGGCTTCCCGATTTGCCCGAGTGTACAAGCAGCCCAAGACGAAGCTCTCCCGTCGTCACGAGGATCTACTCAGGAACCTGTTAGCGCTCGAATTCCCTGGCGATCGCCTTCAAATCCAGCTCTTCGAAACCGCTGAAAACCCAGTCGGCATGGACCAGGTTCTCCTGCGTGCGGCTGTGGGCAAGGCCGATGCACCGGATTCCCGCGGCATGCGCGGCGTCTATGCCGCCGGGAGCATCCTCGATGGCCACACATTCGCGCGTGCGCAGGGGTTTGTCGTTGAATTCAGAGATCGCCTGGAGGCGGGCGATTGCTTTCAGATAAACCTCCGGGTCCGGCTTCGACCGCGCGCAGTCGTCGGCGCTCGTGACCATCCGGAACTGATCGCGGAGATGGAGCTTCCCCAATAAATGCTCGATTTCGCTGCGGGCGCTGCCGCTGGCAATCGCCAGCGAATAGTTTTGGGCAGCTTGGCAGACAAAATCAACGGCGCCAGGCATGGCGGGCAACCCCTCCGCGATGATCTCGCCATAAGCGCGCGACTTCCAATTCACCAGTTCTTCCACGCGGGCGCGGTCGACAGCGCGGCCATGGCTGATAAAGAGGTGTTCAACAATGCCGCGATCGTCGAGTGCCAGGTAATTTTGGTAGTAATCTTCTTCCGAAACCACCCAGCCTTCTTTGGCCGCCATCTCCTGCGTCAGCCTCATGATGATTGGCTCAGAATCGACAATGATGCCGTCAAAATCAAAAATGATCGCTCGCAACAATTCATGTTCTCCGGAGCTGAATCGAAGCGGCCGCCTCTACCGCTGGCCGCCCCGATGTTGAATCAGTTTGGTTCCCATATTGTGGCACGGCCCTATTAGCCTTATCTTTGAACGAAGCACGGGCGAGGACGCCCCTGCCACCGACGAAAGCGAGGCACTAACCTTACCTGCCGGCAGCACATACAGCAGGGCGGGGTATGATACACTCTTAGGGTGTGTGCCGCAAGGCTGGGGCCGCTGCCGGGTTCTGGCCCGTATGCGTGTTCCACAAATTGCGAATCGTGGGGCAGTTTCTGGGGCATCCAAAAAGTCAAAGCTGTACTTAAAGAAATTGAACTAAAATGATGCATAACCTGAGCATTCCTGTTGCTTTTGTTGCCGGCTTGGTGTCCTTCTTATCTCCTTGCGTCCTGCCGTTGATTCCCGGATATATTTCAATGCTGTCCGGGCTCTCCATGGAGGATCTGCGAGGTGAGGCAAAAGAAAAGGTAACGGCGCTGATCTTTCGCAACTCTGTGGCGTTCGTTATCGGTTTCTCGGTGGTGTTTATCGCCCTCGGCGCCTCGGCCACCGCCGTCGGTCGGTTCCTGCTGTCGCGCCAGGGGGCATTTGATATTGCAGCGGGTGTAGTCATTGTGATCTTTGGCCTGCACCTGACGGGACTGGTCAAGATACCTTTTCTTTACCGCGAAGCGCGGATGAACACCCTAACTCCAAAGCGGGGAATCGCCGGCTCATTTGTCCTGGGGTTCGCTTTCGCTTTTGGATGGACACCCTGCATTGGGCCGATTCTGACCGGAATTCTGGCGCTGGCCGCCATCAAGGAGACCGTTTTCCAAGGTATGTTTCTACTGGCAGTTTATTCAGCGGGCCTGGCCGTGCCGTTTTTGCTCACGGCTTTCGGCGTGGGAAGATTCATCAAATTTTACAGCCGCTTTCGAAAGCACATGCAGGCAGTGGAAGTTGCTTCCGGTGTGCTGCTGATCTGCATCGGAGTCTTGATGGCAATGCACAAGATGACGATGCTCTCAGGCTATCTTTCTTTTCTCAATCGGTTTACCCTGTAATTATGGAGGCGTGGGGCTGGAAATTATAGTGCCGAGCTTTAGCTAGGCACTTGGCCGCCTGAAGGTGGGGCTACACGTACCGGCGCCTGCGCACCCGAAGGTGGCGTTACCTGGCCGGACGGCAAACGCGATTTGCCGCCCGATGCTCAATACGTCGCCCCCGAGGTTAGGATAGAACTTTGCATCCGATTCTCTTCAGGGTAGGTTCTTTTGAACTGCCAACCTATGGCGTCTTGCTGGCCGCGGCGCTGCTTGTAGCGCTTTATACGGTGGTGAGGCTGGGGCGGCGCGAGGGCCTGGACACGGGCCGCTTGGTGGACCTGAGCACTTGGATAATCGTCACGGCGCTCCTGGGGGC
>DASUJZ010000030.1:0-6394 GCA_036278995.1 Terriglobia bacterium | reverse complement strand
CGTCGGCCTGTACGGAATCATGGCCTACAGTGTGAGTAGGCGGACAAACGAGATTGGCATCCGCATGGCGTTGGGGGCGGAACGCAGGCATGTACTCCGGGCAGTCATCGGGCAGGGATTAAGGCTCGCTCTCGTCGGAATCGTGATTGGCGTCGCGGGTGCGCTCGCGCTGACGCGCTTTCTTGCAAGCCTGCTCTACGGCGTGAAGCCCACCGACCCACTCACTTTTATCGCCGTCTCGCTCATCCTGATTGCCGTGGCGTTGCTGGCTTGTTACATCCCCGCCCGCCGGGCGGCCAGAGTTGATCCCATGGTGGCCCTGCGACACGAATGAAGGATGAAGTGTGAAGGATGAAGTATGAAACCATCACCGCGCCAAGCCGACGCGCATTGCCTGGGCTCCCTCCGTTTCATCCTTCATAATTCAGAATTCATAATCCATACGCCATAGAGGGAAGGCTTCATGCAGTGGCTGGGCGAGGCATGGCGGCAATTGATGTTTTTCTTTCAGCGCGGGCAATTCCAGCGCGACCTGCAAGAGGAGATGCGCGAGCACCTGCGGATGAAAGCGAAAGACCTTACCGCAGCCGGAGTGCCGCCGGAAGAGGCTGGCAACGCGGCGCGGCGCGAGTTCGGGAACCCTCTGCTCCTTCGGGAAAAGAGCCGCGACGCCTGGGGCTTCGTGTGGCTGGAAATTCTGCTTCAGGATTTACGGTATGCCATTCGCCAGCTTCGCCGGAATCCAGGGTTCACGGTTGTCGCCATCCTCACGCTGGCCCTGGGAATCGGCGCCAACACCGCCATGTTCAGCGTTGTAAACGCGGTGCTGCTCCGGCCGCTCCCCTACTTCGAAGGCTCTCGCCTCGTCGCCATCACCGCCACGAACGCAAAGGGAAATCAGAACTGGGCCTCTCCAGCGGATTTTTTCGATTGGCAGCGCGACAGCCGAGCGTTTGATGCGATGACCGCGTGTACCTGGGGCGCTGGTGGTGTCATCACGGGAGGCCCTCGGGCGGGGAGCGCAATGGGTTTTTTTGTGGCCACCAATTTCTTCAAGGTGCTGGGTGTTCATGCTGAACTGGGCCGCACATTCGTGCCCTCGGACGAAGCAGAATCAAGAGTGGTCGTGCTGAATCATGCGCTCTGGGAGCAGCAATTTGGCGGAGATCCCGAAGTGATCGGGAAGCGGATCGAGATTAACGGCCAGCCCTACACTGTGGTTGGAGTAATGCCGAAGGATTTCTGGTTTTTCTACAGGCAAGTACAGCTTTGGATTTCAATGCACCCAATCGCGGAGCAGGCATCCAGCCGGAAGGACCGTGTCCTGCTGGTTTTTGCGCGACTCAGACAGAGCGTCAGCCTGGCGGGCGCGGAGTCCGATATTGATAGGGTGGCAAAATCTCTCAGCGAAAAGTACCCGCAGACCGACGCCGGCTGGGGTGTGAAGTTGACGCCTTTACGCCAAAGCTTCCTTGAAGGAGTGACGCGGCCTGCGCTGCTGATCCTTCTGGCGGCAGCGGGACTTGTGCTGCTGATTGCCTGTGCCAACGTTGCCAATCTATTTGTGGCTCGGGGTTCGGCGAGGCGGCTGGAGCTTGGCATTCGTGCAGGGCTTGGCGCCAGCCGCTCGCGCATCATTCGCCAGTTGCTCACCGAGGGTCTCCTGTTGACGGGAATCGGAGGCGTGCTTGGCTTCGTAATTGCCGTGTACGGTGGCAAACTGATTCTGGCGCTGCTGCCTGCCAGGTTCTCGTGGTGGCTTCCCATGCTGGTCCCCGGCGAATCTCTGATTGATTTGCGAGTGTTGGGCTTCGCCGCCGCCACGCTGATCATCTCCGCTTTGCTGGCAGCGCTGCTTCCGGCCGCATGGTCGTCCTCCCTCAACCTCCAGGAGGTCATGCAAGGCGGCCTGCGAAATCCGGACTCAAGTGGCAGGCGCATCCGCAACAGCCTGGTCATTGCCGAAGTTACGATTACGGCTACGCTGCTCGTCGGCTCGGCTTTACTCGTCAAGAGCCTCATCCTGATCGGGCATACCGATCCTGGTTATCGAGCCGATCACGTTCTGACCTTCCAGACGGGGCTGCCCCGGTTTGAACATCCTTCGCAGCAGCGGCAATCGCAATTCTTCACCGAAATGATGCGACTCATCGCCCGGTCTCCCGGCGTCGTTTCCGTTGGATGTTGCGGCGGATTCGCTCTTCCACCCACGGCTCCAGGCTCTCCTTTCCAGGTTGAGGGCAGGACGGACTCCCAACCCGCAGACTTGCCCCACGCCCTTGTGCGGGTAGCAGGCTCCCAATATTTCAGGACGCTGCAGATCCCGCTTCTCCGTGGCAGGACTTTTACCGACAATGATGCAGCGGGCGCTCCCAAAGTGGCTGTCATCAGCAAGGATCTGGCTCGCCGCGATTGGCCCGGCGAAAACCCTGTCGGACAAAGGATCCGCATTGAGGATAGCAGCCCGTCGCCATGGCTCACGGTGGTAGGCGTCGTGGGCGAAACCCGATACCAGGGATTAACGATTGGGCCGACGCCTTCGCTTTATTTACCACGCCTCCAACAACCCTCGGGCACGGCAGTAGTCATTGTGCGGACCGCGGGGGACCCATTGGCGATCGTGCCTGCGGTCCGAAGAGTGGTCGGCTCCCTGGATAAATCAGCGGATGTGATCGACGTGATGACATTGGATAAGGCTCTTGCTGAGACGGTCTGGCAAACAAGGTTTGCAACTTTCCTGCTGGGCCTCTTTGCCTGCTTAGCTCTCGTATTGGCCCTGGTGGGAATCTACGGCGTCATCGCGTATTCAGTCAGTCAGCGCACCCACGAAATCGGTATTCGCATGGCGCTGGGAGCGGAAAAGCGCGATGTGCTCGCGATGGTTCTTGGCCAGGGGTTCAAGCTGGCGCTGATCGGCGTAGTCGTTGGCATTGCCGGGGCGCTGGCGCTCACACGATTCCTGGTGAGCTTGCTCTACGGCGTTAAACCGACCGACCCGCTCACCTTCGTTGCCGTCTCGCTCATCCTGACCGGTGTGGCGCTGGCGGCGTGCTTTATCCCGGCGCGCCGCGCAGCCAAAGTGGATCCGATAGTGGCCTTGCGATACGAATGAAGTATGAAGTGTGAAGGATGAAGTATGAAACCGCCACTGCGCCAAGCCGACGCGCATTGCCTGGGCTCCCTCCGTTTCATCCTTCATAATTCAGAATTCATAATTCGCTTGTTGACAGCTAAAAATCCGCAACTCAGAACCGAGCGGACTCCATGGCAACTTTGGACAGCAACAAACGTGGACCTTTTTGGCCCGCTGCGGTGTCTATACTGAACGGGCAGCAAGCACATCCTGGACCTTAAACCTGCCGGAAAGCGGGGACTCGGATGCTTGAACTGCGTAATCTGACCAAGCGCTACAACCGTGTGCCGGCGGTTGAGAACCTGGTCCTCACCATCGAGCCGGGCGAAATCTACGGATATCTCGGGCCAAACGGCTCCGGAAAAACCACCACAGTCAAAATGCTGACCGGCCTGCTGGAACCTTCTCAAGGCCACATTTACTACCACGGGCGGGACATCCGCGATGACATGGTTGAGTATCGCAAGCACATCGGCTACGTGCCGGAAGAGCCGCTGCTTTATCCCTACATGACCGGGCTCGAATACCTCGAGCTTGTGGGGCGGCTGCGGTCGATTCCCCAGCATGTGCTCGAACCCAAAGCGGAACGCTTGCTTGATCTGTTTGGGCTCTATGGGCACCGCTACTCGCCGATTTCGTCCTACTCGAAAGGGATGAAGCAGAAGGTGCTGATCTCCGCGGCGCTTCTGCACAACCCGGACATTCTGATTTTGGACGAACCCCTCTCGGGACTGGATGTAACGTCTGTGCTGACGCTCAGGAGTGTCGTGCAGTCGCTGGCGCGCGAGGGCAAAATCATTCTCTACAGTTCGCACGTGCTGGAAGTGGTGGAGAAGATGTGTTCGAAGGTGATCATCCTCTACCAGGGCCGCGTTGTGGCCAACGAAAGCGTCGAGCGATTGCGGGACCTGATGCGGTCGCCGTCGCTGGAAGATATTTTCAGCCAATTGGTCCTGCACCAGGACACGGAACATATGGCGAGCGAGATTGTGGAAGCGATGAAGATGTAAATCTCGCGAGCCAATGGTCAATTCGTCCGCTGGGTCTTTGTTGGGTGGATCAAAAGATGCCCACGCCTTCGCCATACCGCCGGTAAAAACCTGGTTGCCCGCTTGGTAATCCAATGCGCTCACTCGCCAGAATTCGAAGCCTTGTCCGCGACGAAGACACGCATCTGCTCGACCTCACGGAGCATTTCTTCAGGAGATTGTTTGACAGTGAATTCATTTCCAAAGATGCTGAAGCGCACCTGGGCGTGACGCACATCCTGGCGCTGGTGGCGGTTCCCGCCATCTTTTACACACTCTACGTGTCGCCCGTCTACGGTTACGTCTATTGGCACTTTACGCCCAGTCTTTACGACAGCGTCTGCATAGCTGACCAGTGCCGCTATCTGCTTTTTTCCATGGCGACCATCGGCATGGTTGCCGTCGTCGAGTGGGACAGGCTGTTTCCCGACGCCCGGGACTACGCGATCCTGATGCCGCTTCCTTTGAAGCTGCGAAACATCTTCTGCGCCAAGATCGCCGCTCTGCTGATCTTTGTGGGCCTCTTCATTCTGGCCGTGGCTGGCGTTCCCACCCTGTTCTACCCGGTGATTGAGGTGGGCGGCACGCCGCAGGAAGGCCCCCTCAGCCACCTGGTCTGGCTGATAATGGCGCATGGCATCGCAGTTTTTTCCGGTTGCCTGTTCATGTTTCTGTTCTTTGTAGCACTCCAGGGCGTGCTCATCACTCTGCTGAACTTTCTGCAATTCAAGCGGGTGTCACTCTATGTTCAAGGGCTTGCCACCATATTTCTCGCGTGCCAGTTTTTTCTGCTGCCGCTGGTTCCGCAGTTGCTGCCGCAATGGGAGCACGCCCGCAGCCCGGTTCTCTATGCGCTTCCGCCGATGTGGTTCCTGGGCCTTTACCGGACATTGCTCGGCACACACGATGCCCTCTTTTTATCACTCTCTCGGATTGCGATCCTCGCGTTTGCGATATCGGCGGTGGTCGCGGTGGTCACCTACGTGGCATGCTATCGGCGGCACGCGCAGATGGCCTTTGAATCTTCGGAAGAAAAAAGGCCCGCACGCCTCGGCCTTGATAAGCTCATCACCCGGTTGCTGGACAGGCTGTGGCTGAAAAATGCTCGCGAGCGCGCCACGTTCTATTTTGTGCTGAAGACCCTGGACCGCAACGGCAAACACCGGCTGTACTTTGTGGCTTACATCGCGGTCGGAGTGGCTCTCGCCCTGCTGGGAATCATGGAAATGATGGCGCACTCAGCTCAGCCGAATCTGTGGGCGTCCGCGGCGCATCCGGATCAGGCATTGCTTTCCATCCCGCTGATCGTTTCGTTCTTCGCCCTGGTGGGAATGCGGGCAGCTTTTGGTTTTCCGGCCGAACTGCCCGCCAACTGGATTTTCCAGATTACCGATGAGAATAACGGCAAAGAGTGCCTCAGCGGCGTGCGCAAGGCCATGATCGCGCTCGCTATCGTTCCGCTGTTCGCGCTCGTGCTGATTGCCTATTCGGCGCTGTGGGGCTTCGCGGCCTCTCTGCTCACGACTCTGTTCGGTGTCCTGCTGGCCCTGATCCTGGTCGAGCTGCTTTTGTATTCCTACCGCAAAATTCCCTTTACGTGTTCTCATCTGCCGGGAAAACTGAACCTTCCGTTGACGGGCGCGATCTACTGGATTGTGTTTACCGTCTACGCTTACTCGATGGCTTCGCTCGAGGCGTGGATGTTCCACGTGCCCGTGGCATGGATTGTCGTTTTGGGAATTGAGGGAGTGATCCTCAATCGGCTTATGGCGCACCGCAAGCGGGCGCTTTCCGCCGGCCAGGGAGTTGAATACGAGGACCGGCCCATCCCGGCCGTGCAAACTCTCGACCTGAATGCCTGACAGGATTTTTCAGGTTGACATCTTACCCGAAGTGGCGGATACTCGGGTAGTATGTCAACCCGAGAAGAAGAGGAACGGCTTGAGCTTTTGCAAGGGACGCTCGATCTGCTGATCCTGCGTACCCTCATTTTTGGCCCCGAGCACGGCCAGGGCATCGCCCGCGCCATCCAGCAGACCTCCCAGGACGAACTGCTCATTGAACACGGAGCTCTCTATCCCGCGCTCCAGCGCCTCGAAGCGCGAGGCTGGATTGCCGCCGCGTGGGGCGTCTCCAGCAACAACCGCAAGGCACGTTTTTACAAGCTGACCAAAACAGGCCGGAAGCAGCTTGTGCGGGAGACGGCCAAATGGAAGCGCCTCACAGCAGCCAT
>DASUJZ010000029.1:0-68422 GCA_036278995.1 Terriglobia bacterium | reverse complement strand
CGCCCTAATTCCAACGAGTTCAGGCTGCGGGCTGGCAACGCAAATCGCCGCTATCCTGCGAGGTATACGTGGCGTACAACGACCTTCGAGAATTCATCAGCCGCCTGGAGCGCGAAAAGGAGCTCAAGCGCATCCGCGTTGGGATTGACGTGGACCTCGAAATCACCGAGATCACCGATCGCGTCTCCAAGGCTGCCGGCCCCGCGCTGCTCTTTGAAAAGCCGCGCTCTGAGCGAGACGGCAGGAATTATTCCGTTCCGCTTCTCATCAACACGCTCGGCACAAAGAAGCGGGTGGAGATGGCCCTCGAAGTCGCATCGCTTGACGACGTGGCGAAGCGCATCGTGGAACTGCTTACCATGAAGCCGCCCGCGGGCCTGCTGGACAAGGTGAAAATGCTGCCGAAGGTTGCCGAGCTCGGCTCTTTCTTCCCGAAGACGGTGAAGGGCGGCCCGGTAAAAGAGGTCATCCAGCGCGAAGGCCCATCTCTCGAGGACATTCCTATCATGCAATGCTGGCCGCAGGATGGCGGCCGGTTCATCACCTGGCCCATGGTGGTGACGCGCAGCCCCAGGACCGGCCGGCGCAACGTCGGCTGTTACCGCATGCAGGTTTTTGATGAGCGAACCACTGGCATGCACTGGCAGGTTCACAAGGGCGGAGCGGAACATTTCCGCTGGCTTGACCGCCAGGGCAAAGGCCGCCGGATGGATGTGGCCGTGGCCATCGGCGCCGATCCCGTCACCATGCTGGCGGGCATCATGCCGCTGCCGGAGGACCTGGACGAGTTTCTCTTTGCTGGTTTTCTCCGCCAGAAGCCCGTCGAGTTGGTGCGCTGCGAAACGGTGGACCTGGAAGTTCCCGCCCACGCCGAAATCGTTCTGGAAGGTTACGTCGATCTCGATGACATCCGCGTCGAGGGGCCGTTTGGCGACCACACCGGCTATTATTCGCTCCAGGATAATTTTCCGGCGTTTCATCTCACCTGCATCACCCGGCGCAAAGATCCCATCTACGTTTCCACCATCGTTGGCCCTCCGCCGATGGAAGACTACTGGATGGGTCATGCCATCGAGCGCCTTTTTCTGCCTCTCATGCGCCAGCAGATGCCGGAAGTGGTGGATATGCACATGCCGCCCCAGGGCGTGTTCCACAACTTGATCATCGTCTCCATCCGCAAGAGCTATCCCGGGCACGCGCGCAAGGTGATGAACGCCATCTGGGGATTGCCGGGCGCCATGTTCTCCAAGTGCATTGTGGTGGTGGATCACGACGTTGACGTTCACAACCTCGGCGAGGTGGCCTGGAAGGCTTTGAATCACATCGATCCGGAGCGCGACATCCAGTTTGTGCTGGGGCCGGTCGACCAGCTTGAGCATGCCTCGCGGCTGCCGAACTTCGGCTCAAAGATGGGCATCGACGCCACCACGAAATGGCCGAGCGAAGGTTTCACCCGCCCCTGGCCCGACGAAATCATCATGGACGACGAGACCAAAAGAAAAGTGGATGCCCTCTGGAAGAACCTGGGGCTGGATGTGCCCCCGCGCAAGTAGCACGGAGGGGAGCGTTCTGAGGTCCCGCGTTGCATCTGCGAGGCGGCAGTGCAATTTTTACACGCTGTAACAAATCTAAACAGAAATTATGTAAACGGGGAATTTCTTATGGCCGTTTTCAATATAATTGTTTTGTTATCAATATGATACAAATTCATGAATTTGCGTGGGGGAAAATCCCATTTGTCCCATTTTGGGCGCTTCGCTGCCACTGTAGGCTATTTAAGGAGCCTAGTTACCGCCCTGGGCGGGTCCCGCCGGTTCGCGCAAAATTTCGAGGCTGCGGAAGCGCCTCCGCGCGACAATTTCAGCCGGCGCGGCGCGTTTCAGCGCCCGCGGCGCCAGGGGATCCGAAGTCGCCGTCGCGAAGAGTTGACCCGTTCTGCGGGTTTGTTCTGCGCGATGAAGGGCTTCAACACGGAGGACGCGGACGCCCTCCGTGCGCTCCGTGTTAAAGTTTTAACCCACCGAGGCCACGGAGAAAGTCCGGCTTCAACTTGCTACCGCGCCGCGCACCCCTTCATCTTGCGCACGATTTGACAGGGATCGACGCCCGGAAGCGGCCCAGCGCCGCGCCTGGGCGATGCAGACCACATGAATCATAAACAGCAGGGGAACAAAAAAGGTCGGAACCAGGCTCAACGGCAGAACAGTCATCGGGCCTATCGACGCAGTTTGAGAACCCAGCATGGTGGAGGTGACGCCCAGGCCTACGGCCATCACCAGGTCAGTCATCCCCAAAAGTTGCCAGGCGATGAAACTGCCGCGATGGCCGGGAGTGGCAAGTTTCAGAGCGACCAGCGGGGCAGTCGCTCCAATCAGCATGTCGCCAATGCCGGCGGAGAGCCCGAAGGCGCCCGGCAAGATTCCCCGGAGCGCCAGCAGCACGAATACCAGGCCCAAAATTCTCCAGGAGTGCGCCAACGTCAGGGCACGCGGGCTCAAAGACAGCGCGAAGCTCCGGAAACCTTCCGATACCGCTAACCATATCCCGAAAGCGACAAGCGGGACCCCCGCAGCCAGGGCGACCGCCACGCCGATTCCGTTCGAAGTGTTCGTAAACAGGCCCAGAACGCAGGCCAGCACAGCGAACACAAACCAGCCGCCGACAAGACCCACCGTCAATTTTGTATAGTTTTCCATTTTGATTCTCCTTTCCATCTTTTGTCGTTCTTCATTCCGACCGTTCTTCCCTAATGGATGTATATACATCTATTTGGGTTCAAAAAACTCATTCCTGAAGCGCGGCGCCAGTCACATCCGCCAGCAGTTCGCTTAACCTGCTTGCGGCGGTTTCTCCCAGGGCGCTTCGTAAACGGTCCTGCGCCCGCTTCCAGTGGGGCAGCCCGCGCAGGTATTTTGCCCGCCCGGCCCGCGTGAGGCTGAAAATCCGCAGCCGCCGGTCATCGCCCTCTTTGGCCTGCACCCAGCCCCGCCGCTTCATCAAGTCCAGCATCCGGGTGAGGGTTGTCGAGTCCAATGCCAGGAGTCTGCCGAGCGCGCCCTGGGGGATTGCACCCGTTTTATTGAGCGCCATCAGCAGCGTGAACTGGGTCACCTCGATGCCGTCACGCTGGAGTTCTCCGTTATAGAGCCGGGTGACGGCGCGCGCCGCGCGGCGAAGATTGGCGCAAGTGCAGGGCAGCAGCGGCAAGGGCGTCGGTCTCTTCCTCGGCGTGGTCGTCATATTATATGTATGTACATCTTATGTCTGAGCGTTGTCAAGAGAAATGCAGGGCGGGTATTACTCGTGCAAAAGGATATTCCGCATCGCAATGATTTTTGCCCACGGAGGATCTGGTTTTCCCCCGTGCTCTCTGTGCGATGAAGGGCTTCAACTCAGAGGACGCAGAGGCCCTGCGTGCACTCGGTGTTGAAGCTCGCGCGCTGGGAATTGAAAACCGGCGGGCGGGCGCAGACGTTTGCCGGTCAGTGTCTGCGAGTGGTGCCGGCCGATGGTCCATCTGGCGGCCTGCGGCTCTTGCTGCAGCGGCGAGTTTACCTCGCCACTCTCCGAACTGGCGGCGTAAAGCCGCCGCTACGCACACACTCGCGAGTCTCCCAGGCCACTACCGTCCCGCGCTGCGCGATCTGCGGCTCTTGTCCGGGTCTGAAGAACTGCGTACTTCACCTTCAGAGTTCCTCGCTACTTGGCTGATCGTTACGACCGGGCGTCACCGACCGGGACACTTCCTTATTGAATACGGCCGGTCCCTCCGCCCGGAATCGGCTGGTTTACCAGCTCTGGAGCGTGAGCATAGAAGTCCGAATCTCCCAGCCTCGCAAAACCCAGCCGAGTCCAGAATCTCCTTACCTTGGCGAAGTCAGCGAGCCGCTGTGTTTCAAATCCCGGTTTCTCCCGCGATCCTTTGCGCTCCTCATCCATCCACCCCACGTACTGAATAGGAAACGGCTTACACACGACGACTCCGCATGAGGACGAAAAGGCACTAATCGTTTCCCGGACCACCTGGGCACCGACGCCCTTTCCACGCCAATTTGGCTCCAGTTCAATTCTCCGGATGAACAAGGCGTCCAAGCCCACAATCTGGCCCTTATAAAGATCTCGAACTTCCTTGCTCCAATCCGTTTCGCCCTTCCCGTCGAACACGGCTTTGTAGCATTCACCAAGGTCGTCGTCTACACAATCTGCTGCTTCGAAAAGGCTCAGCCCCTCGTTGAGGGCGCGACCTCGCTGGAGGAGGTGGAATTCGATTTCTCCGATCTTGACTGGTTCGTCGCCAACTTCTTCGCCAAATTCGAAAATCGTCCCGTGAAAAAGCGGGACCAAGTTGTCCGGTTCGCTGTTTTCGCAAATTAGTCTGACCGTAAATTCTATGAAGGGCATGTCCGCTACTCCTCAAAAGTCGGTAGACCACGGCCTCGTTTCTGTCCGCTGGGTTTGTAAATTCCCGCGCGCAAAAAGCCCACGGCCCAAAGCCGGTGCGATGACTCATCCGGTAGTCGAGATCAGGAACTTAGCGGCCCTACCTCGCGACCGCAGTGCTTGCACACCCGAGCCTTTCTGAGAATTCGCTCGGCGCAGTGCGGACACTCGCGCTCGTCCCGAATCTCGTGCGCGAGTCTTGCTGCTTCGCGAGCTTGAATAGCTTTTTCCTGGTCCAGCTTCGCGCTATCGCGCATCGTCCACGCGATGATCAAGCCGATGGGCCCTAGGAACCCGCCAAGGAGACATCCCGTTCCGCCCTTATTGAATCGGCTGAGCATAGCCGCACCCGCGATGCCGCAGAGAATCCAAAAAGCTATAAGTGTGCCCATCCAATGCATCTCCCGCGCCAGCCACTCTGCTGCGCTGATGGCATATACTGATAATCGGCGCTTGCGCTAGGCCGACTCTGTGGCCCCTTAGCTTCCTGAAAACTTCTTCACGTCAAAGCCCTGTGGGTGGAACTCTAGAACTCGAGATCCCTCTTGAAAGAAGTTGGCTTCAAAACGCAAAACCTTCGCCCTTCGCACGTCTCGCAGAACCGTAGAGTATGGGAGGAAAATTACGTTTGAAGATCCATCGGCCGCTTCACGTCCCTGTAGAGCGACCGGATGGCCCTGATCAACCCTCACGTTCACTGGGCAGTCGTCAAGATTACACAGGAACTGCCCTTTCGATATTTCGAGGATGGCGTCTCTCCCGTACTTTGGCGAATTCCGCAGCGAAAGTACCGCCTTGCTTCCGCCGTTGTAAGGGAACTCGAAATTCACCTCATTAACGCTTTCCAGAGAGGCGTATTGTGTGGTGCCCCTCCCCATCGCGTCGGCTTGCGCCGTATATTCCCAAGCGGGCTGAGATCGTGTGGGCTGTGCGCTGGCTCCCGAATTGCCAGCTGCGTTACCCGCGGGGCCGTTGTCTGGCAGTTGGCCGATATAGCTTAGAAACATCAGCCCGCCAACGACAACCACTGCCCAGACCCAGAAACTCGTTCCGCCAACTTTCTTGCCGCAGTGGGGGCAAAACTTCGTATCGCCACTGACCTCACTCTTGCACTTCTTACAACGATACATTGGCATAGCTCAGGCCTCTCCTGGCAGAGTTAAATCCGACTGATTACTCCTGCTTTGGTGCTCGTTCTTCGTTCCAATTCATTAATCAAGATAGGGCTCGCAGACCGCAAATACGGCAGTTTGCGCCACGGGCTTCCATTCAGGAGTTAAGGTGGCAGAGTTAGAGAACAACTCTGCGCGACCGGGCTCGCGGCGGGGCTTGACCGCGAGATTTTGACGACGGATTTATACACCCGCAGCGCCCAAAAATGCAAAGGAAATTTACGAAAAACTGGGGATTAGGGATCGGGGGTTAGGAATTAGGGCGAAAGAAACAGTAGTGAGCGGACAGTGATTAGCGGTCAGCAGAGGATCCCCCACCCGCCCCGGCGCCGCGGGGCACCCTCTCCCCTTGGAGAGGGCTTAGTCGTGCTCTAAGATGGGGAATTTACGAAGACTGCCGGGCGAGATGCCAGAATTCTGGATTACGTCTGCTGGCTGGAAATTTGGGCCAGCCGTGGAAGTGACGATACACGTAGTGCCGCAGTGGCGGGGGGATTTTTAAGGCCGGCAGGATGCCGACGCTACGAAGAGCAGCACGGCGGTCATCGCCCTCTTTGGCCTGCACCCAGCCCCGCCGCTTCATCAAGTCCAGCATCCGGGTGAGGGTTGTCGAGTCCAATGCCAGGAGTCTGCCGAGCGCGCCCTGGGGGATTGCGCCCGTTTTATTGAGCGCCATCAGCAGCGTGAACTGGGTCACCTCAATGCCATCGCGCTGGAGCTCTCCGTTGTAGAGCCGGGTGACGGCGCGCGCCGCGCGGCGAAGATTGGCGCACGCGCAGGGCAGCAGGGGCAAGGGCGTCGGTCTCTTCCTCGGCGTGGTGGTCATATTATATGTATGTACATCTTATTAGCTAGTGTTGCCAAGCTAAATCGGCCGGGGATTGCTTCAGGGGCTGAAGCCTCCTGACTAGGGCAGCATAACAGGTGTCGGAGCTAAAGCTCCGACCTCCTAAAGAGAACCGTCAAAGCGAAATGCCGGAGCGGGCGGCGCCACTTCAATTACCCTATGTCCTGCTTCCCACTCCCTGTTGCCGCGGCTTTCTGAGCTGAGTGTAGTGCCGCCGTCCCGGCGGCATTTTTCAAGGCCGGCAGGATGCCGGCGCTACGGAAGCCAAACGCCCGCGTAGTGCCGCCGTCCCGGCGGCAAGCCAGCGAGACGCTGGCGCTACTTAGTCGCGCTGGCGCTCTTCTTTTGGTTTCGAAATGCTGCGGACCTCACATGCGGAGGTTCGCGCTAACAGGCCCGCCACCCACCAGCCCCGGAAGGGGCGGAAGCATTTAGCCCATGGCGCAAGCCATGGGACACCAAACGGCCCCACCCCTTTATTCCCCTCCCCCGCGTCGGGGGAGGGGGACGGGGGAAGGGGCAGGCGTCGTAACCCACGGCTCACGCGCGTGGGCTAAAATCTTTCGGCCCTCCGGGCCTTCGGCGACCCGAATCTCAGCCAAGGTCGAAATCCGCCGGCGCAAGGGCATTTTCATGAGCTTTCGCGGGCCAAAGGCCCTAAAGGACAGACATTAGAAATCAATGCCTTGCGCCACCCGCGCGGGTGTGCTCCTACAATGGCGGGAGTGGCTATTGCGCTTTGTTCGTCTTTGGGGTTTTATTAAGAGGCCATGAAAACGACATCTTATTGCTGTGCTTTGCTTTTTGCCGTACTTCCCTTCTTTGCTTTGGCTCCCCTCGCGCCCGGAGCAAGCAAGGGAGCGGGCGACTATCTTGTCTATGTTGGCACCTACACCAAGAAGCACAACGGCAGCAAAGGAATTTACGTTTACCGCTTCAGCACGGCGACGGGCAAGCTGACGCCGATGGGCCTCGCGGGAGAAAGCGCCAATCCCTCTTTCGTCGCCATTGATCCGAACGGACGTTATCTCTACGCTGTCAATGAACTCAGCAGTTTCGACGGGAAAAAAGGCGGCGCAGTCAGCGCCTTTGCGATCAACCGGCGCACGGGAAAGCTGAAGTTCCTGAATCAGGTCGCCTCGCATGGTATGGATCCCTGCTTCGTCGCGGTGGATAAGACCGGCCATTATGTGATGGTCGCTAATTACAGCAGCGGCACCGTGGCCGTTTTCAAAGTCAACAAGAATGGCAGTCTCGGCGAAACGACGGCTGACGTTCAGCAGACCGGCTCAAGTGTCGATCCCAAACGCCAAACCCGGCCCTACGCGCACATGATTGACGTCTCGCCCGATAATCGATTTGCGCTCTCCTGCGATCTTGGAACCGATCAGGTGCTCGTCTATCATTTCGATGCGGAGAACGGCACTCTCACCGCTGACGATCCGCCGTACTCGAAAGTTAATCCCGGCTCCGGGCCGCGCCATTTTGTTTTCAGCCCGAATGGCCGATACGTTTATGTGATCAGCGAAATGGGCTCGAACGTGACGGTCTTTTCTTATAAGCCCTCGACCGGCGGTTTACATAAACTGCAAACCCTCTCCGCGCTCCCCGCCGACTACAAGGGCAAGGAGAGCGACAGCGCCGAAATCGCAGTGCTTCCTAACGGCAAGTTTGTCTATGGCTCGAATCGCGGTCATGACAGCATTGCGGTCTTCAAAGTGGCGCCCGGAAAAGGCATGCTCACTCCAATCCAGTGGGCTCCCGTCGAAGGCAAGGAACCGCGCAACTTCACCATCGACCCGACCGGCCATTGGCTGATCGCGGCCAATCAGGACAGCAACAACATCACCGTGTTCCGAATCAATGACAAGACCGGCAAGCTCACCTATACGGGCGAATCAATCGATCTGCCCGCGCCGGTCTGCATTCAATTTCTTAAGATGAGGTGAATTTCTGTTGGCGCATACATCGCAAACGTCGCGACGTATGCGCCACCCGCCGGAGGTCCGCGCTACCTTGCTCCGAACTGGCGGCGTAAAGCCGCCGCTACGCACATACACTTGCGAGTCTCGCAAGCCACAACCGTCCCGCTCTTCGCGATCTGCGGCTGTTATCCTGGTCCGAAGTACCGCGGACCTTACATTCGGAGGTCCGCGCTTGTATCTTGATCTCCTTGTGCTAAAAATCCCTGATAGGACGGGCGTGGTTTGGCGGGAAGGCCGATCTGCGCTAAGGCCCGGTCGGGTCGATGCGGTGCATTCGAGCCATTTCCACAGCAGTGGTGGTCAACTTCGTTCTTCCCTGTGCGGGTCCGGACGGGGTTTGGGAATTGGTAGCGCAGACTTGTTTCGCCGTGCGGGATTACTCTGCGGTTCTTTCTTCAAAATCAAAGGCCGCGGAATTGAAGGACAACTCTGCTACCCGCTACGGGTGAAGCAAAGTGTCCCGCGCCAGCTCGCGTGCCTTGTTCAGCTGACGGACAACCTGGACAACGGTTACCCCCTCGGCCTCTGCGATTTGTTCGACTGAGTGCTCGTAGACGTACCTCGCAATCAATACCCGTAGCGATTCTTCTGAAAGAACCTTCCTGAGAGCATCCATGAGGTCGATGTTGTCGCCGCTGCTCTGATCCAGCGCGTTTTCCAGAAAGCTTTCGTCCGACGGGATCCACATCGCGTCGGCCTCGTCAATATACCCCGGCCCACCCACATCTTCGACAAGCGGATTCCCATTTTGTCCAGCCCGAATATCGTTCGTGAGTGCAAGGTCGCCGTCACTCCCCTTCCTTGCATACTGTATAAGATCGTTGCGCCGGACTTCTGTCAGGCCTTTATGCCGGAGGGTCGCCATTCTCCTCCAGACAAGGGTCCTTACGAATTCATTCAGATTGTTTCCCGCCTCGCGAAATTTCGACATCTCACTGGGGTTCGATAACACGTAGAGGACCACGTCAGAGGCGATGTCTTCCGCCTCAGCTCCGGCCTCGTGATTAAACGCGTACTTCCGCGCAATCGCTAGTATACGTGTTAGGATATCCTCTACTTGCCGGTGGGTAAATGCGGCCAAGCCCTCCTCTGCGCGGCCCACGACGGCGTATTCGAACCCAGGCGTGATTACTGCAGATTCGGCGCGGGTTTCACGGAACCGGGCGCCCAAAATGCTCCTTACCGTGAACATTGACCGAGAAACGTCGGCCCGGGTGAAATCGCACCCATCTACAGTCGCACCCTGGAGGTTGATCTCGGCGAGGCCAGCTTCGCGCGCGTCAACCCCGGTTAACTGGGCCGCGTGGAGGTCACCCTTGCCGACCGATGCCCCTCTTAGGGAGGACCCGGTGAGATCAATTCCACCCGCAATGCACTGCAAGAGGTCTGCACCGTCAAGGTGTGCTGAATGGAGAATTGCACCCTCTAGATTTACTTGCGCCAGCCTGGCCCCCTCCAGCCGAACGCCCGCTGGCATTTCGACCTTTAACTCTGCCGAGTCGGCGGCTAGGCCCTTTTCCTTGACCAGCAAGTTGCGCCGCAGTCTGTAGAGAATGACCAACGCATTTTCGGACACAAGTGGGCGATAGGTAGCTTGCAGCACGGAGCAGAGTAAGTCCTCAAAGGAGCTCCCATCTACTAGGCAAAGTAGGAAGTCAATAACTTCGTTGGTTAGGCGGCGTATCGCCAACCCTCCAAGGTCGGGGGCTTTGACCCGATCTGCTAGGTCACGGGCGAGGAAGTATTCACCATAGGAGCTGTGTGCGAAACCATAAAAGCCCCGGTCGTCCCTTACCAGAAAGCTAGCAGTCCGGATTTCGCCGTCAATCTCAGTAAGCTTCTGCGGCTCGTCAATCAGTCCGGCTAGCTTGACCCCCACGTACTCACGAAGCTTCCCATGCTCCAGGGTTGTCTTCTCCTGATCCCACAGTGATCGTGCAAGTGCCTTTAGGAATCTAATCTTCTCCTCCGGGCGCATTACGTCTCGCCAGAGGTCGCGGTGAATCCAGGCGTCTGTGAAAATCTTATATAGCTCCGCGGAGTTAACTTCGACAGCCGTGAGCTTGTCCACAGACTGTACAATCATCCCTAGCAGCAGTGGCCGTTGCGAAAGCTCGCCGAGGTTATAGATCTTTCGAATCTTTTCGCGCACCGCTGATCCCCGGTCCCCACAAGCTCTCTGGATATACTCTTCAATCTGGTGCGCTGAGAAGGGCCGCAAATATGCAATTCTGAAGCCGCTTCGGGCTATGAGATCCCAATATAAGTCTCTTGCCACGTCAGTTGAACCTGCCGTCGAACCTCCTAGGACGACCTCCTCCTCTTCTGTCCGGCTCTTGAAGTAGTGGGTTCGGCACGTCAAGAGGACTTTTGCATTTCGCTTAACGCAACGGCCCAGCTCTTGGAAGTTGCGCGCTGTAACAGTGGGGCTGACCTTCGAAGCCATCTCGTCGAAGCCGTCTAGGATCAGGACAATTCTTCCCTCGGAAAGGAGAAAATCAAATATATCGAAAGCCGTTCGAGAAAGGCCGTGACGCGCAAAATGTGTCAGGATGAGGCCTTCGAGACTGAACTCCCTGTCTGCCTGCCGCAGGTCTACAAGCAGTGGAAGCGGACATTCACATGGCCGTTCTAGATGGGCTTTAGCAAGCTGAAGAGCAACCATCCGGCACAGGAATGATTTTCCGGTACCCACGTCGCCGAGAAGCGTAAGCTGACTCCAGCGGCCGTCGGCTAACCATTGGGCTATGACCTCGGACGCCTGCTTTCCTTCGCCGGAGGATTCATAAGCCACGACGGGGCTTACGTAGAGCCGAGGCTCGTAGCGTTGATTCTGCTCAATCTCTCGGACCAGCGCTTGGGCGTATAGGTGCCCATCAAGTATCTGCGCCGACAATTCGCGATACGAAATGATATGTATCCCCTCGGCCGACGCGTGTGTTCTAACCGTATCCGTGAACGATAGTCCACCCACTATTGTCCCGCTTGCGTCTGGGAACTCTCTCCTCACCAATTTGAGCTTCAGGGCGAACTTATCGAGATCATCAGCAGTGACCTCGCCGACCTTGCACTCCACCGCGCGGTTAATCTGAAGGTCGCCTAGGTTTTGCTGTAGGAAGAGATCTACTTGCCTGCCGGAGAAAAATCGTCCGCCACTAACCGCATACCCGAGGAGGCGGTAGGTGTCGGCGACTCTGTCCTCGAACGCATAGCCCCTCTCATAATTCTCTCGTCCCTGTGTCTGGCGGTCCGAGGGTCGCTTCGACGCTGGTCCGTGGGCCATAGGAGCGAATTCCAATCCAATTACGTGCGGCGTTCTAGCCCAATCAGGCGCTGAGCGAGCACCGGTCACTTTCTTTTCCTTCGCACCCGTCTTTGCGTTGCTGCTTTGGCTTCAAGAGCGGGCACGGGCACGAAGCAGAAGCCGCAGGTCCCCCAATTTTTTAACCTTGGGCCGCAGAGTTAGAGAACAACTCTGGGCGACCGGGCTCGCGGCGGGCGTCAACCGCGAGGGCACCGCGATTATATACACCCGCAGCACCCCAAATGCAAAACAAATTTACGAAAAAGGGGATAAAGAAGGATGAAGGATGACAAAGCAGTGAAAAGGCATGAGTGTCGGGTGACGAGTCGGGAGGGTGAAACGACCCCTCACCCCTTGGGAGAGGGCTTAGGTGGATTGACAAAAAGCAGTGAGGAGTGACGAGTGCCGAGTGACGAGTCGGGAGGGTGAAACGACCCCTCACCTGACCCGGCGCCGCGGGGCACCCTTATACTCCCCTCGGAGAGGGCTTAGGCGGCTCTAACTAGCCTGGAACGCGCCCGCGCATCGCAGCAGCAGCGGCAGCTTTGCCAGAGAACCTGGAGAAATGGGTAGCTTAAAAGGAGAACGGGCGGGCCTGCGATCCTCTCAGAACGGCAAGGAGATCGGGAGTTGTTGGCCTTTTTGTGTAAACCGATTGGCGGACGCGTGAAATAAAGTGCGGATACACGGACGGAGATTCGCTGGCGCTGCGACACCTTGGGACAAAAGCATTGCCGAAATCATCGTTTCAGTGCCGCTCGCATTATGTTTTGGGAGCGCACTAGCCGTTGGACATCGGGAGCTGCACAGGTTGTTCCAGCGTGAAGTCCAACACAGTCTCACTGGGCACGTGTACCTGCTGGCCGTGCGTCATCACCGAAACTGCTGTGCCGGCGCCTGCGCCAACTCCAGCGCCAATGGCTGCGCCTTTGCCGCCGCCAGCAATGGCCCCGATAACCCCGCCCGCGAGCGCGCCGATCCCGGCTCGCTTGGCCGTCTGGTGGCCGCGAGAATTTCCCTGAACATCGTAATCACCCGTCACGATGTTGTGGGTCGCGCCGTTCAGCATGATGCCGGTAAGCACCAGGCGCAGTTCGGATTGCCCCTGGACGCGCCCCGCTGATTTCGCCTGCTCCAGCTTGCCATACACGGTTGTTCCTTTGGCCGCAACCTGGGTGGAGTCTACGATGAGCGGATCTTCCAGGCTTGCCTGAAAAGTGTCGCCGACCTTGTTCTGGTCCGAATCGATGCCATCAATCATCCGCACGACAATGTGCGTCCCGGCAGGAACCAGAACGTTCGCGCCAGAGGCAGCGCTGGCTGCCTGAACGGGCGCTGCAGCTTCCTTGACCACGGGAGCGGGCGCAGGCGCCGGGGCTGCCGCCGAGGGAGCGGTCGCGGGCCCACCGAATGCTATGGAATCGATATCAGTAATCGCATAGTGCATGAGCTGATTGTTTGTGTAGAAGGTTACTTGAGAATCCGTGCCACCCAGGTATTTGCCCTGGATGGTCTGGCCGTTCTTGAACTTAATGCTGTCCGCATGCAAAAGAGGGACGAAGAAGCAAACAGCGATTGCCGCTGCCCGCAAAGTTCGTGTCCTGAAAAAGTTCATACACAGCCTCCTTGCTTCAGTGGTCACTATTTTGAAGCCCAATCTCGATTCGGGGATGCCCTGCCTCCGGAGCGTCGTGCAATCGCGGGCAGGTTCCTGAGATGTTCACCTGCCATCGTTCGCGCATCCCTTAAATTACTCTTTACTCGAAGAATACAGCAAGGGAATTTCCGCGTTTGCATTACTGCGACCACTCGGTCACCTGCCGCTCCCAGCGATGCCTGGCCAGTTGCGCCTGGAGTTCCGCAGCCAGCGGGCCTGCGTCGCTGGCGGCGATGTTCGCTTCGACGTGACGAAGTTTCCGCATTCCCGGAATGATGGTGCTGACCGTGGAATTGCCCAGGATAAACCGCAGCGCCATTTCCGGCATCGTCATTCCTGCGGGCACCAGCGGCTTCAGCGCGTCGGCGTGCTCCACGCTGCTCTTCAGGTTCTCCGGAACAAAATAGGTGTTGCGCCAGTCATCCGTGGGCCATTTTGTATTGAGCGACAGAGTGCCGGTCAGCGAGCCCTCATCGAACGGGACTCTGGCTATCACGGCGACGTCCATGTCGCGGCAGGCTGGGAAAAGCTCATCCTCTGGATTCTGGTCGAAGATGTTGTAGATGACTTGCACCGCATCCACCAGGCCGCTCCGTACGGCACGCACTCCGTTCCACGGCTCCCAGCGATTGATGCTGATCCCAACTGCGCGGATCAGCCCTTGCCGCCGTAGGTCGTCCATCGTTTTCGACCACCGGTCGTCATCCACCCAGGAGTCTTCCCAGGTATGGAATTGCATCAGGTCAAAACTTTCAAGCCCGGCATTCTTCAGGCTGCTGTGGGTGTATTCCTCAATGTGATCAGGCGGGAAGCAGTCATTCAGCGTGTATTCGCGCCGGCTTGGCCACTGGAGGTTCTTCGGCGGAATCTTGGTAGCCGTATAAAGTTTTTTGTCAGGATTGGCCCGGATAATCCTGCCCAGCAATGCTTCACTGCGGCCATCTCCGTACGCCCAGGCCGTATCAAAGAAGTTGCAGCCCAGATCCACGGCGCGCTGAAGAGACTCGAGCGATTCCTGGTCGTCTGAACCCGTCCAGCCGGCCATGCCCCACATGCCGTACCCCATTTCGCTCACCGACCAATCCATCCGTCCGAATCTCCGGTATTTCATCGGTCCCCCTTTACCACTGTTAGCATTGGCATTCTCTTTTGCGCGTTCAGTTGGCCTGCCTCATCCCGACTCGGCGCTGCAAGAGAGCCGGAAGCCGCTGATTATTTTTCGAGGTCCAATTCCCGGGCCAGCTTGCGCTCATCAAACGGCGAGCAGTGGAAGGTCCGGCCATTAATCTCGAAGGTTGGTGTTCGCTGCTTGCCTTCATTCACACTCATCACGAATTCGCTGGCCTTGGGGTCCTTCTCGATGTCAATCTCTTCGAAGGGCAAATGGCGCTCCTCGAGGAACTTTTTCGCTTCGGCTGAATCTTCACACCAGCGCCGCGTATAAATGCGTATCATTCCTTGCCCCCAATTTTCTCTGCAAATTCGCAGCAGGCACAAACCTCAAGCAGTTCATCGTAATCCGTAGAGGCTTGCTGTGACAATACCGGCAGGTTGCGCAATTCGGGCGATTTAGAGACACACGACACGCCGTTCGTGTAACATGCCACTTCACATGGAGAAAACCTCAGAGAGCGACGGATTCAAGCTGGGCCTGTATTTCCTCGGTGTTTTCGGCGCCCTGGCCCTGGCGCATTTTCCGCTTTTGCGCTTGCCTTATTTCTGGGACGAAGCCGGATATTACGTCCCGGCGGCGCTCGACTTCCTCCATCACGGACTCCTCATTCCACAGAGCACCCTGATGACCGGACACACGCCGCTGGTTACCGGGTATCTTGCGGTGGCATGGTGGCTGCTGGGATTTTCTCCGCTGATTACACGGCTTGGCATGGCGGCGTTTGCGGCCGCCACGCTCATCGCGCTGTACGTGTTGGGGCGCGCCGTCGCCAGCCGCGAGGCTGCACTCTGGGCATGCCTGCTGCTGGCGCTATCGCCTCTGTTTTTTGCGCAAAGCACGCTGGCCTTTTTAGACCTTCCAGCAGCGTTCACCACAACTGTGGCTGTGTGGGCGCTGCTCCGCCGCCGCATGGGTTGGTTTGCCCTGGCTGGGTCGCTGGCGGTGCTGACCAAGGAAACGGCTATCGTGATCGTTCCGGTAGCATTCGTGTTCGTATGGCGGTTCAAAAAGGACATCAGCAGGAGCGTCTGGTGGTGGCTGGCGACGCCGGCTGCGGTACTTGCAGGCTGGGCCGTTTACTACCACCACCAGACCGGCTTCTGGACCGGCAACTCGGAGTACCTTCAGTACAACCTCTACACCACCCTCGAACCGGTCAGGATTGGGACCAGCTTTGTGCGCCGGCTTTATCAGGTGTTCATCGCAGGATTCAACTGGCTGCTGGTTGGCGCAGCGCTTTTGGGTTTGCGGAGGATGAAAGGAGCTCAACAACAGAGCGCCGCCGAGGGCGGCACGGCGAATAAGAAATTTCCCGCAGGTCTTCGCAGGGAATTCTTCTTTCTTGCAGCAGGGCTGGCCGTCGCTTATATCGTGATGCTGAGCCTTGTGGGCGGCGCAGTGCTGGCGCGTTATCTTTTGCCGATGATTCCCTGCTTCTATCTGGCGCTCGTGCTGCTGATAGAAAATCTGCCGCGCCCGGTGATGCGCGTCGCCTTCGTACTAGTTGCCGCGGGCTTTGTGGCGGCGTGGTTCATCAACCCGAACTATCCCTTCGCGTATGAGAATAATCTCGCCTATGCAGACTTCATCCATTTGCAGAAGCAGGCGGCGGAGTGGCTTTCCGCCCAGCCGGACAGTCCGCGCATTCTCACGGCCTGGCCCGCCACCGATGAGCTGAGCCATCCCGAGTTGGGGTATGTGAAAAAGCCTCTGCGCGTGGTTGGTGTCCCGAGCTTTACGCCCCCAGACTTCAGGTATGTTGCCGATAGTTCGTTCGATCTGGTCTATCTCTACTCGCGCCAGTGGGACCCGCCGGATAACTGGCTTCGGCGGATGCCGCTGCTCGCGCGGGCCGGCAAATATACACCTCCCATCCGTCCGTTTTTTATTACCTTCCGATACCAGTTGCACGAGGTCGCATCTTTCGAGCGGCGCGGGCAGTGGGTCAGGATTTACGCGAAGAGCCCGCGTGCAGGTCCACGTGCCGGCACAAATTTCTGAGGAAACGATTGCACGCCGGTGTTGACGGCGATAGACTCATGCCTCCCTAAGATTGGCGGGGGGAAACATCATTCTCGCTTTTATCCAGGAGGTAATTCAAATGGACAACAAAAGGATCTCTCGACGCAGTTTCATGGGGCGTGCCGCAGGAGTCACCGGAGGCATGCTGGCAGGACAGGCCATTCGCTTGGAGGCATCGGCGCCGGAAGCCGCGCCTGCACGGCCCGCCCCTCCCAGCGATACATTGCGCTTTGGCATCATCGGCGTTGGCATGCGCGGTTCCGGGCTGCTGCGGGACGCGATCTCTCTGCCTGGCGTCGAGTGCGTGGCGGCGTGCGAGCTTTATACCGGCCGGCAGGAGCTTGCAAAACAAATTGTCGGCAAGCCCATCCAGGTGACCGGGCGCTACCAGGAGTTGCTCGACAACAAGGATATCGACTGCATCATCGCTCCCATGCCCGACCACTGGCACCAGCGCATTGTGCTCGAGTGCTGCCAGGCCGGCAAGGACATTTATGTAGAGAAGCCCATGACCCATGAAGCGCAACAGGGCTTCGCCATGATTGAGGCGGCAAAGAAGCACAACCGAATTGTGCAGGTAGGGAGCCAGGAACCAAGTTCCGTGGTCTATCAGAAAGCCCGCGAGCTGCTGCGCCAGGGCGCCATCGGCGATGTTTGCCTGGTGGAATCGTCACTCGGTCGCAACAGTCCCTGCGGAGCCTGGAACTATACAATCCCGCCAGACCTTTCGCCGAAAACGGTTGACTGGGAAACGTGGCTGGGGCCCGCGCCTAAGTGCCCGTTCTCGGCGCAGCGGTTCACGCGCTGGCGCAACTGGCAGGATTACGGTGAAGGCGCTTCCGGCGACCTGTTCATCCACTCGCTGACGGGCATCCACTATTCGCTGGACGTGACAGCGCCCCCAAAGCGCGCGGCGACTATGGGTGGCCTGTTCCGTTGGAAGGAAGGCCGTGACGTTCCCGATGTGATCACCACCGTCTACGAGTATCCCAACTTCCGCGCTACGCTCCGGGTGACGCTGAATACCAGCGACGATGAGATCTATCGATTCATGGGCACGCGGGGCATCATGGAAATCCACGGCATCGAGAATCCCAGCGGGTTCACGATCTGGCCGCAGGACGGCGAAAACCACAGTCCTTGCACGCCGGCGTGGCCCCAGCCAATGTTGAGCAACTATGCGAAGAAGTGGCACGCCGAGCACGACACCGCTCCCGGCGCCGCGCAGCCGATCGAGGCAAAGGGCTACTACGCTCCACCCGACTACAACGACACGCGCGAGCACCTGTGGAATTTTTTCCAGTCCGTCAAGACGCGGCGGCCTTCTGTGGAAGATGCCGTATTCGGCAACAATGCCGCCATCGCCTGCCACATGGCAAATTATTCCTACTTTAAGAACGCCATCGCAGTGTGGAGTGCAGAGGAACGCAAGCTCACTTCGGCGTGATTGGAAGCTAGAATCCCAGGCTGCGAAGAGCGGAGCGTGGCCACTGATCGCGTTCCGACCTTGGTTCTCAAGAGGTTCAGAGCAGCAACCAGCCGGTCTGCGAGCAGGCATTCCCTTTTCAGGCCCGAAAAGGCCGTTTTCCTTCGTCTCCGGCTGCCTGTTCAGTCGCAGAAACTGCCTATCTAGGTTTTTCTGATCAATGGCGCGACCGCCTATCCAAATCCCTCAACCTCCGCCGGAGCTGAGTTTTTGTATGCACACCTGTAATCCGCAAGCATGACAAGGCAAAACCGTGGCCTATCGAAACGCCGTTATGTGGGCACTCGATCTGAATCACCAGGCTATTTAGATGACCACTCGTCCAGTGATCTTCCATCGCCGCGCGTGCGAATAATCGACAGAGGTGATGAAGAATTTACCGTGCAACGTTTACCTGATATCCAGTAACTCGCTTCATATCATCAAAACAATTCTGCAATGTAATGGCAAAATTGTTGCACGGTTAACAAGCGCGGCGGAAATCCACAAAACAAAAAGGGGGCATGAATGAAATTACGAAACATTCGGTCATGGGTCCTTACCCTGGCCCTGGCCGCAGGGCTAGTCCCGTGCTCGATGGCGCTCGGGGCACAAAATCAAAATGAACGGCAGCAACCGCCCGGCGCTCAACAGCAACCGCCAAGCGGCCAACAACAACAACAGCCGCCCGAAGCTCAGCAACCCAACCAACCCAAGACGTACACTGGCAAAATAGTGAAGACAAAGACGGGCAAATACGCTTTGTTGACGGATCCGCAGGCAGGTAAAGGTTTCTTTCTGGACAATCAGCAGGAAGCCCAAAAGTACGAGGAGAAGAACGTAAAGATTGTGGCGACGCTTGACACGCGCACCATGGTTCTTCACGTGATTAACATCCAACCTGCGTCCTGACAACGCAAACGCGCCATCTGGCGCAGCAACTTGATGGGTTTATCCTGAACATTCCATCGGATAAGTCTCTACGCATGAGCACCTGTGCAGGCCCGCGGCGGTAGATCGGGCTATGCTCATTCCGCCGCGGGATTCTCTGCCTCAAAAAACGCGCCCTTCGATGGCGCCCCCCGGACACAGGGCGCGTTACGTGTTCTTCGCCAAAATAGGCACGATGGCCTGCTGGATTTCACCAGTGACGCGGGCGTCGCGCTCTTCGACATAAACATTCACTTCACTGCGCACGCCAAAGTCGTCGAGATAGATTCCAGGCTCTACGGAGAAGCAGGTGCCGGGCAGCACCTGGCGCGAGTCGTGGGTCTCGAAGTTATCCATATTGGCGCCGTTGCCGTGAACGTCTTCACCAATAGAGTGGCCGGTGCGGTGCACGAACTTTTCGCCGTAACCCGCGCGCGCGATGATGCTGCGCGCCGCATCATCCACGTTGTAGCCGTAAAGCGCCCTTCCCTGCTGCATGGCGGCTTTCACGAGATTAATGGCGGCATCGCGCGCTTGGCGCACGATACTGAATACTTCTGCGTAACGGCTCGGGACCGTTTCGCCCACAAAGCCAGTCCAGGTTATGTCGAAATAGACGGCGCTCGGCTCCGATCGTTTTGCCCATACGTCAAGCAGTACAAAATCGCCCTTGCGAATGGGCAGAGCGGAGTCCCCGCTGGGAGCATAGTGCGGATTGGCGGTGTTGGCATTGACGGCCACGATGGGCGGCTCGTCGGTTTCAACGCGATTCGTCGCAAAAACTCGCATCATCTCCTGCTGCACGTCGTATTCAGTCAATGTCTTTCCATCGCGGACGGCGTCGCGGATGGTTGCGAAAGCCCGGTGGACTGCGGCGTGGACGGCCTTGCCGGCTTCGAGGTGCGCGGCAAGGGCGGTGGGGGACCAGCGGGACTCGAACAGTTGAACGAGATCAGCGGAAGATACCACTTCAACTCCGAAGCTGCGGACAAGCTCAACCGTGCCGGCATCTACCAGGCCGACGTAAGGAATGTCATTCAACGGCGAATACTGCATGGCGACGCGATGTTTGCCCGCGAGCATCTGGCGCAAACGTTCGCGCTGCTCGGTCCAGGAGGAATAACGATGCAGCGTGCCGGGAACGCCATCGAGATTGCCACTCTCGATCCGATGAACCAGCCGCGAAGGCTCGCCCGTGGCGGGGATCAGGTAATACCATCGGCGAGTACACATGGGAGGGGCAATCTTCAGCACGCGGTAGGCGATGGGATCGCGATGATGATGATCGTAAAAAAGCCAGCCATCGAGATGGGCCTTGCGAAGTTCGGATTGAATAGCGTCAAGGTCCATGGTGGATACTCCAACTTTTTCTCAGGGCTCGCGGTCCGTCATGCTGCGCGAAGCGAAGCATCTGCTGTGGCTCCAAAAACCCTCATCGCACATCCTCTGCCTTGCGGAAGAACGGCTGCCACTGCTCGGGACGCGGCGGAGCAGTCAGCAGGCTGACGCCGACCAGGCTGGCAAGCGAGGCGGCGAGCGCCGGAAAAATCATGGGCACGATGGGATCAAGTCCGAATATCTTCCAGGCAACCGCTACTACTGTGCCGGCCGCGATTGAACTCAGGCCGCCCGCCGCCGTCGTCCGCTTCCAGAAAAACGCGGCCACTACCGCCGGAGTGATGCCGGCGCCGTAAACGTCATAGGCGTAAACGGCGGTGCGCAGGATGGACGGCTGGAAGCTTTGGGCCAGCGCCAGCAAGCCCAGCAGCACCACCACCAGGCGCGATATCAGCACCAGGCCGCGGTCGCTGGACTTCTTCATGATGAAGCGCTGCAGGACGTCGTGTACCACGCTGGTGGCCGGCGAAAAAAGATAGTTGTTCCCCGTGGAAATCACCTTGGCAAAAATGCCCGCGAGGAAGACGGCGCCAATCAGCGGTAACACGCCGTAACGTGCCGTGTAGGGAATCAGGCCCCAGGCAGGAAGCTGGCCGGACTCGACCCGGTTGTGAAACATAACACCGCCTACGATTGCCAGCAAAACGATGGCGGTTTCCAGCACTACAGTGCCAACCACCCAGCCCACCACGGAAAGGCGCGCGTCGCGCTCGGTGCGGGCGGAAAAGAATTTCTGATACATTGCCTGGTTGCCGAGCATCAGGGTGAAGGTGGGCAGGAAGTAGCCGAGCGCCTCGCCCCAGGCCATGGTGCCCATCGCCGTCAGGTGGCTCGAAGGCAGGTTCCGGGTCACGGCGCTCCAGCCGCCCGCGTGACTGATCATGGCAGGCAGGGCGAACAGGCATCCGATAGTCACCACCAGTCCGATCACGAGATCCGTGTATGCCACCGAAGACATCCCCGCCAGCGCCGTGAACAGCATGACAAACACCGCGAGGATGATAGTCCCCGCGGTTTCGCTTATTCCGAAAGCAAGCTCCAGAATACGCCCGCCGCCGCGGAATTGATAACTCACGATGGCCGTGTAGGAGACGATGATGCAGATGGTCCCCAGCACGCGCGCCATAGGGCTGTAGCGAACTTCCAGCAAATCGGGAATGGTGTACTGCGCAAACGATCTCGCGCGGCCGGCGATGAAGTAAATTACCAGCAGGCCGGCCCAGCCTCCGGCCGGCAGCCACAACGACGCCAAGCCCTGTTTGTAAGCGAATTCGGCCCCGGCGAACAGACTCCCAGCGCCAATCCAGGAGCAGAGCAGCGTGAAGATCAGCACCCAGACCGAAAGCTGACGGTCGGCCACCATGAAGTCTTTGTGGGTCCTCAGCTTGAACGACCGAACGAGGCTGACGGCAAGCAGTGCCAGCACCATCACAGCCAGGCTGATCGCGTAAATCATGGGCTAACAGCCTTTCTGCTGCGCCAGGGCTTCGAGCCGCGCTCTAGTTTCCTGCGCGCTGGTCACGGTGATGCGGAAGAGCTTGCGGCGCGCTTTCGCTCCCGTAACGATTTCAACCGACGAGCGCGTCACGCGGAGCGCTTCCGCCAGGAACTCGATGGCGGCCTCGTTCGCTCGACCATCGACGGGCGGCGCGGTGAGTTCCAGGCACAATCCACCCGAAGAATCGCGCACCAGGCGCTGGCGGTTGGAGCGCGGCTTTATGCGGACCCAGAACGCAATCGTGTTGCCGTCGGTGGTGAAATCAGCCATGGGACTGTATTTCTGAGAAGAAGCAAAGCAGATTCTTCGCCGCGCTCAGAATGCCCAGCGGAGACCCTGCTCGAAACGCAGCCAACTCATGGCCGCTACGTTTGCCGCTCGCCAAAAATCGCCGTACCCACGCGAATGATGGTGGCGCCCTCCTCGATGGCGACTTCAAAATCATGGCTCATGCCCATGGAGAGTTCCCGCATCTGGACGCCCGGCAGGCGCCGGGCATCGATGAGCTCGGCCAGTTCGCGCAGCCGGCGGAAAAAAGGCCGGACGGCCTGCGGGTCATCGAAAAGCGGCGGCAGCGTCATCAGGCCCCGCAACTCGAGTAATGGCATGGTTGCCATCCCCTCCGCCATTCGCACCAGATCATTTTCCTCCACACCGAACTTGCTGGCCTCAGCGCCGAGATGAACTTCGATCAGGACAGTCACTTTGCGGCCGATCGCCGCAGCCTCGCGATCGATTTTCTCCGCCAGGTGCAGCGAATCGATGGAATGAATCCAGTCAAACAGCCGGCAAGCTTGTTTTGCCTTGTTGGATTGCACATGGCCGATCAGGTGCCACACGGCGTCAAGGTCTTCGAGCTCCGTGCGTTTTGCCGCCGCCTCCTGGACGCGATTCTCGCCGAATTCGCGCAAGCCTGCGCGGTGCGCCTGGCGGATGGCCTGTGCCGGCTTGTTTTTTGAGACCGCGATCAATCTGATGTCTTCGGCGGCCCGGCCTGAGCGCTGGCAGGCGCCGTGGATACGCTCCTGAACGCGCCCGATGTTTTCAGCGATATTCAAAATAGAAAGCCCTACGAATTAATTTCTACGCGGACCGCCGCACAAACCGCCCGTCTGCAATGCGTTGCGCAAGGCCGCTATTGTACCATCCTACTACGCCAAGTTTTCGCCTTGTGGCGGAGGAACATCCGATGTTACTATTGCAATCCGCATCTGGCAAAACAGGATTTCATTACCGCTTCCACGGTCACAAGAAAGAGTATCCGGGAACACAATCCAACTGTTTCACGTCAGGGGGAAGAAGGGATGTCCCACGGGATTTTCATCACGCTTGAGGGAATTGACGGGACAGGAAAAAGCACGCACGCACGCCGCCTTGCAGCCTACCTTCACAAACGCGGCATCGCTGCGGTAGTGACGCGCGAGCCCGGAGGAACCCAGGTAGGTGAGCAGATCCGGCGCCTGCTGCTGGATCCGAAAATCACCCGGCTATCATCGCTGGCCGAGCTCACCTTGATGTATGCGGCGCGAGAGCAGCACCTGGAGGAAGTTGTGCGGCCGGCGCTGGCTCGCGGCCAGGTGGTGATCAGCGATCGCTACAATGATGCATCGTTCGCCTACCAGGGTTATGGGCGGATGCTCGGCTCGCAGACGGTCCGGGAGATGGACAGGATCATCTGCGGAAGAACCCAGCCCGAATTGACCCTGCTGCTGGACCTCGATCCGCAACTGGCGCTGAGCCGCGCGCGCAAGAGGAACAAACGCCAGCGGGTGAAGAATACCCGATTTGAAAACAATGGATTAAAATTTCAGCAGAGGGTCCGCACCGGCTATCTGGCGCTGGCGCGACAGCAACCGCGAAGAATCAAGCTGATCCAGGCCGACCGGCCCATCGCCGAAATTGAGGCTGAGATCCGAAAGATTGTGGATCCATTGCTGGCGCGGCGCCACGTGCGAGTGAAGTCGAATGGCGGGGCGCGCGGAAAATAAAGCTGGAGCGAGCGCACCAGCGTTCTGCCCGGCTGGCGCGATCAGCAAGGGCGCTTAGCGCGCGGGTATCAGATGGGATTCGATTCTTTCCTGGGAAATATCAGAGCGGTCCAATCGGTGCGCGACATGCTGCGCCGGGGGCGCGTGCCGGGATCGCTGCTGTTCACGGGGCCGGAAGGAACCGGTAAGAAGACGCTTGCAGTGATGCTGGCCAAGGCGCTGAACTGCGAGCGGCGCGGACTTGAGGGCGACGACTTCTGCGGCGAGTGCAGCCATTGCCGCAAGGCCGCTCAGTTTATTGCCACAAGCGTGGAGGACCTGGCGCGGCGGCGCGAAATCAAGGACGCGCAGAAGCGCACGGAGGGTCTGGTCTACCTCGATGTGCAACTGGTCGAGCCAATCACCCGGTACATTCTGATCGAGCAGATCCGCCAGCTCCGCGCCACAGCCTATACGCGACCGTTCAACTTTTCACAACGGGTGATGATTGTGGACCAGGCGCAGGCCATCCATTGGCAGGCCGCTGACCTGCTCCTGAAAGTGCTGGAAGAGCCTCCGGAAACCACCACCATCGTCCTGATCTGCCCCAACGCATACGAACTGCGCCCAACGATCCGGTCGCGCTGTCTCACTCTGCAATTTGCGCCGGTGGAAGAGGCAGTGATCGAGCGAGTGCTGCGGGAAGAACGCGGGATTGGCGAGAAAGATCTTGCTCTGGCGCTGCGGGTGGCGAGCGGAAGCATCGCCGCAGCCAGGAGCCTCGATCTTAAAGCCTACGTGGAACAGCGAAGACCGTGGTTGACGTTGCTGGACTCGGTATCCCGGCCATCCAGCCGCTCGCTGGCGCCGCCGCAATGGAAGGCCCTGTTTGATGCTACAAAACAGTTGGCCGATGAGCGGGACCGCGTGGAGGAATCGCTGAAGACGGGCTCAGTCCTCCTGCGCGATGCAATGCATGTGCTGGTAGGCGGCGACACCAGCGCGGTGACAAACATCGATCTGCTGCCGCGCCTCGAGGCCTGGGCAAAGAATCTCGGACTCAAAGGCATCCAGAGACTCGAAGAGGGTATTGAACGCGCCCACAGCCTGCAGAACCGCAACGTGAACCAGCAACTCACCTACGACTCGCTGGCCGCAGAAGTGCTCAGTTCCCCGCCCCGGACGTGAGGAAAATCCGACGCTCCCGCCTGAGTCATGATTTCGCCCCTTCAATGCTTTCCCATGGGAAACAGGCAAGTTCTGCCGGTCCGCCACGAAAAAATCTGAAAACAGGCGAGGTTGTCGTGCGACACGGGATATGCTATAAATACTTCAGACGTAAGTCCTATTTCTTCTGGTCAATTTTTTCAATTGCGAAGAAACCGGAACGCGAAAATTCTCATCTATTAGTACCAGGACTTTACGCAATTCCTCCTTTGCAAGCGCTGCGGGCCTTGCACTTTTTAGGAGCCGTTCAAGGAGATATCAAGCTGTGAATCGAAAACTAATTCGCCCATCACTCTCCGATGTTCAAGACCAAATGTCCGGGCGGGTGCAGAGAAAGAAACCAGCGCCACCCGACCAGACCAACGCCGAAAACTTTTACTACCTGAAACAGATGCAGTCCAGGACGCCCATGGTTGTGGTGCTGGACCAGGGGGAAACCGTCCATGGCGTGATCGAGTGGTATGACAGGCAGTGCATCAAAGTGCATCGCGCCAACGAACCGAATCTTCTGATTATGAAAAATTGCATCCGCTACATGTACAAGGAATCGGACGCCGGCAATAACGGCAACGGCTCCTTCAGTGGCGAAATTGAAGTTGAATGACTTGCGTCGGACTGGACCCTTACTCCGGGTTTGCACCTTCTTCGGTAATAGAAAATCGCGCAGCCGGGAATGCTGACGGTGGGTAAAACGTCTAGCAGTTTCTCTTAACGCACCATCGCGGCTGGAGGGGCCTCTGCGGCCGGCGCCCGAATGAAACCGCTTGACACGGGACTTCGAGTCTTCCTAGCATGATGGGGGAAGGCGAATGGCTTGAGTAATTTGGTGAGCTTCCGCAAAAGCTCGGCTTCAGGTGGGAACCCGCGTTGGCAGGGATCGAAACGCGGCGAACCGTCCAGCGCCCGCGCCAGCGGATTGTCACTGGCCGCGCTGCTGGGCGCGTGTTTGTTCCTGATCGTCCAAGCCGCGCCCCTTCATGCCCAGGAGCACAAGAGCAAAGTCCCCATTGTCGGCCGGCTGACCAACGGCAACCGGCAAGCGGTTTACAGCGGAAAGATTGAATCGCTGAACATGAAGCAGGGGATCATGAACGTGAACCCCATTGAAGGCCGGGGCAGCGAAATATTTCCTCTTAAAAAGAACGTACACGTCCAAAATCTCAACGGCGGCAAAATGGCCCTGGACGCGCTGACTCCTGGAACTGCCGTGCTGATTTACTTTGATCAGAAAGCCGGCGAGCGCACGATCAAGAACATTGTGGTTCTAAGTTCCGGAAAAGAGCAGGCAAAAAACAGGTCCGCACCTGCCTCTTAGGAGTCGCGCCGGAACCGGCCGGCCTCCTGACACTCCATGAAAATCGGAATCACCTGTTACCCGACTTACGGCGGAAGCGGAGTTGTGGCAACGGAACTCGGCCTGGAACTGGCCGCGCGCGGCCATGATATCCACTTTATTAGCTACGCTCTGCCGGTGCGCGTTCCTGAACTGTCCGAAAATATTCACTTCCATGAGGTGGAAGTGATGAATTATCCGCTGTTCAATCATCCGCCTTATACCCTGGCGCTGGCCTCCCAAATGTACAACGTAGCTGTCAACGAATCGCTCGATGTTCTCCACGTCCACTATGCCATTCCCCACTCCGTAAGTGGTTACCTGGCCCGCTCCATGATGGGAGAGCGTGGAATCCCCGTGGTCACCACGCTGCACGGCACCGACATCACGCTGGTGGGCTCTGACCGCTCCTATCTGCCGATCACGAGGTTCGCCATCGAGCAAAGCGACGCCGTCACCGCCATTTCGGAATATCTCCGCCAGACGACCCTGAAGGAATTCGGCATCACCCACCCCATTGACGTGATTCCCAACTTCGTCAACTGCGACGTGTTTCATCCGCAGGACAAAAATTCTCACCGCCAGGATTTCGCGGCGGGCGGCGAAAAGATCATGGTGCATCTTTCCAATTTCCGACCGGTCAAGCGGGTCACCGATGTTGTGGAGATTTTCGCCCGCGTGCGGAAAAAGATTCCTGCCAAGCTGCTGATGATCGGTGATGGTCCCGACCGTACATCCGCAGAATGGCTGGCGCGCGAAAAGAACCTCTCGGCTGATGTTCACTTCCTCGGCAAACAGAACCAGGTGCAGGACCTCCTGGGGTGCGCCGACGTGGCGTTGCTGCCCAGCGATCAGGAGTCCTTCGGGCTTGTGGCGCTCGAGGCCATGGCTTGCGCGGTTCCCTGTGTCTGCTCCAAGGTGGGCGGACTTCCTGAAGTCGTCGAGGACGGCGTGGAAGGTTTTCTGGTGCCGCCCAGAGATGTGGACACCATGGCCGACCGTGCTTTGGATATTTTGACTGACCCTGACCTTCAGCAGAAAATGGGGGAGGCAGGCAGGCGCCGCGCGCTCTCGGAGTTCTGCGCTTCCAAAATCATCCCCCAATACGAGCAGCTTTACGAACGCACTCTGGACAACCGCTAATGTCCGGTTGCCGAAATCGTCAAAACACACCAGGACCCGTCGTCATGCTGATCCCGTGCAAGCGGGAGAAGCATCTCCCTACCAGGCTGAACAGAAATGCGGGACCCTTCGCAGCGCTCAGGTTGACGGGTAGTAGAGTGTTACACTCTCTCTGTAACACAGACGCCAGCAGGGTTACGTCAGGGTATCCATTTCTGCCCTTCTTGAAATATCCGTATTGAACCGTATAAATCTGCAATGATTACTGAGATATATTTGACGCATATCATGCATCCAAATTAGAATTCCGTGTCGGTCGGCGTAATGAAAACGGTCGCATCATGCAGCCGGGGGGCGGCGCTGCTGCAACAGCGGCAGGAATTATCACCAGCACATCCACCAGCGCCAGCCAAGTGCAGTTCGGGCTGAAGCTGTTATGGTAAGATTGATGATTTTCCAGGCGGCGATCTGGTCCAGTCCTCCGCATTCACACAGGTAAAGATCGGAATGGAAATGAAAGCACAATTCCTGCGACTGCGGTCCCGCCGGTCTGCCGAAGTTATCCTGGTGGTCTTAGGTCTTATTCCGGGAGCAGTCTTATGCCGCGCACAGACGCCGCGCCCACGGCATGACTTCCAGGCGTGGGCTGATCTTTACGGATCCCATCCGCTCAATGACAAAATCGACTTTCAGATAAGCACCGGACTTCGCTACGGCGATGACCAGGGACACCTGATATACCGGCGGATTACGTCGGGCTTCGCGTTCCACTGGCACAGGTTCTTCACAATCGAACCTTACTATCAGTACTCCGTGAGTGACACTATTTTCGGACCTGAGACGCCCGAACACCGTCTGGCCGTTGCGGCCACGGTTGGCACTTCCTGGAAGCGCTGGGAAATCAGCGATCGTAATCTGGGTGAACGGCGTTTCATAGGGGCCGCGCGGGATTGGCGTTATCGCAATCGAGTAGAGTTGCGGCGGCACATTACAGCGCTGCGCAAGCGGATCAGTGTTTTTGCCTGGGATGAAGTTTTTTACAGCTCTACCATTAACAGGTGGTATCGAAACCGCATTGCCCTGGGCGCGGGACGCCGGATCAGCAACAGAATTTCAGTCGATCTCTACTACCTGCATCAGAACGACGGAGTTTCGCGTCCGGGCGATCTGAACACGCTCGGCGTCAGCATCAGGACGCGGTTTTAATAAATCAGGAAGGAAATAGATTGGGCGATAGCGGAGCCAGCGGCTCAACTTGCCGCAGAGAAACCCGGGAGGATGTGGTTATCGCTGCGGCAAGCTGGTTGTTGCGTACCCTTCAGTTATTCATGAATCAGCCGTATTGGAACCGGAGAGCTCCCGCCGGAAGCAATAGCAGGTGTACCGCCGCTGGCAGAGCTACCGCCACTCCCCGGGCACGGGATCACATTCATGACAGTGCCATTAACCGTCCCGCCGGTCTCGTTGTTGATGAACAACTGCAGGTATCCAACCACGGTTACGGTCGTCTGCGACGGGCAGGAACCGCCGGGGCACAGTGTAGTGCCGTCGTAGAGTGGCAGCGTTACGATGGAATCAGATGTAGCGATGGGACCACTCAAGCCATAGGGGTTCGCAGAACCTGCGGTAATAGTCCACAGATCGCCCCCCGAGCCGGAATTAACTGTCATGGTGTCCTGCCCTGATCCGTTCGTTTCATGAATCAGGCAATCGACTCCTTGCCCTGTTGGGCCAACCATGTCGCCGGTGATTGGCTGGATTACCTGGCTGCCACAACTGATTTGCGTGGTGTTGCAGCACTCGATGTTCTGCCGGTAGAGCGCCGCGTTGCTGGCACCGCTTCCTGCGCCGCCATTCGCGCAGGAAGGGCAGGCGCTCGCTACGCTGCCCGCAGGAAGATAAACGGGATAAAACTTGCTCGGACCTGACGCCTGTGAAGGGTCGCTGGATTTGACCGTTATGGGTTCGCCTTGCACGCCGCCCGAGGAATAGAGTCCCGGGTTGACAAGGTCCGTGCTGTATTCCTGGCTCGGAGGGTTGTTATTGAGAAACTGGGCATAGTGGGTAGTACCGCTGCTGTCGATACATGCCGGGTTGTCGTACGTTTGCTTGGAATTGTCAAAAGTGTGCGACGGATCACAGTTCGGCATCAGCCAGGGCTTAAGACACGTTGCTCCAACTGCCGGACCTCCGCCCGCGGGATTGAATGCCTCTGCCACCGCCGTGGCCGAAACGTTCGCTGAGTTAATCCCAAAAATCTTGACGAAGAAGGTCGGCATAGGGTTGGTGTGGCTGGCGTCCCGTGCGGCCAGGACCTGCACTTGCGGGTCGCTGGCGCTGGTCTCGAGAAACGTAACGTCATCGGTAGTGATGTTGGGCGAAACTCCGGCGATCAGGTTGGCGTTCGTCACCGCCACAGCACGCTCTTTGGCACTGGCCTGGCACTCCGGGGATACGGAACCGCTTGCCGCAGTGCAGCTCTGCGCGAGATACTGCGCGGCCGCCAAGGCACCGGCGTCAGCAGCGCGCTGGGCCTGGCTTCTTCCGACATACAGCGATGCAAGGTCAATACCGAGTCCCGCCATCCCCAGAACAAAAACCATGGAGACGGCGATAATCATAATGCTGACTCCGCGATCGCTATAGCGGTTCTTACCGGTTTCTAGGTGTCTCATTGTTTGCAGCCCCTCCCTGCTGCTTCCCGCATACAGTTGCGCTGCCGTTGCGGAGCAAAGTCCTCCGTACCGTTGCGGATCGAACAATCAAGTTTTGAACTGAGACCCGGTTGGACCCGGCTGCCCACCAAAACTGCTCGTGTGGCGCAATTAAGACCAATTTAACAGGAAATGCAAAACGCACAAGACGCTAGGAAAGCATTGCAAGGTACGTCATATAAATGCCCCTTATTAACTGCTTGATCAAAACACTCGCTCATAAAAATCATCCAATGATTCCCAGCCTGATTCGGGCCCCAGTATTTGCCCCACTTCGAGTTTGTGTGTCAAGCAACATACATTCCAAAGCACTGCACCGGAGGTACTAGCATACTGGCCGTTTTCATCGTTGTATTTATCGGGGAAAGCGACGGGTTCCTTGAGGAGTCCATCGCAGAATGCACGCCAATTCTCACGCTTGCATCGCCATGCAGCCCGCGCACGGAGCTGCTGTCATGGGTTTTCAATCAATTAACTCCCACCCTGCTACATCTGACCCGAAGCTCACGTAAATCCTCACACTCCTCACGATTGGCAGAGATTAGCCAACTTCGCCGCGCCGAAGCGCGAACCACCCGCGAATCTCTAAAATGGGGTGAAATTTCGGCGAGGAACTGCAAGGCTTTGGGCCTTTGCTTCGATTAGCAGGCTGTGTGTGAACGATTTTGCACAGTGCTTTGCGCACAGAGTGAAGGAAAGTGCATAAAAAGTTGTGAACGTTATCTATGCAGTTAATGCCTTCCGCTGCCAACACCGGCACAGTTCCCCGCCCTCAACAGGCCTGTTGGCTCCGCATGCCAGTCAGTGGGGCAGATTGGCTAGAAAGGTCTTCACGGCCTGCTCATAAGCTTCATTACCGGAAGTAAAACCCTCGCCGTGGCGGTGGCCGGGAACCACCAGAATCGCTTTACCGGAGCTGGTGGAATGCGAATACAGCTCGCGCGCAACTTCAGGCGTGATGCGACGGTCGCCCTCGACGGCGATAAACAGGATGGGACGCGGATTGATGCGCTCAATGGCTTTCCTGAGATCAAAATCCGAAGGCCAGAAGCCGCCTCGCCAGGCAGACCAGTAGATGACCTCATCCACGATGGGAAAGGCGGGAAGATGGAAGAACAGCCAGGCGTGATGAGCGATTACGTGGCTGTAGGAGAGGAAAGAACTGTCGGAGATTACGCCGGCTACGTCCTGAGTTTCAGCCGCAGCCATCAGAGCCGCAGACGCGCCCATCGAAATGCCCCACAGGACAACAGGACGCGCGGCCTTCTCCCGGTCAAGGGCGTAACGGACAGCCGCAATGGCGTCAAGGCGCTCCTGATAGCCCAGCGTCCCGACGTTTCCGCCGCTCTCGCCGGAGTGTCGAAAATCGAAGAGCAGCCCGTTGTAACCCAGGCTATGGCCGTAAACCTCCATGGGCAGCATTTCAATCCGGGTGCGGTTGAGGCCATGGCAGTAGATTATGGTGCCGCGGGCATCGGGGCCGGCCGGAACGTACCAGCCTTTCAGCAAAATTCCATCAGAGCTGCGGAACTCGACGGGCTGGTAATCCAGGCCGTAGGACTGCGGCGTCCTGCCATCGTTCCGGTCGTGAAAGTGGAACCTTCTTTGGGTGACGATGCCACTGAGGAACCAAGGCACGACAACGAGAAAGAAGAGCGCCGCCAGCGCCAGCAGGACAAGAATGATATTTCGAATGATTCGACGTTTTGACAATGCCGCCTCCCCCGCGGGCTCAGGCTTCCACGGGCTGGTCCGTTCAATTGTGCTGGCCAATCGATGTCTTGCCGGGCTCAACGATGTGCGTCGCGAGGAGGACGGCAACCACGGCTGTCATCACCGCGCACACGGTTGTAACTGCCAAATAGCCGTGCCGCTCATAAATGGCGCCGCCAGCCAACACCACCAACCCGATGCCCATCTGCGAAAACACGTTCCGGAGAGCGATAAACGAGCCGCGTTCGGATGTCGGAACCAACCCCGTCATCAAAGCCGCCAGCGGCCCCTGGCGGGAAGCGGCGCCGAGGCTGGTCACCGCAAAAACGATCAGCAGGCCGACGCCCCACGGGAAAAATGGAACCAACGCCACCGAGAGCGCCAGCAGCACGTTCCCCGCAATAGAAACAGGCCGTTTTCCCCAGCGGTCGGAGAGACTGCCGGCGAGCGGCGCGCTGACCAGCGCCACGAGTCCTCCAAGCATGAACACCCAGCCGATGGTTCGCGTCGGAACGCCGAACGAGGCATTCATCCACTGACCGATGTAATAGAGAAAGCCGTAGAGCCCGCCCGAGACGAGAAAAGCGATGGCCAGGCCAGCGCTGGTGTCCCGGCGCCTGAAAAATGACCGGCAGGCGCGAAAAGTGGACCTCCATTTTTCCGATGCGTGAGCGGCCTGCCGACTGTCTCGCGGCAACCGCAGGGAAAGCAGAGCGACCGCGGCGGCCAGCGCAGCGAAAAAGTAGAAGGTGTTTCGCCATCCAAAACGGTCGGCAACCTGGGCGGCGAGCGGAACGCCCAGAATAGGCGCGGCAAAGTAGGCGGTCGAGATCCAGCTAAGGGCGCGGCCCCGAATGCTATAGTCGAACCAGTCGCCGGCGAAGGCAATGGAACAGGTTGAAATAGCTCCCGCGCCGAGGCCGGTCACACCGCGAGCCACTGTAAGACCCGTAAAGCTTGCGGCATGCGCGGACATCCATGAGGCGCACCCGAACACGACCGCTCCCGCAATTAGAAAATGCTTGCGACCGTAGTGGTCTGACACAATTCCCGTGACGAGCGAGGCAAGAGCGGCAGCCGCGGAATAGAAGACCGCCAGCAATCCGGCCTGCTCAACGGTGATGTGAAGGGAATCAATCAGCAGGGGGAGAAGCGCGGGAATAGTCTGGTTGTCGGCCAGCCCCAGAAACAGCAGAAGGAACAGAATGCCGATGATGAGAAAATCCACCCGTCGTCCTCGCAAAGTGGTAACCGACGGCTCTGAGGCCTTCAGAAGTGCCAAAGTGTTCTTCAGCCCGGAGCCTAGGTGCCACCTTGCTCCGGAGGACTCTTCCTGCCTGCGCTATTCAAAGTGATGGAGATCCAGGTGGGTCGCAGCTTTGTCCGTCATGTCAACAACACTGGCAGCGCCGATTCCAACCGCTACGACGATGGCGTCCGAAATCTCTTCCCTGGTGGCTCCAAGTTCCAGGGCCTTTTTGATGTGTCCCCTGGCGCAACCTTCGCAGTGCGCCACCAGCGAGCACCCGATCGCAATCAACTCTTTGGTCTTGGCATCGAGAGTGGTAGCGGTGTAATAAGTCTCTTTGTAGAAAGTTTTGTAGATGTTGCGAAACCGGGGCTCAATCATGCTCATTGAGCTGGGAGTTGTTTTCAATTTGTCGGAGTCACTTTTAGCCATCAACCTTCCTCGGGCATTGGGATTTACGGGCAGGGATACCAGCGTCCTGACCGACCAGCCGATTGAATTCGCCATGGCTGGAGCGGGTACAGAAAATCCGGGTGCAAAAGCTTGATATTAGCACAGAACAGTTCCACTTACAGTTGGAAGGGCCGCTCGAAGGCCTCCGAAGCTTGTGCGGCGGGAACAGCTTCCAAATGTCGGCCCGCGCCGACAGCGCCACAGCCCGTTTCGCATCCGCACCGAAGCAGCTTCGGGTGCGATTGAGCCAAGCGAATCAGGCGCCGGCGGGAGACGGCAGAGTATACTGTCCCCGTCCTGTTTGAAATCAGGTTGCGCAGGCCGCACTCGATGGAAGTCAGATGCCGGGTGTTGGGAAGGAAGGGCGATCAATGACGGTCAAGATCATGGTTGCGAAGGTGCAAGCGAACGCTTCACTGCCTCGCTATTCTCATTCAGGCCCTTTCGGCGATCTCGCGGCGGATTTGGCGGCGGCGGAAGACGTGTCTCTTGCTGCCGGGGAAACGAAAGCGGTCGCCACAGGACTGGCCTTTGAGTTCCCTCCTGAATACGGCGCACTAATCGAAGATCGCTCAGGACTGGCGCTCAAGGGCATCACCACGCTGGCAGGCGTGATCGATCCGGGGTATCGCGGGGAACTCAAAGTGGTGATGACGAACCTGGGCAGTAAACACTTCAATATCCATCCGGGAGACCGCATCGCCCAACTCCGCATCGTTCGCCGGATCGAAGCGGAGTTCATCGAGGTCGAATCGCTGTCTGAGACGCAGAGAAATACGCGAGGCTTTGGGAGTACCGGCAAATAGACCAGCGAATCCTGCGCTGCACGACACGGCGCGTGGTCATGCCGAGAGAGCCCGGGCACGGTTTTGCTGCGGTCTCGTGAACCTGGGCTAAGGCTCAGCCTGTGCCGCTTCAATCGAGACTGCCTCTTCTGCCGCCACCACCTCGGGCAATTCAAAGCGCACTGTCGTGCCCTTTCCGGGCTCGCTTTCGACCTTCATGGAAAACTCCTGGCCGTAAAGCACCTTCAGCCGCTCCTGCACATTCATGATGCCAATGCCCGAAGCGTATATTTCGGGCAGCCGGCTTTTGGGAATCCCCAGGCCGTCGTCGCTGACCTGGATGGAAATCCTGCCATCGCGGCGGGCGGCGCGCAGGGTAATGGTTCCCCCTTCAATTTTTGGCCCGATTCCGTGGCGGATGGCGTTTTCCACCAGCGGCTGCAGGATCATCGTGGGCACAATTACGTCAAGCGCTCCAGGATCGATCTCCTGCACCACCCGAAGTTTATCACGCCCGAAGCGCACGACCTCGATGTCCAAGTAGTCGGCGATGAAGTCAAGTTCCTGGCGCAGGGGCGCAAAGTGGGTCTGGGTCTTGAGCCTGCGCCGCAGGATGCTGGAAAGCTTCACCAGAACTTTGCGGGCAGTGTCCGGGTCCAGCCGAATCAGCGATGAAACGGTGTTCAGAGTATTGAAGAGAAAATGGGGATTGATCTGGCTGATCAGGCTGTCCATGCGCGCCTGGATCAGGCTGCGTTCCTTCTCCTCGAGTTTCTGCTCGATGCGAGTGTTGTTCCAGATGCGCAGTGGAAGAGCTACAGCGATGGCTGTGGCAAAAAGGACCAGGATTTCCGTCCACAGGCCCGTCGGGTTCAGGAAAAACAGGTTACCGTTGGAAACTCGCCCCAGCTCGACACGCGATAGCTCTAAAAAGACACAAATCAGGAAAAACAGGATCTGCCAGTCCATGGAAGGCTGCTTGAACCGCTGCTTGATGGAGCGATACAAACTGAGATCGATAAAAGGCGAGAACTTCCAGACTTCTTCCTTGTTGGGGCAGAGCCAGCGTGCCGATCCGGCCACTACCGCGTAGAGGACGGCCATGGGAACGGCAAGGAGTTCGTGGCGTGCAGGCATCACAAACCCCACCGGCAGAGTAAACACGCCATGAGGAATAAGGACCGCGGGCAGGCTGACCATCATGCCGACCACCAGGCCGACCATGGTGCCGCCCAGTAGGCCGCCGATCACCGTGATTTCCAGGCTCAGATCGCTGCCCTGATAGCCTGCGATCAGGCGCGTGAGGACGCCCAGCATGAAAGGCACCCCGAGGAAGGCGGCAAAAAGAAGCTTTTGTTTTGGAGTGCGGATTTCAACCAGCAGCAGACGGCGGAACTTTTCAAAGCGGGCGATGATGCTGGCCAGCGAGGCAATGACACCCAGTTTAATCAGCAGGGTGACGAGAACCAGGCCGGAAGTGCTGCTTACGCTGGGAGGCATGCACAATCCCCGCGACACAGGTCGACAGGGCGACCGCCCCCGACCATCCGGACAATCTCCAGCCGGTCGCCGTTCTCCAGCCGCGTCTCGTTCCAGTTAGCTCTCTTTACGACTTCCAGATTGCGCTCGATTGCAACACGATCGGCTGGAAGGTCCAGCCATTCCACGAGACCTGCCAGGCTCAGGCCTTCAGGCACTTCACGCTGCTCGCCGTTCAACTGCAAGGTCATGATGCTCCCACAGAGAACCGAAGCCCGTGCCGGCGACCGCCTGATTTCTCCGGCGCGAGTCCGGGCGATAAGGCCAAGCTTATCAAAAATGGTAGCGATACAGGAGTTGCAAGGCAACAGAAAACTCAAACTGGGCCGGCACGAGGCAATTGGTTGGCAGTTGGAAGACGCAGGAGTTGGAGTCGCAAAGCGTACAGGTGTCGGCGCTGTCCAGTCCCGACAGTCATGATGGGTTGCGATGGACGCAGGCCGGCGCTACCGGCGTGGAGTTTACCGCCCAATTGCAACTTTCCGCTGTCGAACTACAACCGCGCTGTCGACCAAACCTGGGCTGGCGTGCGAACACAGCACGCAGTCCCACACAGCGCTTTCGCCGGCCTGACTCGGCTTGCCTACTTCACCTTGATGAAAATAATCACAAATGTGTACAGGGCCAGGGACTCGATAAAGATTAGTCCCAAGATCAGGAACAGAAAGATTCCCGGCCGGGCGCCGGGATTGCGGGCGACTCCTTCGCAAGCGCCAGCCGCAGCCCGCCCTTGTCCCAATCCGCAAAGTCCCGAAGCGATTGCCATGCCTATTCCTGCGCCGATGGGCGCCCAATCGGTGCCACCGCCTGTCGCCCCCCCGGCCGCTTGCGCGCCGAGCAGTGGGACCGTGTAGAACAGACCCATCGCTAGTGTAACCAAACCAAGTAACGTAGCCTTCATCGTTCCTCCTGAAACTCTCCACGCCACTACTGGAGAGCTTTATGAAATTTCCGCCAGTGGGTGGTTACCCGCCACCGCTGGGGCAGGACGGGTCTCACGCTTGCGGATAAAGCCGAATCGAATTAAACAACAGGCAAGCTCGCCTTTTAGTGTTCCTCCGAAGTCGCCAAGCTGATATAAAGTGCCGGAAGAATCATAAAAACGTAGGCTTGCAGGAATGCTTCGAATACGTGCAGAGCCATGAATATCACGGGGGCGAAAATCGCGATGATCAGTCCGACAGGACTTAAGAACGCGTATCCGGCGTGCGTCAGGTAGCCGTAGAAATTCAGGCCGAGCGACATAAAGAGACCGGGCACTGTGACGCTGGCCAACATGTTGCCCCACAAGCGCGCGGTGAGGGATAGCATCCGCAGAAAGTTACTGAACACTTCGATGGGCAAAAAAAGCCAGGCGATCGCGAGCATTGGCCCGCTCAGGTGCCGCACATATCCGAAGATTCCTTTCACGCGGACGCCGTGGTAATTGTAATGAACGAAGGCCGCCACCGCGCACCCCAAAGGAACATAGACGATCGCCGTGGGCGTGATAAGTGTCGGAACCAAACCTTCAATGTTACAGATAAGGACGAACAGCCCGATGGTGCCGATCATAGCCACGTAGCGCCGGCCACCGTGCCCGATCACTTCATCCACAAGATTGCGAGTAAACTCGACAAAAACTTCCATCGCCATCTGGAACTTCCCAGGGTTCTCCATCGACAGCCGGGTTCGAAGAATGATGGCCGCGACGATGATGATCAGGAGCACGAGGATTTCGCCCGCAACATAATCGGGAATGGGATGCAGCTGATCGGCTGGCCGCGCGAAGCCCATGTGCGGCAGGCGCGAAGTAGCCATAAGGAGAGCCGCGACCGCGGGCCCGAAGATAGTGTTCAGAATGCCTGTGAACCAGAGTTCATGCCCCATAAAGTTCCGTCCGAATCAACCTTCCCAGCAAATTCAGCGATTCCGCAAGCGTTCCGGCAAGAGGAACAAACAGACCCGCCAGAACTCCTATGAAGGGAAGCCAATGCGTTTCATAAAAGACGAGCACCGCTCCGAAGGCGATAGGGTACCGCAGGACAAGGCTAAGCAAGACCCGCTTGGGAACGGCCCCTTCGCCGCCATTGAGCGCCGCTTTCACAGCTTGCGCCAGCCAGTGATAACCCAGGATGGAAATTCCCGCACCCACGGCAAAGGCGCCGGCCATCGGCGTCCGGCCCAGTACCAGCAAAACGAGGATGCCGATGCCGGCGAGAGCTCCCATCCAACGCGGCAGCCTGGTTTCAACCCCTTCCAGAGTTGTCGGACTCGCTATCACGCTCTGCATTTTTTTCTGTCCGGGCCAAAATTTGGAGGAGTTCGATGATGCCTCCAGCCGCACCAGCCAAACCTCCTATAATAACGAAAGCTGGTGACGTGTGCAGATGCTCATCGAGAAACCATCCCAGCAGGACACCTCCTACAACAGCGCCCGGAATAATAAAACCCAGGCTCGAATAGAAGGCAACCTGCGCCCAAACGCTTCCCGAAGCCGGCTTTTGTGGGAAAGCCATTCCCACGCCTCAATCAAATAACCATCAGGTCAAATGTCGCACTGCCCACGATGGGCACTTGGACACTTCACAGGAGCCACGCCCTTTAGAGGGGGGCTCGTTGCAGGCCGCACCGCTTTCAAGGCTCCCCGCCATCGACGCCGTTTCCGGGGGGCCTTAATCACCATCTTCCTTAAAAATAATTCCGGAGTTCAGAACTTCAGGCAGCAATCCTGTCCGTGACAACCATAAACTACAGAATACAATGAACCGGCGGGATCAGAGTAGCAAAAAATGCCGCGCCTTCAATCAGTCTGCCCTTTCGGGCGCCCGATAAGCCTTTCCAGCGCGTCAACCAAGGCAGCCTGGCCGGGATTAATCCTCTTTCTCGCCTCTTCGAGTGTAAAGAACGCCGCCCGGTCGACTTCGGGAAATTCCTGTTGCTTACCGGAACGCGGCGGCCACTCCATGGTGAAGGTGTTGCTTTTTAGAGCGACCGGATCGCAATCGCCCTCGAAGGCCCATGCCTGAACTACCTTGCCACCCTTCTGAACAATTTGACCCAGCGGGATGAACTCACCTTGAGGGAAAATGCCTGTCTCTTCGGAGAATTCACGCCGGGCGGCATCCAACTCATCCTCTTCAGCCGGCACCTCGCCCTTGGGTATGCTCCATGCCGCCGCATCTTTCTTTGTCCAGAACGGGCCGCCAGGATGAACCAGCAGCAGTTCTACGCAGCCTGCACGCACGCGATACATTATCAGTCCAGCGCTGATCTTTGGCATAAAGTCAGTATAAACTGGTGGGAACCATCCGGGTTTTCTGAGTGGGGCCGGCCGTCCAACGCGGCGCGGCGCTTGACTCGCGCCCCAGATCGAGGTTATGAGTTCCATATCCCTTTGCTTCGAGGTGACCTGATGGTGTGGATCCTGGCGTTACTCATGATGATGGCTTCGCCGCTGGCTGCCCAAGACAGTGCCAAGTTGCATGTGATCGCGTTCGGCGCGCATCCCGATGACTGCGACATCAAGGCTGCCGGTCTGGCGGCCAAATTTGTCCAAGCCGGAGCCCTGGTCAAATTTGTTTCGCTCACCAATGGCGATGCCGGTCATTTCTCCCAAGGCGGAGGGATGCTGGCCAAGCGCCGCCGCGCGGAGGCGAAGGAAGCGGGACGCCGCATCGGAATTGTTTACGACGTGCTCGACATCCACGACGGCGAGTTGATCCCCACCCTTGCCGTTCGGCGCGAGGTGATCCGCGAGATTCGCGAATGGGATGCTGATATCGTCCTCTCGCCCCGCCCTAATGATTACCATCCTGACCATCGGAACACGGGGGCTGTGGTGCAGGACGCCGCCTACATGGTGACCGTGCCCAATGTGGTCTCCGATGTTCCGGCCCTGCACAAAAATCCAGTCTTTCTCTACTACTCGGACCGCTTCCAGCGCCCACAGCCTTTCCGGCCCGATATTGTGATCTCGATTGATGATGTTTATGACAAAAAGATCGACATGCTGGACGCGCACGTCTCACAGGTTTACGAATGGCTGCCCTGGCACGACGGCAAGCTGGGCGAAGTGCCCAAAGACCCTGCGGCGCGCAAGCAGTGGCTGCGCAGCCAACGTTCTGACGAGGTCCCGACAGCATGGAGAACCTCGTTGAAAAAGTGGTACGGCGCACAGGCGGGTTCCATCCAGCACGCCGAAGCCTTCGAAATCACGGAATACGGCGCTCAGCCCAACAACGATGAGATCCGCAGGCTGTTTCCTTTTCTGCCTAAACAATGATGGGCCGCACAATCAGCGCCCGGCCGGTTGCACGCGGTGGGTGTTTCTGCTGGAAAAATCCCAGGGCCGGGTGTTAGCAAAACTATCAGGAGGAACGAGCATGGCTAGTTCGACCGCTGCAATCCGATCGGTAGAGCCCTGGGGTCGTTCTCTTTTGAGATTCGTGGTGGGCATCACTTTTTCCATGCACGGATTTCAAAAGCTTTTCGGACTTTTTGGCGGGCATAGACAAACTCATCTGTTCTCTCTGTTCGGGCTGGCCGGGGTGTTGGAGTGCTTTGGAGGAATCCTGCTGATTCTCGGACTCTTCACAGTCCCCGTGGCATTCATCCTCTCGGGAGAGATGGCGGTGGCCTACTTCAAAGCGCATTTTCCCAGAGGAGGGCTGCCGATTCAAAACGGCGGCGAACTGGCCGTGGTGTATTGCTTCGTCTTCCTCTATCTGTTTCTCGCCGGCGGCGGACCGATCAGCCTCGATCGCCTGATTCGGAAGAAAACATAGTGCAGTGCACCAGAAGCGTTGGCGGGTCTAAAGCGCCCCCACGTCGCCGGGCGGGGGATGCCGGTGTCGAGCTAAAGCTCGGCGCTACCCGGGGACGCCAGAGGGTACGCCCACCGGGAAAGGGCGCCGGCCGGAATCACTGAGTGGAATTCGCCTGCTCATTCTGGCGTTTTTCAGTCAGCACCGCCTTCCGCGTGGCAGTCAGCATGTCTGTGACCGCGTCGTGAGCGATCCTGCGGATGAGAGGATTCACAAACCAGGCCACCAGGAACGGCACGTCCCGCGAAAGAGAGATCGATTCCCATTCGATAATCACGCCGTTGTCGCGCTTCTGGTAGCGCCAGTAGGAAGTAATGCGCCAGAGATAACCGCTGTCATGGCCAACCGGCTCAAGGTGTTCGTGTGGAGTTCCGGCATCATCTACCTGCTGGATGCGGGTCGAGACGCTGCGGCTGTATCCGCTGTCATCGCCGATCGGGGTAAAATGGATGTCATACCACGTATCGAGCGTCACCGTCACAACGCTGTTCTTCTGAAGACGCATATAAACCTTATAGTCGTCCTTGTCGCCCCTCCCCACCAGCCGCGAGCGGACGACCTCCGGATTGTAGATATTCTTGAAATTATCGTAATCGCGCAGAATATCGAGCGCGGAGGTCACTGACTTCCCCGGGATGAAAACATCTCCAACCCAGTGATGGATCATGCCGTCGGGAACCTCGAAGGAGTCCTTGCCCTCGGCGTGCGTGTCAATTTGCTGCACGAAAATGTCGCCCTTCCTGAGAGTATTCAGGATGGTGTCATACTCAGACCTGGGCAATGAGTCGATGTACAAAAAGTCGTTTGGATGGCTTTGATCGCGCTTCATGCGAGCCTCAGCCAGCGCGACATACTGGTTGAACGCTTGCACGGTTTTCGGCTTCAACTCCGCCGCGGCAAGCTCAGAAGGGCTTCCAACATGCAATCCAATCGCTGCAATCAGAAACGCGGGAACCAGTCCCCACCAAGACCTCCCCACGACCCCTTCTAACCCTATTGCCATATACCTGAATGTTAGCACGCCCGAGCGGTCGGCACCCTTCCTGGTCCGGCAAGGCACATGACACCTGGCCAGGAAGCCCGCTCCGGGGAGCCCCTGTTCTCGTGATGTTATCCAACCGAAACCTCATGGTTCGCATCACATGTGTAAAGCCCCTCAACGGGATTTTTGTGATACACTCCCCTCGGAAATCAAATCAACGGGGCAGGCGGTCATGGCACAGATCAAAAAACCTTCACGAGTTTATGACGCAATTATTGTGGGTTCAGGAGCGGGCGGCGGCATGGCGGCTTATGTTCTGACCAAGGCCGGAGCCAAGGTACTGATGCTTGAAGCAGGCGGCTGGTATGACACCGCCAAGCAATCCAAGATGATGCAGTGGAATTATCAGGCTCCGCACCGGGGCGCCGTGAAGCCCAACACCACATTCGGCTATTTCGACGCTGCGGTCGGGGGATGGCAAATACCCGGCGAGCCTTACACGAATGCGCCCGGAACCGATTGGACATGGTTCCGCTCGCGGATGCTGGGAGGCCGCACCAACCACTGGGGCCGCATCTCGCTGCGTTTCGGGCCGTACGACTTCAAGCCCTACTCCCGCGACGGAAAGGGTTTCGACTGGCCCATCACCTATGACGAGCTGTCGCCTTATTACGACAAGACCGAAGAATTAATCGGTGTTTATGGCTCCATCGAAAATGTGGAAAACGCGCCGGACGGCAAATTCCAGCCGCCCCCCGCGCCCCGCTGCTACGAGCGGCTGATCCAGAAATCCTGCCAGAAGCTCAAAATAACCTGCATACCTTCACGGCACTCCATCCTGACGCGGCCGCTCAACGGCCGGCCCGCGTGCCATTACTGCTCCCAATGCGGACGGAGTTGCGCAACGTCGTCAAACTTCTCCTCGCCAACCGTGCTGATTCCGCCGGCGATGGAAACCGGAAACCTCGACATCATCTGCAACGCCATGGTGCGTGAGGTGCTGACCAGCGCCGACGGACTGGCGACCGGCGTTTCCTATATTGATAAGACAAGCCGCAAGGAAGTGCAGGCGCGCGGCAAGGTTGTGGTGCTGGCAGCCAGTAATTGCGAGACCTGCCGCCTGCTGCTGAATTCCCGCAGTCCACAGCATCCGGACGGACTGGCTAATTCCAGCGGAGTGGTAGGCCGCTACCTGATGGATACCGTCGGCGCCGACGGCACGGTTGGATTCTTCCCCGTGCTCATGGACCTGCCGCCGCACAATGATGACGGCACCGGTGGCATGCACCTCTATATGCCCTGGTGGAATTACGGCAAACAGTTCAAGAATCAGATGCCTTTCTCCCGAGGCTATCACATCGAGTTCGGAGGCGGTCGTGATATGCCCGGTAACGGTAGTTTCCACGGCTCGCAGCGCTACCTCGGCGGAGGCTACGGCGCGGAACTGAAGAAGGGCTGCCGGAAATTGTTTGGAGCGTTTGTCGGTTTTTCGAGCCGCGGCGAAATGATTCCCAATGACGATAGCTGGTGCGAAATCGATAGGAACGTGGTGGATGAATTCGGCATTCCGGTGCTAAAGTTCCATTTTAAATGGACCCAGGATGAAATTTTACAGGCCCGGCATGCGCGGGAAACCTTCCGCGAAATCATCGAAACCGCCGGCGGAGAGGTTGTGCGGACCGCCGGGGCCGAGGAAAACTGGGGCATCTCGCGCGGCGGCGAAATTATCCATGAAGTAGGCACGGCACGAATGGGATCCGAGCGCAGCACATCAGCGATGAATCCCTATTGCCAGGCATGGGATTGCAAGAACCTGTTCATAACCGACGCCGCGCCATTCGTCAGCAACGCCGACAAGAATCCCACGCTGACCATTCTGGCTCTGGCCTGGCGGACTTCGGAACACATCGTGGACGAAGTAAAAAGACGTAATATTTGACAGCAATCATTATGGCTGTAACAGGGGGCGATACCCATCATGGCTGAAAACGAAAAAGGAAAACACAAAGGCGCCATCCGACGGCGCGATATGCTGAAAGTCTTTTCGGCTGTTCCGGCCGCGGCATTGGTTCCACTCGGCACCGCTGTGATGCCGCCCGCGAAGATGGCCGCAAGCACGACGGCGAAAGCGGCATCAGTCTACACGCCAAAGGTCTTCAACAATCATGAATGGGAAACCATCAAGGCGTTGAGCGACCTGATTATTCCCGCCGACGATCGCAGCGGCAGCGCCACCCAGGCCGGCGTTCCGGAGTTTATTGATGACTGGCTCGATTTCAGAGGCGGGAGTCTCAAAGCGGAAATTCTGGGCGGCCTCACCTGGCTCGATTTGGAATGCAACCGGCAGTTCGGCCAGGACTTCATCGGCTGCACGCCCCCCGACCGGAAGAAAATACTGGACCGGATTGCCTATCCCGACAAGGCTGTGCCTGAAGATCTGAACTACGTGGCATTTTTCAACCGCCTGAGGGACCTGGTGGTAAGCGGGTTCTTCTCAAGCGAACAAGGCGTGAAAGACCTGCCCTATCAAGGCAATCAAATGGTGGCCAACTGGGAGGGCTGCCCGCCCAACGTGCTGGCCGAGATCGAGAAGAATCTCAAGGCAACGGGCGTGGCGCTGAGCATCGAGAGTGACAAGACTTCAGCCTGAAACTGCCCGCATTGTTCCTGATTTTTGGGCTGGAGGCCGGGACACCTGTCACGCCTGCTTCTCGCAAAGGACAACGCGGTCCTCGCCATCCACTTCACGCAGGCGGACTTCAATCACTTCCGTTTCAGACGTCTGAAGGCTGCGGCCAACGTAGTTTGCCAGGATAGGCAATTCGCGATGCCCGCGGTCGATCAGGACGCACAGTTCCACGCGTTGAGGACGCCCGAAAGCGAGCAGCGCGTCGAGTGCGGCGCGCGTCGTCCGGCCGGTGAACAGGACATCATCCACCAGAATCACTTTTTTGCCGTCCGCTGAAAATCTCGGTGGCGAAGACTCTTCTGCGCGCGGGGCTGCGGCTTGCGGCCGATCGTCCCGATAGGCAGTGGTGTCGATGGTTTCCACCGGGGGTTCAGCGGACTCGATGCCCCGGATGGTTTGGGCAAGCCGCGCGGCCAACGGAGCGCCTCTTCGTTCAACCCCCACCAGCATCAGGTTTTCAATGCCGTTGTTCCGTTCAAGAATCTCGTGGGCCAGGCGCACCAGCGTACGATCAATCTCGGAAGCCGACATCAGTTGAGCCTTTTCACCCGCGAGCTCATTGCGCGCACGAACTGGAGTTGCCGTTCGATTCGCCATCTTCCCTTCCATGCGGCCATTATATCCTACTTCGCCGGAGATGCTCTCCGCCTTGCCAGGCTTCCAGCAATTTCTGCTGGTAACTCTGACGAAGGTGGCGCACGTAGTGGTCGGCCTCACGTGTCGGCCTAGGGATGCGATATCCGTCGATGCACTTCCGGACCACCGTCACCGCCGTTGCGAGGGAGATGCGGTGGCCCTGGGTCACGAAAATGGGCCGTGTGTTGTCACGAGTCCGCAGCACCGTGCCCACCGTCTCTCCATGGAATTCAAGCGGCGCGGTTGATCCAGACTTCAAACCTGGCTCCCCGGCTTCACCCACCAGCCGCGACTTTGCGCATCCGATGGACGGCTTTTCAAACAGCACGCCGACGTGGCAGGCAATCCCGAACAGGCGTGGGTGCGCGCGGCCGTGACCGTCAATCAGCAGCAGGTCAGGCTCGGTCTTCAGGCGCGCGAAGGCCGCCATCAGGATGGGGATTTCACGGAATGAGAGCAGACCGGGCACATAAGGAAATTGCAACCTGCGCCGCGCCATGCGGCGTTCAACCTCTTCGAGCGACGGAAAACGGTAAACAATGACTCCGGCAAAGGCCTCTTCGGTTGCCGGATCAAAGGCTATATCAGCTCCCGCTACATATCGGATCTGCTTGAAGCTGTCTTCCAGCACTACGCGCTCGCGCAGGCGGGCCTGGAGTTGAATTGCCTCGCGCGGAGTAATTTTCCATCGGTTTCGGAGTACGGGCGTCATGGTGTTTGCAAATCCTGATCATACTCATTTCGCTCACTCACCGGCAACTGCCTCGCTCGGCTCAGGGGCTTGGCTACAAATGTGGCCAGTTGGCACCAGCCGGAAATCGCGGTACACTCTAACGCTTTGTACCCTGCGGTGAAGCCCTTGGAGTGCGGGGGCTTGCATCCGCCATGACTGGGGCCGGCTTGCTGGCGGTTCAAAATGTACCCGCGCCGCTAGCGTGCTGGCCGTCGCAAAGTGAGAGCAAGCTCTCGCGCTCTAACTAGGGGCACTGCCAGACCGTCATGCCAAGGCGGCGGAGCACATCCGCGGCCGATGAACTCCCATGAAGAGCGACCTTCATTTAGAAGCCAGCTTGTTTCAATTTCTGGAAGAAGTTTCGCGCCATCCATCCATCCAGCCGGCGGCGCTGGCTGAAAAGTTCAACCTGAACACTGCCGAGGTCAAAAGCCGGACGGCGACACTGCGCCGCGCCGGGCTCGTCGTCTCTTCCGGAGATAATCGCGGAATCAGGCTGAATCCCGATTACGGCTGCCTGGTGGGAATCGACATGGGAGCTAGCCATCTCCAGTTTGCGCTGGCTGATTTTGCGGGCGAGGTTGTGGCCGACACCACGGAAAAGGTTCGGCCGGAAGACGGGCCCAGAAGAACCATCAGCCAGATCAAGAAAGGCATTCACCGGCTGGTTCCACCAGGAAAGCGGAAGACGCTGCGCGCTGTCGCCATGGCGGTCCCCAGCGCCGTCGATCCGCGCAACGGTTTGGTGCTGATGGCCAACAATCTTGAGGGCTGGAAGAATATCAACCTGAAGCGCGAGTTGGAAAAGGAGTTCCGGCTTCCCGTCTGCATTGATAATGACGCCAATATGGCCGCCATCGGCGAACACTGGCGCGGCGTCGCACGCGACCTCGATAACTTTGTCTTCATTGCGCTGGGAACCGGAATCGGATCAGGGATATTCGTCAATGGACAGCTCTATGCTGGGCGAACGGGCGCGGCGGGCGAGTTGCAGTTTCTCCACGTGGAGTGGCCGCGCTGGAAGGAAGATTTCGGGGTCACAGGATATTTTGAAAGCTACGCCTCCGGGCAAGGCATCGCAACCCTCGGCAGGAAGCTCATGAAGCCGCGGGCGGGCAGCCAATCAGCGGGGCTTGCTGAGACGCGCGACGCTTACTTTGTGTTCGAAGCGTTTCGCCGCGGAGATCGCAAAGCTCGTAAGGCGCTGGAGACCATCTTCACCATTCTCGGTGTTGGTGTAGCAAATATTGTGGGCGTGCTTGACCCTGACATGATCGTGCTGGGGGGCGGCATCAGCCGGGGCGCTCCTGAGTTAATGCTTCAAATCGTCACCAGCGTGGCAAAGAGGATTCAGCCGAACTGCCCGCCAATCCGCATCAGCGAGTTGGGGAACCAGGCGCAAACCTGCGGAGCGGTCTATTCAAGCCTGATCGCCGCCTGCAGGGCCGCCGCAGGTGAGGCTAGGTGAAAGGGTGGAAGGCCGCTGTGGGAGAGTTCCGGCCCCAAGAGCGTTCCGTCCAGGGCGGCGAACCCCGGGAGCATTCGAGGTGCTCGAACGGCACGACTGAAGAAGTCATGCCCTTTCGCTGAGCCCTATTGCCTCATGAATGATCCGGGCTACTGCGGCTGCACAATTCCTTTTTTCACGGCGTAAAGTACCAGTTCCGCCGTGCGGTGCAGACCCAATGTTTCCATCAACCGCGCGCGATGGACGGCCACCGTATTGACGCTGATATCCAGCAGCGTGGCGATTTCCTTGTTGGATTTTCCCTGCGCGATGAGCTGCAGGACTTCTTTTTCCCTCAGCGTCAGGCGGTCGTACGGGTCTCCGCCCGCTTCCTGCATCGTTCCCGTCTTCAATCCTTCGAGCACCAGGTTTGAAACCGCCGGGCTCATGTATGCGCCGCCTTGCGCCAGCACCACCACGGCCTGGGCCAGATCAACTTCAATCGCGTCCTTCAAAATATAGCCTTTGGCGCCGGCTTCGATCGCCTTGCGAACATAAGCCGGATTGGAATACATGCTGAGAATCAGCACCTTGGTTCCCGGATTGGCCTTCAGGATTTCCGCCGTCGCCTCGAGACCGCCGATTTCCGGCATCAGAAGGTCCATCACCACAACATCCGGCTTGATCGTGGCGCACTGCTCGATGGCGGAAAGCCCGGTGTTGGCTTCACCCACGATCGTGATGCGGGCATCATCCTCCAGCAACCGGCGGAAACCCTGGCGCACTAGCGCGTGGTCGTCGGCCAGAAAAACTCTGATTTTTTTGTCAGCGGAAGCGGGCGACATGATGGCTTATCCTACCTTTTCGGCGATTCGCGATTCCGGCGCTTGTTTCAGAGGTATTCGGACGTTGATCGCTGTGCCCGTACCCGGAGTTGATTGTATCTCAAGCGTACCGTTCAGACGTTCGGCGCGTTCCCGCATCCCCATAAGTCCGATACCGTCATTCGGAGAGCGCTCCGCCGGGTTTCCCACTTCAAATCCTACACCATTATCGCGGATTTCCAGGCGCAGTTCGCGCTCGCGCTCTTCCATCTCCACCCAGGCTTCCGCGGCCCGGGAGTGGCGCGCCACATTGTTAAGCGCCTCCTGGACGATTCGATAAACATGAATGGATTCTTCCGGAGGCAGCCGACCGCTTGCAAGCGCGCCGTTGAAATGGACCTGGATTCCTGCCTGTCGAGAGAATTGGCGTGTGAACCATTCGAGCGTCTGGTCAAGGCCGAAATCGTCCAGGACGCCGGGGCGGAACATCTGCGACTGGTCGCGCACTTTCGAGAGCGTCTCTTCAACAATACTCTTGACGTACTCGAGCTCCGCAATCAGGGAAGGATCGGGATTGTGGGCCTTGCGTCCTGCCCGGTTCAGCATCACGCCGATCGCGGTAAGGATCTGGCCGAACTCGTCGTGCAGGTCGCGTGCGACTCGCCGCAGCGTCTCCTCCTGCACCTCGATCAGCTTCCAGGAAAGCTTCCGCAATTGCCCCGACTGCGCCTGGAGCTGCTCGGCCAGATGCTGCAGCTTTGCAAAGGTCTTTTTGTTCGCGGCAAACGTGTAAAGGCCGGTTGCAAGCGCCAGCAGGAACAGCAGGGCCGTGATCAGCAGGATGTCGGTCTTTACGTTTTCATACGTCGCGTTGATGCGGTCGGCGGCATCAGACTGCGCCTGGTCATTCAGCTTCAGGAGCCTGAAAATAATCTCGGAAATGACGGCTCGCTTGTTCTCAAGCTCCGTCTGGATCAACGTTCGTGCTTCTTCAGTTTTACCTTGCCGCGCCAGCGCGAAAATGCCGTCTGCCGTCGTGCCGAATTCCGCCAGGACCTGCCGCAACTGGATCCGTTTGTCGTGGCTGGCGGGCGTATCAACCGCGTAACGGCCCTCGAGCATCGCGGCATTTTCCATGTCGTTCCGCAGTCGCCTGAATTCCGGTTCCCAGTCGCGGATGGGATAACGGCTCTTGGAAAACGTAACGCCTTGCAGTGAAATCGCCAGCAGATAGGAGTCATCCTGCAGCCGCGAAAGCTGCAATGAGGCCTTGCGGTTCTTCTGCACCACGTTGACCTGGAAGTCCTCAAGCCAGCGGATCTGACGGCTGCTGTACACCACAAAAACCAGAAAGATGGAAAGAATAATACACAGGCCGATCCACAGGCGGGTGGAGGGTGATGGGATTTTCTGCAACGGTTCGTACTGTGAGGCCGACTCGCTCATAGGCCTTAAGACTTACTGAAAGGGATATCGCCGATAATGCCTTTGCCTTCCTTGATCACATACGTGCGCCCGGCTTCCAGCTTTCCAAGGTTCTGTTTCTGTCCGCTGGGCCACTCGAGCAATGCTCTCTCAATGTACCGGTTAGGACCCAGCCCGAATGTGACCCTTGAATCTGAGCAGGACAGATAGCTCGACCCGCTCTTTACCGTCAGCCAGCGTTTTCCCTGCGGCGCCCAGACGTGAACATTGGTTCCAATTCCAGGCCGGTTGGAGCGCACGCCGATAGTGGCAAACCTGATACTGTGATTCTCTCCCGCGTCGTTGCGATAAAGGTACGCCGGCCCGTTGTTCGTCGTCATCAGCACGTCCAGGTCGCCGTCGTTGTCAAAATCTCCGTAAGCGGCGCCCCGGGCCACCTTCGGCTGATCGAACGATTTCCCCACCAGCGTGCTGATGTCACGGAACTTGCCAAGCCCTTCATTATGAAACAAGCGCGGCCGCTCTGCATAGGCAATACCGGCGTCAACGCGGCTGATGCTCGAGTCGATGTGGCCGTTGGCCACCAGCAGGTCGAGCATGCTGTCGAGATCAACGTCAAAAAAGAAACAGCCGAAGCCAAGCGTCATCCGCGTGGATTGCCCCACCGCGGTGGATGGCGCCTCATCAATGAAGAAGCCGTGGCCCTCATTCCGGTAGAGCCCCACCATCTGCTGGGAAAAATTGGTGACCACCAGGCTGGGCATGCCGGAGTTGTCATAGTCGGCAGCGTCCGCGCCCATCCCGGCCCTGGCCACGCCGTCTTCACTGAAGGCGACTCCCGCCGAGACTGCGGCCTCCGTAAAGGTTCCGTCGTGATTATTATGATAAAGCTTGTTGGGCTGCGTGTCGTTCGCGATAAAGACATCAGGCCAGCCGTCGAGATCGTAATCAATCATCGTGACGCCGAGCGACTTGGATGTGGCATCGTGCAGCCCGGACTCGCCCGTAACGTCCTCAAATGTGCCGTCGCCGCGATTATGGAAAAGCCAGCAGGTGGTTCCAGGATATGCCTCCGGCGTGCAATAGGACTTCGTCTTTCCATCCAGGCTGCAGAAGATGTCCGTTTCCGGAGACCACTTCACATAGTTGGCCACCAGCAGATCAAGATGTCCATCGCGGTCGTAATCAAACCACAAGGCAGAAGTACTCAGGCTCGAGTAGCCGCCGAGATGTGCGGCACGCGTTACATCCGTAAAAGTGCCATTGCCGTTGTTATGGAATAGGCGGCTCTGGCCATAGGTGGTGACGTAGAAGTCATCAAAGCCGTCGTTGTCATAATCCCCCACCGCCACGCCGATGCCGTACATTTCAACATCGAGGCCGGCCTCGCGAGTGACATCCGCGAAGGTGCCATTATGGTTGTTGCGGTAGAGCTTCATCGTTGTGCGGCGGCTGCCGTGTCCCGGCCAATCTTTTCCGTTGATCAGAAGGATGTCTAGCCAGCCATCGTTGTCGTAGTCCAGGAACGCGCAACCCGAGCCCAGAGTTTCCGGCAGGTATTTCTCGCCGAAGGCGCCGCTATTGTGATGGAAGTCGATGCCGGCTTGTGCGGTAACATCAACAAGCTGGTTTTGAAACGCATGGACGGGAGGATGCCCACTCGTCAGTCGCGTCAACTCGTGCCGTATGCGCGGTGACTCGTAGACCAGGCCGCCTGCCCCGCCCACAACTCCAACTCCCGCGAGCAGCTTGAGCAGATTCCGACGGTTCATTGCGTGTACATTCCGGGGGACCCGACCCTTCAGCGTAATCACCATAACGGTGCCTTGAGCTTCAGGGCAAGGATTTTTAAGCGTGTACGACTTTTTACATGGCCTCCTAATAAATTCATGAGAGGTGCATAGTGGCTTCCAACTAGTGCTGGACGCGGCTTTATCGAAAGCCTCGAGGTAATCATCGGACCTTCTTCTTCGGCCGGCCCGTGTACATTCCTAGTGGAAAAAAACCTAATCAGTACTCTTTTAAAATGATTAGCCGCGTGCAAAACGGGTTGCATTCACCCGGCGTAATCCGATAACGTAAAGCCCTCGCGTCGTGGTCGAGGCAAGGAAGGGCATCATCAACTGGACATGAGTGTTGATCCCAATGGCGGTGGTCGCCATCGCGGTCTAAACAGGGTTCTTCTCGTTGTCGGGCTGGTGCTGGCCTTCAACGCGGCTTATCTGGCTGCGTATGCCACGCCGGATCTCTTTTATGTCGCCAACGCACTGCTGCATCCTTCCCTCGGCCTCGTGGCCGCCATTCTCTTCCTCATCTTTCTCAAACGGCACAGGAAATACATCAGCGGCTTTTTAGGCTGGATTTCCATCGTTTGTCTCGCTCTTGCCGCAGGCTTCGGAGTTTACCTGTTCTTCGCTGGGATGACGGTCCCTCACAGCCTCGCCCTTTACCTGCACGTGGGATTTTCGATTGCCGGACTTTTCTTCCTGCTGGTCCGTTTGCGCGCCTGGATGCGCGGCCGGAGCGAAATTCAAATTGCTCGCGGTCCGTGGAGGATTGCCGGAGCCGGGTTTGTTGCGGCGCTGATCTTCTATGGCGTGATCGCCGCCTATCATCACTACTTCCCCAACCCGGAATACATGATCAAGAATCCGCCGACCGCGCCCGTCAGTATGTACCAGGAAGGCGGAGGCAAGAACAGCCTGATGTGGCCCAACTCCGCGCAGACCGCTGACGGCAGACCCATTCCGAATCAGTTCTTCATGAACTCCGAGACCTGCAAGCCGTGCCATGAGGACATTTATCGACAATGGCAGCACTCGATGCACCACTTTTCGTCCTTCAACAATCAGTGGTACCGCAAGTCGATCGAGTACATGCAGGACACCATCGGGATCAAGCCGTCGATGTGGTGCGCGGGCTGCCATGACCATGCGGTCGCCTTCACCGACATGATGCAGAAACAACCGGTCCGCCAGATCGAGTTCACGCCGGAGGGACAGGCCGGCCTGGGCTGTATGTCGTGCCATGCCATCGCGCATGTCACCAGCACCATGGGAAACGGCAGCTACGTGATGAAATACCCGCAGCTCGACCGCCTGGTAGCCAGCAAGAGCCCGCTGATGCGCTACATAGCGAATTTCTCAATCCTCCTCAACCCCAAGCCGCACCGGAAAGTCTTTCTGAAGCCCTTTCATCGCGACCATAAGTACGTGGCAGAGTTCTGCTCGTCATGCCACAAGGTCCATCTGGACGTTCCTGTGGACCACTATCGCTGGCTCCGGGGATTCAACGACTACGACAACTGGCAAGGGAGCGGTGTGTCCGGCAACAGTGCGCGCTCGTTCTACTATCCGCCCAAGCCCATGGTCTGCATCGACTGCCACATGCCCATGGTCAAATCCCGCGATTTTGGAAACATCAACGGCTACGTCCACTCGCACCGTTTTGTGGCCGCGAATACGGCCGTGCCGACTTCTCACGGCGATACCTCACAGGTTGCAGATGTTGAGAAATTCCTGAAAGGCGCGGTGACCGTGGACATCTTCGCCATCACCGATGAGCCCAAGGGCCAGTCCGAGCAGGCATCCCGCGCGGCGATTGGCGCCCCGCACGCTTCCACCATGTTTGCCGTCGGCGAGGAATCGGCGCACGGAATGGAAGCGGCACAGGTGACTGCTGCGCCCCCTGCAAAGTTGATGGCGCCGGTCAATCGCGGAGTCGCGCATCTGCGGCGCGGCGAAACCTCGCGTGTTGAAGTTGTCGTGCGCACCAAGTCCCTCGGTCACTTCTTCCCCGGCGGCACCGTCGATGCATTCGACTGCTGGGTGGAACTCAAGGGAGTGGACGATAAGGGTCACACCATTTTCTGGAGTGGCGAAGCGGCCGAAAACGGGAAAGGCCCTGTCGATCCCGCGGCCCATTACTATCGCTCGCTTTCGATCGATCAACAAGGGCACTGGATCAACAAGCGCAACGCCTGGTCAGCACACGCCACGGTTTACGCTCATCTCATTCCTCCCGGCGCGGCGGACACCGTCCATTTCCGCGTGAAGGTTCCGGACGATTGCGGCGACAAAATCACTTTCACCGCCAAACTGAACTACCGCAAATTCGACTGGTGGAACACGCAATGGGCCTTCGGAGGCCGCCGCGACCCGCATCAGAAAGATCGCCGCACCACGTCGTACTATGACAACACGCACTGGCTCTTTCACGGCGACCTCGCGAACGTTTCAGCGAGAGAGAAAAAAATCCCCGACGTACCCACCGTCGTGATGTCTGAGGACACCGAGACAGTGCCCGTGCTGGCAGCCTCCTCCAAGCCTTTCGAGCAAAAGACGGAGTTGCTTCCGGATGACGTTTACCGCTGGAACGATTACGGCATCGGTCTGCTGCTCCAGGGCGACCTGAAGGGCGCGGCGCGGGCGTTCGAGATGGTCACACAAATTAATCCAAAATATGCCGACGGCTGGGTGAATGTCGCTCGCGCGCTTGTGCAGGAGGGCGACGTGGACCAGGCCGTTCCTTACCTGAAAAAAGCGATATCGCTGAATCCCAACCTGGCGAGCGCGCACTACTTTATGGGGCAGGTTTACCTGACACGAGGCAAGTACGAGCCAGCTTACTCGGAATACAAAAAGGCTCATGACCTCCATCCCGGCGACCGCGTCGTCAGCAATGAAATGGGCCACATTCTGTTTCTCCAGCGCAAGTATCAGCAGGCAGTCAAACAGTTCCAGTACACGCTGAGCATCGATCCCGAGGACCTGATTGCGCACTACAACCTGATGCTCTGCTACCGCGGCTTGCAGAACAACGCCAAATCCGACCACGAAGAGAAGCTCTACATGCGCTTCAAGGCGGATGAAAGCGCCAATTCACTCATCGGCCCATACGATCTGCAACATCCGGAGGACAACGTTGAAGCGCAGCCCATCCACGAGCACGTCTCGATCGCCGACGAGAATGCCGAGGGCCTCCAGTTCTACTGGAATTACGGCCAGCGCTGGGATTGGCTGCCGGGCAAGCTGCAAAACGCGCAGCAGATTGCGCTCGCGCGCTACCAGAAGGACGGAAGCTACGGCCACCTCGCCGCCATGAGGCGCGACCAGCTCGAGATGCATTCGGCGCACCGAGTGGTGGCGCGGCAGAAAGGCCGTGCGCAGAAGGCCCGCAAAGTCGTCGCCGATAAACAAGTACACACGCACCCCGCGCACAAGGTTGTGGCGCAAACGCGGGCTGTTCGGTAAAGTTTTCTCTTACGGGAGCGCGGCTGCTACCAACAATTGCCGCTTCTCTTCCCGGCGCTGAATTCTCCGACGTGAAAGGTTTCTGACCCATAATGATTGATCCATTCTCGCGCCGCGATTTTCTCAGGAGCATGGTGCTGATCGCTGGTGCGGCGCAGATCGCCGATCCGCGCCTCGTATCCGCCGCGGCTGCCACGCCCGCCCGGCATTACGTCAACATCGCGCCCCAGGCGGGCATCCACTTCATCCACAACAATGGAGCGTTCGGCAAAAAATTTCTGCCGGAAACCATGGGCTCGGGCTGCGCCTTCATCGATTACGACAACGACGGAAATCAGGACGTTCTGCTGATCAGCGGGACCGATTTCCCCGGCCACGTGCGCCGGCAGACGACCATGAAGCTCTACCACAACAACGGCAATGGCACCTTCACTGACATCACCGCGCGCGCCGGCTTGAATATCCCGATGTATGGAATGGGCGTCGCCGTCGGCGATTACGACAACGACGGCTGGGACGACATTTACATCACTGGGCTCGGCCAGGCGCGCCTCTTCCACAATGAGCATAACGGCAGGTTCCGTGACGTCACCAAAGATGCGGGTGTCAACAATACAGGATTTGGCGCCAGCGCCGCTTGGGTGGATTACGACAAGGACGGACAGCTTGACCTGTTCGTCTGCAATTACGTCGACTGGACCGAGAAGACGGACATCTTCTGTGCCCTGGACGGTACGCACAAATCTTATTGCACTCCCGGCGCCTACAAGGGACAAAGCTGTCGCCTGTTTCACAACCTCGGCGGCGGGCGTTTCGAGGATGTCACCAAGAAGGCCGGCATCGACGATCCCACGGGCAAAAATCTGGGCGTGGCCGTTGTTGATTACGACATGGACGGCTGGCCGGACCTCGCAGTGTCCAATGACACGGAGCCCAATAAGCTCTATCACAACAATCACGACGGAACGTTTACCCAGGACGCCGTCCAGGCCGGAATCGCTTATGACGCCAACGGCATCGCGCGCGGCGCCATGGGCATCGACGCCTCGGATTTTGACCGCTCCGGCTATCCCAGCCTGGCCATCGGCAATTTCTCCAATCAGATGCTGGGGCTCTACCACAACGAGAAGCACAATTTCTTTATCGATGTGGCGCCGCAGTCAGCCATCGGGCAGGAAAGCCGACTGTCGCTCTCGTTCGGCCTTTTCTTCTTTGACTACAACCTCGACGGTCTTCAGGACCTCTTCGTTGCCAACGGCCACATCGAGCCCGACATCGCGCGCATCCAGGCCCAGGTGACCTACGCGGAGCGGCCGCTGGTTTTCAAGAATGATGGCCAAGGCCGCTTCGACGAGGTGGGGAAAGCGCTCGGCTTCGGCAGGCAGGTAGTGGCGCGCGGCGCGGCGTACGCCGACATCAACAATGATGGCTACCTGGACGTACTGGTCACCACCAACGGCGGCCCCGCCTATCTGTTCAGAAACGAGGGCGAAAATTCCGCCAACGCTATTCGCATCAAAACCATCGGAACGAAATCAAACCGCAACGGCATCGGAGCACGGGTCCGCGTGCGCTCCGGTGGCGCGGAAAATTGGCAGACCGTCCACTCCGGCTCCAGCTATTGCTCACAGAGCGAATTGCCGCTGACCTTTGGACTCGGCAAAGCAGGCTCGGCTGAAGAAGTGCACATCGTCTGGCCCAGCGGTCACGAAGATGCCCTCAAGAACCTGAAAGCTAACGCTAGCTATACCATTCAGGAAGGCGGCAAAATCCTCGCAACCCGCCCCTTCAAGCGGTAGGTGGTGTCCCGCTGGGTGGCACAGAGCTTTCTCTCCCCAGGGGCTGAAAGCCCGCTCTGTTAGCCTGCTGTTTTCTGTCGGACCTGAAGGTCCGACCCCCTGGTCTTGTTAGGCATGGCCGCAGTTCCACCGATAGGAGGTCGGAGCTTCAGCTCCGACGTTTGCCAAGCCGCGCCGGTCAAGGGGCTTTCAGCCCCTGAAGCCAGGTAGCGCAGCCTCTCGGCTTTTGAGAGTCTGCGGCTTTTGCTCTAATTCTCGTGACGACGCGCCCCCACCCGTCATTCCGATCCCGCAACGCGGGAGAGGAATCTGCTTGTGTTTGTAGCGGCGGCTTTACGCCGCCATGTGGCGAGCTAAACTCGCCGCTACGTGAACCCACACGTGGTTACAAATGCCCCACGGCAGAAGAATAATCTACCACCCTCGCCCTCCGAGAGAGGGTGGTCCCGCTTGGCGGGACCGGGTGAGGGCATCCAGCGTGCTCCAGCGTTCCCGGTTCGTGCTATCCTTTTGCGCAAATGGACTGGAAAAGCAGGCGTAAAGCTCTGGAAGCGGTTGTTCGGTGGGCTAACGGGAGCGAAATGCCGCATACGCTCGACGGGGGCGCAAAGAAATCCAAAAGGAGAACACCTCGAAACATCAATTGGAGATTGCGCGCGCTTGTCCTGATGCGTGATGGGGCACGGTGTGAGCTCTGTGGCGCGACACCTCATGATGGAGCCAGGCTTCACATCGATCATGTGACGCCATGGAGCAAGGGGGAGAAACGGTTCTCGAAAACCTACAGATACTATGCAATATCTGCAACATCGGCAAAAGCGACCTTGAACCGAGGACCTGAAAGCTAAGGGAGTGCGTCTAACGGATCTTTGCATATGGACCCGATATGGAGTGCGGCGGCTTGCCGCCGCTTTGCGCGTGAACAGTTTGTCGGCGCCAGCTTTCAGCCTCTTCCCGCGAGTAGCCTCACGGGCCGGTTCGACACTCGCCCCCGCAGCCGATGCACGATCCCTCCATCGCCCTCCTGCCGCCTCATCCTCAGCCGTGCGCTCAGCCCCAACTGCGCCGCCCCTTCCCCCTGGCTCCAATCTCCTCGCTCGATCCCTGCCAACACCACTAACCGATCTCGATCCCGCGGGCTCAACCTCAGTTCCTCCTTTCTCATCTCTCAAGCTTCTACCACGCCCAGCGGAACTTTCTACTTTGCTCATAGAGGAACTTCGCACTTTGCAGCGACACACGCGCCGATTTTGCTTGACTTGTCTGGCCTAGCGCGGTAGTCTCGTTTCAGTGCCTGCCGGCGGCGATATTTGGGTCAAATGGGGCGATAAAAACAAAAAAGAATACTTTTTTGAAAAACAAACCGGAGAAGTTGCTGGAAATAAAGAGTCGGGGCTGAAAACAAACCGGAACAAACCGGAAAACAAAGCGGAGAAGTTGTTGAAAACACGTGCCTGTGGAAAAAACAAACCGGAAACAAACCGGAAAACACACTAGGCGATCTCATTGAAAACAAAGGGTGGCAAAAAAGCTGCCCAAAATAACCCGAGATTAACCCGGTCAACCAACTAGCCCCATGCTGATCGTTCGAGACCGCCTCAGTTCTGCCCAAGATCAGCCGGCAGCCCGCGCACCCTCCCCAATGAACCCTTTAGCCGAGGAGCGCATCGAAAGCTAACAGAGGGCTCTACAACTTATAAGTTGGGCGTTGCCTGGCGTCTCATTGGCTCTTCAGGCGCCAGGCTGTGAATCAACCGCTCAATCGCTGCGAGATAAAATGTTGGCAACTGATAAGCTTTTGATAGAATGCAGTCGCAGAACTGAGAGCAGCGCCCAAATTCGTGTGTTCGGGGATGCCTGAAGATGAATGATAAAATCAAGAAGTCCGCCGACTTCGAAAATCTGGCCATTCTGCCGGTTCGGGACACAGTCCTGTTTCCCAATGCGATTTTGCCGCTGACGGTGGGCCGTGAAAGCTCGCTGGAACTCATCAACTCCCTGCCGGAAGGCGAAAAGTTCATCGGCGTTATTGCGCAGCGTGATCCGCGCGTGGACGCTCCTCAGCCTTCGGATCTCTATCAGATCGGCACCGTGGCATTTGTACACAAGATCATCAAGCTTCCCACGCAGAGCCTTTTCATCTTTGTCGAGGGGTTGCAGCGGATTGCGCTGGAAGAAGTGCTCCAGATGGAACCCTTCATCCGCGCCAAGGTCAAGGCCCTGCCGGACGTGGTTCCGGAGGACAAGAAAGCCGACTTTGATGCGCTGGTGCGCAGCGTTACGACGCTTTTTCAGCAGGCCGTGCAGCTTTCTCCCACTCTTTCTGACGATCTTCAGACGGTGGTGATGAACATCGACGATCCCGGCCGCCTGGGGGATTTTATCGCTGCCAATCTCCCCTCGCTCTCCAGCACGGAAAAACAGGAATTGCTCGAGAGCCTGGACCTTAGTGGCAGGCTCGACCGCTTGAACCATCTGCTGGCCCGGGAAGTTGAGGTGCTGCAGCTCCGCTCCAAGATCCAGTCCGACGTGCAGGACCAGGTGACGCAGAGCCAGCGCGAGTATTACTTGCGCGAGCAGATGAAGGCCATCCAGAAGGAACTGGGCGAGGCCGACGAGCATCAGGAGATTGAAGAGCTGCGCAAGAAAATCGATGCTGCGGGCATGACGGAGGAGGCCCGCAAGGAAGCACTGCGCGAATTGAGCCGCCTGGCCAAAATGTCCCCCGCGGCCGCCGACTACCACGTCACCCGCACCTATCTCGACTGGCTTGTGGTGCTGCCCTGGAAGCAGGTCGGCGAACTGAAGGTAGACGTTAGCAAAGCCAAAGGGGTGCTGGAGACGGACCATTATGATCTCGAAAAGGTCAAAGAAAGGATCCTCGACTACCTGTCGGTCCTGCAATTGAAGCCCGAGATGAAGGGCCCTCTGCTCTGCTTTGTGGGGCCGCCCGGCGTGGGCAAAACGTCACTCGGCAAGTCCATTGCCAAGGCGCTCGACCGCAAGTTCATCCGCATGTCGCTCGGCGGCATCCACGACGAAGCGGAAATTCGCGGTCATCGCCGGACTTACATCGGCGCGCTTCCCGGCCAGATTATGCAGGGCATCCGCCGCGCCGAAACGCGCGATCCCGTCTTTATGCTGGATGAGGTGGATAAGATTGGGCGCGACTTCCGTGGCGATCCGTCTTCCGCGCTGCTGGAAGTGCTCGATCCGGAGCAGAACTCGCACTTCCGCGACAACTATCTCGACGTGCAGTTTGATCTCTCCAAGGTGCTGTTTATCTGCACGGCCAACGTGCTGGATACCATTCCGCCTCCACTGCTCGACCGCATGGAGCTGCTGGAGCTTCAGGGCTATACAGAGGAAGAAAAGATCGAAATCGCCATCCGGCACCTGATCCCCAAGCAGGCCGAAGAGCACGGCATCAAGCTGGGCGAGCAAATCGAATTCACCCGCGAAGCCATTGCGGCCATCAGCCGCCATTACACGCGCGAGGCTGGCGTGCGCAACCTCGAGCGCGAGATAGCTACGCTCTGCCGCAAGCAGGCCCGCAGGATCGCCGAAGGTCATCCGGAAAAACTCACCGTGACACCCGACAACCTTGCGGATTTTCTCGGCGTTCAGAAATTCCGCATGGAAACGGAGCTCATCGAGCGCACCCGCGAGCCCGGCGTCGCCGTGGGGCTGGCCTGGACGCCCACCGGAGGCGACATCCTCTTCGTCGAAGTCACCTCGATGAAGGGCGGCAAGAATTTCACCATGACCGGCCACGTGGGCAAAGTGATGCAGGAATCCATGCAGGCGGCTCTGGCCTGGGTCCGAGCCCATGCGGATGACTACGCCATCGATCCGGATTTCTTCCAGAGCCAGGACATTCACATTCACGTGCCCGCCGGAGCGATTCCCAAAGACGGTCCCTCGGCAGGCATCACCATGGCTGTAGCGCTGGTCTCCGCTCTGGCGCATCGGCCCATTCGTTCCCGCCTGGCCATGACGGGTGAAATCACCCTCAGCGGACAGGTTCTGCCTGTCGGCGGCATCAAAGAAAAAGTTCTGGCTGCCCGGCGCGCCGGCGTCACAGAAGTGCTGCTGCCCGCAGAAAACGAGCCCAACGTGAAAGAGGAATTGCAGGACGACATTCTGGAGGGCGTGCAACTGCGCTACGTAAAGACTATGCGCGAGGCCATTGACCTGGCACTGGAGAAGCTGGCCGTTCCTGCACCAGTTCCGGCGTCCACCGGAACCGCCAGGTAGATAGCCGGCAGCCTGCCTGGGAATGCGCGGGTTCGCGCGTCAGCGCTTCTTCAGAGTTACCCCAAGTCCTGCGCCCTGCATGTAGAAGATGGTCTGCAGATCGGGATTCGTTGTAACAGCGCGAACGTAGTCGGGCGCCATGCCGATGTTATGCGCAAGGATCAGCCCGCCGGGCCGGACCAGCGGCAACACCTTCTGTAGATAATCTACATATCCGCCCTTGTCGGCGTCAATAAAGACCACGTCAATGGGCCCTTCGAGCTTCTTCACGTTTTCGTGGGCGTCGCCTTCAATCTGGGTTACCAGAGCTGCGACGCCGGCTTCTTCAAAGTGCTGGTGCGCCTCGGCGAATCTCTGATGATCGATCTCGAAAGTGGTCAGGTGCCCACCCGTGGCAGTGAGAGCCATGCAGAACCATAGCCCCGAGTAGCCGGTGGACGTGCCGATCTCCGCCACGTGTTTTGCGCCGGCCGCTTCCGTCAGTACCCAGAGCGCCTCGCCATCCTCCCGCGGAACGCTGAGATACGTCTCGTGCTCCTTCACCATGCGTTCCAGCACCGCCAGAATCTTCTTCTCTTCCGCCGTCCTGGCCAGGGGAGGATTGGAATGGTGAGCTTGCTGGCCGAACGCCGCCGCGGCCAGGGCGAGCAAAATTCCCGTCAGGATAAATATCCGCTGGAGGCTCTCTTGCATTTGATTTTCCTCCTTCCGCCGCTATGCCAGCTCAATCTGCATGCAGAGGTTCATCACCGGGGTTACCTCCGCAAACACCGCCATCATTGACTCCACCAGGTCACCTCCGGTTGAACTGAGCACTTCTTTCTCATCCATCGCGTAGAAAAGCTGGAAGCCAGCCCACTCGTTCGCATTCGCCGCCTTCAGAGCCCGCACAATCCCTGCAATCCCGGTAAAATTCGATCTCGAAAGATAAACAGGATCATCTCCCCAGCTACCCGCGCGAATCCTGAAGCCCTCCCGCGTCACCAGCCGCTTCAATTCTTTGTCCATGCGGCCGCTGGGCCTGAGAGCTGCCATCAGCCTGTGCCAGTCCCAGTCGCGATCGAGCTTGCAGGCTGGAAAGTCACGCGGAGCCCTCAAAAATCCGCGCTCCACTTGAACGCCGCACTTGAAAAGCCGCTCATCCGTGTCAAGCGAAAGGAAGAACTTTGAGCAGCCAAAGCTGACGCGGTTCGAAATCGGCTTGGCTTCGCGGTTGGCTCTTGGCAGATATCCAATCCACTGCCAGTAAACACCACGCCCCCAGCGCTCCGTCACAAAGGGCTGCTGGTAGCGCGCTTCGATGCCAAGCTTCAGAATTCGGGTGATCCGTTCGTTGTCTTCCAGGTTTCCGACATGGATCCCGCGCCGGAAGTCCAGGAACTCCGGACGGAAACCGATAGCGGCCGTTGGCACGGCATATCCGGGCGCTGCTAAATCGGATTGTGGTCGCATGGGAAAGCTCGTGCCCATTCTACCGCAAACCACGGACCAGTGGGACGTTCGCGCGGTCAGGGAAGGAGCGCCCGGCGTGGTGTTCCTGGGTGAGCTTTTAAACGGCGAGCGGCAGAAGTCGCGCCGCTGCGTTCTTTGACGTACGTCTGAAGTCGAAGGCTAACGCCGTTCCAGAGCGAGAGCGTGTGCCCCGGCGCTTGCGTGCATCCCGATGGCGATAATCCGAAACGCTTTTGCCCATCGACGATGCCCGCGATTTTCCAGCCTGTGGGCGATGTAGTTCACCGAGTATGCGCTGGCGCCCATCACAACAAAGATGCCTGGGTTGCGAGCAAAGGGGCGAACCAGGGGGTTCGCCTCGGCACACCCACTTCCGCAGCTCCGAAGCAGATGGTAGGTTGTGGCGGCGTCAAACTCTGTAGCAAGGTAGACGGCCGCATCGAGCTTAGTCAACTTCGGCCGGTTCGGCTTTTCGACAGCCCGGGCCGAAATCGCGAGCAGCATCAGCGCCAGGGCGCTCGTCAGGCACGACTTTCTCACCATGTTTACCTCCGATACGGTTTGGGATACGGGTTAGTCCAGTACCGGATTCCCGTCAACTGTTGACGGGCCGGCACAAAGGGTTCGACTGAATGCGGCGGGGAACCGCAAGCTCTCTTGAAGCGCGCAAGCCCGAACGGTCATTGCGAAATGCGTTATGGAGTTGTTCGGCCGGAAGAATGAGGAATTAACCGGAGAAGGATCCCTCAGCATGCGTAACCTTCTACCGGCTGACCCGGCCGGAGCGGCCAACTCGGATGTAGTTCTTCGATCAACACCAGAATCCGGTCTTCTCCCAGCCGCGGAGCTATCCGAGTCATGGTGATGTGTACAGGCCGCTCGCCACACAGCCCTGTGGGGACGATGGCGGCAAAGCAACAACTAGCCGCGGGATCAGGACCGTGCAGCAGTGCATGAGCACGGTCTTCCAGGCCTTCGACGGACAATGCGTCCTGCATCCTCCATCCAAGGACCTCTTCCGGCGCCTGCAGCATGCTGTCCAGGTAGCTCTGATTAGCGAACCGGACCCGCAGGTCCGAAGAAACAATCAGCAATCCAGCAGGTGTGTTGTCGCCACCGCTTAAAGCGCCTTCCACAAATCCGATCGCAGCCTGCTGCCTTTTAACCTGGTTCTCGAGCTTTCTGACACGCCAGACTTCTCTCAACAGCAAGCCGCAGAGCAGTGGAAGCAGAATCACCACGAGGATGTAAGCCCAGGAGACGTCCGCGCCAAATTCCGAGGACCAGGAAGTCCCGGCCACCACGCCTGCTGCAACAGCCGCGCCTGCAAAGACGAGTAGCGATATGTGTGAAAGGTCCCGCAGGTTTCTCTCTGCCCCCGCGGTAGATCCCAGGTGACCTGTCGGCCACAACGGCGGCGCAGTATTTCGTAACAAAGCCATCGCTCCCTCCATACGTTCAACACGCGCAGAAGCTCATTGAGTTGAACTTCAGCGCTGCCACGCACAAGTTGGATATCGGATAGAGTCTTGTCGGGCTTTATGCCAATGCGTGTGATTGATATAACGCCGAGGATTGCACACTCGCGAATCACTTCAGCGCGAGTCCGGCAATCGCTGGATTTGCGCTGTGCTTCAAGCTCTAAAGCGCGCGCAGGCGGTCTGGGTTGCTATGCAGTGTTTTAATCGGCGATTGATGATCGTACGGAGCCAGCCCGGTGGAAAAGAACCGCATCGAAAATGTGATACCTTAGTAAGCAGAACTGCATGTTGAAGGTCCTGCATCTGAGAGCATCCTGCTGCTCTCGTTGGACAGGGGAAAGTTGAGTGCCAGAAGCTGTTGAGCCGTTTACCACACCGGGAAAACTGCTCCCGGACCTTTCAGTAGAACTCTGCCCATGGGAACCTCGGCTGCGCCAGACGGCGCGTTAGAGCCGGAGGGAGATGAACAAGCGTTATGCCTCCACAGAGTGATCGCCTTTGCCCAAGATGCGGGCAACTGATTCCCGCCGGTCAAACCGATTGCCCGGTTTGCACGCGCCCGCAGGGATTTCTGTGGTCACTGGAGCGGGAAACCCTGGTGCTGCTCAGTCTCGTCGTGCTGGGGATTTTCTTTGCGGTCACTGGATTCACGGTAAAGAGGTATCATGCCTCACAGCTCGCGCTGGGTGGCAGGTGGTATCAGCGCGGAGAATCGGCTCTCCTGTCGAACCGCCCTGGGGAAGCAGTGAATGCTTTCCGCACTGCTCTCGTCTATGCCCGCGACAACACCCTTTATCAGAAGCGACTGGCCGAGGCCCTCATCAAGTCCAACCGTCTCGCCGAGGCCGAGGTGTACCTTCGGACGCTCTGGTCACGCCAGCCGGGAGACGGTACGGTAAATCTCGAGCTGGCCCGAATGTCGGCCAATGCGCATAACGTGCCGGACGCAATCCGCTACTATCACAACGCCATTTTCGGACTCTGGGAAGGCAAACCCGAAGTCAGCAGGCGCGACGTGCGAATTGAGCTGTGCAAGTTCCTGTTGGCGGAGGGAGAAAAGACCGACGCGGAATCCGAGCTCATCGCCCTCCAGATAGAATTGCCGCCCGACCCCCGAGCCCACACTCAGGTCGGAAACATGTTTCTGCAGGTTGAGGACTACCGGCGGGCCCTGAGTGAATTCCAGCAAGCACTGAAACTCGATTCCAAAATGCCGGGCGCCCTGGCTGGCGCCGGCGACGCCTCTTATCGGCTTGCCGAATTCCCGCAGGCCCGGCGTTATTTCCAGCGCGCCGTTGAACTAAATCCGCATAACCAGGGTGCGACCCGGAAACTCGAGATCAGCAGGCTGGTTGTTGAACTCGATCCCTTCCAACGCAGGCTGTCGCAGGCAGAGCGCGGGCGGCGAACCGTTGCGGCTTTTCAACAGGCGCTCTCGCATCTGATGAAATGCGCGCAGAGCCAGGGAGCGAATCTGGATTCTCTACAACAGGCCGGTCCATTTGCCAGCCTATCTGCCAGAGTTAAAAAGATGCAGCCGAACGTCAGCCGCAAAGTTTTGCGCGGCAATCCGGATCTTATCAACGACGTGATGGATCTGGTAACGCAAATGGAGGAAACGGCCCAGCAGGCCTGCGGAACTCCTCCAGCGGCAGATGAGGCGTTGCTGGTGATTTCTCATACGCGAGGTGCTACAGAACGGTGACGGATTCCGCAGGCGCTGGCCAGAAAATTTCTGAACCACGGGCTTTCAATATCCTCCATCGATACTGGCGCCGGTTCCGCGTCCGGTACACAAAGCTACGGGTGCCGCGCCTCTTCCTGCACGAAGAAGGTCTCTTTCTTCTGCTGGCGGTCATCATCGGACTTTTCTCCGGTCTCGCAGTCGTGTGCTTCCAGATTTCCATCGACTGGAGTCGGATTGAGCTTCTGGGGTCCAGTCTGGCGCCCGGCCCATTCCGCGTCATTCTGGTTCCAGCATCGGTAGGTCTGGCTGTTGCCGCCCTGGTCATCTTTGTCTTTCCGCGTGTTCGGGGCAGCGGCGTCAATCAGACGAAGGCTGCCGTTTATATCTACGACGGCTACATTCCCTTCAGTACGGTGCTCGGCAAATTCGTGACCTGCTCTCTGGCCATCGGGAGCGGGCAATCGCTGGGGCCCGAAGACCCTTCGCTCCAGATCGGTGCCGGCATCGCTTCTGCTCTGGGCAGACGGCTTCACCTCTCACGTGAAAAAGTGCGGTTGATTGCGCCCGTCGGCGCCGCAGCAGGACTGGCGGCCGCCTTCAATGCACCCATCTCAGCGGTCCTTTTTGTCATCGAGGAAGTTATTGGCAAATGGAGCGCCGGCGTTCTGGGTGCGATCGTCCTTTCGGCCGTGTCCAGTGTGACGGTGCTCCACCTGTTTCGAGGTGAAGACCCCTTGTTTCGGGTTCCACCCTTCCACATGGAGCATCCAAGCGAGTTGCTCTCTTACGCTATTCTGGGCGTGATCGGTGGATTTGCTTCTCTGGTGTTCATCCGGCTGGTTTCTTATCTACGAGTTCGCTCAAAAACAATGCCCACGTGGACGCATTATATCCAGCCGGCAGCGGCGGGGCTGCTGATTGGCCTGATGGGCGTCTGGATGCCGCAGGTAATGGGAGCAGGATACGACGTCATCGACCAGGCCTTACATGATCAGTTCACCTGGAAAATATTGGCGCTGCTGGCGGCATTCAAAATCCTGGCTACGAGCTTTTCATTTTCGAGCGGCGCGCCCGGCGGCATCTTCGCACCAACTTTGTTTATCGGCGCGATGCTCGGCGGCGCGGTGGGTGGAGTTGAACACCTCCTCTTTCCGCATCTGGGAGGGAGTGTCGGTGGTTTTGCGCTGGTGGGGATGGGAGTGCTCTTCGCCGGCTTCCTACGCGTTCCCATGACCTCGGTGTTTATGGTGATGGAGTTGAGCGGGAACTACTCCATTATTCTGCCCGTCATGGTTTCGAACACCATCGCCTATCTCATCTCACTCCGCTACCAGCGGGTGTCTCTGTTCGATCTGTTTTCCCGCCAGGACGGCACGGACCTGCCCTCGATGGAGGAGCAGCGCGAACGTTCAATGCTGCGCGTCGAGGACGCCATGCGCCCGCCCGCGGAAATCGTTCTGCGCGCTGAAGACACCGTGGCCGATGCCACGAGGCGCGTCAGCGCCGCGGCGCCGGACTTCTTCCTGGTGAGCCACCGAAATGGCGATTGGAGCAGCGTGACAAAGGAAGAACTGCGCCGCCTGGTTAAGGAGGAAAAAGGTGCTTTACCACTTGCAAGGGCGTTGTCCAGCCCCTTGTTGCCCTGGCTGCATCCGGACCAGCCGCTCGATGCCGCCCTGCGGCAGATCGGCGAGTGGCCGATCCTACCCGTCATCCACCGGGCTGACTTTAATAATCTGCGGGGGATTATTTCCATTGCCGACATCCTGGCTGCCTACGGAGCCGCCAACGATGATGAGGAGCATGCCAGGATGAATGGCGGATCTTCCGTCCCCGAGTCGGCTCTTAGCCCTAAAGGCAATCGGTAGCCCGGGATGGTCGCCATGATTTGAGTGTGAGATGCAATTTATGCGCGGCATCGTAACAATCCTGTTCGCCATTTCGGCCATGACTTCGCCTGCCATGGGTCAGAGCATGCCGGCGATTGGCACGATTGATTATTACGGCATCCGCCACACTAATAAATCAGTGATCGAACGCGCACTGCAAATCACACCAGGAGACGAAGTCCCAAAGTCTCCCCTCGCCGCCCAAGCGCGCCTCGCAGCCGTCCCGGGAGTCGCCCGCGCGCGCCTGAATTTTGTCTGTTGCGATTCTCTCGGGAAAACTATCCTGTATGTCGGAATCCAGGAAAAAGGGGTGCCGGAACTGCACTTCCGGCCAGCGCCCAAGGGCGAGGCGAGGCTGCCTGCGGACATTGTAAAAGCGGGGCGTGCCTATGACGCCGCACTGATCAAAGCCGTTGTGTCCGGTGACGCCGGCGAAGACGATTCGTCGGGCTATGCGCTTAGTCACAATCGCGGATTGCGCGCTATAGAGGAGCGTTTCGTAACGTTTGCACATGACGATCGCAGCATTTTGCGAAAAGTGCTGCACGACTCTGCCGATGCCAACCAACGGGCTCTTGCCGCTCAGGTGCTCGGCTATGCGCGCGACCATCGCGCTGTCGTACCTGATCTGGCGTTCGCGATGTCTGACCCGGACTCCGACGTCCGCAACAACGCCATGCGCGCCCTGGCGATTCTTGCTGGATACGCCCAGGCGCACCCGTCTGCAGCTATCAAGGTGCCGACCCGTCCCTTTGTCAATCTCCTGAACTCATTAATCTGGAGCGACCGCAATAAGGCAGGATGGGCCCTTATGGAGCTCACTACACTCCGCGATCCGGCGCTCCTCGCAGACCTCCGTGAGCGAGCCATGCCTGCCCTAATCGAAATGGCGCAATGGAAGAACCTGGGCCATGCCGAGCCTTATTGTTTCATTCTGGGGAGAATTGCCGGCCTGCCGGAAAAGGAGATTTTCAGCGACCTGCAGGACGGCAAAAAAGCCAAGGTCATTGCCGCCGCACAACAGGCGGGAGCAACTGGAAGCACTCGGTAAGGAGCGGCCCGTCCGCGCG
>DASUJZ010000028.1:0-4285 GCA_036278995.1 Terriglobia bacterium | reverse complement strand
CTCGGCAAGCCGCTTGCCTACCGCGTGCTGGAGCTCGATGACATCGACATAATGCCTGGCCGCTTCCAGTTGGGCTTGCTTCACTTCCGGAAGTTCCAGGCTGGCGCTGAGATAAGTCCAGGTTCCGCGCGCGTTGATCAGGGTTCGGACGCCCAGGTCTTTATAAGTGGTGACCTGGTTTCGCGTCAGGTTCTTGACACCGGAGCGTGCCTTGCCGAACATGTCCTGGGCGGCGATTTGCCCAAACAGGGGCAGAGCTACCGCCCACTTGACGAACGTTCGGCGATCAGACAATAACTTCGTGGCCATTTGTGCGACCTCCACGGATTGATGCCGTTGACTAATGCAGCCTGTTGTGTGGCAGGCTGTTCAGTATATCACCGCGCGTGGAAAGCTGGACAACGTGCGTTCACGACGATTGATCAGCCCGGAAAACCACGCATTCCCCGCCATCTTTGAGGCAGCGTCGTTCAACTCCACAAGCGGTCCCAGGAGCGCTCCTCGTCCCACTGGGTGGTCGGTTCGAAGTAGCCTGTTCCGGGTTTCAGGTGCTGCCGGACGACATCCTCGTTGAGGGTCACTCCCAGGCCGGGCCGGTTCGGAACGGTGATATAGCCTTTGTGGATGATGGGCTTGTCGATGCCCTCGACGAGGTCCTGCCACCACGGGACATCAAGGGAGTGATTTTCCATGGCGAGAAAGTTCCGTGTGGCCGCCGCGCAGTGGACGCTGGCCAGGCACGCAATGGGGGTTCCGGCCATGTGCATCGCCATCGGGACGCCATATTCGAAGGCCATATCGCCGATGCGGTGGGTCCGGAGAATTCCGCCGGAGGATGAGAGATCGGGATGAATTTTATCCACGGCATGGTTGGCGCAGAGGGTTTCAAAATCTTCCTCGCGGTAGATGTCTTCACCGGTAAGGGTGGGCGTAGGGCTCTCAGCGGTGATGCGCTTCAACAGATCGGTGTAATACCAGGGGACCACATCCTCAATCCATGAGAGGTTGAACTTTTCATAAGCCTGGCCCAGGCGGATGCAAGACTTGACCCCGATATGGCCAAGATGGTCCATGGAAAGCGGAATCTCAATGCCGACGGCCTGGCGCACCGCCGCGACGAATTCGCTCAATTTCTCGATTCCCTTGTCGGTGACTTCGGTGGCGACAAAGGGATGTGGCTGGAAATCTTCCTCCCACCGGCTGAGCCCGGAAGGCCGCGTCACAGTACCGGGAATATGGTCGATCAGGTTGATTCCAAGGTCCATTTTCAACCAAGTCAGGCCCATCTCTTCCTTGCGGGCCTTCATTCGCTGGGCATATATTGCAGGGTCCTTGGATTCGGTAGTGTCCGCATAGATTCTGATTTCGTCGCGCCATTTGCCGCCCAGCATCTGGTAGATGGGAACGTTGTAAACCTTGCCTGCAATATCCCACAGCGCCATCTCGATGGAGACCACTCCGCCAGCCTGGCGCGCGTCACCGCCAAACTGCTTGATCTTCTGGAAGAGATAGTCGACGCGAAGAGGATCCTCGCCGAGGATGCGGCTCTTCAGCATCAGGGCGTAGGTTGCGCTTGATCCGTCGCGCACCTCGCCGAGCCCATAGACGCCCTGATTGGTATCAATCCGAATGATGGGGCAAGGGCTTGGGCCCGGCTTTACAACAGTCGCCGCGCGAAGGTCGGTGATCTTCAGGGTTGACGGGCTCGACTTCGTATTAACGTTCTGCTGAATCTGGGCCTCGGCTCCGGCTTCCGAGCCAAGAAGCGCGCCGCCGAGCATGGCTGCGGAGGTCTTCAAAACTCCCCGCCGGTTGATCGTCATAGCATTTTCTTTGGACATCGTTTCATCACCTCCTTAATTTCTCGTGTGCCCTTGCGGCGCCGTTCGATCGAAATGTGATCGATGGCTTGCAGCCAACATCCGCTAAACATAGGGAATGTGGCGGCTGGCCAGAATACCCTTGATATAGGCCACGCCAAAAATCTTGCCCAGAACGCCGTAGCCCGGATGGACGTTGACTTCGCCATCGAGAATCGGGTCATGGTCCGGACGCAGCGGGACGTGAACGCCAGCGTCATGCAGCGCCTGATAAACCTTGCCGAAATCGATGGCGCCGTCGTCCTGAAAAGTCTCGACGAAATTGTCCCGCGTGCCTCGAAGATTGCGCGAGTGGATGAAGAAGATCTTTTTCTCGCGGCCGAATCCCCTGGCGACGGACTCCAGATCCGCGCCCATCAAATGAAAAACCGCTATCTCAAACGTCGCGCCGTTCACCGGGCTGGGCACAATGCTCATCACGCGGCGGTAAGCGTCAGGGCTGACGATGATGCGGGCAATGCCGCGCAGCTCGGGCACGGGAGGATCGTCGGGGTGCAGCGCCATCTTGACATTCGCCTTTTCGGCTTCGGGCATAACGGCCTTCAGGAAATAAGTAATGTTGTCCCACATTTTTTCTTCAGTGATCCGACCCCACTCGGTGAGCCCCTTGGGAACTTCGCTGGCGCTGAATGAAACGGTGCTGCAGCCGCCGCGGCCTGGGGTGTGCATGCGGGTGCGATACCAGTCGATGCCTGCCATGAAGTCATAGCAGACCATCGGGATGCCGGCCCTGCCGATGGCGTGGATGGCCGCAATGTAGTTTTCAATCTCCTCGTCGCGGCCCGGCGCTCCGAGCTTGATCTTCTCCGCCGGTACTGGATGGCTCTCAATGCCGGCAATGGTGAGTCCAGCGGCTTGGTAGTCGGCCTTGATTTTAGCCACCGTGTCGGCATAGCGGGAGCGGGGAACGCGGCTGAGCTGAGATGCCGTGCCGGCAATCGCGTGAGTGACGCCGATCTGCTTTGCGAGTTTGACCCTGTGCGAATCGTCGATGCCCCACACCAGGCAGATCTTGAATTTATCATCCGCTGTCGCTCCAGCGTCACTTGCCGCAAACGCAGGCGCCGATTTGCCAGCCGAGGGTAGAGCGGCTGCGGCAAAGGCTGCCAACGCACCCTGCATGCATTCTCGCCGGTTGAGTTTGGACATGTGGATTCCCTCCTCGGGGCTTCTGCCTGGGAAAATTTCCAAATGAGGACGTTAGGATCGGGCTTGAGAACCAATGAACCAGGACGGCAGTTTATCCGGAAAGAGGCATCCAGGCAAGCCAAGCTTGCGGGATTGCGATGAGTATGAAAGTCGCCGGATGAGAGGGGTTTTGTTACAAGTCTCCGATTGGGTGTGGTAGAGTTCTGCCCTGATTGTATATACCTCCATAATGGAGCGGGTCTCATGACAAGCCGACGAAATCTGCAAATAGCATTCTTGATTGGAATCCTGACAGGCGCGGTGCCCTTTGCGTCCGGGCAGCAGAAGCCGCCGTACGATCTTCTGCTGAAAGGCGGGCATGTGATCGATCCCGCCAACAATATCGACCAGGTGATGGACGTGGCGGTTGTGGGCAGCAAGATAGCCGCGGTTGAGCCCAACATCCCGGCGGCAGACGCGGGGAAGGTTGTCGATGCGCATGGCCTTTACGTGACGCCAGGCCTGATCGACATTCACGTCCACATTGGGTACGGCGGCGCGCCAGACGATTGGTACTCGCCAAGCGCCCGCTCGCACACGCCCCCGTTTGGATTTCCTCCGGACCTGATGCTGGCATCCGGCGTCACCACCGCAGTGGACGCGGGAAGCTCCGGCGCAGCCACCTTTTTGCGGGAAAAAGAGATGGTGATGGAGCATTCGCGGGTGCGCGTGCTGGCGTTCTTGAACATTGTCGCGGATGGAATGAACGGCGGCCTCGAGCAGACCGTGGACCAGATGGACCCGAAGCGGTGCGCGGAGACCGTCGAAAAAAACCGCGACATCATCGTAGGTGTGAAAACGGCGCACTACTGGACACGCCTGCCCTGGGACCCTGAACACCAGCCGTGGACTGGCGTTGATCGCGCGGAAGAGTGCGCCCAGGCGGCGAACGTGCCGGTGATGGTTGACTTCTGGCCGCGCACGCCTTTGCGGTCGTATGCAGACCTGATCCTTAAGAAGCTGCGTCCGGGCGACATCCACACGCATGTGTTCGCGCAGCAGTTTCCGATTGTGCTATCGAACGGCAAGCTGAACCCCATTATGGAAGAGGCGCGCAAGCGCGGAGTGATCTTTGATGTGGGGCACGGCGGCGGCAGTTTCTGGTTCCGAAATGCGGTCCCGGCGGTGGAGCAGGGCTTTTTGCCGGACTCGATCTCGACCGACATTCACACGGAAAGCATGACCTGGAAGGCCGTCAGCATGGTGAACGTGATGTC
>DASUJZ010000027.1:0-46716 GCA_036278995.1 Terriglobia bacterium | reverse complement strand
GAATCGCTGGGCAATTGGATAACGCCTTCCCATGCCAAACGCCTTGGCCGTCACCTTGAGCGCGGGCGCGGCCTGCTGGCGCTTGTATTCAGCGCACATCACGCGCCGCATCACGTCCTTGACCATTGCAAGGTCAACCCTGTATTTGGCTGCAATGTCCCTGGCGCACAGCCGCTCCTCGATGATGCTCTTCAGGATCGCGTCCAGCACCTGGTAAGGCGGCAGAGTGTCCTGATCCGTCTGATTCGGCCTCAATTCCGCGGAGGGCGGTTTAACGAGGCAGGAGCATGGAATGCGTTCTTTCTCGCGGTTCAGATAACGCGCCAGCGTGTAGACCATCGTCTTGGGCACATCGGCAATCACGGACAATCCCCCGGCCATATCGCCATACAGTGTGCAGTAACCGACTGCCAGTTCCGACTTGTTGCCCGTGCTCAACACCAGGGCGCCCAGTTTGTTCGACAGCGCCATTAGAATGTTTCCGCGAATGCGCGCCTGGATATTCTCCTCAGTAACATCAGCGGCGAACCCCCTGAAAGAGGGTTCCAGCGTCCGAACATAGCCTTCATAGAGAGGCGTGATAGGGATGACGCGAAAATCAACGCCCAGTCGTTTCGCCAAATCTTCCGCATCCGTCACGCTGCCCGGTGAAGAATACGGCCCGGGCATCGCAATGGCATGAACATTCTCGACACCCAGCGCATCAACCGCCAGCGTCAAAACCACGGCTGAGTCGATTCCGCCGCTGAGCCCAACAATAGCCTTCTTGAAGCCGCATTTCCGCATGTAATCGCGGGTGCCCAGCAGCAGTGCCTTGTAGACAGCCTCAATCTCGGAAGCTGGAGCTTCGTGTATATCGGCCTGGGTTCCCGCCGGGTCAAATACGACCAAGTCTTCTTCGAAAGACCTGGCGCGAGCGATCAGCGTTCCTCCAGCGCTGAAGGCCAGGCTTGAGCCGTCGAGGATGAGTTGGTCATTGCCGCCCACGTGATTGACGTAAGCCACGGGAATGCGATGCTCCACTGCAATCGTCCGCAGCATGTCATACCGTAGCTGGATTTTCTCGGTGCTGTAGGGAGATGAGGCGATGTTCAGCAGCAGCTTGGCGCCGGCGCGCGAAATTTCTTCGACGGGATCGCGCGGATAAAGCCGCTTGCGCCAGAAGTTCTTGTCATTCCAGATGTCCTCGCAAACCGTCACCCCGATCCGCATGCCTTCGAGATCATAGATCCCCAATGCATTTCCCGGTTCGAAGTAGCGGGACTCGTCAAACACGTCGTAGAACGGCAGCAGAATTTTGACGTAGTCCAGGAGAATCTTTCCCCGGTAGACGAGCGCCGCGGCATTCGAAACCGTCTTGCCCAACTGCACGCGTGAAGAGCGAACATAACCGATCAGCGCCGGAATTTCCGGCAGCAGATGGCTCAGGCGTGAAAGCTCCGCCTCCGAGCGTTCAATAAAATCCTGTCTTTCCACCATGTCGCGCGGCGGATAGCCGCAGACAGCCATTTCGGGAAAGGCCACCAGGTCGGCCTTGCGCTCCACCGCCATCCTGGCATAGTGCAGGATTTTTGCGACGTTTCCCTCAAAGTCACCAACGGTGGTATTAATCTGAGCCAGCGCGATCTTCATAGTATGAGTGCGAAAGCAGCAACCTCTCTCTTGTAGATAAACTTCTCAGTATACTGGAGCCGACCAGGAGAATCAGTATTTCCCGTTGAGCCCCGGCTTGCGCGCCACGAGCGAAGCGGCGCCACCTCCCACCCACACCTCTCGATAATAGATGATCTCCCAATCCCCAAACACCCCGAGCAGCTCGCTACGCTCCAGCAGAAAAGCAGAATTGAGCGGCTTGCGGCCACACTTGCGGTGCTCAAGAGTGTAGGTTTCATAGATCAGCAGCCCGCCCGGACGGAGGGACGCGCGAATCGAGGGATAGAGACTACGGTCGCGATAGTTGAAGCAGATTACCGCGCAAAAAGCATTTGGCGGAAGTACGAACCGGGTAAGATCGGCCTGGACAAAGGATACGTTCAGGTTCAAGCGCGCGGCAGCTTCCCTGCCCGACTTCAGGGCTTCCGTCGAACGGTCCACGCCGATCGCTGTCAGCCCCTGCCGGGCCAGGCAGAGCGTGTTACGCGCTGAGCCGCAGGCGAGGTCCATCGCCATCCCATCGCGGGGCAGAAGATCGGAAAAATGCACCAGCAGCTCGCTCGGCTCTGTGGGCGCACACCTGCCCTCGCTTTCCTGCGAAGCAGTTGATGAGTTGGGGGAGAACGACATGGGGGCGAAGCCGCCTGCCGCTCAGGCTGAGGCAGCAGGCGTCCGCTGGGAATTTGAGTTAGGTGCTAAAGGAGCTTCCGCAACCGCAAGTTGTCTTGACGTTGGGATTCTCGAACTTAAAGCCGGAACCCTCCAGGCTTTCAACAAAGTCGATTTTGGTCCCGTTCAGGTACATCAGCGATGCCTGATCGATAAAAACTTTCAAACCATCGAACTCGTAAATCTTGTCAATCGCATTGGTCTGGTTCTCGAAGTTCATCTGGTAGGAGAAACCGGAACAGCCTCCGCCCACCACGGAGACGCGAAGCCCCACAGGCGCCGGTGTCTGCTGCGCCAAAATCTCCTTCACTTTGTCGACCGCATGCGCGGTTAGTTCAATAGCCATTCTTTACTCCTTTGGCTCGTCTAGTGTGTGATGTCTCTCAAACAGCCAGTCCGTTTTTAAGTTACCAAAGCGCACGAAAAAAAGCAAATCTGCCGGTGAGCGCACGGCGGGCCGGAAAGGCTCGAAGTAGACCGAATCGCGGATACCAGCGATAATGAAAATTCGACGGAGCCGACTCCGCACGGAAGCGGCACGAAGCCAGGAAGATCACTGGAAGTGTTCGGGTGGCTGAGAAGCCTGGCCGTTTCGTCGCAACAAAAAAGCGAGCTTCGGAAGGCCATTCGCTAAGTCCTTCCTTCTCGCGGGGGTGCAGCTTGAAAGTCCTACAGCAGGCATTTTTTAGGGCGGGGTCTGGCGCTTTTCTTCTGGCTGCCATCGTCCTTTGCGCTTCCCCGCTCTTTGCGCAATACGCCGGCGCGGACGCTCTGGCCAGCTTCCCTGACGACACTCAGCAGATGGCCTATACCAATCTCGCCACGCTTCGCACTGTCTCCCAGTATCCGCTGATCGAGGCCCACCTGATGAGCCCGCAGCTTCGTAATCTGGAAACGCTGCTGCGAAGCGCCGGCATGGACCCTGACACGCAGGTCAACGAGCTGGTGCTGGGCTGGCGCGGAGATGTGCATGATCCCTCGCGCTTTTTCGGGTTGGCCGAGGGCACCTTTGATCCCGGTCAGGTTCACGAGTTTTTTGTCAACAACAAGATGATGATCCAGCGCTATGGGGGCTACGACCTCTATGCCTTCGGGGCTGCCAACGCCCGTACGGACATGTTCTTCACGTTTATTGATAGTTCTAAAGCAGAATTTGGCCGCCTGGGCGACATCAAGGCGTTGATTGACGTCCGCAACACCAGCCGGCCCGCCCTGGATTCCAACACGGATTTCCGCCGCTGGGAAGGCGACCTGGACGGCGTGGCCCCGCAATGGGGAATTTCAACGGGACAGGCAGCCGCCAACCAGGCCATCCCCTGGCTGACGCAAGGCAAAAAGATCGACGTTGATCCCAGCGCGCTTTTCGGTTCCGTCCGGGCGGTGCTTTACCGGGTGGACTGGGGCAATCAGGTCATGGCTCATCTGTCCATCCTCTGCAAGACTGCCGAAGCGGCGAGCGGACTGAACCAGCTTCTTGCGCTGCTGCGAAGCGCCCAGCCGGCCATGGCGCAGAACATGTCTCCGGCACTCTCGCAGATTCTCCAGAATTTGAACGTCCAGCTCGATGGTTCCAAACTGGACCTGGAAGCCTCAGCTTCCATCAGCGACCTGGCGGAATTGCTGAACGCTCCGGCATCAAACAAGGGCAGCGGCCACTAGATTTGCAGCTGCCTGACCAACACAGATGTCTCCAGAGGAAAACTCATGAACTCTAAAGTGACGCTGATTCCGGGAGACGGCATCGGCCCCGAAGTTACCCAGGCGACTCTGCGGTTGCTTGAAGCCGCCTGTGCCAAAATCGACTGGGTCGAAATGTCCGCTACGCCTGTGGTGGGCCGACGCAAGGGAGAAACCGAGCTGAATCCCATCGTGGAATCCATCCGCAAGACCCGGGTGGCGCTGAAAGGGCCCATCACCACGCCCGTCGGGACCGGCCACCGCAGCATCAACGTTGCCCTGCGCAAGACGCTCGACCTTTACGCCAACTTGCGGCCGGTGATGCGCCTTCCCGGCGTCAAAACGCCGTTTGACAATGTGGACCTGGTCATCGTCCGCGAGAATACCGAAGATCTCTACTCGGGGCTCGAGCACGAAGTCTCGCCTGGCGTGGTTGAAAGCCTGAAAGTAATCACCGAGTTTGCCTCAAAGCGCATCGCGCACTTCGCCTTCAACTACGCGCGACGCATGGGCCGCAAGAGAGTCACGGCCATCCACAAGGCCAACATCATGAAGCTTTCAGATGGGCTTTTTCTGCACACGATTCGCGAAGTGGCCCGCGAGTATCCGGAAATTCAAATGGACGATTACATCATCGACAACTGCTGCATGCAGCTCGTGATGCGCCCGGAAAAATTTGACGTGCTGCTGCTCGAAAACCTTTACGGCGACATCGTGTCCGACCTCTGTGCGGGGCTGGTGGGCGGGCTGGGGCTGGTCCCAGGAGCGAATATCGGGGCCGAATGCTCGCTGTTTGAAGCGGTCCACGGCAGCGCCCCCGATATTGCCGGAAAGGGTCTGGCGAATCCCACCGCCATGATGCTGTCGGCAATTCTGATGCTGCGTTACATCAACCAGAATGACGTTGCCGATCGCGCAGAGCGGGCCATCCACAAAGTTTATCGGGAGAAAGAAAATCTCCCGCGCGACGTGGGCGGCGATTCCACGACTGAAGAATTCACGACCGCCGTGGTCGGCGAGTTGGACTAGGCGGATACTTTCCGGCGAAATGGCGCCGGAAGCGCCGGCACAGCGAGTTGGTGGTAAGCAGAGGTCGGGCCTCGGTTCGTATCGTGTGGCACGGCCATCCAGGTTCCTGCCCAGGCGGGGGCAGGACGCCCGTGCCTCCCATCAGCTTTCAGTAACAAAGGTGCCCAGGGTTCGCAGCCTTTCCGTGCGACGGCGAAGGAGGTCCTCCGCAGAGATGCCCGCGAGTTCCGCCAGGCTTCGCTCAAGCGCGGTTCGGAGGTGCGCCGCGGCAGCCTGTGGGTCGGCATGCGCGCCCTCCGGAGGCTCAGGAACGATCTCATCGATGATCTTAAGAGCGAGAAGGTCATCCGCCGTCAGCTTAAGAATGCGCGCCGCCTCTTCTTTGTGCTCCCAGTCGCGCCACAGGATAGACGAGCAGCTCTCCGGAGCAATCACTGAGTAGACGGCGTTTTCCAGCATCAGCACGCGGTCGCCCACAGCGATGGCCAGCGCGCCGCCGCTACCGCCTTCGCCATGAATCACCGGCACAATCGGAACGCGCAGTTTGGGGATTTCCTTCAGGTTAAAGGCAATGGCTTCCGCTTGCCCGCGCTCTTCGGCCCCGATGCCGGGGTACGCTCCCGGCGTGTCCACAAAAGTGATGATGGGCAGGTTGAACTTGGCGGCAAGCTGCATCAGACGGAGGGCTTTGCGGTAGCCTTCCGGATTGGTCATGCCGAAATTGCGGCGCAGTTTCTGTTTGGTGTCGCGCCCCTTTTGGTGGCCTACCGTCATCACGGCCTGACCGTTAAAGCGGGCAAAGCCGCCCACGATCGCAGCATCATCGCCGAAGCGGCGGTCACCGTGAAGTTCCGTGAACTCCGTGAAGAGCATCTGGATGTAGTCCAGGGTGTAGGGGCGTTGCGGGTGCCGCGCTAGCAGGACGCGCGTCCATGCATCTTTGTTCCCTGCTTCAGCCCCGCCTTGCAGCGAATCAAGCTGCTCCTGGAGGCGGGTGACTTCTTCGTGGGCGACGGAACCGGGCTGTAACTTCAGCTCCGCAATCTGCTTTTCCAGGTCCTGCACAATGGTCTTTTGTCCACTTGGTTTGGTCATAAGAGATGATTTTCTACTCATAAGGCCGTCGAATATCCTGATCTCATCTAAATCCCGCCGGCCGCGCCGTTGCGCTTCTCCACGGCAACAGCCTGGCCGCCCAGCAGTCCGCGCAGACCAGCCAGAAGGTCTTCGGTAGCGTCCACCACCTTTGGGTCTTGCGGCTTTAGCAGCACGCGAAAATCTCCCGGCCGCTCCACCAGGAAGAGCACAGGATTGTGCCCGGGGTGGGCACGCAGCAGGGCTTCCAATTCCTGCAGTACGCGATCGGAAACATCAGCAGGGTTGATGCGAATGTGCAGCGCCGGCTTGTTGCCGTTGACGGCTGCATCGAGCGGTTTTGCTTCGCTCACCACCACTTTGGCGCGCGCGTTCTCATCATGCCGCACCTTGCCCTTGATCAGCAGCGCTGCGTCCTGCTTCAGAACTCCCTTGAGCTGCTCCAGCGCCTGCGGGAAGATCAGCAAATCAACGGTGCCGCGCAGGTCCTCAAGAACTGCGGCGCCCCACAGAGCTCCCTTCTTGCTGGGGCGGATGCGCAGGTTGGTCAAAATACCGCCCAGGGTGACGGGCGCGTCGTTCTCGAGTTCCTCGACGACAGAAGTGTTCGCCTGGGTCAACTCGCGCAACTGAGAGAGGTAATTTTCAAGCGGGTGGCCGGTGACATAAAAGCCCAGCAGTTCCTTCTCGCCTGCCAGGCGTTCTGCTTCGGTAAGCTCCTCGACGTCAGGCAGTTCGGTTGGCGCGGCAGAAGCAGATTCGCCTCCGCCGCCGAAAAGGCCGTGCTGCCCGCTTTCGGCAATGCGCTGCTGGCGCTGGCCCCACTCCATGGCGCGATCCAGCACTGCGAGCAATTGCGAACGCCGAGCGCCCATGGAATCGGCCGCACCCGCCTTGATGAGGCTTTCAATCACCCGCTTGTTCAGCAGGCGCAGGTCAACGTGCTCGCAAAACTGAAACAGATTGTCAAAACGGCCCAGCTTGTTGCGGGCGTCCACCACGGAAACAATCGCGGCATCGCCCACATTCTTGATGGCCGTCAAACCAAAACGGATCTGGCCATTGCTGGGCGTAAAGGTGCGCTCGCTGGAATTGATGTCCGGCGGAAGAATGTTGATGCCCATGTCGCGGCATTCGTTCAGGTAACTCGTCAGCTTGTCGGGATTGCCGATTTCAGAAGTCAGTAGCGCGGCCATAAATTCAACGGAATAGTGCGTCTTCAGATAGGCCGTGTGATACGCAACCAGCGCGTAGGCCGCCGAATGCGATTTGTTAAAGCCGTAACCGGCAAACTGCGCCATCAGGTCAAACAGCTTTTCGGCCTTGGCAGCCGGCACTTCCTTGGCTTTTGCGCCTGCCAGGAACTTCTCCTGCATCGCAACCATCACTTCGTGCTTCTTCTTGCCCATGGCGCGGCGCAGAACATCGGCTTCGCCCAGGCTGAATCCGGCGACGGCTGCGGCAATCTGCATCACCTGTTCCTGATAAACAATGACGCCGTACGTTTCATCCAAAATCTCTTTGAGCTGTGGCAGGTCGTAGGTGACCCGCTTCTTGCCGGTCTTGCGGGCGATGAAATCGTCAATCATTCCGCCCTGGATGGGCCCCGGCCGGTAGAGCGCATTCAATGCTGTCAGGTCGGCCAGGCGGCTGGGCTTCACCCGCCGCAGAATCTCGGTCATGCCGCGGCTTTCAAACTGGAAGATGCCCGCCGTCAGCCCCCTGCTGAGCAGTTCATATGCCTCGGCATCATCCTTGGGCAGCGTGTCGAGGTCGAGCTTTTCGCCCCGCGTGGCCTCGATCAGCTTGAGGCAATCATCGAGTACCGTCAGGGTAGTCAACCCCAGAAAATCCATCTTGAGCAGCCCGATCTTCTCGAGATCGTCCATTGCGTACTGGGTTGTTATTTCATCCTTGCTGCTCTTGTAGAGCGGAACGATTTCCTGCAGCGGCTGCGGAGAGATCACTACGCCCGCGGCGTGCGTGGAAGCGTGCCGCGCAAATCCTTCCAGGCGCCCGGCAATTTCCAGCAAATCCGACACGCGCTGATCCTGTGCCTTAAGCTGGCGTAGCTCGGCGGACTGCTTCTGCGCGTCATCGAGAGTGATGTTCAGGACAGGAGGCACGAGCTTGGCGATTTTGTCCACCTCCGCAAAGGGCATATCCATCACCCGGCCGGCGTCACGAATCACGGCTTTGGGCCCCATAGTGCCGAAGGTGATAATCTGGCTGACGTTTTCGCGGCCGTATTTTTCCGTGACGTAGTTGATCACCTCGCCGCGCCTGCGCATGCAGAAGTCAATATCAATATCCGGAAAGGAGATCCTTTCAGGATTAAGGAAGCGCTCGAAGAGCAGGTCGTGCTGCAGAGGATCAACGTCCGTGATGTGCAAAGCGTAGGAGACCAGGCTGCCCGCAGCCGACCCGCGCCCCGGCCCGACAGGGATGCACTGCTCGCGCGCGTAGCGGATGAAGTCCCATACGATCAGGAAATATCCGGAGAAATGCATCTGCTTGATGAGATCCAGTTCAAGCTCCAGGCGGTCCCTATAAGCTTCGAGTGGATGCCTCAGCTTTCCCGCCGTTTGCAAGCGCTCCAACTTCTCAAGCCGTTTTGAGAAGCCTTCCCGCGATACCTTTTCAAAGAAGCTGTCCAGGGATTCGCCGGCCGGTACTTCAAAGTGCGGAAAGACGTGCTCCTTCTGCTCGAGCTTAACGTTGCACCGTTCAGCAATCGCCAGCGTGCGCGTCACGGCGTCAGGAACCTCGCTGAAGACCGCAGCCATTTCTTGATAAGTTTTGAAATAAAACTGGTCCGTCGGAAACTTCATCCGATTGGGGTCGCTGAGCGTCTTGCCCGTCTGAATGCACACCAGAACTTCCTGGGCACGGGAGTCATCCCGCGTGAGATAGTGGCAGTCATTGGTGGCGACCAGCGGAATTCCACTCTCGCGCGACAGGCGGACCAGATGCGGGTTGATCTTGTGCTCTTCCGGCATTCCCTGGTCCTGGATTTCAAGGAAGAAGTTCCCTTTCCCGAAAATCTCCTGCAACTCATGGGCGGACCGGAGCGCCGAGTCATATCGCCCGGCTGACAAAGCTACGGCAACCTCTCCGCGCAGGCACGCCGACAGTGCGATGAGGCCTTCGGAGTGGCGGGAAAGCAGGTCTTTATCGATCCGGGGCTTATAGTAGTAGCCTTCCGTATAGGCAGCGGAAACTAGCTTCACCAGGTTCTGATAGCCGCGCTCGTTTTCGCAAAGCAGGACAAAATGATAGGGCCGGTCAGCATCCGGCGAACGGTCAAAGCGATTGGTGCCCGCAATGTAGACCTCGCAGCCGATGATAGGCTTCACACCATGTTTGCGGGCCGCCTCGTAGAACTTTACCGCGCCAAACAGGTTTCCGTGGTCGGTTACGGCAACTGCCGGCATCTTTCGTTCGGCGGCCAATTCCATCAGCCGCCCAATCCCGCAAGCGCCATCCAGCAGACTGTAATCCGTGTGCAAATGCAAATGGACAAAGTTTTCGGGAGTCATTCGGAGCCATTCTATCAAAAATCAGTTCCGAGATGTGACACGCAAGGTCAAATTCTTGAGCGGGAGTGGGATGGCCGCCATCGTCATAGTAACTCCAGGCGCGCAGCGATCCATACATTTCAGATGGGTTATCATCTGACTCCTGAAGGCTCGAGAATCGACCGGGCCGTTACCGCCCCCGCTTGGTTCTTTCCGGCTCTTTGGGCGGCGAGGGCATCTGGGGTGGGGCGGTGAGGGCTTGGCGAGCGGCAGCCGGCAGCTTGCCGGCATTGGCCAGCAATAAACTGACGTTCCAGATCTGCTCATCGGTCAGCAGCCCGCCAAAGCCCGGCATCCCCGTCAGACGGATGCCGTGCTTGACCTTCCAATAGCTCTCGCCCACCGGATCGTCCGTTACCATGTGGCCGGACTCGAAGAGCTGGGGCGGATGCGGAAACATGCCCTTTGCCACATTGGAGGCCGGCTTTCCCGGCAGGCCGTGACAGCCCTCGCAATTGTGCCGGTAGACGTCTACGCCTGCCAGCAATTCTCCTTCTGTGGCACGGGTGGATTTGGTCTTAGGAGCCTGGCGGCCGATGACTGCGTGCAGGGCTGTGCTGGAGAAGAATCTCTCAAATGGCATCGGTGACGCCCCGGTTGCAACCGGCGCGACTCCCGACCTGCAATATACGTAAAACGCCACCGGTACCAGCAGAACTCCAATGACGACTCCCAAAATGAACTTACCCATGATTAGGCACCGCTCCGCTCAAAAACCGGCATGAGATCATTTCACTCAGTTTTCAGAAGGCGCAGACTGTTTCATGCCCTGCCTCGCTTCCGCTTCGGCTTCTCGGCAGCGTTAGCATTTCTGGCGGGCATGGCCGCTCGCTTGAGGCTCGCGGGTCGAGATTCATTCGCAGCCTTCACAGGTTTTCCAGGCTTGATAGCTTGGGGGGATTTGGCTGTTTTTCCAGAGGGTGCACCTCTGGCCGGCTCAGATGGCTTCGATGCTCCTGGAATCTTTTGGGCCGCGGGAGACCTGGAGCTTCGGGCGCTTTTGGCAGGCGGTGCCGGGGGCGCCGGAGGTTCTTTAATCCCGGCCAAAGACCGAAGTTCCTGAATAAGCTGCTGGTGAGTCTTGATCTTTCCATCCAACTGGTCGAAGAAGATACGTTCCAGGATTTTGTCAAACTTCGGGCCGGGCTTCACGCCGAGCACCAGCAACTCGCTTTCCGGCAGGCGCGCACGGACCTGCGGAGCCTTTACCAGATAGTTTTTGATTCTGGTTTGTATACTGGACTGGGGATAGTATGCGAGCAGGTAAAGCAGTAATGGCCTGGGCTGCTGCGAAAGCACCTTGTATGCCTGGCTGGGAGTACCGCATTTGGCGCCGGACAGCAGGCGGGCCGTTTTACTTGCCTCACGATCCAGGTTGAGAGCCAATTTAATGAGCTTCGGATCAACCAGTACCTTTTTTGCCAGGCGCTGCCGATGGGAACCGTTCAGTTTTGAAACGAGGCCATCAAAGTGCAACAGGAACATATCCTCGCCAGGAGACTTCCTGGCTAGGTTGCTGATTTTGCGGAAACGGTCAAAGGCGATTCGCGATAGATTTCTGTCAAGGCCCGAAAGGATGCCGCGATCCTGGTACAGCTTCAGGACCCTTTCCGGATAGTCTTCGTGCAGAACTGCCTGGATCTCGCCGGCCTGCTTGTCCGGCGGAAGGTCCGCCCATATCCGTTCTTGGAGGGCAGCATCCAGCCATCGCTGCGTCTTCTCCTCGATCTTGAATCCAAAACGCAACGCGAGTCGAAGGAGCCGATAGATGCGCACCGGATCGTCCCAAAAGCTTCGCGGGTGCAGAGCCCGGATCTCCTGCCTCTCGAGATCCCCTGCCCCATTTTTGGGATCCAGAAGAAGTCCTCGGGAATTGGGATGCAGGGAGATGGCCATTGCATTAAACGCGAAGTCTCTGCTCTTCAAGTCTTCAAAAACCATTGCAGGCCTGATCTCAGGCGGGCGTCCCGGAGTCGAAGAGATTTCCTGATGACAGCGAGCAATTTCAGCCCGTACCCCGTTGCTGAACCACAGCTCCGCAGAACCGCGACGCTCGTCAATCCTCGAACTAACCACTTCAATTGGGCCTGTGACCCATGTCGAAGCCGAGGCGCGAGATTCTTTACCCTTGCCGGGTAGCAAATGCCGCAGGATTTTATGAATGTTTCCTTCGGCGGCAAAGTCGAGGTCCCGTACCACCGCCTGGCCGAAGGTCATATCCCGGACGGCGCCACCCACCAGGTAAAGGTTGATTCCCTCGCTGTAAGCAATCCGGCTAAGCTCATTTATAAGCTGGAACTGCGCGGGCGAAAGCCGGCTCTCCATCAGAAAGTTATAATCGGTCATGTTTTCCTACACGCGAACCTTTCTCCCTGGCAGTCTTCAGGCCCGCGGGTGATGTGTTTGATAGACCTGGCGCAACCGTTCTTTAAGGACATGCGTATAAATTTGCGTGGTTGATACATCGCTATGCCCCAGCATCGACTGAATAGATCTTAGGTCCGCACCCCGTTCAAGCAGATGCGTGGCAAAAGAGTGCCGAACCATGTGCGGGGTCAACGAAACGTGAATTCCAGCCCTGCGCCCATAAGCCGCCAGGATCTTCCAGAAGCCAACGCGTGAAAGTGGGCCGCCTCGCTGGTTTAAAAACAAATAGGTACTCCCGGGCCGCTTCGCCAAAGAGCCTCGCCCGTTCCGAAGGTATGACTCGACGGCCCGCAGGGCGGACTTTCCCACAGGAATCAGCCTTTCCTTATTTCCCTTGCCGACACAACGCACGATACCGAGGTTGGGCTCAAAATCCTCCCAACGAACGCTCAGGAGCTCCGAAACCCGCATTCCCGTCGCATATAAGAGCTCGATCAGTGCGCGATCCCGAAGTCCCATGGGAGTGGCGGGATCGGGCTGTTTAAGCAGCGACTCAACTTCGTTGAAACTAAGGTACTTAGGTAATGAATGGGAAAGGTGCGGGGTCTCAACCTCATGGGCCGGGTCGGCGGTAAGCCTCCCTTCCCTAACGAGGAAATGAAAGAAATGGCGGAGAGAGGCCAAGTGGCGTGCAACAGAACGGGCAGTCAGATTCTGCTTGTAAAGCGTCTCAAGGAAGTTGCGGATATGTTCGTGTCGAACCTGGTGGAGCGTCAGCTTGGAATTGTGCAGGAAAGCAGCAAATTTTCGCAGGTCGCGTCCATAGCTGGCGATGCTGTTAGACGCCAGACCCTTTTCAACAGTAGCGTAATCCAGAAAGCTGGCAACTTCCGGCGATATATTGGCAAGTGGATCCGGCATTCGTAGGGCCCGATGCGCCTCTATTTGCCCGTTTCAGAATCAGAATAGCTAATGTGTTACACCAGATAAAGCAGATACCATTCAAAAAATAAAGCTATTATGCGTTATGACAATCTAGGGTGAAGAAACCGAAAGCCCTCGACGGCCGCCTGGCCCCAGCCCAAACTTCTCCCGGAACAGCATTGATCATCTGAAACTCGCCTGACTTTGTCAATAGCAAGTGCCGTCAGGTCAACCAAGTAACTACGATCACGCTAGTTTGCAAGCTCAAACCCGCCTGGCCCGGAGGAGACAAAGCGAACCGCATCTTAGCACAGGCCGTTTCTCCAGACCAAGCTGGTTTTTCGGCAGGCGCGACCCCTGAAGGTTCTCCGAGTCTCACAGTAGGAAGGTAAGCACGTCAGCACCTGAGGATCGATTAAATGTGTTCAGGACGGCGACACGACTCTGGGGCGTCGCTGACACGTCTAGTTGAAGGTCCGTACAGGCGGCAACTCGAGGCGGCGGTGGATGGCGTAGAGGACAAGCTCAAGCCGGTCTGAAACGCCAACTTTGTCGTAAATCGACCTGAGGTGGTTTTTGACCGTCTGTTCGGTGATCCGCAGGTGCGCGGCGATGTCCCGATTCCGCCATCCCTGCGTGAGACAACTGATGATCGCTTTTTCTCTGGCGGTGAGGGTATCGGCGGGCCTTTGGCGGTCGGCATTGGATGGATTCGGAGGCGCCGAGTCATTGTCCGGCTGTGGCGGCTCCGTGACGTCGCCATCCAGCACTCGGCGCACGATTTCGACGAAGTATTCAGGCTGGGCGGATCTGGCGACAACTCCCGAGACTCCGTCGTGCAACAGCTTTTCCTTCTGATTGTCAGCAAGATGCGAGTAACTGACGAGGACTCTGCAGTTGGGCGAGTCAAAGCGGAGGCGGTCGACAAAATGATCGAACCCCGTGAGGGCTATCTCTTCCTGGACAAGAATCAAGTCGGGCTGAAATGATCTGTTCATCGCCACCATCTGAACGGAGTTCTCAGCCTGAGCTACTACGCGGAGATCGTCCTCGACGCTGAAGAGCTTCCTGAGGCCCAGCCTGAAGACGCCTTCACCATCAGCAATCAGAATTTTGGCTCTGCCCTTGTTATTGTGCTGCCTTGTTGGTTGCATCCTTTGTCTGGCTGGTGCGCCTGCCGGACGCCAAGCGATAGTCGTCAATCACGACACCGAGCCCCGCCGAGTCCCCTGCCTTATTCTGACGAACGACGCGCCCCACGCACTGCAACTGCGTGGGGGTATTCGTGACCTCGGTCGGAAGGGATACAGTAAACTGAATCGGAGTGTTGTGACGAAGGCGGACCGGAGCCAGAATGAACAGGCCATTACCACTCATACTTTCTGTAGTTCCCTGAGCGGACCGTTCCCTCCCTGTCCTGGTCTTCCAACAAATCTGAACGGGGAGTTCCACCGGAATTCTCGTACCACCGCGAATACCCTTCCGTCGAAAGGTCATATTTCTCCTCTCAAGTTCAGCTATCGGAATTCGCCTTTTGTATCTTTACGGTGGGTAGAGGCATTCAGGGGCCCTCTGACACAACGCCTCAATCGACCCCCGTCAAAGCGTTCTTGCGACAAAGGGCCTGCGGAACGGTAGCCCAGACTCTTGTCACACCTTCGCACCCTTGGTAACCTTCACGTGAGACATGCATTCTGGCGGAGAAGAGAGTACGACGCGAAAAGCCGCCAAAGCCCCTTTCTTTGGGAGGAGTTTCAGCCATGAGGCTTGGTGAAATTGCAGCGAAGCTGGGGTGTAGACTGGAAGGACCCGGACATCTTGAGATTACTGGTGTAGCAGGCCTTGAGGAAGCCGGTCCGTCAGACCTGACGTTCCTGTCAAATCCTAAGTATAGGCGTAAACTCCGGGAGACTCGCGCGGCGGCTATCATTCTGTCGGCTGAGGAACCCGACCCCGGACGTCCGACATTGCGGTCCGCCAACCCTTATCTGGATTTTGCGCGGGCGCTGGAGTTGTTTTACCCTCCGCTTCGGGCTGAGCCAGGCATCCACCCGACGGCCGCCATCGCCGAAAGCGCAAGGATTGGCGATAGTCCCTCGATTGGTCCTTATGTCGTGATTGGAGCGCGAGTCGAAATCGGAAACGACTGCGTGATCAAAGGTCATGTGGTGATCTACGACGGCGCCAGGATTGGCCACCGCTTCTTTGCTCACTCCCACGTGGTGGTGCGTGAAAATGTGCAGATCGGCGATGACGTTGTCCTGCAGAATGGGGCCATCATCGGGAGCGACGGCTTCGGCTTTGCCCGCCAGGCCGACGGCTCCTATTACAAGATCGTCCAGTCGGGGAGTGTTGTGATCGAGGACGGAGTTGAGGTGCAGGCAAACGCTTGTATCGACCGCGCTACGGTGGGCGTCACTCGGCTGCGCCGGGGCGCAAAGGTTGACAACCTGGTCCAGGTGGGCCATGCCTGCGATATTGGTGAGAATAGTTTGCTCTGCGGGCAGTCAGGGCTGGCGGGCAGTTGCAAGGTTGGAAATAATGTGGTGCTTGCGGGCCAGGTCGGCGTGGCCGGGCACCTGACAATCGGTGACAATGTGATCGCCACTGCGCAGACCGGCATCCCTTCCGACGTTGGATCCAACAAGACCATTTCCGGATATCCGGCCATGGATAATTCGCGCTGGCTGAAGTGCTCGGCGGCTTACACCCGCCTTCCGGAAATTTATGCAGCCGTGCGAGGCCAAATCAAGCGTCGGGAGGCTTCGGACAAGGGCAAGTAGGCGAGAACCGCCGGCGATTGTACACCACGGCGCCGAAAACTCTGGCCGGCGGAGTCTTTCAATCCACGGTTCTATCTTATCGCTTTATGTAGTTCGCACACCTGCAGATACAACTCGCGCAGATGGTGATCGTTCATGTCTATGATCGGCTCGTACATGAATGAGTTGAGATGAATATTTTCTGGCGTCATCAGGAGAACCTTCTCTAAAACTTTCAGTCGGTTATCGTTTGGAAATCTTTTCTTGAATTCATCGAAGAGCTTGTTTGTTTGTCGCCCTTTAATCTTAGCGACAAACCGATCGTCATCGATCCTCTCAATCATAAACTTGTCCGCTCTAAGTCTGATGGCGATTGACATAATCAGTTTGTTTTCGAAATTGACTCCCTCGGGAGCGGCAATACAGTTACTGGCCTCTTGACTAATGATGTCGACCATTGTCTCGTGTCCATTCTTACTTCGCACTGCCTCACTGGGGAAGATTCTGTTGTAAACGTCGTCCAAATCCTTGCGTAGAATTTTATCTGACGCACCGGGTTTCCAATGAAGGAGCGAAGTGAGAAGCATGTAATCAGGGTCGTCTAGATCATCAGTGTGTAATTCTCTTAGATTTCTCAAAAAGGGAATACATGCTACGGCCTTCTTCTGATCAATGAAATAGCCTTTTCTAAGAACTTTTAAGAACATGTCTCTTACCCCTTCAGCCGTTTCAAAGACAATGCGCCCGTCCTTGTTCTTGCTGGCCATAAAGCAATTGTCATGAGGGACTATCGTTCTGCAGACCAGCGTCCTAAGAAAGTCAAAGTTATGGGTCATTATGATCTGCTTGAATAGGCTGTCTGCATTGATGTCCTGAAGGTACTGGACTATTGCATATTTATTCTGGTAGTCAAAAGAATCAGAGATGTCGTCAAGTACGATTAGCGTCTCCCTCCCATTCTCCTTGCGGGAGAACACGTCAAACATAATATTCAATATGTAAAACGCTTTTCGCTGGCCCATGCTAAGAACGTCAAGGAGCGGTTTCCTCTCCAATTCGACCTCTCCCGGCCCACCCACAAATTTGAATAACAATTCCGCATGCGTGTGCTCGCCTAACACGCAGGTCGTCTTATTCTTGACAGACACGATGAACGGCACGTCGAATCTTTCCTTAAATTCGGCAACAATAGTTTCCCATCTGGTCTTCTCGGCTGCCGCTATAGCTCCCAATTCCTTTAATCTGGTCTCCGAAGATTCATACCTACCAATCAAATCCATATATAAAACAAAGTGAGTCTTCAAATAGGACTTCCATACTTCAGTCTTGAACTTTTCGGGATTCTCTAACTCCGCAAGCCACGTTGGATTGTCTTGCAGATAATTGATGAACTCGCGTAGCTCTTTGTTCTTGTCTGCACGACGAGCAAACTCGTCAAATTCCTTGGTTAGTTTGCTGTCCTTGAGAATGTCACTTTTCTCGTCTTCGATTACTCTCTCCAACTGCTCTCGGCTTTTTACCTCGATATCAGGTCTCGAACCCCTGGACTTAAGCCAAACCATGTGATTAGCCCTAAAAAATCCGTTATCTGTGAGACTCTTGGATATTTGGTTCGCATTGTAATAGTTGAAGATGCCGCGGGAGAAAAAGTGGGATGCAGCTAGCAGTTCGTTGTAGCGCGTAACATAGTTGGTGATGGCGTCTTTACCGGATTGGCTGGTGACGAAATCAAGTACCTTCGGATCAAAGATGGTGTCGTACCTTAAGTTGGCGTAGGGCGTCGCGTCCTGCTTTAAGATCTCACTCCGCAACCTTACGAGAGCATGTAAAAACTGATTGCCGTCGCGCATGACCGAAAAGGATATTTCGGTTTCGATGTCGTTGGCGCTGAGCTTTGTCTGCGCTTGCTTCTTAAGTGCCTTAAGCAGCGCAGTTTTGGAATCTTCTATCTTTGCTGTAAGCTCATCGTGTTCCCTTTTGAGGGTCTTGCTGAGCAGAAGATTGGACACTCGTTGGCTGGCATCCAAATCTTCGTCATACGGTCCGAACACTAAAATGCTTTCCGGTGGGATTGGAACGCCATTTTCATCGAGCACGGCGAAAGTTGTTATTGCATCACGATACACCCTGTCGCTTGGTTTTTGGCTCTTGGACAAATCATCCAACGTGCGGGCAAGAGAGCTTTTCATCATTCCGTTAGCAGCATAAATCGCGCACGTCTTGCTTTTGGTAAAATTGAAATCGTGCTCTAACCTGCTGATTCCGTAACAGTTCTCAAGGCTAACCGTGACGTGGTTCATGACAAACCTCCGAGGCCAGGCAGCATAACGCACCCGACTTGATGAATCAAGGTAGTTACTGCCCTCATTTCTATATGGATTCAGTCTTCGTGCCGCCCGAGCGGCCGCTCCGCAGGCGAGAGTCCTTGTATGATTGCCTGCCGCACTTGCTCGGCAACCCTTGAGCGGTCCGCAACGCTGCAACCCGCCGTGGGAACTGGATCGTGCATTGTAATTCGCACTGGCCCCGGATGGATCCTGAACTCGCCGGGTGGCATGATACTGCCCGCCCCCGACACGGAAATTGGAACGATCGGCGCGCCGGCCCTGATCGCCATCACAAAGACGCCCTTTTTGAAACTTTGAAGGCGTCCGGTTCTGCTCCGAGTGCCCTCTGGGTAAACCAAAAAGGAATGACCGGACTTCAGCGAATCCACGGCCTCGTCTACCGCTTGAAAGCCGTGTTCTCGAATCTTGCGGTCCACAGGAATGAATCCCCGCATGCGCATACCCGTGCCCATAATTGGAACGCGGAAAAATTCCTTTTTCGCCATGATCAGAACGGGCGGCAGGACCGCAACCACGGCCGGAGGATCACAATTGCTCTGATGGTTTGCCATAAAGACCGCGGCTCTTCCCTGTGGAATTTTTTCTCTGCCCGTGACGATTAGCCTGACTCCGGCCAAGCGCAGAATGGCCCTGGCGGCAAAGACTCCAACAGAATAGAGGGTATCTGCATTTCCTATGATCAAGCTCCATAGGATCAGGGGAGGACCAAGGATTAGCAGTAGGAGGATTGCGACGGCATAAACAAGCAGCGTTCTGAGCATCATTTCACCGCCGTCGCGCCGATGCACCCTTCAGCCAGCCCGCGCGTACGGCGAGCTGAGGCGGAGTGGGGTTGGCCATTTCTTCCACTTGATAAACCAGCCCGTTCTTCGACCCCAGGGGAAATGCGATCTCCAGAACTTTCGTCCCGCGTTCGACGGTGAAGACGACCTGCTGGCCAGGCTTGAAATAGATGAGTTCGCGGTCGGGTGTCACGGGTAATTGAACACCGTTCATCTCAAGAAGAACGTCGCCGGCCTGAAGTCCGGCCTTCTGCGCGCTGCTGCCTGGGACCAGCGACTCCACTTGAATGGGACCTTCAAAGGCTTGGAGTGAATTAAACCCGAGGTCAGGAACTTCCTTCGTTTCGATCTTCAGCTCCAGTCCGGCATAGCCGAGGTATTTGCCATAGTCGAGGTCACCGGTGCCGTCAATATTACTGCGGAAAAATTCCTTGACCGGGAACGCAGGGGACATCTGGGCCACGATATTTTCGAGGTCGGCATCGCTGAAGCAGCGGCCGCGCATGGCAAAATCCCGGTTGAGTTGTCTCATCACGTCATCCAGGCTGTAACGGTTATCACTCGCATGGCGGATGGCAAGATCGAGTAGATATCCCAGCAGTTCGCCCTTGTTGTAGTAGGAGATGCTTCTTTCCGGCCGTGAGTAGTCGGGATATTTCTCAAGCCAGGCTTCGCGTCCAGATTCTTCAGCACTCTGCAAATTCCTCGCCGGTCTTGACCTGAGCTGGCCGATCTCTCCAGCCAGGTGGGCGTAAAATTGCTTGCTATCGATCAAGGCTGAGCGAAGCAGCGCCAGTTGCGCGTAAGTGCTGGTAACCCCTTCAGAAAACCAGAGGTCGCTGGTGTCGTTTCCGCGGATGTAGTCGATAGGTTCGAGTCCCTGTGGTCGAATGCGCTTGACGTTCCAGAGGTGGAAGAACTCGTGTGCGGCAATAACTTCGAGGGTATCAAGGCCAGCGCGCATCCGATCGGCCGGAATGCTGATGGCTGTACCGTCACGATGTTCCATACCACCTTCACCCTTCTCCGCGAAGAAGAACAGGAAGGTGTAGCGCTTGAAGGGAACGTCCTGCATCAGGGTGGTTTCTGTCGAGGTAATCTTTTTGAGCGCCTTTAGCAGTCGCTTTGGCGAATAGAGGTCCTGCTCGCCGTCGACGGCAATTCGGTATTGCGCCCCCGCCTGGACATAGTCGTATTCCTGGAACTTGCCCGCCTCGGCCGGACTGTCCACCAGGCAGTCGTAGTCAGGAGCCTGATACTCGCCGGGCGAGGGACCGTCATCCAGCATCGTGATCAGGTTCCAGTCCTGCGGCAAAAGGAATTTAACGCGCACGGCACGCTGCCGCTCATTCGGCAGGTAAAAGAGCAGCAGAGCAAAATTCAAAAGAGCATGGCGGCTGTCGAGGATGGCGGAGAAAACGCTGTCCTGGTTCGCGTAAACCTCATAGCGGATTTCGAGATTGGCACATCCTTCGTCGCTCGACCACGTATTGATGTCCACGCGACGCAGGGGCGCCGACTGTCCCTGGCACTGCGCTTCAACACCCTGCACGTCGCGAACAAAGTTGCGAATCTGATAAAGGTTGTTCCAGGCGGGAATCTGGAATTCCGTTCCTGCGCCGGCGCCCGGCACATCCATGGTGACGCCAATCAGATGCGAGGCCGGCTTTCGCAAATCAAGCAGGTACCGGATGGGACTATTCTGTGCCCTATAAATTGCTGGACCGGTAATAAGCAAATAAACTGCGGCGAGAACGGCAGGAAGTATTTGCCGCCACCGGAACACTGCAATAACTGTGTTGCACGATTTTCTCATCCGCCGGGTCTGGAGACGCTGATGCGCAATTGACGGTGCGAGCTCTATACTGTACGCCGATTCCGGTTGCGAAGGGAAGTACACCAGTAGACGCCTGCTCCGAAGCAGACGGTCAGCAGACCAAGAAAAGATTCCGCAGGGCGAAGCTGGACGGTGGAAAGCAGCATGCCACAACTGGCCACCAGGAAAACCCCGGGCACGAGAGGAAAAAGGCAGTCCACCGCAGGAAGCTTTCGCCATTGGGGGCGTTTTCTCAATCGAAAAATTCCTGCGGTCGCCAGCGCCGCCAGAAACACGAGCATAAATCCGATGTAGTAAATCAGCGCCTCAAAAGTCCCTGTGATAATCATGGCAACCGTGGCCAGCGTCTGAAACAACACTGCAACCACGGGCGTCTGGAACCTCGGGTGAACGCGCGCGGCCGAGCGAAAGAAACAGCCATCCTGGGCCATTGCGTAGTAAACCCGCGGCCCCACAATAATCATGGCGCTGATGCACGAAAGTAATGCCGCGGCCATCATGCCGCTGAAGATCGCGCCGCCTCGCCCAGGGAAAAGCGCCTGCGCAGCTTCCGATCCGACGGGCAGAACCCCTCTGAGATTTTCAAGCGGAAGCGCATAGATGAATGCCACATTGCAGGCCAGATAGAACACGATCACCAGAAGCGTCCCGCCAACCAAGGCCAGAGGCAGCGAACGCTCCGGAGTTCGAATTTCTTCTGCTACGTAGGTGGCGGCATTCCAGCCGCTATATGCGAACATCACGAAGGTGAGAGAAACGGCAAACTGCAGCGCAAGATCATGGGAGGAAACCCGCACGGCCGGCAACTCAAAATGGCGCCAGCTACCCTGACCAATCATAAAGGCAAGAACCAGGAAAGCACTCAACACACCAATCTTCAACAACGTCAGAGTATTCTGAAGCCTGGCGGCCAGACGCAGCCCCGAAATATTGACCAACGCAAAAACGACGGCGATGCCCGCTGCCAACAATTGGCCGTTGCCCAGATGTATCCACCCAATTCCCGAATGAAGCAATGCATCGGTAGATGACGGGGAGAGTGAGGGAAAGAAAAAGCTAAGGTAAGCTGCAATGGCCAGACCGCCTGCGGCAATGGGGGCGGAAAAGCCCGCAAAAAAGGAGACCCATCCACTCACAAATCCCCACACCGGCCCCCAGGCCTCCCGCAGATAGACGTATTCGCCTCCGGAACGCGGCAGGTTGACGCTCAATTCGCTGTAAACCAGGCAGCCAGCCACGGCCACAATGCCGCCCACGATCCATACTCCGAGCACCAGCGAACTGCGACCCAGGTCCGCGGCAAGAAATCCCGTGGTGGTAAAGATGCCGGTACCGATCATGTTCGCGACCACAAGGGCCGTGGCGCTGAAAGTGGTCAACTCCCGCTTGAGCGAAGATGGCATCGGAAGACCTGCTTCCAGTTCGATCGGTTCCGACGACGAGCGGTACGGAGAAATACCAACCGCCCGGCGCGAGGATCTGCACCTCGGTCTTATTACCCTGCCGGATAATAGACTCCGTCGGCAATCAGTTCTGCGGGGCCGGAGAGGAGGACTTCCTTATCCTCGGGCCATTCGACTTCCAGAGTGCCCGCCAGCGTGCGGACCTTCACCGACCGTCGCGTAAAACCGTTCAATATGCATGCCACCACGGCTCCACAGGAACCGGTGCCCGATGACATGGTCTGCCCCACCCCACGCTCCCAGTAGCGGACGTCGATTTCCTTATTCGACAGGACATGGACAAATTCCACGTTGGTTCTGTTGGGGAACAAGGCGCTTCGCTCAATTTCACGGCCGGCGTCTTCCCAAGGTATGCTCGAAAAATCCTCGACGAAAACGGAGCAATGCGGATTCCCCATCGAAGTAACGGTCGCCGCCAGAACCCCGTGAGCTGTGCGGATGGGATAGCCGATCACCGGCGACGGATGCTTTCCAGCAATGAAGGGGACGTTCTCCGCCTCCAATATGGGCCTTCCCATGTTGACGCGGAAGCTCCACTTGCCCTGCTTCATCTGTACAACGGTCGACAGGAACTCCATTATCTTCACGCCGGACGCGGTTTCCACTCGAAGGGTGCGCAGCCTGCGGTTTTCGCGGACCAGGAAGGCTCCGGCACAACGGATACCATTGCCGGACATTTCGGCCTCGCTGCCATCGGAGTTGAAAAAGCGTACACGAGCATGATTGCCTGCGCTCCGGGCCTTCTGCAAGAAGAGAAGCCCGTCCGCACCCACGCCGGTACGCCTCTCACAAATGGACCGGACGAGCCTGGCTGGGTCTCCAGCGATATTGTTTTTGGTGACAATGAAGTCGTTGCCGAGGCCATGGAATTTTGTGAAGGTGATCTTCGAAGTGTTGGACATGATTGCCATTCTGCCTGCTGACTGAGATCCTGGTATTGGGAATCATCTATTCAGCGGTAAATTACCCTCTTTTGCGCCGGTAAATCGTGATGCTCTGCTGATGCGGAAAATCGCTGTGATACACCGGCACGAAATCCTTGAACGCGTCCGGGTATGTGCGCATGAGAATGTCAACGGGGTCATTTTCGCCGGTTACGATCCATTCCACAAATTTCTGCGCTCCCTCTGGGAGCTTCAGCCAGTAGCTGCGATTGCTTCCGCTCAGGATATTCCGAAAGTGAATGTCCAGGGCGGGTGCTACGCACGGCCATTCGCCGGTTTGCATCAGGATCCTCTTGCCATCGTAATGGCTCCTGAAAAACGCGATGAGGGTCTGGTCGGGTTCGGTTTTGCACGGCGAGTTGAGAATACCCTCAGTAACCACCGGCAGTTTGCGCGCTCCCCCGGCCAGCATCCAAACGCTCTGAATGCCAAGCGCCGCCAGGCATACCGCCAGAAGAGCTGACTTCAAGGCCCGTGATACGGTAGGCGAAATGACAAACGACGCCAAAAGCGCAATTCCCGGGAGCATTTCAATTCCGTAGCGGAGATTGTAATACGAATGCGGAAAATAAGTGGGAACGTACAGCGGGACGGCCGCGCCGGCCATGGCCTGAACATAAAAAGGAAGCAGCACGAGCAACAGGAGGCAGGCCGCCCGCCTGGTGCGATATCGCCGCTCAACCAACCACAGCGTCAGGCCCAGCGCGGCGAGCACTAGCAGCCAGGGGCCCAGAATAATCCTCAGATCTTCCACATAGTACCGCGCCGAAATCAGGAGGCTGCCGTCCGTCGGATAGCGGAAAGCAGTGGTGGCCACCTGGTGGGCATAAATGGCCTGTGCTGATTCCGGCCCGTTGTAGAATTCGACCGGATTGCCTGCTGTGATGGCGTCGTGGAGCATCCAGAGTGCCGGCCCGGTGCCCGCGATCACGCAGAACAACACGGCTCGACGCACCCGGAGCCGCCACGCATCTTTTCTGGCCAACAGAATAAAGAGCGCGGCGAAAGGCAGGAGATACCACCCTGAGTAGCGAGTCAGCGTGCCAAAGAAGCCTGCAATCGCTGCTCCCACCACCCATCGTGCCCTGCCGCTCAACTGATAACGGAACAAAGCATAAACGCCGAGAATGACCCATAAGATGGCAAGAGGCTCCGTCATGGGAGTGCTGGCCAGGTAAAACATGCTGGGACACAGCAGGAAGGCGGTCAGGGTGACAAGGCCGGCGGCAAGGCTTCGGTTCATTTCCAGTGCCAGCCGGAAAAGAAACCACGCGCTGAGCGCAAAGGCCGTCGACGAAATGAGGCTGCCTGCCAAACCCGTGCGCCAGAAATGATCATTGATGGCCAGCGGTGCGGCCAGAAAGTGGAACATGGGCAGCCAGACGTTGCCAATCTCCGCGCGTCCGGGCGTCAGCGAGTCAAAGAGGCGCCGCGCTCCCGCCATGTGCGCGAAGGTGTCGCCGTAAAGCTGGGTCAAACCGCGGCTATAAAAAAAATGCAGACTTCCGAAGGTAATGGTGAGAATGACGGCCCAGACGGCAATGGCCGTCCCGGCAGGAAGGACTGGATTGGAGTGAAGCGGTGTGGAGTCGGCGTGAGGCCGGTCAGACATCAAGTCGGGTCAGTTGCGCAAATTCGCGCATGCGTTCTTCGATTTCCTGAGCAGTGAGCCCCAGGAGGCGTTTAAGGCCAAATTCCTCAACTGCAAAGCTTGCCATGACGGACCCATAAGCCACCGCGCGGCGCAGATTACCTTCGGAGAGGTCACCGGTGCGAGCAAGATGGCCCATAAATCCGCCAGCAAATGTGTCTCCCGCGCCGGTGGGATCCTTGAACTCTTCTAACATAAAAGCCGGCATGGAAAATATCGTGCCGTTGTTAAAAAGGGTGACGCCGTGCTCTCCGCGCTTGATCACCAGAATCTTCGGGCCCATCTTCTGGATTTCCTTTGCGGCCTTCAGGAGGTTCTGACAGCCCGAAAGCATGCGGGCCTCGCCTTCGTTAATCACCAGCGCATCCACCTCGAGCAGTGTTTCCTTCAATTCGCTGAGCGTGCCTTCGATCCAATAGTTCATGGAATCCAATGCCACGAGCTGTGCCTTGGAAAGCTGCCGCCGAACGTGAAGCTGCAGCTTTGGATGGATGTTGCCAAGAAAGACAAATTCGGTTGATGCATCGAGTTCGGGAACCTTCGGACTGAAGTCCTGAAAAACGTTAAGCTGGATATCAAGGGTTTTGGCATCGTTCATGTCGCCCAGATATTCGCCCTTCCAGCGGAAGGTCTTGCCCGGTGCGCGCTCGATGCCCGTGGTCTCTATCGAGCGGAGGCGGAAGACCTCAAGGTGTTCCTCACCGAAATCGTCGCCGACCACGGCGACAATTTTGACAGGACCAAACCAGCTTGCGGCGACTGAAAAGAAACTCGCGGACCCGCCCAGGATTCCTTCTACCTCCCCGTGCGGAGTCCGTATGGAGTCAAAAGCTACAGAACCGACCACCAAAAGCGACATAAAGGATTGCCGTTCCCTCCTGACTTGCGGATGAGCCAAATCCAATCCAGTTTACTTGAGATATTTCCCAACGAGCAAGCGTAACCGCTTCTTTGCCTGCGGAGAAATCTTGCGGCGGTCCGTAAGAATGGCGTGCGCAAGAGCAGATCCACACTTGCAACTGCGCTCGCTGGACAGGTGACGTACGGCAGATCGTAGGATTTTCTGGGCGTTCTCCACATTGCGGTTGAGATAGTCAATGATCTGGTCGACCGTGACGGCTGCATGCTCAGGATGCCAGCAATCGTAGTCTGTGACCATCGCCAGCGTTGCGTAACAGAGCTCAGCCTCACGGGCAAGCTTGGCTTCCTGGAGATTGGTCATGCCGATCACGTCCATGCCCCAGCTCCGGTAAGTGTTTGATTCAGCCTTGGTGGAAAATGCTGGGCCCTCCATGCAGACGTAGGTTCCGCCCCGGTGAACGATGACATCCCCATCGACGCAAGCGGCTTCCAGGGCGTCTACGACCGTCGAACACATCGGGTCTGAAAAGCCCACGTGAGCTACAATTCCACCACCAAAGAACGTCGAGATACGGCCACGCGTTCGATCGAAGAATTGCAGGGGCAGTGCCATCTCCATGGGACGGTAGTCTTCTCTCAAAGAGCCTACGGCGCTGACCGAAAGAATGCGCTCCACTCCCAGCTTCTTCATCGCGTAGATGTTGGCCCGGTAATTGATTTCCGATGGCGTGATCAGGTGCCCTCGTCCGTGGCGCGCCAGAAATGCAACCCGCCTGCCTTCAAGAATGCCGAGCCGGAAAGCATCCGAGGGCTTGCCGAACGGCGTGACCACACGAACCCACTTGGCCTGGGTGAGTCCTTCCATCTGATAAAGTCCACTTCCACCAATAATCCCAATCGCTGCTTGAGCCACTCTCGAACCTCCACTTTTCCTTGTATTGCTTATGTCACTGCTAGAGGCTGGAACGCCAACTTCCCATCCGCTTCCGACAGTGTTCCCCAGGGAACATCAGCATCATGGGGGAATACCGTTAGCACACCCTCCTGCGCCAGGCGCGGAAGCAGCCGCTTCTTTGAAGCGAGGGTTTCCATCGGGTACAGATCAAAGGCCATAATCCATGGGTATGGAATGTGAGCGCTGGTTGGCACGAGGTCAGAAACAAAGCATGCGCTCTGGCCTTCAGACTCGATCCAGACGCATTGCAAGTCCTGCACGTGGCCGGGCGCAAGCTCAACCCGCACTCCAGGAATAATCTCCTGGGCGCCTTCAATCAATTCTGTTTGCGGTTCCGCGGGGGCGAACCACTCTTCAATATAACTTGCGCGGTCACGTTCACTGGGATGCAAAGCATGTTCCCACTCGGCCCTTTGAATGTAATAACGCGCTTTTGGAAACGTTGGAGCAATTTTCGTCCCCTCGCGCCGCGTGTTCCAACCACAATGATCGAAGTGCAAATGGGTGTTGATGACGATGTCCACATCATCCAATCCCACTCCATGGCGTGCAAGCTCATCGGGAAGGCACGACGAATGTTGTATGTCGTAAATATGGGCAAACTTAGTGCCAAATTTGTCGCCAATGCCTGTTTCGACTAGAACGGTGTGCTTATCCGCCCTGATGAGCAGGCAGGTGAGCCCAAGGCGCACGCGATTGCGTTCATCAGCGGGCAGTTTCTTTTCCCAAAGCACTTTCGGAACAACCCCAAACATCTGCCCGCCGTCGAGGCCGAATGTTCCGTCAGATAACGGGTGAATCTCAAAAGCGCCCAGCTTCATCGTTTGCTTCCCTGCTCCGGATGTGAGATTTCGCGGCTCTGGTCGCTCTCTTCAAGCAATTCAATCAGCACGCCTGCCGTACTTGAAGGGTGCAAAAAGGCAATCGACTCACCTCCCGCTCCAGTTCGCGGCGTGCGATCGACAAGTTCGATGCCGCATCGGTCCAGATCGTCCAACGCGGTCTGCAAATTGTCGACCGTCAAAGTCAAATGGTGGATCCCGGGCCCGCGTTTACTGACAAAGCGCGCAATCGGTGAATCCGGCGAACTGGCCGCAAGCAATTCAATACGGCTTTCTCCAACCTGGAAGCTCGCGACCCGCACCTTTTGGTCTTCAACTTCTTCCCGGGAGTCGGGCGGGCGGCCCAGCAACAATTCAAACACTGCCACCGCTTTTTCGAGGGCCTCGACTGCAATACCCAGATGATGAATACGCATTGATGGTCCTATGAAGGGGCTGGTCAGCCGCGCCCGAGCCCGACGCCCGAGGCTGCCATCATTTCTTCCACGATAGAGTGAGGATCGCGCCGGCGCGCCAGAATCGCCTCCACATATTCGCTGATCTGTTTCTGATCGATTAATTCTTGGGCAACCCGTTCAAACAGGCTCTGACGCAAAAGCTCCAGGAGGTGCAGCCGGGTGTTCTCGCGCCTTCGATTTAGACCTGCCGCACTATCTTCAGTCGCGGCGCGGAACTTCTCCAGCTCTTCACAAAGCTCAGGTATCCCCTCACCCGTGGTCGCCGTAGTCTTAACAATCGATGGCCGCCAGCCGTCGGGCTGTGAGCCCGAGGACAGCAGAACCTTCAACTCGCGTTCCATGCGCTCGGCGCCCGTTTGATCGGCTTTGTTAATCACGAAAAGGTCCGCAACCTCCATCACACCGGCCTTAAGGGTTTGAACGTCATCACCCATGCCGGGAACCAGAAGGATCACGGTCGCATCTGCGAGCCGCGCCACGTCCACCTCATCCTGGCCCACGCCCACTGTTTCAATAAACACCACGTCACAACCTGCGGCATCAAGGATGAGGGCGACATCGCGAGCAGCGGGCGCGAGCCCGCCCAGTTGTCCGCGGGTCGCCATACTGCGGATATAAATGCCCTGATCGGTGCCAAGCGCCTTCATACGAATGCGGTCGCCCAGGATAGCGCCGCCTGAAAATGGGCTGGTGGGATCGACTGCAACGATGCCCAGACGCTTGCCCGACTGCCGAAATTCCGTGGCTACCTTTTCGAGCAGAGTGCTCTTGCCCGCCCCTGGCGCCCCTGTGATGCCGATTGTGTAAGCCTTGCCGGCTTTATGGAAGAGGGCCCGCAGAAGGTTGACGCTCGAGGGTTCTTTCCTCTCAACCGCGGAAATCGCCTGCGCCATCGCTCGCTGGTCGCCTGCGCATATCCTCTCAACCCATTGTTCAAGGGAATCACCCATCAAGTCACACGCTCGCGTGCCGTACCATAGGGATTAGGGCAGCCGGCCCAGAGACTCACGGGCGATAATCAACCGCTGAATTTCGCTGGTACCTTCACCGATGGTACACAGCTTGACGTCCCGATAAAATTTTTCGACGGGATAGTCTTTGATGAAACCGTATCCACCGTGAATCTGCACCGCTTCGCCTGCAACCTTTACCGCCACCTCGCTGGCAAATAACTTGGCGATGGAGCTTTCGCGGGTCACCCGCTCGCCCCGGGTCGCCAGAGCGGCCGCACGCCAGGTCAGCAGCCTTGCTGCATCGATTTCAGTCGCCATATCGGCCAGCTTGAAGCGAATGGCCTGAAAGCTGGCGATGGCCCGTCCAAATTGCTCCCGTTCCCTGGAGTGCTTGAGCGACTCTTCGAACGCGCCCTGGGCCATACCGACAGCGAGTGCGGCGATGGAAATACGCCCTCCGTCCAAAACCCGCAGGCTGTCAATAAATCCCTGCCCCTCCTGGCCGAGGCAGTTCTCCTCCGGAATGCGACAATCCTCGAAGATGATTTCTCCTGTATTACTGGCCCGCATGCCCAGCTTGTCTTCGGCCTTGCCAGGCCGAAAGCCGGGACTCCCCTTCTCTATGATAAACGCAGAAATTCCGTGCTTAGCCTTGGTCTTGTCTGTCACCGCCATGGCCACGCAGATGTCCGCATAATGGCCATTGGTGGTGAATGTTTTTGAACCGTTGAGTATCCAGGTATTACCTTCACGTCTCGCAGTTGTTCGCGTTCCGCCCGCGTCCGATCCTGCGCCGGGCTCGGTAAGGCTCCAGCAACCCAGTTTGTCACCCTGCGCAAGTGGGACAAGATACTTCTTCTTCTGTTCCTCGGTTCCGGCGAGCAGAATGTGGTTGGCGCACAGGGAATTGTGCGCCGCCACCACCAGCGCTACGGAGCCGTCAATTCTTGCAAGCTCCTCAATCGCCAGTACATATGGGATGTACCCAAGGCCGGCCCCTCCGTATTCAGCGGGCACGGTTACACCCATCAAGCCCAACTGGGCGAGCGCAGGCAGGATTTCGCCGGGAAAATGTTCAGAGGCATCCCATTCACGTACGTGAGGCCGAATCTCCTGCTCCGCAAAGGCACGCACGGAATCCCGAATCCCGCGTTCCTCATCCGTCAGTTCGAAATCCAGGGTGCACCTCCGCCCCCCATTTTTCTGACCGCTTGATTCAGGGTTATTCTAACATGCCTGCGTCTGATGCCTTTCGCACGCACACGCCTTTATGCACGCTCTCTTCGAGGTCTACACGCTGTTTTTCGTGATATTATTGAGTCCACGAATATGAGCATCCGTTCTCAGTTGGTTCTGCTCTGCGCGTTTGTCCTGATGGGCAATGTGTACGCGTCGGCCAAATGGCTGCGCGGAAAAAAACGCGCGAACACGGCACCGTCGGCCACAATTTTGGTGGTGTCGGAAAAGGATAGCTGCAAAGTGGATGTCGATGGCGACGCGGCTGGGATCACCGGGAGCGATGGCGTCCTGGCGATCAAGGACGTGGACTCAGGCGACCATTACGTCCATGTGCAATGTCCAGACCAGCGGGAAACGTCCTCCTTTGTTTCCGTTCTGGCAGGACAACGGACGGAAGTCGATGCCCGCCCGGGTGAAAGCACCTCCGGTGTGACGGAATCCGTCTCCCTGAATCCTGCCGCCTCAGAGTTGCAGTTACGCAACATGGTATCAGAGGCCGATCAACTGCGGTCGAGCGGTCAATTCAAGGAGTCTGTCGAACTCCTCCGGAGAGCTACGCTGCTTGACCCGAGGAACGGCGACTTGCACCGGGAGCTCGGGATTACCTTCCTGATGTTCCATGATTGGGAGAGCGCCAAAGTGGAGATGCTGGAAGCTGTCCGCCGCGATCCCCGAAGTGTTGATGCGCACAGCGGGCTGGCATACGCGCTCGAAAAGCTGGGCGACCTAGACGGAGCACTTAAGGAATACCGCACCTGCACTCAGATGGATCCGCATGACACCGAATACCGGGACCATTACGTGGAAGTGCTTGGTATGCTGTATAGCGCGAAAGCGGAGAAAAAGCGCTGAGCGCCCCTCACCTATTCTTCCTTTCAGACCGCAATTTAAGCAGCCAATTTGCAAGGGCGTGAAAGAGGCTCAGGCGCGTACGGGACTCTGCGCGACAGCAAGGACCGCCCGCAGCACAGTGAGCGCGCGCTCACAGCCGGCGCGGTCAACGTCAAAGTGCGTCACCATGCGGAGGGTTGAGGTGCTCGTCGCGTTGGCCAGCACGCGGTGCGCGGCAAGACGGTTTGAAACTTCCTTAGCGGTGAGGCCGCTGTCCGACACGTCGAAGAACAGGATGTTCGTCTTGACCTTGGCCGGATCAATCGACACTCCAGGGATTTCCGCCAAGCCTTCAGCCAGAAATCTGGCGTTTTCATGATCAATGTGGAGACGGCTCGGGCTTTCTTCCAGCGCCACCAGTCCGGCCGCGGCCAGAATTCCTGCCTGCCGCATTCCGCCGCCCAACATCTTTCGGACCAGCCGCGCCTCCTCGATGAAGTGCTTGCTTCCCACCACCATTGAGCCCACGGGCGCGCCCAGCCCTTTGGACAGGCAGAACATGACGGAGTCAAACTTCTGCGTCAGTTCTACTACCGAGCGTCCCAACGCAACGCTGGCATTAAAGATCCGCGCGCCGTCCAGGTGAATCGGCAGGCCCCGCTGATGTGCGCCGTCACAAATTCGATCGGAGATCGCAAGAGGATAAACTGAGCCGCCTGCAAGATTCGATGTGTTCTCCAACTCAATCAAACCCGTAATGGCGTGATGGTCACTGCGCCCGCGGACGAGGGCTTCGATCTGTTCCCACCGCATGATGCCATCCTCGGCGAGAATCGTCCTTGGCACGACGCCCGAAAAAGCTCCCATCATCCCCATTTCGTGATTAAAAATGTGCGCGCGCGCCTCGCAAATCACCTCCCGGCCGGGCTGTGTGTGGACCTTGATCGCCGCTTGATTGCCCATGGTACCTGAAGGAACAAATAGCGCGGCTTCACGGTTGAAGATCTCGGCAGCGCGCTCCTGGAGACGATTCACCGTCGGGTCTTCGCGGTACACGTCATCGCCCACTTTCGCCTCTGACATCGCACGGCGCATCGCCGGTGTCGGGCGGGTCACCGTGTCGCTGCGCAGATCAACGATTGATTGGGCCATCTCAAGCTCCCCAGGCTAAAACATCACGAGCAGACGCCGATAAATTCCTGGAAGACTTCATTAGAAACCAGAAGGGCTTTTTCCGCCAGGCGCACGCGGCCGTTGTGATTCTCAAGCCAGCCGTCACTTTCAAGCGACTCGATCGTCTGCGTCACGCGCTCGACGGGTTCACTTCCCCAGCGGCGGCGGGCCTCGGCAAGATGAATCCCGTCCAACTGGCGAAGTCCGAGGAAGAAGAACTCCTCCAATTGCGCCTCAGATGTCAGCCGCCGCTGCTCGCAAATCGGCGACTCTCTTTGTGCCAGGCGCCTTTCGTATTCTTCAACGACGGTGGCGTTTTCCCAACGAAGTTCTCCGTCGAAAGAGTGCGCGCCTGCGCCCAGGCCCAAGTACGGCTTCAGCTGCCAGTATTTCCGATTATGGACCGACTCGCAGCCCGAAACCGCAAAATTTGAAATCTCATACTGAATGTGGCCCGCCTGGCGCAATTGCTCGCGCGCCAGATCGTATGCGTCAGCCATGAAATCTTCGTCCGGGATAGCACTGGCATGATACCGAGTGCCGTGGCGCAGTACTTCGCCGCCCAGGCGGCTCTTCTCATCAATTTCGAAAAGATAAGTCGAGACGTGCTCCGGTCTCTGCGCGATCGCGGATTGTAATGACGAGTTCCAGGAGGCCGCCGTCTGGTGCGGTAGCCCGGCCATCAAGTCAAGGCTGATATTCTCGAAGCCCGCGTTGCGCGCGCTTTGAACTAAAGCTCGCGTGTCATCAGCCGAGTGCAAGCGCCCGACCGAGCGCAGTTCCCGATCATCAAACGACTGCGCGCCGATACTGAGGCGGTTGATGCCAAGAGTCCGGGCACACTCCAGAAAATCCTGGTCCGCTGACCGCGGTGTGACTTCCAGAGTGAATTCCACACTGGGACCAAACTGGAACAGCCGGTGAAGCTGTGCGAGTACCTTGTCGAGGCGCTCGCCTCCGACAAGTGAGGGCGTTCCGCCGCCGATGTAAATCGAATCAACGGTTTTCTCGAACATCGCCGGCGCCACCCCAGCGCTCGCGTAAATTTCCGGGAGGCTTTCAATTTCCTGGGCCAGGGAGTTGCAGTAGAGGTCGTAGACCTCCGCGCGCGCGACTTGCGAACTGAAATTACAGAAGCTGCACTTTGAGGCACAGAACGGGACCTGGATGTAAAGACCCAGCGTTTCCATCGCTAATCCGAGACGATCTTGACGTAGAGGTCTCGCCGGCGTGGCCCGTCAAATTCGCAAAAATATACGCCCTGCCAACGCCCAAGCAGAAGCCGGCCATTTTCAATCAAAAGAGTTCGAGTGGCGCCGAAGAGGGCTGCCTTCAAGTGAGAGTCGCAGTTGCCGTCGTTGTGGCGATATCCAGCGTCGGGAGGAGCAAGCTTCTTGAGGAAGTCCGCGATATCCTGGCGGAGGCCTGGATCGTAGTTTTCGTTGATCAGGATCGCCGCGCTTGTATGCGGAACGAAAACGTGGCACTGGCCGCTCCCGATTCCCGACTTCTCGATTAACTGCTCGATCTGGCTGGTAACGTCATTAAACTCCACGCGGGAGTGCGTCTCAAGGTGAAGAGTGTGGCGCTGATTTTTAGGCCTGTCCGCATTTTGGGCTCTTGCTGCCTGCTCAGACATTCTTCTCTCCTCTGTTCACCTTTCGGTACTCAGAAAAAAGCACATTCAGTATAACAAAAGGTTGCGCGGACTTGCCTGATTGGCGGAACTCATGAACGTCGAATCAGAGCAATTGCTATGAACATCAGAAGCTCATGATGTGGTGCCCTGAAGAATCGGCGGAAATCTGCTCGAGCAAACGGTCGAGCAGTCCATACCCGGCCCGGCCCAGGAAGTACGCCCCGCTCACAAGCCGCTCCTGCAATTCCTTTTCAGGCATGATGGCATGAAGAAGAGCCTGCTCGTGGCGCGCCAGGACGTCCGAACGGCTGAGCACTGAACGCGTCAGCTTGGCTTTCAGTTTTTCGACCTGGTACTGGATCTTTTCTTCCGTATGGTTCAGCGTGTCCAGCAAGGTGGGGTCAAGAATGTCGATATCTTTTCGCAACCGTGACAGCAGTTCCGCCAGGTCCTTCTCCGTCTGGTTAAAGCGTTCCGACCAACCTTCCGAAAATGCGGTGGAAGCGATGCGCTGAGTCAGATGGTCCTGGCCAAGCCATACGTCCGCAACGGTAATCTGATATTTCTCCATCCAGCGCTCAGCGCGGTGATCAAGCAGAGTAAAGCCGCAGCGCGGGAAGACAGCGGGCATCGGCCGGCCTATGGCTGAATAGAGCACCTGCGACTGCCCAAGGTACGCCAGTTCGGAAGGTCCGGCTACGTAAGCGATGGTCGGCAGCAGCGAGTCCTGCACCACGGGCCGCAGCAGGACGTTGGCAGAGAAATTTATCGGCCGGTCGTTGATCTCGTTCTCCAGGTCCTTGAAAGAAGCGGTTTGGCCATCGCCGATCAAAAGCTCATGTTTGCCCGCGCCAGAGCTGTGTACCGGCAGGCGGTTTCCTTTCCGTTCGGCGAACAGGAGGGTAGAATCTTCAGCAATGTGGACCTGCGCGTGATAGCCCGACCGGACCAGATCATCAGCGCGCTTCTGAAGCAAAGATCGAAATTCGTCTGCCTGGCGCAGGGCCTTCCGGTAGATGGGAGCGGCTAGTGCGTGAACCGCCTCGTCCATGGGGTCAAGAAGAATTACTCCCCAGCGGCCAAACAGTCGCGTGAGAAATTGCGCAAACGCCTGCGACCAGGTGTTTCCGGGCCGATACGCCATCCGCAGGTCATCAAGTAATTGGTCGCCATCGGCCGCAGGCTGAAGAAGAGATTTCAGCCGGTCGAGCACCCCCGAAATGTCTGCCGTCAGCTTTACCCGGCCAACGGGTGATTGAGGCGCAGGCCGCTCCCCTGAGTCGTGCAGATGAACAGCCTCGTAGTCGTCGTTCAGAGCGTAAGTCTGTGCCACTTCCTCGAGGTCGTGATCTTCGGAGGCCAGCCAGAATACTGTCACGGTCTTGAATCCGCGGGCATTTAGCGACTGGGACAACCTGACCGCCGTCAAAGCTTTATAAAGGGTGAACGCCGGCCCCGATAAAAGCCCAACCTGCTGGCCCGTGACAACTGCCAGGGTGTCCGGATGACTGAGGCGCTGAATGTTCTGTAGCGTTTCTTCGCCTGCGCCAAATGCCCTGTTTTGCTTCAGCAATACTTCGACAAGGCTTTTCCGATCAATTTGAAGGTTGTGAAGCTGTGGGCCGAGGTGGTCATACGTTTCGGCAGAAAACGGAGAGCCGTTGTAAAATCGGGCAACGTTCTCGCGGCGCTCCAGGTAATCCACGAGGAGCTTGCTGGATTTCGGAACTTGCGACAGCGGCAGCGATACGTTATCCATATTCTTCCCATGCTACACTACGCGGCGGCCAGAATTGCAATAACTCCGCGATACGGCCTGCGGCAACTCCTGATGATGCTGCGAAGGCGGCCTACGATCCCATTTTGGTTGGAAAAAATCAGGCAGCCCGCGGCCTCTTAGGGCGGATGCCGACCTCTTTCAGGGCAGAAGCCACCTTGCGTTCTTCGGCGCGGGTTAGAGGCAGCAGAGGGCTTCGCGGTTTTCCGCCTCGGTAACCGCACAGATCGAGCGCATGCTTAATCCCGGGGATTCCAGCACGAACGTTCACTTCCTGGACGAGGGATAAGATGCTCTGCTGAAGCCGCCGCGCACCCTCAAAATCACCCTGGAGGTAAAGCTTGTAAATCTGAAGACAAAGGTCAGGAATGTAGTTCGCCGGGCCCAGAACAGCGCCCGCTGCTCCCGCCTGGAAAGCATCCAGCATGATCAGTGCCGAGCCAGCCAGAACGCGAAATCCCGTCTTGGATCTCTTGAGGACTTCGTGCAGGAAATCCATCTTCCCGGAACTTTCCTTGAGGCCGATAATATTGCCGTGGCGCGAGAGATGCGCAATCGTCTCCGGGTCAATATTGATGCCTGTGAACTGCGGAATTGAATAAATCAGGACCGGCCGCTGCACGCTGTCTGCGACAGTTGAAAAATGCGCGGTGAGTGCGGCCGAATCCATGCGGTTCTTGAAGTAACCCGGCGTCAGCACCAGCAAGCCATCGGCCCCGCGTTTGACGGCTTCCTTGCTCAACTGGATTGTCTGACGCGTTGCTTCCACACCGGTCCCGACCAGCAGAATCTGTGGGGCGGGAACCAATGGGCGAGCAAGCTCCACCAGACGCATTCTTTCGCGCTCGGTGAGGTAGGGACCCTCTCCAGTTGATCCTGCGATCAGGATGCCGTTGAATCCCTGCTCGACGTACCGCCGCACGTTGGAGCGGAAGCCCGCCTCGTCAAGATCGCCGCGCGCGTTAAAGGGCGTGACTACGGGAACGAAGACTCCCTTAATCCGATCGAGAAATTCTTTGCTCGTCATGGAGATCAGCCACCTGGGTTGATGGTTTTGCTGGCGCCGGAACTTTGGGCCATCGCCCTGCGCTCCAGATGAAGTTCCTGGAGGCAAGCGACCGTGATGCCCCGGTCACGCTGGGCGTGGATACCATTGACGGCAGCCATCGCAGCCGAAATCGTCGTAATGCAGGTTACTCCGTGCTGAATGGCCGCGCGCCGGATAGCCCTTTCATCGTAGCGCGAGCCGCGGCCAAGGGGCGTATTGATGATCAGGTCGATGGAAGAATTCTTGATGTGGTCAACCACATTCGGCCGGCCCTCTTCCACCTTATAAACCTTTTCCACTTTGATTTTCGCCGCACGGATAGCCGCTGCGGTCCCCCTGGTTGCGATCAACTTGAACCCCAGTGAGGCAAGCTCACGGGCAAGTGTGACAGCCTGCGGCTTATCGTGGTCATTAACGGAAATGAAGACGGTGCCCTTAAGCGGAATGTTCTGGCCGGCGGCAAGCTGGGCTTTGGCAAAAGCCAGGCCGAAGCGCTCTGCGCAGCCCATCACCTCGCCCGTCGATTTCATCTCCGGCCCCAGCACCGAATCGGCCCCCGGAAATTTTTGGAACGGAAAGACTGGAGACTTCACGTAGAAATAGCCAACGGGGAGTTCAGGTTCTAGGTTGAACGTACTCAGGCTTTCTCCGACCATCAGCCGAGCCGCAATCTTGGCCAGCGGCACGCCGGTCGCCTTGCTCACATACGGCACAGTCCGGGAGGCGCGTGGGTTGACTTCAAGCACGTAAACCTTCCCGTTCTGGATAGCGTACTGAGTATTCATCAGTCCGACGACGTGCAGTTCGCGAGCCAGCCTGGTGGTGTGATCGATCAGGGTGCGGCGAGTTTCCTCCGGAATATTCACGGAGGGCAGAACGCACGAACTGTCGCCCGAATGGATGCCGGCCTCCTCGATGTGTTCCATGATGCCCGCAATCACCACGTCCGTCCCATCGGAAAGCGCATCCACATCGACTTCAGTGGCGTTTTCGAGGAAACGGTCAATCAGGATGGGAAACGCGCCTTCCAGTTCTTCGACCCGGCGAACGTAATTCGCCAGCATCTCCTGGTCGTAGGCAATCACCATGGCGCGTCCGCCCAGGACGTATGACGGCCGGACGAGCACCGGGTAGCCGATCTGATTCGCGACCTCGAGCGCCTCGCTGACGCTCATGGCTGTTCCGTTTTCGGGCTGTGGGATGTCCAGGTCTCTAAGCAGCCTTCCGAAGTGCTTGCGGTCTTCGGCCAGGTTGATGGATTCCGGTGAAGTGCCGATGATCGGGACGCCTGCCGCCTGGAGCCGGCGAGCGAGGTTCAGCGGCGTCTGGCCGCCAAACTGGACAATGACGCCGACCGGGTGTTCCTTGTCCACAATCGACATCACATCTTCGAAGGTCAACGGTTCAAAGTAAAGCCGGTCTGAAGTGTCATAATCGGTCGAGACGGTTTCGGGATTACAGTTCACCATGATCGTCTCGTATCCCCGTTCCTTTAACGCATAAGATGCATGGACGCAACAGTAATCGAACTCGATTCCCTGCCCGATGCGGTTGGGGCCGCTGCCAAGGATCATGACCTTCTTCTGGTCGGTGGGCTGCGCCTCATCCTCGTCTTCATAAGTGGAATAGAGATACGGTGTGAAGGACTCGAATTCCGCCGAGCAGGTGTCTACGCGCTTGAAGACTGGCCGGACGTCGTGCTCCAGCCGCTGCTGTCGAACTTCGGGCCCGCTAACTCCCCACAATTCGCCCAGGTGCAGGTCTGAGAATCCCAGCCTCTTAGCCTCCCGCAGAACACTGACCGGCACGCCCTGCATGTCAAAACGCTTGAGCTCGTTCTGCATCACCACCATCTGGCGAACCTGATCAAGAAACCAGGGATCGATCTGAGTAATCTCGGCCAGCGTCTCCACGCTTTCGCCGGCATCAAAAGCGTAAAGCAGGTCCCACAAACGTTCGGGGTGGGGGACGGACACGCGGCGCAGAATCTCTTCACGATTGGCCGGAGGCTTGGGAGGCTTGCGGCCCGTTTCAAGCGAGCGAATACCCTTCATGAAGGCTTCTTTAAAGGTCCGGCCGATGGCCATGACTTCCCCGACGGACTTCATCTGGGTGCCCAGCCTGGAATCGGATTCGGGAAATTTTTCCTGGGCCCACTTGGGGATCTTCACCACGACGTAATCGAGTGTGGGCTCAAAGCAGGACGGAGTTTTCTTAGTGATGTCGTTGGGAATCTCGTCCAGCCGATAGCCCATGGCGAGACGCGCGGCAATTTTGGCAATGGGAAAGCCTGTGGCCTTGGACGCCAGCGCCGAGCTGCGCGAGACGCGCGGGTTCATTTCAATCACCACCATGCGTCCGGTGCCAGGCTCGACAGCAAATTGAATGTTGGAGCCTCCCGTCTCAACTCCCACCGTGCGGATCACCTTGAAGGCGGCATCGCGCATCACCTGGTATTCCTTGTCGGTGAGGGTCTGCGCAGGCGCAACGGTGATCGAGTCGCCGGTGTGAACTCCCATGGGGTCAAAATTCTCAATGCTGCAGATCACAACGGCGTTGTCCGCGTGGTCGCGCATCACTTCCAGCTCGAACTCCTTCCAGCCGAGCACGGATTCTTCCACCAGCACTTCGTGGACAGGACTCAAATCAAGTCCGTAGCGAATTTTCTCCGTGAGCTCTTCGCGATTATAGGCAATGCCGGAACCCGTCCCGCCCAGCGTGAAGGAAGGCCGTAGGATCAACGGAAAACCGATCTGGTCCGAAACCTTCAGCGCCCCGTCCACCGTGTTGACCAGCACGCTGCGCGGCACCTCAAGGCCGATCTTCTTCATCGCGTCCTTAAACCACAGCCGGTCTTCAGCAATCTTGATGGCCTTGGGCGAGGCGCCCATCAACTGCGCGTGGTAGCGGTCAAGAATGCCCTTCTCAGCGAGTTCGATGGCAAGGTTCAACGCCGTCTGCCCGCCTACGGTGGGCAGCACAGCATCGGGACGTTCGCGGGCAATGATGGCTTCCAGGTACTCCACGGTCAGGGGTTCAACGTAGGTGCGGTCGGCAAATTCCGGGTCGGTCATGATGGTGGCCGGATTGGAGTTCACCAGCACCACCTCATAGCCGTCGGCCTTGAGAGCTTTGCACGCCTGCGTCCCGGAATAGTCAAACTCGCAGCCCTGGCCAATCACGATCGGCCCGGAACCAATAATCAGAACTTTGTGGATGTCAGTGCGTTTGGGCATATTCCGAGCTCTTGTGCATTACCTCTGCCAGTTTCGTTAATTCTGCCGCTATACGCAATCCGCGCCGCGCCGCAATGGCAACCAGCGTCGCGAAAAAAGTAGCCGCCCAATAAAGTCTGGGGCCCGGTCTCCGCCCGCTAGCCAACCATGTAAAGCGTGGAGCATTTTGTTGCGTCAGGGCAGTGGTTCGGCGCAATCTCTTCCGCTCGTCGCTAACCCTTCGCGGCGCAACAATGCTTCCACAAGACGATCCAGTTTTTGATTCGTAGAACCGGAAACATCCGCCAGCTTGTCGACCTTGTCCGACAATCGACCGATCTTCTGTTCCGTCTTCGTTGACAAATCAGCTAGTTGATCGATCTTGTCTGATAATCGGCCAATCTTCTGCTCGCTGTCGGCGGACAAGCCAGCGAGTCGGTCGAGCTTTTGACCCAATACAAGATTAAGGTCCGCACCCTGATTGAGCTTGGAACTTGTATTGACCATCATATCGGTCATCTGGGTCATCCAGTGGTCGCTTTCTTCAAGTTTCATGCGCCGCCTCCAGATTTGAATTCTTCCATTAATTTCAAAAACTGGTCGAACAGGTACGCCGAATCATGCGGGCCAGGCGAGGCTTCCGGATGATACTGCACAGTGAAAAGCGGCAGTGAGCGATGGCGCAGTCCTTCCAGGGTATTGTCATTGAGATTCCGGTGAGTCAGCATTACTTCGCTGTCCTTCAGCGAGTCGGGATCAACAGCAAACCCGTGGTTGTGCGCCGTAATTTCCACTTTGTTAGTCTCAAGGTTCATTACAGGATGGTTGCCGCCGTGATGCCCAAATTTCAACTTATATGTCTTGCCGCCGAGCGCCAGGGCCGTGAGTTGATGGCCCAGGCAAATCCCAAAGATGGGCACGCGCCCCGTGAGATCGCGGATGTTCCCCACTGCATAATCGACGGGCTCAGGATCGCCGGGCCCGTTGGAGAGAAATACGCCATCCGGTTTCAGAGCCAATGCGTCCGCGGCTGAAGTGCTTGCTGGAACCACCGTAACCTTGCAGCCGGTGTCCACCAGCCGCCGCAGGATGTTGTGCTTGATTCCAAAGTCGTAAGCCACGACGTGGTGCCGCAATTTGCTTTGCGCCGCTGCTTCTTCCTGGTAGATGTCGGTGGAAGGCTCGCTCCAGTCGTAGCGCGCGGAAGTCGTCACCCGGCTGGCGAGGTCCAGTCCGACCATGCTGGGCGAAGTCTTAACCTTTCGCAGGAGGCTCTGCTCATCAAAATCGACAGTGGACAACACGGCCCGCATGCTGCCGTGAGTTCGGAGGTGCCGCACCAGCGCGCGCGTGTCGATATCGGATATCACCGGCATCCCGAAATCCGCCAGAAACTCTGAGGTTGATTCCACCGACCGCCAGTTGCTGGCGAGCTCGGCCAATTCGCGAACCACCAGCCCCTCTGCGTAGGGAGAAGATGATTCTGAATCCAGCGGGTTGGTGCCGTAGTTGCCGATGTGCGGATAAGTAAGACAAACAATCTGGCCGGCGTAGGAAGGATCTGTGAGGATTTCCTGGTAACCGGAAAGAGAAGTGTTAAAAACCACTTCACCAAAGCGTTCGCCGGGAGCGCCGTATCCCCGCCCTCGAAAAACCCTGCCATCCTCTAACGCAAGAATCGCCTGCATTCCTTCTCCGTCCGGAGGTCCGTCTTGCGCGCTTCTACTCAACCGGCCCTGTACGCCCGCAAGATAAGCTGCAATGTCACCAAAGATAATTCCGGGTAATGATCGTAAGCCCCTGAAGACTTCTCTAGTCCGCCAGCACTGTCCGCGGCCTAACGGAGTAAGCCCGCGTCAGCGGGAGGCCAATAGGCAAAGACCGCTCTCCCATAGATATACTTCCGCGCGACCTGTCCCCACTCGCGGCTGTCGTTTGAAAAATCCCGATGGTCGCCCAGCACATAATAGTGGTTCGCGGCGACATGAACGGGGGCGCGTGTCTCATCCCCCATATAGGCCGGCAGGATATAAGGTTCGCGCAGCCGACCGCCGTTTACATAAACCTGGCCATCCCGAAGGCTGATCCAGTCCCCGGGCAGCCCGACGACCCGCTTGATAAAGGATTGAGCGGGATCCAGGGGGTAGTGAAACACAATGATGTCGCCACGTTGGATCGATTCAACATCGTAGGCAAGCCTGTTGACCACAATCCGTTCGTGGCTCTTCAGAACGGGCAGCATGCTGGTGCCTTCGACCTGTACCGGCTGGTAAAAAAGCAGGAAAAGAGTGGAAGCCAGCACCGAAGCGAGAACCATATCGCGCAGCCAAAACCGGCTTTCAAGAAATGTTCGTCGTCGCCTCGAACTATCCGCAGGCGCACGAGGAAAGCACTTGTCTGGGATGTGGATTTCCTGCATCGTTTAGTAACCTAGATTATATACCATAAAATTTGAAGTAGATTCCAGGCACTGCCGAACAACTGGCCTGCTGCTTGAACCAGCAATGGTAGAATATCGCTCTCAGGCGTGAGAATTCTTTGGACAATTCTACGTTGCTCGCTCTTCCAGCTACAGGCTTCATCGCCGGACAGGCAGGAGGAGCGGACTTCCCTGAACCGGGCGTGAATGAAAAAATAGCAAGCTCTCGCCCACGCGGGTTGGGACATTTTCTGGTTCCGATTGGGACAGCGATTGCCAGTCCGTCCTCACGTCCAGGACGGAATGCGGAGAATCCATCGATATGGGAAAAATATCCACCTTGCGCGCCCTTGCCCTGGCGGGATTAATCTGTGCGGGCATGCCGTACAGGGCTTTCAGCCAGGGCGTCTCCACGAATAATCCCCCAACCCCGACGCAGCCGTCGCCGGTTGCCGCCGAACCCTACTGGACCAGCCACGGAAGGCTCACGTTCGGCGTTCAGTTGGGGTTTGGACTTGAGAATGACATCCCGCACAACATATCGCACATCAATTTTATCTTTGCTGCGCCCGAGATCGGCTTGATCGCCTGGGATTCTCCGCACTCCCGGCTTCCCCTGAAACGCTTTGAACTGATCAGCCAACAGATGCTTGGCGGCTCGGCGCATCCCGGAGGAAGCCTGATTGGAACATCGCTGGTGATGCGCTTCGGGTTCAAACCGATTCACCAGGTGGTGCCGTACTTCGACGCCGGGTCGGGACCGATGCACACCACCATCGATGAAAATGCGCCTGAAATCACAGGCCACACACAATTTCTTTCGCAAGGCGGCGTGGGGCTTCAGTACTTCGTAAGTCCGCAACGGGCCGTCGTGTTTGAATATCATTACTTCCACATGTCGAATGCCGGGCTCCAGCAACCAAACCATGGATTCAATGGCAGCATGTTCACAGTCGGCTTTCGCTGGTTGCGCCGTTCACGAACTCTGCCCAGCGACTGACTCGCTCTGCGGCGAGTTTGCAGATCTTCTGATCTAATTCGAAATAATGAAGTCCAATGTGCCAGGGCCTGCAAGGCAGAAATGCTGGGCTGCTAAGACAACGGCCTGGTCAGATGCTGAAATGCAGATTCAGGGGCTAGCCGAACACGTCTTTGACTTTCTCGGCGGACGCGCGTTCGACAGGTTTGTTCTCCACTTCCACAGAGGGGGCCAGCGACTCCAGCGCCCGGCGCTGCTCTCGCGACAGCCGGTGAGGGATTACCACGTCAACCAGAACGTAAAGATGGCCATGGCCGCGTCCGTTCAAGACAGGCATGCCGTGGCCACGAAGGCGGAACACTGCTCCCGGCTGCGTGCCTTCAGGAATCTTCAACTTCTCCTGTCCGCGCAGCGTCGGCACCTTGATGTCTGTTCCCAAGGCCGCCTGGGTGATGGACAGCGGAATCCTGACGTAGAGATCTTCGCCTCGGCGCTCAAAGTAGGGATGCGGGCGCACCTTAAGTGCCACGTAAAGGTCTCCCGGCGGGCCTCCGTGGCGCCCCGCCTCGCCTTCGCCCGAAATTCGCAGCCGGGTGCCTTCATCCACGCCCGCTGGAACCTTGATGCCCAGGACTTTCTCGCGCCTCACGCGGCCTTCGCCATGGCAGTCGGGACAGGGATCACGATTCACCTGGCCCGTGCCGCGGCATTGAGGGCAGGTCCTCGAAACTGTAAAAAAGCCCTGCGAATAGCGGACCTGGCCTCGACCTCCGCACGCCGCGCAAGCAGCCATTTGCGAGCCGTTTCTTGAACCGGAGCCATGGCAGCTTGGGCAACTCTCGCTGCGAGGAATCTTGATCTTGGTGTCGAGTCCGGCGGCTGCCTCCTCGAAAGAGATTTCCATCTCGTAGCGGAGATCAGCGCCGCGCTCGGCACGCACACGCCGCCCTCTGCCCTGCCCGAAAAGGTCTTCCAGATCGAAGAACGAGCCGAACAAATCCTCGAGCCCGGAGAAGATCGTCGAGGAGAAGTCGGGCGCGCCTCCTCCGGCGCCGCCCACGGCCGCAAAACCGAAACGATCATATGCGGCGCGCTTGTCGGTGTCTGCAAGCACGCTGTAGGCTTCCGTAATCTCTTTGAAGCGCTCTTCGGCTTCTTCTGTTTTGTCGGGATTGCGGTCAGGGTGGTGCTGAAGCGCGAGACGGCGGTAGGCGCTTTTGATTTCCTGGTCGGTTGCGCCACGACTGACTCCCAGGACCTCGTAGTAATCCCGCTTCTGGTTCACGCCGCCTTCCTCATCAGTTTTGTTCGATTCTCCCAATCCTTGACGAGAGCTGTCGACCGGTCCTTTAGCCCGGTGCCATATTATTCGCCGGCTGGGTCCTCCGGGTCATTCCGTTTGGAAGATGCCTTATTTCCCGCCGGTGCAACTGCAACCTTCACAATGGCTGGTCGCAGCAGCCGCTGCTTCAGCTTATAACCGCGCTGGAGTTCTTCGACCACCTCTTGGTCGTTGAACTTGTCGGTCTCAACCGTCTCGACCGCCTGATGGACATGCGGATCGAACGCCGCACCTTCGCTCTCAACCGGCGTAAGCCCGGCCCTTTTCAGCACTTCGAGCAGCTCGCGGTGGATCAATTCCATCCCTGCGTAGTACTTCTCAGGAACACTCTCCTCGCGGTGCTTTAGGCCTCGTTCAAGAGCGTCGAGCGTGGGAAGCAACGCCCGGATGATTCCCATCGTTGCGTGCTGAAGAAAATCGTCCTTCTCGCGCTCGACCCGCTTGCGCATGTTTTCGAGCTCGGCCTGCTTTCGGACCAGGCGCTCGAACAGCTCCTTCTTCTCGTCCAGCAACTGGCGGTAAGCCGTTGCCAAATCAGATGGGAGATCCCTTGCGCCTTCGGGCCCGGGCTGTGCGGAGTTGTGCCTGTTCACGCCTGTCCATTCGTCGGGTTCGTGTGTAAGATCCTTCTCGTCTGCCATAAACTTTGTTATTTTAACCCTGTCTTAGACTGTAGTAAAACGGCTGGCCCCTCGCAAATTCGCTACTGGTTGTATGAGGGGGCCTAACGGGCGATTCTCAATTGATACTCAACAACCGGTTACAGAGGTGGGCCACATATTCAACCGTCGTCACAGCCCGGTCATATTCCATCCGCGTAGGACCAACTACACCGAGAGCACCCACGATCCTTGACCCATACCGCAAGGGCGCCATAACCAGGGCGCAATGCCGCATCTCATCGGCCGGGTTCTCTTTCCCAATCACCACCTGAACACCCGGGCTCGCGGAATGCAGGAACGATCCTAGAATCTCGATCAACTTGGCCTTTTCCTCGAGGGCCAGCAGCAGTTGCCGGATTTTGCGCACGTCCTCAAACTCAGGCTGCCCGAGGATTCGCGCCGTTCCCTCGACAAATAGAGGCGCGAGCTCGTCGTGCCCGAGGGCGCCCTCCATCAGGAGCCGAGCCACGCTACGCAAAAGGTGATCGAACAGCTCGCGAGCCTCCTCGATTTTCTTGAATATCTCCAGCCGGATAGTCCTCAGTGACCAGCCTCGGAACTCGGCGTTGAGGTAGGCCGCGCTACGATCGAGCTCTTCCTGGCTGATGTCTTCGTCCAGCCGAAGCACCTTGTTTTCGATCAAGTTCGGCTTTGAAACGATCACCACCAACACGCGGTGGTCAGGAAGCTTGATGAACTTGACGTGCTCCAGCAGCTCTTCTTCGATCGCCGGCCCCAGGACCAGTCCGACGTTGCTCGAAACCTCCGACAGCACGTGTGAGGCCCTGGCCATCAACTGATCGTTAGGCACCCCGTCGCCGCTGAGGCTGTCTTCTATGAACTTTGCCAGCGCAGGAGTCAGTTGGGCCATCCGCATTAAGCGATCAACGTAGTAGCGGTAGGCCTTGTCGGTGGGGACCCGGCCCGCCGAAGTGTGCGGCTGCTCCAGAAAACCCTCGCTTTCGAGTTGCGCCATCACGCTGCGGATCGTGGCGGGGCTGAGCGAATCGCCGGTCTCACGAGCCACGGTTTTCGACCCTACAGGCAGCCCTTTGGCTATGTAGTTCTGCACGATAGCCGACAGAACTTCACGGCGTCTTTGCTCGAAGTTTGGTTCTGATCGCATGGCTCGATTGCAGGAGCGCAAACGCGCCCAAATCCCCACGTATCTACTTTATAGTAGACGGGCAGGCTTTCTTGTGTCAATCATTTGCATCTCGAGGCGCCACACCTGTTTCACCCGGAAGTAACGGTTGGCGCTGCGGCAGCAAGAGAGACCCAGAAGGCCCGCTGACCGGGCCATAGCGCAAGCGCGCTCGCCCTGCATCCTGCCTTTCCTTCCAATAGCGTTACCGGTCAGTTCTCCGGTTTGTTTCCGGTTTGTTTCCGGTTTGTTTTTTCCGCAGGCACGTGTTTTCAACAACTTCTCCGCTTTGTTTTCCGGTTTGTTCCGGTTTGTTTTTTGGGCCGATCCTTTGTTTTCAGCAACTTCTCCGGTTTGTTTTTGAAAAAAGGTATTCTTTTTGTCGTTTGCTGCCGCCAAA
>DASUJZ010000026.1:0-9978 GCA_036278995.1 Terriglobia bacterium | reverse complement strand
ATGCAGCAAGAAATAGTTGGACCGTTCTGAGTAGGTAAGTGCTACTTTGTGATTCTTTTGGATAATCCGCAAAAACTTGTAAATAGTCTGGAACGATGGTACGCCTGGAGGGATTCGAACCCCCGACCTGTTGCTCCGGAGGCAACCGCTCTATCCATCTGAGCTACAGGCGCACTTAAACAGAGTGTAATGTCTTGGCCAGAAGCGGTCAAGGGTTGCGCCGGCTCGTGCGGGGAGACGGTTCAACCAGTCCGTTGCGGGTCCAGAGAATACGCCACTAGGGTCTCCGGCCAGAACGTCACGCGAACTCTCTCAATACGGCTGGTCGGAAAAAGTTTTCGCAATCCTCTCGCCGAGAGAAGCCCAAGTTCCTGCGTTTGTCCTTTGGCGATGTGGGTCCCGAGCAGTCTGTTGTACCTGCGCTGCAGGTCTTCCGGCAAGAACTGAATCAACGGCAGATGGTAGTGGCTCTCAAATGGGTACCAATAGTTTGGCGTGGTTATAAACCAGCTCTTGCCCACCCGCATCACTTCCCGCGCGAACTGCTCCTGCCGGCCCGCCCCCAGAATGTGCTCGATGACGGCATTGGAAAATACGATATCGAAAGATCTGTCGGGAAAGGGCAGGGAACATCCGTCGAAAACGACGTAGGTGGGTTCGGCATAGGATTGGCGAGCGCTTTTCACCTCGCCAAGGTCGTAACCGCCGGCAACAATACGCGACGGATAGGGGTATACGTCCTCGAACGTATAGCGAAGGAAGACTTCGCCGCTTGCGCCGATGTCCAGCACGCGCTCTTCTGGCCGCGGGCGAAACAAAGCTTCAAAGAGCTGGAACTTCTTCGTCCTAGACTTGTGGCTGAAACTCCTCAGGACCGATTTGAAGTACGAACTTTCCATACTGAGAATTTGCCGCAATTTTCGCGCGCAGGTATGGCCTGGGCGGACGAATTGCGATCAACTATCTTGCAGCAAATTCGGCCGTAGCGCAGTATTTTGTTGGAATCTTCTTGCGTCGACAGCCACGAGGAAACCGCTGCGGCACTTCTAGTCTTGCGGTGACTGGCCCGAAAGTCCTAGAATCAATGGAGCCACAAGCTTGCCGGAATCGCCTGCTGGCAATCCTCAAGCAAGTTTGCTTTACGAGTTGTGACACGGAGAGGTGTCCGAGTGGCTGAAGGAGCACGCTTGGAAAGCGTGTTCACGAGAAATCGTGACGTGGGTTCGAATCCCACCCTCTCCGCCACGTAGCATAAGAAACGTATCCTCTTACAAAGACGCACAGCCGCCAAGTTCGCAGTGCTGTTAAAACATTGGCCCTGTACGCCTCTGCGCTCTGCGCCTTTGCGTGCTGAGGCTCTTGCGTTCGGAACATGGCCGAGCAGGAACGCAGAGGTAGCACAACCCTAAGCTTCGGATTTGGGTTCTGCCGATAAGACCGGCGAGTTCTCCCCCAGATGCTCGAAGACGCGCTGCACCATTCTGTCGCAGCGAGCACCCATGAAGGGAAACGCATCCACACGCGCCGCGCCCGCACGGCTATAAAGTTCCCGGCGCAGGAGAACTCGCGCCCGATGCAGGCGGACCTTCACGTTCTCTTCGGTGAGATTGAGTGCGCTGGCGGTTTCCGCAGTGCTCATTTCCTCGATGTCCCGCAGCATCAGCACCGTACGGTATGCCTCAGGCAGAGAGAGAATCGCTGCCTCGAGAAGCTTGCTGATCTCCCCTATGGAAGCCTGCTGCTCTGGGCTCGCCAGGCGGCTTCTCAATTCGCGGCTGTCTTCGCCTTTCAGCATGACCATTCCCTCCAAACCCTCAAACTGTTTTCGCCTCCCGGCCCGAGCCAATGCCTCGTGCACGGCGATTCGGGTGAGCCAGGTGGAAAACGCGGAACGGCCCGCGAACTGGTTAAGGTGTTGATAAGCACGGACGTACGCGTCCTGCGTTACGTCTTCCGCTTCCGCCTCGTCGCGCAGAATTGCGAGCGCCACGCGAAATAGCCTTTGGTTGTAGCGCCGCATGAGAATTTCAAAAAGCGCCGTTTCGCCTTCGAGGACGCGCGCCACAACCTCTTCATCAGACCACTTTTCGGCTTTCGCCCTTTCAACTACTTCTGCCGCTCGCATAAATTCCTCCTCACACCTTAGAGCGGTGAGAAGGCATTTGGTTACAAAGAAGCGCGGATTCGGGCTCGCCTAACAGAAAAATGCTTTCACGCTGTAACCTCTGGACGATTCCTCACTCATTACGGGTGGAGGGATATGATGCAAAACGGTACAAAACAGCTAAATCTGGCATGGCTGGCATTGAGGATCGGTCTGGGGCTCTGTCCGATCGTCGCCGGCATCGACAAATATTTCGATCGGCTCGCGGACTGGAGCATGTATCTGAGTCCGCTGGTGACAAAGGTGATACCGGTGACGCCGTCCGCGTTCATGCACGTAGTGGGCGCGATCGAAATCCTGGCCGGTGTTATCGTCCTTAGCCGCTGGACGAAGATCGGCGCCTACGTGGTGATGTTCTGGCTGCTCGGGATTGCGGTGAATCTTCTCACCACCGGCATGTTCTACGACCTTGCGGTTCGAGATGTCGAGCTCGCCCTCAGCGCTTTTGTGTTAGCGCAGATGACAAGCGCCCGCGAAGCGGGCAACTGGGCAGGGACGGCTGCGGCACACGCACGGCCTGTCCGTAATACGAATGTTTGAACGATTAGAAACAGGAGGAATACAGTGAAAGAGAAAGTTTTTATGATGTTGTTTTTGTCGGTCTTTGCGGTGTCCGCGGCAGCATGGGCCGAGCGGTTCAATAACGTGCCTCTGGTGGATGCGAATTGCGCCAGTAAGGTGCAGGCGAATCCTGATGCTCACACCCGCGCCTGTGAACTTCAGTGCCAGAAATCCGGGCTCGGGATCATCACAGCGGACGGGAAGTTTCTGAAATTCGATGCGAAGGGCAACGCCGAAGCTATTCAACTGCTCAGCAAATCGACCAAAGCCGACCACCTTCGCGTCAACGTCACGGGCAAAGCTACGGACGGAACGCTTGCAGTCCGGTCAATCAGCATGAAGTAAGCGCACCTTTTCGCGAGCCGGCGGCAATCCCCGTCACTTGATGGGAGGCCGCCGGTTCATTCAATCTGACACCTTGCGACTCCTGACGCGGCCGGGTGCTGCACGTTCATCGGCAAACTCAAGGCCGCAACTGCCCAATCTTCGTCCACCAGAATCCGTTCGGGTCGGAATAGATCAGCTTTCCAAGCCTGAAAATATTATTCTATGCTGGTTCTTAATCAGTAGACGACGTTACGATGCGGGGCGACCCGAACGCTTTCTGCAAACCCGCAGTGGCAATGTGTGACTGTCGTTACGCGCGCGCGAGAAGGTTTATGATGCCTTCCAGCGGGATGCGCAACCAGGACGGCCGGTTAGCAAGCTCATAACGAGCCTCGTAAAGGGCCCTTTCAAGGATAAAAAGATCAAGCATCCGGCGAAAAGTATCCGGATTGGCAGGGTAGGACGGGCACCCCTCGGCGGCTTTCTTGTAGCCCTGCATCATCGCCTTCGAGGATGCCTGTAACCACTTTCGCGCGGATTTTTCGAGCTTTGCGAGTTGGTCGGTTTCCGCCGCGTCAAATTCAAACACTGCTGACCAGGCGGCGTAATTGAGGGAGCGCAGCATGCCTGCAACGTCCTTGAGAGGGCTTTGCTTGGCGCGCCGCTGCGCAAACGAGCGCCCGGGTTCGCCTTCAAAATCGATGATGTAAAAATCGTCTCCGGCCACCAGTACCTGCCCCAGGTGGAGGTCGCCGTGGGAGCGGGTCTTCAGCAGAGCTGAGTCTGGCTCCGGGTTGAACGACGAAATCAGATCAAAAATGCGATCCCGTTGGGTAAGCAATGCCGAAACGCGGCCTTGCAGTTGAGGGTTAAGCATCGCGCCAGAGCTCGCGAGCAGTGCGAAAGTACTTTCAGCCTCGGCCTGGATTTCCTCTTTCCGGATCTGCACATCGGAGGCGCTGATCGGCTCAGGCTCAAACGCCGGATCACTCGTGTCTAATGCAAATGCTTGCTGAAGTTCTCCAATACGGGTGCCGAGGCGTTCCATCAGCGCGACATATGAATCATTGCTCAACTCGTCCGACGCGCCCCCGGCAACTCCTTCAAAGAAGTGCTTAAGGTGCTTCAATGTAAAAGACCAGCCGTCCCCAAGGTTTGGAACATAGCGCTGGATCACAATAAGGGCCGTCGGCTGTTCGCGGTCATCGAATTTTTCAATTGAGCCAAGCAGCGGCGGGGTATTTCGATAGTTTGCGACGTCCGTGAGATAACGCCCCATCTCGAGCTCCGGCTGAACTCCACGCTCCAGCTTCCTGTAAGCCTTCAGCACCATTTTGTTCGCGAGCAGAATACTGGAGTTGCTCTGCTCAGCGCCGATCTTCCTGATGTTCCGCTCATCTTCCTCCAACAATGGAAAATAGGCGTGGGTGTGGTTAAAACGCAGGCACCCGCCGGCGCCATCGATTCGGGCTTTGTCTCCCACGGCCCGGACCAGGTCCGCTATGAAAGCGGGATCTGCCAGCGCGTCGCGCAATGTCGCGGTTCGTGTACCGTCACGGATGCTTGCAAGGACTTCGGCTGACTCAGATCCCGGGTCCACCGATGACAGCGGACTCTTCACAATAGCCAGTGGAATAAAGTATTCTTCTGACCGGCCGTCGGCGAGGTGGGCGCGGAAGGTTGCAAGCAGCCATTTGCCGGAACTGCCGGGAAGCGCGAATCTGCTTACTAATTCCGCGCGATCAATCTTGGTGTCTTTGGAAGCGAACCATCGCTGCCGGGACAGGTAGGCGGGCAACACTTGCTTCTCGAGCTGCTCGCGCGTCGCGTCGCGTTCGAGGCTCTGCCAGTCGTCCGGAAGTTCCAACGGAAACAATTCACACATGAGATCTGATGGTCGCGAAAATTCTGCCGGCGCTCCGACCGAATTCGCTTTTAGCTGACCTCTTTTATGATTCAACAATTAGCGGACGGTTGCAAACGTTTGCTCGCTACGCCCGCGCTGAATACCTGAGCAAAAGACGTAGTAATTGGCCGCTGGCTTCGCAAAGCAGCCGCCGTTGCGTTGTGGCGAAGTCGCCAAGGTGATTGAGGGCTTTACTTCGCGGGGGTCACTTTGACCATCACCGCCCCGTGCTCCGCGACATCCGCAGAATAGCTGCCGTTGAAAAGTCCGAGGTCCTTGCGTGCCCACAAATCACGAACCGCGGCGCGATTCCTAACGCCGATCTGGCTAAACGTCACGGTGATTCTTATGGTCCATTGTTCACGATTGAACAGGCCCACCGCTTTGCCGCCATCAGCAAGTGGTTTCATCCAGATCTCGAGCGGGCCTTCTTCCCACACCCGTTGACCTTCGGCGCCGAGCGGGTCCTGGTCAACCGCAATCACTTCAGGATTGGTGAGCATCGCAAGCGTTTCCGGAATCATCTGCGTCAGGTCGTTGCCGGTGATCAGCGGCGCCGCCAGCAGGCACCACAGACTCATGTGCATGCGGTACTCGTCAGGCCTCATGCCGCCGTTCCCGATTTCGAGCATGTCCGGGTCATTCCAGTGACCGGGACCGGCAAACTGCGCAAGGCCCTGCTGTCCAAACCCGATGGCGACCATGCGACTGTAGTTGTCCTTGATGTCGCCCGTGGTCCGCCAGAGATTCGCGCCCACCGATTGCGCCCACGTCCACACCTTGCCCCGGCCGTGAATGCTGTAAACGATGGGCCGGCCCGTTGCGAGCAATGCCTGATGCATCTTCTCGAATGCCGCGGGATACTGCTCGGGTTGATAAACGAAGCGCGCCGTACACCAGTCGTATTTGAGATAATCAACACCCCACTGCGCGTAGGTTTCGGCATCTGTTTTCTCATGCCGGTAGCTGCCCTCATAGCCGCCGCAAGTCTTGGGTCCGGGGGAAGAATAAATCCCGAGCTTCAGTCCCTTCGAGTGAATAAAGTCAGCAAGGGCCTTCATGTCCGGGAACTTCGAGTTTGCGTGGATCACTCCGTTCGCGTCGCGCGAGCCTTCCCAGCAGTCGTCAATGTTGACGTACTCATAACCAGCGGCTTTCATGCCGCTTGATACCATCGCGTCGGCCTGCGCGCGGACGATAGCGTCGCTCACCTTGCAGCCAAAATGGTTCCAGCTATTCCACCCCATTGGCGGGGTTGGAACCAGCTTTGACTGGGCAATAGCGGCCGGCGGCAAAAAGCTGGACGCCAGCATGCCCATCAAAACAAGTGCGATATTGCCGGCCACACTCTTGCTCATGATCGTCTCCCGCTCCTTGTTCAGTGGCGAAGGTCTTGAACAAGCAGCCGCTAACGATTTGGTGCGGCGTCGGCTAACGATGTCTCACCGGCACCAGCCCCGCCCGCAACGCCTCCGCGCGCGGATAATTGGGTGAGATGGGCATGCTCTCGCGGCGTATCATAAGCTTGTCGTCTTTCACCCACCGCTCGCCCCGTACCTCCAGATGCTTCACCATTCGCGCCCGCCACATTTTCAATTGATCCTGGTGCGCCGTCGCCGCGGCCAGGTCATGCACCTCCTGCGGATCGTTATCCAGGTTGAATAATTGTTCCGACCCATCGTGCGCGTGAAAGATATATTTCGCGTGGCCATCGGTCAGCGCATTCCAATGGACCAGCGGGCTATAGCAGATGTCGTGCTCCATATCGATGTACTCGCGCCATCCCTCGGTTTTTCCGGCGGCCAGAGGCAGCAGGCTGCGCCCATCGAGGTTCTCGGCTACCGGCTCGAGCGCTCCGGCGGCATCCAGAAAAGTGGGCATCAGGTCGCGCAGCTCCGTGGTCTGGTCGATCACACTTCCGCGTTGGGCGCTCGTCAGGTCTTTGGGCCACCGCATCAGCATAGGGATGCGCGCCGACGACTGGTAGGGCTGGCACTTGCGCCACATGAAATGGTCGGCGAGCATATCACCGTGATCGGAGGTGTAGACGATCAGCGTTTCTTCCATCCACCCGCGCGCATCGAGTTCTTCCAGGATATGCCCGATCTGTTCATCCACATACGTCACCTGGCCGTAATAACCCGCACGCGAGCGATGCACCTGTTCCGCGCCGAGATCGCCGTGCCAGATGTCGAGTCCTGGTCCGCTGCGTGGCCGAAATTTTTCCGCCCACGTTGCGTGGAACATTTCCGGCAAATCTGCATCCATATACTCGCGCATCAGTCGCTCGGGCGGAATATACGGGCTGTGCGGGGGAATAAAGGAAACCTTCAGGAAGAACGGCTGGCGGCGGTCGTAGGTCCGCAGAAAATTCGCGGCCGTGCGGCCCACCCAACGCGTCCGGTGCAGCCGCTCCGGGTAGGGGAAGGCCCTGGCGTCATAGCCGTTCCAGAAATCCTTCCAGCCAAAGCCGCAGCCGTCCACGGCGTCAGAGGTATCGTTCGGGCCGGCGGGCCCTTTGATGTTGGGAGCGTTCTGCCAGAAAAACGAATGGTAGTCGGACTGATAAATATTCTGGATGTCGTTGTGCTCGTCATCGAGCATCAGCTCGTAGCCGTGCGATTGGCGCGGCGGGGCAAAATGGTTCTTGCCGATCACGGCCGTGTAGTATCCGGCGTCGGCGAGTACCTGCGGCATCTCATGACGATACTTGGCGGCGATGGGCCAGCCGTCCATACCCAGCAAGCCGTGGTTCCACGGTGAGAGCCCGGTCAGCAATCCGGCACGCGCCGGGATACAACTCGGCGTCGCCGTGTAAGCGTTGCGGAAGCGAACGCCTTCGCGCGCCAGCGCGTCCATGTTGGGAGTGCGGATGGCGCTATTGCCGTCACAACGCATGCAGTCGCCGCGATGCTGGTCGGCCATGATCAGCAGGATGTTCGGCCGGCCTTTGCGCCGCGGCTGCGGCTGAGGTGCGGCTGTTTTAGCGCTATGTGCCAACTCGGCTTGCGCCCGTCCCGGGGCCTGCATCGATGCCGTAGCCGCCACCGCCATCTTGAACACATCCCTCCGGCTCAGTTTTCGGTCATCGGATTTTCCCAAGAGGCCTCCTCACATGTCATTCTGAGCGACGCGAAGAATCCCCGCATTTCGTTCGCACACGGCTGGCGCAGAGGCGGTTTTTGCCTCTGCGATTCACCTGGTTCCGCGCAGCGCGCGCCCTCTGCATTGGGGGCACGAGTTGACTGGTGCCAAACAAGCAATGCAATTTCTCCGGGCCTCCAGCCCCTGAGCCTTCCCGGTGCCGGTGTGGTCCGGGCCATTCTCCACAAACATCAGCGGCTAAAGCCGGTTTCGGTTTTGGCCGTGAGCGACAAGGATGAATCCGTGCCCTTTCCCTAAACAAAACACGCCACCGCGGGAGAGAAATCTGCTTGTCGTCGTACACCACGCACGCGCACAGAAAAATCCTGCACCGCCATCGGTTGGCCGCATATTATCACATGCCCGGCAGCGAAGAGGCAAAGAGCACGGGTTAGTGAATAGTGGATAGTGAATGGTGGCGAATTGGGGAGGGAGAAACACATCGCAAGAAACACGACGTGCGCGCCGCCCGTTGGTCCTCTGAATCGTGAAAGGGCAGAGCATCGCTCATGCCGAAGAAGCGCACTGGTCGGGCCGGCACACATTGGGCTGGCAAATTGCCAGGCCAAAGCCGCGTCGCGACAGCCGCCAGCGCCCGCTCTTTCCCTATGGCCTAATCCTCGATTCCTACCTGATTTTCCCTGGCATCCACTCGCTACTGCTTGTCGTAGTAGGCCACGCTTTTCACCTTCTGACCCTGCGCATTCGTAGCGGTGCTCCTAACGACGCGCGATTTGCCGTCGGGCGAAATCTCGATACGGGAGCTGATGATGACCTTGCCGTCCCTCTTGACGCGAGTGGCGAGCGTGCGGCTATTGATCCGCCGAACCGAGCGGACGTCGGAAGGCGAGCCTCCGGTAACCGGATAGTCCTTGCCGTCGAACTTGCCCGTCCACACAATGTGGGTGGGATTGCCGGCGGCATCGGTGCCGTCGAGGGTGATCCTGACGCTGTCACCCACAGGCTCATAAGTAACCGTGGAATTTTTAACGATCCCCGGGCCCAGATGGGACTTAGCCTCATTCAGCTTCCAGGTGCCCGTGGAAAGGTCATCGGCGAAACACGCCGCCACCGCAACAAGACATACCGCCAGAGTGAGTACAGCCGCTCTTGCTTTCATGTTTCCTCCTGCAGTGAAAGATGCGTTGGGAATCCTTGGGGTGGCGCTATTCTACCATGGCGTGAGGGTGCGGGTGCACGGACGTTCCGCCGCTGACGCCAATGCCCTTGACTTGTACGGCGTTTGTACGTACAGTGTTTTTAGGTGATGTTATGGGAAGCCGCAGTATATCCGTTCCCCCAAAGCCTCTACCAAAGGACGAACGCCTTGAGGTCAGAGTGACGAGGGAGCAGAAGCGCATGATCGAGCGCGCCGCCGAGATTCGCGGAACCTCGATGACCGACCTGATTGTTGCCACCGTCCTGAACACGGCCAGAGAAGCCATCAGGGAACACGACGTTGTAGTCCTGAACGATGAGGCCAGCAGGGCGTTTGCCGGCGCGCTTCTGAAGGCTCCCGCTCCAACTGCAAAGGCAAAGGCAGCCTGGCGGCGATACAGGAAAAACGTCACGCGCAGGTGAGATCCCCCGACGAAACCTAGTCACCCATTCCGATCGGAAGCCCTGAACAGCAACCACGATCGCGCTGCTTTCGAATGCGGAGTTGCTGCACTCGATGATTACATCAAAAAGCAGGCTGGACAGGATTCCAGAAAGCGTGCTGCCGCGGTGTTCGTTCTGACCGATGATGGAAAAACGATTGCCGGTTATTACAGCCTTTCGCAGTTTTCGGTGAAGCTCGGCGACCTGCCTCCCGGAATGGCCAGAAAGCTTCCCAGGTACCCGGTCGTGCCGGCGTCGTTGATCGGCAGGCTGG
>DASUJZ010000025.1:0-7366 GCA_036278995.1 Terriglobia bacterium | reverse complement strand
AAGAGCGTGATGCGCCAGGCGTTCGCTGGTACCCTATGGAGCAAGCAATACTACCACTATGACGTAAGGACCTGGCTGGAGGGCGACCCCTCTTACCCCGCGCCTCCGCCGGAGCGCTGGAAGGGCCGAAACCACGAGTGGGTCTACCTTTACAACAACGACGTAATTTCCATACCTGACAAGTGGGAATATCCCTGGTATGCAGCATGGGACCTCGCCTTCCATTGCATTACGCTGGCGCTGGTGGACCCGGACCTCGCCAAACGGCAACTGATTCTGCTGCTGCGCGAATGGTACATGCACCCGAACGGGCAGTTGCCGGCGTACGAGTGGGCTTTCGGAGACGTGAACCCTCCCGTGCATGCCTGGGCGGCGTGGCGGGTTTACAAGATCGAAAAGAAGCGTTGCGGCAGGGCCGACCGGAATTTCCTTGAACGTGTATTTCACAAGCTGATGCTTTATTTCACCTGGTGGGTGAACCGCAAAGACCCACAGGGAAACAACCTGTTCGAGGGAGGCTTTCTCGGGCTCGACAACGTCGGCATTTTCGACCGCTCAAAGCCGCTGCCCATGGGCGGATCGATCGAGCAATCCGACGGAACCAGTTGGATGGCTATGTACAGCTTGACCATGCTGGTGATGGCTTTTGAGCTGGCCAAGAGCGATCCCGCATACGAGGATGTGGCGAGCAAATTTTTCGAGCATTTTGTCTACATCGTGGACGCCATGAACAACCGGGGCGGCGAGGGCATCGAGCTGTGGGACGAAGAGGACGGCTTCTATTATGACGTGCTGCACATGCCTGATTCGCGCCACGTTTTCATGAAGGTTCGCTCCATGGTCGGTTTGGTACCGCTGTTCGCGGTGCAGTCGCTGGAGCCGGAAATCGTGAACCGCTTTCCCGGTTTTAAGGCAAGGATGCAGTGGTTCATTGATTTTCACCCTAATATGGCCAACGTGATGGACACTAGTTGCAAGTCCGAGCAGGGCGTCCGGCGGCTGCTCTCGATCCCAACCTGCGAGCGGCTTCTGCGCGTGCTGAAATATTTGCTGGACGAAAATGAGTTTCTCTCGCCCTACGGGATTCGGTCGCTTTCGAAGTATCACGAGGCCCATCCCTACTCTCTACAACTGGACGGCGAGAGGCATTATGTGGACTACGAGCCTGCAGAATCCACAACGGAGCTGTTTGGCGGCAATAGCAACTGGCGCGGGCCGGTGTGGTTTCCTGTAAACTTCCTGATCATCGAATCACTGCAAAAGTATCACTACTATTACGGAGATCGCCTGAAAGTGGAATGTCCGACGGGCTCTGGAAATATGTTGACGCTTTGGGAAGTAGCCCGGATGATCTCACAGCGCTTGTGCCGGATCTTTCTGCGCGGGGCAGATGGGCGCCGCCCGGTTTACGGTGGAACCGAAACGTTCCAGGCCGATCCGCACTGGCGTGACTTGATCCTGTTCAACGAATACTTCCATGGCGACAACGGCGCGGGCATCGGAGCCAGCCACCAGACGGGCTGGACCGGGCTCGTGGCCAAGCTGCTCCAACAGAGCGGCGCAGGTTCCTGAAAGGTGGCGCCGCACCCGGCAAGCGTGATTGCCCGCCGGGGAGAATGAGAGGTGCTTGCAGTTTGAGATACCAGAATTCATTTTGGCAATCTGCCCTGGTCCGCCAAAAGTCGATTCATGAGCGGGTTCAGGCCTTTCGCAAACCATAGCTTTACTTCGGAATACTGCTGTGGCGTCAGGGTGTGCCGGCCTTCGGCAAGCAGATGCATGTTTGCTGCTTCGATAGCTTTGTTATATTCATGTACATCTGCTTCCCAGCGCTTTGCCGCTTCTCCAGATAGCTTGAGTGTGTTCATCGTGCCCTCGGGACACAATTCTCCCGTTTGCATTTTGTCGCAGAAAACCATCCCGGCCATCGGATTCCTGGTGCTTGTCATGGAAGTGCTTTCACTCGATGATTTATTCTGGGCGGACCCGTGTCCTACGGCCAGGCATATGGCGCCCGCGAACAAGACGGCTAATCCGAAATTTGTCACTGTCATAATCTGTCTCCTCATCTCTGTCTTCTTCTTGACTTCTCAGGCTTGGAAGCGAGTCGAGCTTTGACCCATTCCGCGCCTTCCAGGCCCATTATGAGGACGGAACATTAAGAACCCGTCAAAAGTGCGTTGTGTCCCCAATTAGCGGCCTGGCGCTGCCGCATCCCTTTGACGAATTCTTAAGGTTCTGTGGTCATGATGGCGGAAGGAGGTTCAATTATGCCTGCTTTCGCAACGCCTCGCCGTCACACACTGACGTCTGCATGTTTGCTCCTGCTCGCAGTCGCCACCGCGGGCACTCCCGCGTGGGCGCAGGTCACTGTGAAAGGTGTCGTTTTAGACCCGAGCAGCGCATCAGTTGTCGGAGCTTCGGTTGGATTGAAAAGAAGTGACCAGCCCTCCGAGCGCCTCACTCGGTCGGACGCTCGGGGCAACTTTGAATTCAACTCAGTCCTTCCAGGCACTTATGAAATCCATGTGGAATATTCCGGGTTCAGTCCTTTCGACGAATCGATCCAGGTGGGCCGAGGCGCTCTTCATCCGCTCAGGATCGTTTTGACCATCGCAACTATGCAGCAGCAAGCCACTGTCACATCCGGGAATGGAGAGCCTAGCGTCGACACAAGTGAGAATCCGAACGCCGTCAGCCTGAGCGGCGAATTACTCGACACGTTGCCGATCCTCGATGAAGATTACCTTGCGGCGCTTTCTCGCTTTCTCAGCCCCACGGACGTCGGGACCGCCGGTCCGGCATTGCGTGTAAACGGGGTCGAAGCTGAGAATGTATCGGTCTCTTCTTCAGCCATCAAAGAGGTAAAAATCAACCACGATCCTTACGATGCCGAATTTGCCCGGCCCGGCAAAGGCCGCATCGAGGTCACCACGAAATCAGGCTCCAGCAAGTATCATGGCAACGTTAACTTCCTCTTTCGCGATTCCACTTTCAATGCGCGCAATGCTTTTTCTCTCGTCAAGCCTTCTGAACAGCGGCGGATAATCGATGGTGCGGTGGGTGGTCCGCTTGGCAGAAGCAAAACCACCTCATTTCTCATTTCGGCGGATTACAACGTCGAGAACCTGCAATCGGTTGTATTCGCAATCGGCCCATCCGGACCGATTCAGGAGAACGTTCCGAGCCCAACCCATAACGGCCTTTTCTCGGCACAGATCGAACACAAGTTCAGCGATACGAACCGCGCAACGCTGTTTTTTTCGCATAAGGACAATCGTGCGCGGAATAGTGGCGTGGGAGGATTCACTCTCCCCGAAGTGGGCACAAACGACAAAATTGGTCAAGAAAGGTTCGTCTATTCCCAGGAAACTACACTGTCTCCCCTGCTCGTCAATCAGTTCCACCTGCTCGTGGATTACGACTACGCATCGACGACGAGCCTTCAGGCCAGCCCGAAGATAGTGGTCCAGGGAGCATTCATCGGCGGCGGCGCCCAAACTGATGACTCGCGCGACGAGGAGCACTTCGACCTGAATGAGTTGCTGCTCTATTCTCGCGGCAAGCACCTGCTCAAGATGGGCGTGGATGTTCCCTACTGGGGTCGGGTGGGAATTGATAACCGGCAAGATGCCGCAGGGACATTCTACTTCTCAAACCTTGCCGATTATGAAGCGCAACGCCCTTATTCCTTCACGCTGCAGCAGGGCGACACCCATCTGGCATTTTTTGAAAAAGTCCTTGGGGCATTCATCGAGGACGACTATACAGTCCGTCCTAATCTCACGGTATCCGCGGGTCTTCGATACGATTGGCAGAACATCTTCAGCGATAGGGACGATTTTGCTCCCCGCGTGTCGTTCGCTTATTCCCCGTCCAAGAGCCACAAAACTGTTCTGCGTGGCGGCGCAGGAATATTCTACGATCGCATAGGTCACGCCCCGGTGTCGTCTTTACTCTACTTCGACCCGGAGTCGTATCTACTCTATTTTAGCGGCGAACGCCTCCGGAAATACGTCATTATCAACCCAGGATATCCTGAGCCATTCAGCCCCGGTGAACCTCTCATCGATCAGCCGGTCAGCCTGGTGCGGCTTGACCCGAACTTCCACACGCCTTCTCTGCTCCAATACAGCTTCGGGCTGGAACGCCATCTCGCCAAGAAGACCACCCTCGACGTTACCTATATCGGGTCACGCTCTTTCCATCTGCTCCGTTCTCGAGATCTCAATCAACCGCTCCCTCCGCTGTACGAGGTGCGCCCCGATCCTGTAATTGGCGTTCTGCAGCAATTCGAGTCTGCGGGGCGAGGCGCGGACGACTCGATTGAGGTCACGCTTCGCCGCCAGGTGACAAAATATTTCGCAGGGATGGCCCAGTATCGGCTTGGTTGGGCACACGATGACACGGGTGGAATCTGGTACTTTCCGCCGAACAGCTACGACCTCACGGGAGAGTGGGGCCGTTCGGACACTGACCGACGCAACCGGTTCGACCTGCTGGGCACGTTGCGGCCTGGCAAGCTTCTAAATCTCGGTGTCGCTCTTTCGTTTTACACCGGAGCGCCATACACGATGACTACAGGAATCGACGAGTACAACGACGGGCGTGCGGATGCGCGGCCATCCGGCGTTCCGCGCAACAGCCTGCAAGGCCCGGGGTATGCAGACATCGACCTGCGGTGGTCGCACGAGTTCTATCTGAACAAATCGAAAAAGACTGAGGGGCCGGGGCTGAAGCTGGGCGTTGATGCATTCAATGTTCTCAATCGGGTGAACTATGCCGGCTTTGTGGGCAACTTGAGTTCACCATTTTTTGGGAATGCTGTCGCGGCCCTCCCGCCAAGGGAATTGCAGTTTTCCCTGGGATTCACTTTCTGATTTCACGTGAGTGCGCCGCTGGGCGCAGAGAGGATTAAAAATGCAGCCTCATGAGGTATATTGGCATGGATGGTGGTGGCCACACGAGTTGATGTGGATTGTCTTCGTTTTAGTGCTGGTCGCGCTCGTGCTGGTCTCTATAAGACCGTTGATCCGGTCGTGGATTGCACGCCAGGATCCAGAGGAAATCTTGAAGCGGCGCTTTGCTCGGGGAGAGGTCGATGAAGAGAAATTCGAGAAGATTCTAAAGCGTCTGCGAGGATAGGAAGCACCGGGACATGCAGATCCTGATTGTCGAGGACGAGACCCGAATGGCGGCGCTGCTGGAAAAGGGCCTCCGCGCCGAGGGTCATTCCGTGGTGGCGGCCTGTACGGGCGTCGAGGCTCTTGAGGTAGCGCAAAGCTGTACGTTCGACGTCATCGTTCTGGATATCATGCTGCCGAGGCTAGACGGCTTTGAGGTCGTTCGCCGCCTGCGCGAACGGAGGGATCAGACACCCATACTGGTGCTTACCGCACGAGACGCTCCGCTCGACAAAGTGAAAGGGTTGGACCGGGGCGCGGACGATTATCTGACGAAGCCGTTTCTGTTCAATGAGTTCTTGGCGCGTTTGCGGGCGGTGGCGCGAAGGGGCCCCATCCCCCGGCCAGCGGTTCTTAACGTGGCAGATCTCACGCTCGATCCGGCGACTCATCAGGTCTTCCGGAATAAGCGACCAATCGAATTGACGCCAACAGAATTCGCGCTGCTGGAGCTGCTGATGAGGAATGCAGGCCGTGTGCTGGAGCGCGATGCCATCATCGCGGCGGTATGGAACACGGAGGAATCGGCGGAAGGCAGTAACCTGAATGCGTTCGTCAGCCTGTTGCGCCAGAAAATCGACAGAGACGAAGCGGTACAGTTGATCCAGACAGTGAGGGGGGTCGGTTATCGCATAGCAGAGGATGGAGACTGATGGGACGATTTTCGATTCGAGTGATCCTAACAGCCTGGTTCACAGCCATGCTCGCTTTGATGGTCTGTGCGCTGGGAGTGGCGATGTATTTTGGCATGCGCCATACAATTATCCGCGCCGCCGACAGCAATCTTTCGGGTCGGTTGGATGAGATCGGACCATTTATTGAGGGCCGCCTGCACAGCCGGCACGCGGATGAACTGGCGCACGAATTCGAGGCACACCTGTCCGGCCTCAGGCCGGGGGGCGACCTACTGCAGGTACGTTCTGACGGCAAGTGGCTTTACCAGTCGCCTTCGATTGCTCCCTATCATATTGCGCCGCCGCCGGCTGCTCAGCTAACGAAGCCCAGCTTCGCCACGATTTCTGTGCCGGGTACGCTGCTCCGTACCCTTTCGGCGACCGTGCAAGTTGAAGGCACGTCATATGTCATCGAGCTTGCCGAGCCGGTGGGACAATACTACGCAATGTTGGGCCGCTTTCGCGATTTAGCGTTGTGGTTCCTGCCCGCGCTTCTTGCGCTCTCGTGGGCAGTCGGCTATTGGCTATGCCGCCGGGCGCTGGCGCCGGTTGACGAGATCGCGAACACAGCACGGGAGATCAGCGCCCGGAATCTGAGCCTGCGGCTGGCCGTGCCTCGGACCGGTGATGAACTCGCGCGGTTATCCGAAACCCTGAACGGAATGATCGCGCGGCTGGAGAAGGCTTTCAGCAGGATTTCGGAATTCACTGCCGATGCCGCCCACGAACTCCGAACACCCATTGCTCTCATATTGACCACGGCAGAGCTTGCGCTGCGGCAAGACGCGTCGCCTGGAGATGAGCGGGAAGCTCTGGAGGGAATCCGTGCAGAGGCTGTGCGTACGAAGTGTCTCGTCGAGGATTTGATGACGCTCGCCCGCTACGATTCGGTTGATGCAAATCTTCAATCCTCCACTGCGGACCTGAGCGAAACCATCCGTCTGGCTTGTGGCCGAGGTGAAACTCTGGGCAGGCCCAAACAGATAGAGTTCGTCATTGATATTCCTTCAAAAGGTATCCAAGTAAAAGGAAATCCACGCGAGTTACAGCGGCTGTTCACGATCTTGATTGACAACGCCATAAAATATACGCCCAGTCACGGCAAGGTTTCTGTCTCATTGAGAGAGATTGATTCCGACGCAGTGTGTGAAGTTGCCGATACCGGTATTGGTATATCCGAGCGTGATGTTTCCCACATCTTCGAAAGGTTTTATAGGGGGGACAGAGCGCGCTCCCGCGATACAGGAGGCGCGGGACTTGGACTTTCAATCGCGCACTCGACCGCGGTCGCGCATGGCGGATCAATTGAGGTCGAAAGCACTCCTGTGGTTGGCTCAGTCTTCCGCGTGCGAATTCCGATTGCGGAGAGCCGTGCGGGGATGAAGGTTGAGCTTAATGGGGAGAGCCGCGATGCTTCGGGCGTTGCGGCGGAAACTGGACAGGTGCCCTTATGAATGGTCCCGACGCCAAGACCTGTAGACCTCTCATCAGCTTCGGCCGGGAAATCTG
>DASUJZ010000024.1:0-51154 GCA_036278995.1 Terriglobia bacterium | reverse complement strand
CCAGACGGTAGGGACCTCGAGCGCTGCCCAGACCCTCACGCTGAGCAACCCGCAGAGCACGGCGCTGAGCATTACCAGCGTCGCAATTACAGGGACCAACAGCGGCGACTACAGCCAGACGAACAACTGCGGAACGAGCCTTGGGGCGGGAGCGAGTTGCACAATCAACGTGACCTTCACGCCCACGGCTGCGGGGACGCGCACCGCTTCCGTCACGGTGACCGACAATGCTACCAACAGTCCGCAGACGGCCGGGCTGACGGGAACGGGCCTGGGTGCTGTCGCCACTCTGGCCCCCTCAAGTCTGAATTTTGGCAAAGTTCGTGTGATGTCAACCAGTTCACCACGAACGATCACACTCACGAACTCGGGCAATGTAGCCTTGAACATCGCCAGCCTTGCCATTACAGGCAGCAACAGTTCAGACTTTGCTCAGTCAAACAACTGTGGGATCTCGGTGGCGCCTGGAGCTAATTGCAGCATAAGCGTCACGTTCACGCCGTCAGCTAAAGGTCCGAGGACAGCGACGCTTTCTGTTGCGGATGATGCGCCCGGCAGTCCACAGCAGGTCAGCTTGAAGGGCAACGGAGGATAGTGTCTTTCGCTCAATAATGGCGACCATCCGCGGCAGACTAGCGGCTCCCGGGCTGCTACTCTCTCCGCTACCCTCCTCCCCCTGGCGGGCTCACTCTCGGCACTGGGACGGTGCAATCGTCAAGCGAAGACCCCGCCGAATGAGCCCTGAAAGAGGCACGCCCTCTATCTCTGAGATGATGCCCTTACCAAGGTACAAACCTCCTCGGGCGGTCGGCATGGACCGGTTCAAGGACGCGACTTGCTGACGCGCCTCTGGGAGGAGTTGGAACCGCGGCCGCTCAGGCTGACCGTCTGTGGGCTGCCACTCGCGTTGTCAGACACAGTAAGCGTCCCCGCCTGCCCACCTCCTGAAGTTGGGCTGAACATGACAAGGATCGTGCAACTCGCGCCCGCGGCAACGGAGCTGCCGCAGTTGTTGCTCTCATTGAAGGGCGCGGTTGCGCCAATCCCGCTAATGCTCAGCGATCCCGTGCCGATATTTGAAAGTGTGATCGACTGAGCGCCGCTCGTAGTTCCCACCAAAACCCAACCGAAATCCAAGCTGGTTGTAGAGAGGCTGACGGCTGGTGTGCCACCTCCAGTGCCGCCGCTTCCGCTCGACGATGTTCCATTGCCGGCCAGAGTAAGCGTCTGTGAGCCGGCGCCGTCAAAGATCGTGACCGTCCCTGTCTGCGGCCCGGTGGCGGTTGGCGCGAACACAACAGTGATCGTGCAACTGCCCCCCGCCGCAAGGGATTGCCCGACGCCCGGGCAGGTTCCACCAGTGGCGCCAAAGGCAAACGGACCCGTAATTGTGAAAAGTTGAGTGATCGCTAGTGTGGAGTTGGTGTTGTTCGACAGCGTCGCTGTTTGTATGGCGCTAGTCGTGTTCACGGTCGTATCCGGGAATGCCAGCGGGTTCGGCGATAGGTTGATCGAGGAGGCGGCCCCCGTACCGCTCAAGCTGACCGTCTTAGTACCCCCGCTGGATGGCGTGATGCTCAGAGTAGCCGTCAGTACGCCGGAGGTAATGGGAGTAAAGGTCACGCTGATCGAGCAAGTCGCGCCCGCCGCAATACTTGTTCCGCAGCTGTCATCGGCAAAGTCGCCGCTGCCGGATCCCGAAATCGCGACACTACCGATGCTAACCGTGGAGCTGGTCCCATTTTTCACGGTCACCATCTCAGCGGGGCTGGTTGTGTTCAAGTCTTGACTCCCGAAGGTCAACGAGGTTGGCGAGACGGTAATTGACCCCGACGAGGTCGATCCTGTGTATTCAAAAGCCCCGACATCCCAGCCGCTGCCTGAGGAACGGGTCTGCGGGCGGGCATTGCCATCGAAGTCCGTGGCGGGCGCGCCCTGGGAGGTTCCGGCATTGATGGCCGGACTGGAGGACTGTAGCTGGAAATACTTGCCGGCGTCGCTCGGCTGGATGAATACCGGTGCGGCCTGATAGTTGACGAGCAAGGGATCTGACTCGACGGTGGCCGATTGAGTTCCCGTCTGTAGACGGTAGCCCCCAAAGGCATTCGCATAGGTGAGATTGTTGTTGTACTGATTGCGGGTGCCCGTTGCTCCCTGCTCATCAAAGCCGTAGTTGGCGTTGTGAATGAAGATGTTGTCCGTCACCACCATCAGATCGGCGGCGGAATTGTCTGAGCCGATCACCAGCCCGTCATTGCCGCTGGTCAGGACGGTATTGCCCGAAATCGTGATGCCTGAGGGCGAAGGACCCCACACCTGGATGCCATTCGACCAGTTGTGATAGATGATGTTGTTGAGGACGTGCCCGCCAGTCCGGTCGGCGTAAATGCCGTGGACGTAGGTGCAGGCTCCCAGCGAAAAGTTGCCGACATCATTGACCACGTTGCCGATGTCGTCGCTGTTGTTGCCGTGGTCGTCGATCCCCGCTCCGCCATTGCCGTTGCACGATGACGGGATGACGTTGTGCACATGGTTTCCGCGGATCACCACGTTACTCCCGCCATTGCCGATGCCCTGGAAGGCCTTGCCCGAGACGTCGAATCCCTGAATTGTTACGTAGCTCCCCTCGTTGTCCCAGACATTCTGATTGAGGCTGCCGCTATAGGATGAATTAACGATCTTGGCCGCCCACGGAGTGTCCGAGATGTAAGTGAGGCGGGCGCTGCTGGTCCCGCTGGTGTCAGTTTCGAAATCGCCCGCGTAGGTGCCCGGCCCCACATGCACTGTCGCTCCTGGACCGACCTGTGTCGAGGCATGCTGGATGGTTGCCCAGGGACTGCCGGAGGATCCATTGCCGCTCGAATCGCTCCCCGAACTCGATACATAGTAATTGCTGCCGCTGCCGCTTCCGCTAGCGGAGGACGAGGTTATTCCACTCCCGCTCAGACTCGCTGTTTGCGGGCTGCCGCTCGCATTATCGGAGACGGAGAGCGTCCCGGTCGCGGTCCCCGACGTGGTGGGCGTAAACGTTACGCTGATGGTGCAATTCTGGCCCGCCGCGAGGGAGCTGCCGCAGTTATTGGTTTGGGCAAAAGGCGCGTTGGCCCTGACGCTGGAAATGCTCAGAGCAGCATTGCCGGTATTTGAAAGCGTGACCGATTGCGCCGCACTGGCTGACCCCACGGTGATGTTTGGAAAACTCAGCGAGCTTGACGAAAGCAGCGCTGCCGGCGTCCCGCCCCCGCCGGAAGTGGCGGTGCCATTGCCGGTCAAAGAGGCTACGAGCGCTTTGCTCGACGCGCTGTCGATGACACTCAGGGTGGCTGTAGCCGTCCCGCTCTGGCTGGGTGTGAAGGTGACGGTCACCGTGCAGGAACCGGAGTTCGCGCCCAGACTGGAGCAGTTGTTCGACTGCGTGAATTCCGCACCAAGATTTCCAGGAATGATTGTTACGCCCGTGACGTTCACCGAGGAGGCGGTAGTGTTCGACACCGTGAACTTCTGATTCGAACTTGACCCGACCGTGGCACTCAGCGTTGCCGCAGTCGGCGTGAGCGAGACCGCCCCGCCCGAGCCGCTTGTGCTAAAGAAGTCGGCCATAGGCGCCGCCGAGGCCGCTGCGCCGAGCCCGCCGAAATTCACGCTGAGCGCCTCTGCCATGGTGCGCAACGCGCTTTCGTGGTAGTACCGGGTCGAGGATTGGTGGCCCGATATGCTCGCGGCGCTAATCACGACCGTCTCCACCTTCCCGCCATCCGTCGTTCCTGTCGTGGTAGTTGACCCACTCCCGCTGTTCTCGTCAAAGGTGATAATCAGCAGGCCGTCCCCACCAGGTTGGAAATAACTGCTGGCCAGCAGCGGAGCGATCTCCGCCTTCAGCCAGTTGTCGAAGGTGCCGAGCGAGCAATCATGTGCGTCGTCGCAGCCGTTTGGCACCAGCCAGGAAAGGTTGGCCAGCGTCTTATTCGCGATATCGGTCTGAAATTGGCTCATGCAAACGAAATTGGCGGACTCGCCGTTGATATCCGTGAAGTAGGTGAGCGGATCGTGGCGCGCATAATAGCTGCCGCTGTTGAGGGCACCGCACCCATGCACGCTTTCCTGGTAGTCTCTCCATGTTTTACCTGCGTTTTGCACCTCAAGGGCGATGTTGTCATCGGAGAGCGGCATGCTGGATGGAGTCTCAGAGTCGTCATTGGTAAAGATCTGACCGGCCGTCAGGACAAAGTAGTTACCGATCGAAGGGTGGGTGTCGGCATAATAGTTGATTGCCAGTCCGTAGCTATTGGCCAGCGAGGTTAGATATGGCATGTTCGAGGAACTAAAAGTGGAACTGGAGTCGGCGTTCTCTCCAACGACGAGTACAACGTGCCCAAACTGCGGCATCGTGCTCGTCTGCGCAAGCAGCGCTGGCGAGATCGAAAGCACACTAAAAATCGCAAAGAGCCGAATATAGTTTCGAAAATGCAGCGTCATAAAGTTCTCCTAAGCTTTACAGCGTTATTCAGCCGCCCGGAGTAGAACGCTTCTTGAAGTTGTAAGGTACGCATCTGAGTTGCCAGACCAGAATGTGGTCACCGGTGCAGACCGTGATTTGGAGGGGAGGTAGGTGAGGGAACCTACGGCTATCACCTTCCGTCCCCTCGCCCAATCATCGTAGAGTTCAAGACGATTGGAGACAACTGGCCGTAGGGTTAGAAGAAGGACAGGCGGAGGTACTGTTGCAGGGGCGCGCTTGCGCTGCACCGTGACGCCACTGGCAGCGTTTCCGACAGGTGTTGCCGGCCCGTGAAAACACCTCTGTCGGCGCAGAAACCAGCTCTCTTTCGGGCAGCGACACGGCATAAATCGGCCTGCGAATACGTATCATCTGACAATGTTCAGTGCTCGATGAACGCTTCTGGCTCAGGAATGGGAGTATGCCGCGGATTTCCGCTTCGCAATCTTCAAAGACAGCTACTCTACTCGGGGCACAGCGATTCACATTGCATAGCTGTGCGGGACAGGTTTCTCGCGAATGGATCGTTGTGTGTCAGTTTCGGGCCGTGAGCGCAGGTGCTGCTCCAGAACGACGAGTCTTCGAGGACAACAAGTTGGTTGCTGATTAACTCACCGAAAGTAAAGCAAGCGACCCGATGCGGGTCAACTCTCGTAGAGGGGGCCGTTCGCCGGATTCTTGGCCTTTCAAAATGCCGCCAAATCTCTTGCCGCTTTCACCACATCCGCAACCTGCGGCAGCATGGCGTCTTCCAGGACAGGATGGTAAGGGATATAAACGTCCTTGGCAGCCACGCGGCGTACAGGCGCGTCCAGAAACTCAAAGAGTTCATCCGCGATACGAGCGGCAATCTCGGCGCCGTACCCCCAGGAGATGCAATCCTCGTAGACCACCAGGGCCCGGTTGGTCTTTTTCACCGATGCGCTGATGAGTTCCCAGTCGTAAGGCTGGAGGGAACGCAGGTCCAGAATCTCGGCGCTGATACCGTCTTTTTGAAGCTCCCTGGACGCCTGTACTGATCGGTTGACCAGCGCGCCAAAGGTGATGATCGTCAGATCGCTTCCCTCGCTAACCAACTCCGCCTTGCCGAAGGGGATCATGTAATCCGGGCCGGGGTAAGGCGCACGGTTGTAGGTCTGCCGGTAAAGATGTTTGGGCTCGAGAAACAGCACCGGATCATCCGAGCGAATGGCCGTGCGGAGCAGTCCGTTGGCATCCAGAGCATTTGAGGGCATCACAACCCGCCAGCCCGGCAGGTGCGCGAAGATCGATTCGCCCGACTGGCTGTGGTAAATGGCGCCACCGGTCAGGTATCCACCCGTCGGGACCCTCACCACCACTGGACACGAAAACACATTATTTGACCGCCAGCGCAGGGTCGGTATTTCGTTTCGCATCTGCATGAACGCCGGCCAGATATAATCGAAAAACTGGACCTCGACAACCGGCTTGAGTCCGCGCGTGGCCATGCCCATGGCCCTGCCCAGAATACTGGCCTCTGCAATGGGAGCGTTGTAGCAGCGAGCGGTGCCAAAATGGCGTTGTAGGCCGTGCGTGATCTTGAAGACGCCTCCCTTGCCTTTCACCAGGGCGAGGTCACTTTCGTGGCTGCAGTCCGCAACATCCTCGCCGAAAACCACCACGCGCGGATCGCGCGACAGTTCGTCCCTCATGCAGGCATTGAGAAGGTCCACCATCGTCTTGGGTTCGCCGTGCGATTTCGCCGGATGGTCAAACCTGTCGGAAGTCGGATCAACTGTGGGGGAATAAATAAAATCCATCAGGGTGTCCGGGTGGGGGGAAGCAGCGGCAAGCGCCTTGTCTGCGGCTTCGCGAATCTCACGATCCACTTCAGCCTCCAGCGCCTTCAACTCTGACTCGGTCACCAGGCCCTCTTGAAGGAGATGGTGCGCCAGCTTCTGGACTGGATCCAGGGTGGCTTCCTGTCGCCGGACTTCCTCCGGCTTATACATCTTTTCGTCGTCGGACATCGAATGCGAATAGGGCCGGACCACATGAGCGTGAATCAGTGCTGGCTTTCTCTGCTCGCGCACATACCTGGCCGCTCGGCCCGCGGCCTCGTAGCTTTCCGTGAAGTCCGTGCCGTCGCATTCCTCGATCAGAAGGCCGGGAAAATTCTTGACCAGCGCGGAAAGGCTTCCTCCGGCGGTCTGATCGTCAACAGGCACCGAGATGGCATATCCATTGTCTTGTATCAGGTAAAGCATTGGAAGCTGCCGGAGGCAGGTGTAATTTAGGGATTCCCAGAACTCCCCTTCACTTGTTGCACCTTCACCCAGGGAAGTAAATGCAATTTCATCGGAATCAAAGCTCGGCGCCAGCTCGGCGGCCTCGGGAACTTGCGTGAAATATCGGTTCGCTTCAGCGGCCCCGACTGCTTGGAGCACCTGGGTTCCGGTAGCACTGGAGGAGGAAACGATGTGAAGGGACCTCGAACTCCAGTGGGAAGGCATCTGCCGCCCGCCTGAGTTCGGATCGTCTTTGGCGCCAACCGTGCTCAGAAACATGTCCAGCGCCGTCACGCCCAGCGCGAGACAAAGAGCCCGGTCGCGGTAATACGGGTAAAACCAGTCGACTCCCGGCTTCAAGTGCATGGCGGTCGCTACCTGGATGGCTTCATGCCCAACGCCGTTGATCTGGAAAAAAGCGCGGTTCTGGCGCTTCAGTTGAACTTCCTTGTCATCGATTTTCCGCGCCAGATACATGGTGCGGTAGGCGTGGACGAGAGAATCCCTGGACGGCCGGGGTGGCTTATGCGTGGAAGTAACTGTAGCCATTCCGCTCCTCGGGGAAGAAATCCTTCCTCTAAAGTATATCTTTTTGCCGCCGCAATCCTGCCGATTATTATTAGAATTCAAGAAGGCAAAGTCAATGACCGGCATCGATTATATTGGGCGAGTTGGGCGGAGTTTTCTATTGGGGACGGGAGCGCGTGTATGGTAGCATGAGCGAATAAAAGGCGAATAGCTCCCGGTTATGCTCAGGGGTCAGAGAACCGATATGAAAGTTCCGTCACAAACCAATTTGATGCCCCAGACTGGTGAACTTCAGGGCCGGGCCAGCAATGCCAACTCCATCGAGAACGTCGTTCAGGAAATCCAGAGCAGCTTCAAAGGCTCGCGGCGCGAAGGCGGCGTGACGGCCCTCCGGCATTACCCCGCGAGCGCAGCGCGAGTTGTTCCGTTTCCGGATTTTCTTCCTGAACGTGTAGCTACGGCGCTGAAATCAAGGGGAGTTCCAAGCCTTTATTCGCACCAGGCTGCTGCTGCCACCCTGGTCCACGAAGGCAAGAATGTTGTGGTGGTAACTCCCACGGCCTCGGGCAAGACTCTCTGCTACAACCTGCCGATCCTGAGCGCTCTGGTCGAAAACCCGGATGCGCGGGCGCTCTATCTTTTTCCTACCAAGGCCCTGTCGCAGGACCAACTGGTGGAATTGAACCGCTGGACTGAAACGCTGGGCGATGATCTTCGGACGTTTACCTACGACGGCGACACTCCTCAGGACGCGCGCAGAGCCATTCGTGCCCAGGCCAACCTTGTAATCACCAACCCGGACATGCTCCACACGGGCATCCTGCCCCACCACACCAAATGGGAGCGGCTGTTCGAAAATCTGCGTTACGTTGTCATTGACGAGCTGCACTACTATCGCGGTGTTTTCGGCAGCCATCTTGCCAACGTCATCCGGCGGCTGAAGCGCATTGCGGAATTCTACGGCAGTCATCCGCAGTTTATATGTACCTCGGCGACCATTGCTAACCCGGCCGAGCTGGCAACGCGCATTATCGAGCAGGACGTCATCACCATTAACGAAAGTGGAGCGCCAGCCGCCGAAAAATTCTTTGTGCTCTACAATCCGCCTGTTGTCAATCCGCAGCTCGGAATCCGAAGATCTTACCTGAATGAAACCCGCCGCCTGGCCAAGATCTTCATGATGCGGGGTCTGGAAACCATTGTCTTCGCCAATTCGCGCCTGGCAACGGAAATCCTGGTGACTTACCTCAAGGAAGACTTTGCTCGTCGCCCGGTGGGGCCGGAAGTCGTCCGCGGTTACCGGGGCGGCTATCTGCCGCTCGAGCGGCGCGAGATTGAGCGGGACCTCCGCGAAGGGCGTTTGCTGGGCGTGATTGCCACCAACGCGCTGGAATTGGGCATCGATATCGGGAGCCTCGACGTTGCGGTGATGGCCGGCTATCCCGGCACAATTGCTTCCACCTGGCAGCGCGCCGGCAGGGCAGGGCGCCGTGAAGGAAGTTCCGCCGCGTTGCTGGTGGCTTCGAGCGCGCCGCTCGATCAATTCATTGTGCAGAATCCGGACTATTTCTTTGATCACTCACCCGAGCACGGCTACGTCAATCCGGACAATCTCCAGATCCTGCTCAATCATTTGAAATGCGCGGCCTTCGAACTGCCGCTGAAAGAGGACGAAAAATTTGGCAGCCTCGATCTCAAGCTGCTCTGCAAGCATCTTGAGGAGCTCGGATTCCTTCACAAGACGAGCGATGGCTGGCACTGGATTTCTGAAAGCTACCCGGCGGACGCCCTCAGTCTGCGGTCCATCTCTTCGGACAATTTTGTGATCGTTGATATTACCGGCGAGCCGCGCATCATCGGTGAAGTGGATTTTACCAGCGCGCTCACCACCGTGCATGAGAAGGCCATCTACCTTCAGGACGGCCAGCAGTACCACGTCGAGAGGCTGGATTACCACGAGCGCAAGGCCTTCGTGCGCCAGTGCGATTCGGAATACTACACCGACGCGATTTCCTACACTAAGATCAAGATTCTGGAGCATTTTGATTCCGCGCCGGCCGGGTCTGCGTTCAAAAATCATGGTGAAGTCCAAGTCAACACACAGGTTGTGGGATTCAAGAAAATCAAGTTCCACACTATGCAGAACGTCGGGTCGGGCGAACTGATGCTGCCCGAGCAGGAGATGCACACCACGGCGTTCTGGCTCATGCTCCCTCAGGCTTTGCTGGATTGCATGCCCTACTCGCGCGATGATCGAATGAACGGCGTGCAGGGGCTTGCCCATGCTTTGCAGGCGATTGGCACTCTGCTGATGATGTGCGACGCGCGCGACCTAGGCGTGGCCGTCGGTGAAAATCTGGCGATTGCAGAGGATATTGAAACCTCGCCCTCCGTCCAGGGGCGCCCCGCGGTTTACGCAAAGATTTTTGAACCCAACATCTACCTTTACGACAAATATCCCGGCGGCGTGGGGTTTAGCGAACCGTTGTTCCGGCTGAGTTCGAGCCTGCTCGGAAATACGCGGCGACTAATCATGAATTGTCCTTGCGAGTCGGGATGCCCGTCGTGCGTGGGTCCGGTGGGCGAAGTGGGGGAGAAGGGCAAAGAAGTGGCGCTGGTGATCCTGAGCACAATTCAGGCGGCGTCATCCTGAGTCCGAAGAGCGGGAGAAGGATCCGTTTCTCTCGCTCTTAGAATCAGACTCTTCGCTGCGCTCAGAATGCCGGGACACACCGTTTCGGAAATTGGCCATGAATCTGGAAGAAAAACTTCGGGAGCTTCAAAGGACGGCCAGCAAAACTGTCCGAGAGGACGCGCTCGAGCGCCAGCTTGAATACCTGCAGCGGCTTGAGAAAGCGCCGAGGAAGATTGCTGCCCGCCAGACGCCGCTCGGGGTCGAGCATTACGTTGATGGCGAGGTATGCAGCAACGGCCGGGGCGAGTATTTCGTTGCCAGCCAGCTCCTTCCTTTTGGCAGGCCCTACGGTAAGTTTTGCGTTGGTGATGTCGCCCACGCAGACCTCGCGCCGCTGGGGCTGTTCTTGAAGGGAGAAAATATTCCAGCGGCATCTTCGGTGGTTTATCTGGATACGGAAACCACGGGGCTTGCCGGAGGCACGGGCACGTGCGCATTCCTGATCGGGATCGGGGCCCCGGAGGGATCCGGTTTCCGGGTGCGTCAGATCTTCTTGCGTGAGCTGACGGAAGAGAAAGCGGCCTTGGATGCGCTGGCTGAGGCGCTCGAGCGTTACGAACTAATTGTGACGTACAACGGCAAAACCTTCGATATCCCGCTGCTCGAAACGCGCTACACGCTGGCCCGGATGAAGTCACCATTCTCCCGAATGGTTCACCTTGATCTTCTGCATCCGGCGCGCCGCTTGTGGAAACTGCGCCTCGAAAGTTGCCAGCTTAAAAACCTGGAGAGGCAGCTACTGGGGATCGCGCGGAACGGCGATGTGCCGGGCTCTGAGATCCCCCAAATCTATTTCGACTACCTTCGCACCAGGAGCGCACAGGCTCTGCAGCCGGTCTTCTTCCACAACGCGCTGGACATTGTGACGCTTGCCGGGCTTACGGTTGAGGTGGGGCAGGCGATTGCCAGGGCTGGCGACGGCGCCGATTGCGACAGCCTCGATCTGTTCAGCCTCAGCCGTGTGCTGGAGCGCGCCGGAGCCTCAGAACTGGCTCGTACGACCTGTCTCCAGGCGATTGCCCGCGGACTGCCGGAATCGGTTGAGCCCCATGCCCTGTGGCATCTCGCTGCCCAGCACAAGAGGGAGCGAAGTTACGAAGCCGCTGTTGAAGTCTGGACAAAGATTACGAGCCTTGCGTCACGATATACCGTGCAGGCGTGTGAAGAACTCGCAATCCACTACGAGCACCGCGTGCGCGACGCGAATAAAGCCCTCGAATTTGCGGAAGCCGCCTGCCAGCGCCTCCAGGACGCCTCCGGTTCCCATCACTGGCTGGAGCGCCTCGCACACCGGCGCGAGAGGCTGCTGAGAAAGACACAAAAGAAATGCGTTGACGGGTCCCAGCCTCGGCTGACCTGTTAACCTCAGAGTCGCGGTTCTTCACCGTTTTTCCCTTTGAACTTAAAGACTACCTGCGTTTTGTCAACCGTTTCCTGATTGGTCACAGAATTTGTCGTGATGGTTTGCAACTCACCTACAAGCTCAGCATAATCAGGATCGTCCTTCCTCTTTCCCTTTCCCCGCTGAACGGTCCCCGAAAAGCGATAGTACATCTCATGGATCTTGCGGGTCCGAAACTCAACATGGTCGCCGTTGCGCTCGCCGATGGTAATGGGATAACTCAGAATAGCGTCAGACTCGGATTGCCCTTGGAGCACGTCGATGTATCCCTTCAGCATCTGGTCTTCCTGAAGAATGGCCAATGTATTGTAAGGCTGAAGGAATTCATAATCGCCTGTGATATCGCTCACCTGGTTTGCGGCCGTTTGCGCCTTCAGACCGCTTAATGCACCAAGAGCAGTGAAGGCAACAGCCGCCCATGCAGCTTTCCGCATCAGATTCACCGCCGGCTGATAATCTTTCCGCCGCGCTTCGCCACAGAACCGGCCCATTTATTCACTCCTGACGTGATTGTCTCTTTTCCGCGTTTTCCAGGAATTCAGTTTAGGCCCACGTCGGATACGGGGCAAGCCACAGGCATTGCCGGACTCCCACCAGCAGGTCCTCATCAAAGCATCGTATGATTCGCGGGCGCCATTGGCTAGTACTTACTGACTTCAAGCAGCAGATGATTTGTAAAGCGGGTGGTTAGCGTCGGATCCTGACCGGTCACGGTTCCCAGGTCTTTATCGTGTTCGTAATCGAAAACTTTGTAACGGCTGGTCTGAGCAAGTCCGCGCAATTGGATGCGGCCTTGCCAGAGGGCCGCAGAATCAGGAGCATAAAAGGCATAGTACATTTCGCCGTCTTTGCTGATGGCGTAACCTTCCGGGACGTCATATCCGTAGGTGTAAAGGTTCAGGAAGGTGCCGCTTGAAAGCATTTTCTCGTTGTAGATCGAGGTCCATTTCTTCCAGAGCGCTTCCTTTTCGGGTGTGAGATAAACTTCCTTGAAATGCGGACCGGGATCGGGCCAGACGAATTTAGTGCCGACCACTCCGCCGGCCCCGACCGTGGAAGCAAAATCCTTCCCCTTGTCGATTTCATCGCCGCCCTTGAAAACGATATCGGTCAGCTCAACGTGATCTCCGTAAACCGCCGCCTGCGGCCCGAGAAGGGCCTTATACATCTTGATTCGCCGCCGCACCTGGATCGATCCTACCGGGTCCGCGGTTACCGCCTGGTCCATGTAGGGCAGCCAGGCGAAATTCGGCGGAGTTCCGCAGGGGCAACTCTGGGTCACGCTATCGGGTTTGATGGCCCGGGTAGCCTCAAAAATCTGCTTGTATATTTCCGCCATGGCGCGGATGGAATCCTGTGGGGACTTGTGATGGTGCTTCGGGTTGTAGCACGCCGGGATCGTATAGACGTTGTCAAGCTTGCTGCCGTCGAATCCCCAGTCGCGAATGAATTTTTGCGTGAGTTTCTTGTAGTACTCCTGGACCGCCGGTAGAGCCGGACAGAGCGCGCCCAGGCCACGAACCATTTTTGCAGGCTTGCCATTCTTATCGAGGATCAGCCAGTCGGGATGTTCTTTGACAACCTGGGCTGTTTTGTAGTGGTGGGACTCATAACCGCCGGACCCGTCTTCAACGGCAATCGGCAGCCACCAGATCTGCACTGAAATCCCCTGTTGATGAAACTCGCTCACCATCTTCTGGATGGAATCGCCCGGGAAAGTGTCCGGACGCGGGTTCCAGTCGCCATAATTGTCAAACCAGCGGTCGTCCAGCGTAGCCCAGCGGATGTGCATTTCGTTGAGCTTGGGAATAGTCCCCAACATCTGTTTCGGAGTCACTTCGGATTCATAGCCCCAGCCGCACCAACTGATCTGATAGTCAGCTTCGCTGGGCGTGGGCAAGTTCCAGCCCTCGCGCTGAAGTGCCTCGGAATAAATGCGCAACGGTTCGTAGAAATCCCCGGAGTACACCGCGACAAATCCTCGCGGCGTGGAATAAGTGTCTCCCGGCTGGAGAGTTGTGCCCGGCGCCAGGACCATCGAGGCGCCCACGCGATTGTTGGCTGTCACGCCCACGGGAAGCGAGAGGACCCATGGGATCGTCTCGATGTGCCCGATGGCCTCGCCCACCTTGTCCGTCCAGAACGCCACCACCGGAACACCGCCACCCTCACCCCTGCGCAGCATACCGCCCATAAGGTTCTGCTGGGAGAAGTGGTCCGAGATCTCCACGATGTTGTCCTTGCCCCACTTCTCGCTCGAGCCCTGGAATGACCACATCTGGTAAGGCGGCGCCGAGGGATCGGTGAGCGACGCGTTGAACTGGTGGCTGTCTGCAACAACTTTCTCAAGATTAACCGGTTTGCCGGCGAGATTCTTGTAAGAGGTCGAGGTAATCAAGAGGCGGGGAAAGTCATCGTAAGCCTCGAAGATGATGGCCTCCTCAATGGCTGCTCCGTTTTCCGCTTTGCTCCTGCCGGTGATCTCAACGCGTTTGCCCAGTTCGCCGAGCTTACCGCGCGCGTCGGTGACCTTGACGTGATCAAAGTCGAGAGTGAAATCGGCAATCTCATTTCCGTCGACCGTCACTGAGTTTGACGTCTCAGTCCCGGAGCCGCCCGGATCGTCCAAGGTGAGCCGTTTCCCCTGCTTCAGAAGGTATGCTCGAACAGATCCGGACGGCAACACCTCAAATTCGGCTGAAGAAGTTTTGATGGTGAGCGGCCCGCCGGCATTCGCTCTGACAGCGATCTTTGAGGTGCCAGCGCCGGTGGGCGACGAATTATCCTGGCAGGCAAGCATTACCAGTGAGCTTGCCACAACCAGGCATAGCAGTGCCGCGGCGAAACGTGATGGCCGGCCCATAAATCCTATCCTCCCAGGGTATTCGTGTAGGATTCTGTCATGGTTCAAGAGGCGATTATACCTCAGGCCAATTAGGCTGTCATGCAGTTGAGTCGAGTTTTGCCGCAGCGGCCGAGGGAAGTCGCTAAGCCGGACAAGGCGATTGAGTAAAACGCTCCTGCGTGCGCTATGGCTTGGCGCTCTCGTAGCAGCCGAGGACGCGAAGCAGATTCGTGACTTCTTCCAGGTGTTCAAGCGCCTTCCTGCAGCGCTCTTCTTTGATGTTGCCGGCGAAATCAAGATAGAAGAAGTATTCCCAGGGGCGCCCGCTCAGAGGCCTCGACTCCATTTTGGAAAGATCGATATCGCGCAGAGCAAAAACGCTGAGGCATTTGTAGAGCGCCCCCGGAGCATTGGGAGTTGAGAAAACGATGGAGACCTTGTTGGCGCGCGGCGAAACAACGGGCCTGCGCGATAACAGGAGAAATCGGGTGAAGTTTTCGCGGTGGTCTTCAAGATGTGTCTTCAGAATGCGTGCGCGATAAAAAGTGGTGGCCACCCGGCTTGCGATGGCAGCGGAGCCGATGCGACGTTCATCCGCCAGCATTTTGACGCTTCCAGCCGTGTCGTAGAACGGAATTCTCTCGACCTTCGGATGGCTCGAAAAGAACCTGTTGCACTGAGCCAGCGCTACCGGATGAGAGTAGACCCGTTGCAGGTTGCGCAGGGTGGTTCCCCTAAACGCGATCAGATTGTGAACGATCCGCAGCTTGACTTCGGCCACGATGTGCAGATCATTCTTCAGCAGCAGATCATAGTTTTCATAGACTGAGCCGGCCAGAGTGTTTTCAATAGGAGCCAGGCATCGCGACGCTTTGCCTTTTGCCACGCTGGCGAACAACGCTTCAAAGGTCGGGCAGGGAAGCACCTGAATGTTGCGGCCCAGCAGTTTGTAGGCTGCCTCTTCGCTGAAGGCTCCGCGCTCGCCTTGGAATGCAATCGTCTCTTTTTTCATGCTCGCAGGCTTGCCCTCGCTGATTTCGAGAAGGAAGTGATGCTATCACGGTGACGTGCGAGGAACAATACGGGCGACATTTGGTTGCGCCACTCGGAGCCGCAGCGAGCCGCTGTTAGATAAACGGGTTATGGTCTTCCGGCCGGGAGGAGGAAAATACGCCGTCGCCCAGCAGCCCTCTGAAAAAGAAATCGACACATCCGCGCGTGAGTTCTTCCTGTGAAATTGGACCTTCTGGATGGTACCACTGATAGAGCCAGTTGATGATGCCGAGAAGATTGAAGGCGGCCAGTTCGGGGGATATGAGGCGCTCATGGCCGGACTGGTCCTGAACCTGGACGATCAATTCCTCCAGATAATGGATGTAAGCTTTCTTTCGGGCGTTGATCTTCTTGCGCAGTTCGCCTTTGAGTGACCGGTTTTCGTGCAGGATGACGGTGATCTCCATGTCGCGAGCGCGAACAACAAGGTTGATGTGCCCGATAATCGTTTGGCGAAGCTTTTCCCTGGGGTCCTTAATTGACTTCACCTTTTCAAGCACGCTCTCGTCAAGAATATCCATGCCGTAGTTCATGATCTCAAACAGAAGGCGGTCTTTGCTGCCGACATGGTGGTAGAGGCCCGCCTTGGTGAGATGGACGGCCTCTGCGATGTCCTGCATGGACGCGCCGTCGTAGCCCTTCTCATAAAAGACGCGCGCGGCAGTACGGCAAATCTCCCGAAGCTTCTGTTTGGGATCAGCGGCTTCAGTCATAGAAGCAATCACAAAGATCGAGTGCGCCGTCAGTCTACCATAGACAATGCGGGCCAGGGGACGGCGGAGTCTGCATTCGATGCGGTGCGCGAAGGCTAGCTGCGGCGGGCTCGTGGGTGGTGTTTAGTAAAAAGCAAAATCTACACAGTGTGCCAGGGATCAACAAGTTTCTGGGGCAGGTGAACCTTTCCGCACTTTTGAAATAACAAGTGCTTCATTTGCAATGACTTCAATTTTCGTAAAAGCTTTTCTTGAATTCCCAAACGTCCCATTTTGAAAGGAAATCCGTTTAAGACTAGCCCACTTGCCTTGATGTCTACGGCGCATGCGCTGGAGGAGGCGCCGCTCGCCGGTTGCTGAAGGTCCGCATCCGGATCGTCGCCCGGCAGCAATTCTTTCGAAGCCCACCTCCATGCGCTCGTCTCAACTGACAATGCTTGAAATCGCCGGATGGCCGAGAGACCCTTGACCGGTGATGGCGGTTTCCGTTAAAAAGTGGGATTGAGCTGCCACGGACGGGCGGCAGATCAGCGGAACAGCAACAGGCACACGCAACGTGGTTGCCCGCGCGAGGGGGACTAATCAGTGAACGAAAAATCTGTGGGACCCGTGGGTAGTGGCCCAGCGGGCGCCGGCAGCGCTCACCGGGAGCAGGACGCCGTCTACCAGGGGGGAAAGCTGGTGGCGCGCGTTATGGCACCGGATGTGGATCTGGAAGCCAAGGAAATTCGCTTTGACGAGATCTTCGACAGCGACCATCTGGTGCTGGCCGATGAATGCGAATTTCAGAAGTACAGGATCATGGTGCAGAAAGTTGCTTTTGCCACCAAGGTGGACCATCGGCCGGGCCGGACGGGGAGAATCCTGGCAGGATGCACGGCGGAAATCCTGGGCTATATCGAACAGTAATGGCCATCGCACCACGTGGGAACGATCGGCCGTTGGATGTTCGCCGCAGAGGAGCAGAGGCCGCCGAGATTCGGAGTTGCAGTTCAGCGCGGGCCGCGACGCGGTTTTGAATTCAATTCACCAGCATTTCGTTCAAAGAACTTTCTTCACCGTTCGTTTCCAGATAGCTCACACGCCCTCGTCCGCTGGCCACCTGGAGCCGAATTTTCTCCCATGTCTGTTCCGGAAAGGAGAGGAATACGCGGACGACATCGGGGTCGAACTGCTTTCCCGATTCGCGAATAATCTCCTCGCGCGCAGTTTTGAAAGGCTGAGCCTGGCGATAGGGACGGTCTGAGGTCATGGCGTCCAGGGTATCCGCAATCGCAAAAATCCTGGCTCCCAGGGGGATCTCTTCTCCCATCAGCCCCTGTGGGTAGCCGGCTCCGTCAAAACGTTCCTGGTGCGCCAGCACGATCTCTGAAGCTGAAGCCAGAAAGGGTATGCGGCTGAGCAGCTCGTAGCCGATGCGGACGTGCGTCTGCATGACGGCCATTTCTTCCGCCGTCAGCTTGCCCTGCTTCAGCAGCACTGAATCCGGAATGCCAATCTTACCGATATCGTGCAGGTAGGATCCGCGAGCAATGGTCTTGAGCTGCTCATTGGTGCAGCGCACGGCGCGGGCGATTTCCAGGCAGTAGAGGCTGACTCGGCGCGAGTGGCCGGCGGTTTCGGTGTCTCGAAGGTCGAGCGCCGCGCCCAGCGCTTCGAGCGTCTGGTCGTAAGCGCGCTCGATGCGCTTCATGGCCACCTGGAGCTGGTGGGTCCGCCTTTCCACCATGTCCTCGAGGTGGAGGCGGTATCGTTCCAGTTCCGTTTCCATGGACTTCTTGCGCAGCGCGCGGCGCACGGATTCCACCGCTGCATCCAGATGAAAGGGCTTCACCAGGTAGTCGTCCGCGCCGTGCTTCATGGCATCGACGGCCACCCGGATGTCGTCCTCCCCGGTGGCCATGACGAAGGCCACGTGAGGATGCCGCTTCTGCGTCTCAGCCAGGAGTTCCAGGCCGGTCATGCCCGGCATTTTCAGGTCTGAAACCACGGCGTCAATGGCTTCCTGTTCCAGGCAGGCCAGCGCATCCTCGGCGCTCGAGCGGCCGCGCCAGTCGAATCCGCTGCGGCCCAGCCTCTCTCCCAGGATTTGCCACACGGCACGCTCATCATCCACAAGCAGGACCCTCGGCCTGGTTTCTTTGTCACCCATTTGATTCCCCCTCGGGCCTCGACCGCCGGCGTGAAGCCAAACGCCCTGCAGCGATAGCTCCGTTCCCAAGCTCACATTCTCATTACTTTTCTATCGGAGGCTCGCCGTCGCAGCGTTAGAGGTTGGCGAAAAAATGGAACCTGCCATGCTGGGCGATCATTCTCCCGGCATGCGAGTATCAGAGGAGATTATTGACGGGAGAAGGAAGAGTGCAGGAGGAATCGGTCGGGAATGGGCCAGATTCGGCCCTCGGCAGGCTCAAGGAGGCCAGACCAATGTGTTCGGCAGCGCCTTCTCTGTTCAACTCAGCTTGCGGAAGACCGCACGCCTAGCTGACCAAATGCCCGGTCCTCAGGCAAGCCGCCGCATACATCCCACACTTCCGACCGTACGCGCCGCGTGCGATCTTTGTATGAGCGAAGAGAAATCCTATGACTTTCCGGCGGAGTCTCCGTACTCCCAGTCGTAGGGGACGCCTGTGGCGCCGAGGGTGAACTTAACCAGATCGGCGAAACCTGCCTCCGCTCGAACATCGTTCGAGAGAATGGCGACGCAGCGCTGACTCTTCTCAAGGCACACGACCGTGTTCGCAGTCTGCTCGTTGTGTCCACCTTTGAAGAAGCCGTGCCCTTGCGGCCCTTCAAAGACGACGACGCCAAGGCCCGCGTAAAGATCTTTGCGTTGCTGCGCTGCCGGAGCGTCCGGCGCCAGCATTGGAAACTCATGTACTGTAGTGATTTTGAGCTGCCGCTTCGTCATCTCTCTGCGCGAGGCTGCACTGAGCCCGTCGCCGCGCACCAGGGCTGCAACAAACTTTGAGAGGTCGGCGATGGTCGTATCCATCGATCCCGCTACGCGCACTTTGCTGCGCTCATCGTGGGGCAGCGGCTGGCCTTTGTCATTCCACCCATCGGCAAGGTTGGAAGCGAAGTCGGGCCTCCACATCAGGCGCGTGCGCGTCATACCGAGGCGGGTGAAGGTCGCCGTTGTCAGGTCGTCCACATCAACGCCAAGGCCCTGAGACCGCTTGCCATGCTCAATAGCGAACTGCAGCAGGCTGAAGCCTTCGCCGGAGTAGCTGTAGCGCGTGCCGGGCTCGAAGTGGATGCGCAGTTTCTGGCCGGGTTCGATGAACCAGAAGTTATTGAAGCCCGTGGAGTGCGTCAGTGCCATGCGTGGCGTGATCTTTTGCCACCGCGGATCGTTGGCGAGATCGGTATAAGGGCCGTACTTGGCGAGAAACTTCTTGTCGGAGTGCGAGCCGTACTCGATCAGCGGTTTTTCAAGATCGTCTTTGATCGGAGTATCGAGTTTGAGCTTGCCTTGATCGACCAGTTGAAGCACGTGATAGGCGAAGACCATCTTGGTGAGTGAAGCGCCGTACATCACTGTATCCGTGGTGAGCGGTTCACCCTTGGCGTTGCGGATGCCGTAAGCCTGCACATAGCCCACCTTGCCGTGGTCAACCACCGCGATTGCCAGTCCGTTCGCGTGGGTGCGGGCCATAATCTGTTTTGCTTCCGCATCGATGAAACTGTTGGAGGGAATCGCGTGCGTCGCGTTCTGCGCAAGCAAAGGAACCGCAAGCGAAAACAAGAGAGCTGCGAGGGGTCCGAACTTCGAAGAAGAGTGGCTCATAGTCAACCGGATTGTAACGCACGGCGCTGAACAATCTTCAGATATAAAAATGCGGTCAAAGTTTCATTGGAAGACCCAAAACAAGCATCTCCCCTTTAGCTGCGCGGCAAATCGGCTGACTTTGCCGGGTCGTCATGCCGGAGTTGCTGTCGGCATGCGAGTCCTCGATCCAGGGTCGCATGGCGGCCCGCAGTCACACAGTCCCGTCGTCGCATTGGTATCGAGATGTCATGGGTGGCGCATAGAGGCTGCGTTCGGGCATATAGGCGCTAAGAAGGTTCTGCCCCTCACCAAAGCATATAAGGACTTGAGCCCCGCACACCTGCCGTACCCAATGCCCATGCCATCCCCCAGCGCCGAATTGCCGCATACATTCCACACTTCGGAACGTATGCGCCACCCGCCTGAAAAATATGTTGCATTGCATTGTTAACGAAAATATGATATAAATGCATAACGGTGTCTGACAAGGCGATCTACATCCTTATACTGAAGATTTCACCCAAAATCATCGCTCCCAGGAGCACCTACCGAAATGGATGACGCGAAGAATGGAACCGATATTAAGAACTGGGTGGAATTGCGCCACAATTGCTCCCCCTTTGATATGTTCACTAGACTCCGTCATGGGGTCGAACAAGATATAGCTACCCTAGTGGCCCTGCTTAGTGATAAGCGACCGGCTACGGAATTTAAGATTATCGCAGAAAGCAACTTCTTTGCTGTCACGAGGCAAGTAGCTGGAGAGTACGCAGAGAGAAGCCCGTGGGTACAATTTAGCTGGAACAACGAGGGAATAAGGGTTAAGAACTTTAGGGGCGCAAGCGAAAAAGCTGTATTGACGCTCAATGATAGCGGAGAATGCAAATTGAAGCTGGAGGACGGCAAGGAGCTTAACTGTTGGCAGTTCCGCAAGCGGTTCTTGGAAGACCTGTTTTTTAACTTCTAGTCTGACGCAACTGAGTTGTCCAGAAAGAGCATAATCCACTTGCATTTGCCTTCCGGTCACATCTAGAATACTGCCAATTTTGCGCTCTCTTGGAGGTCAGAAATCGCGGCCTTTTGTACTTCCTGCGGCACAGCACTCGATGCATCGTGGGCCTTTTGTCATTCATGCGGATCGAAAGTAACAGAAACGGCGAACCAGCCACGGCAGGCATCTGCACAATCCCCTGGGGAAGAAAGGGTGTTTATGCCGAACACCAGCGGAGTGTCAGTGACCAATACTCGGCTGATCGTCTACAACAAGACATACGCGCTTGCAAATGTCTCGTCGGTCAGCCTTGAGAAGCGCAAGCCTCATAACATTCTGGGCGGCATTTTAGTGTGGTTTGGTTTCATCGCTTTTTGTGCCGGGGTAAGTAATCCTGCTAACGAGGGGGGGCTGGCTTGTAGCTGGTCTGGCGGCAATTGGGATCGGTATTCTGCTCTTTCGGATGAGGGAGTACATAGTCAGATTCCGGACCGCAGGCGGCGAATCGGACGCACTCAAGACTGGGAATCGGGAATTTGCAAACCAAGTTGTACGTGCTACTGAGCAGGCAATCGTTTCAAGGGGATAAGCTTCCCAAGTCGAGAGTACAGTAATGAAGAGTGCATCCAATGTACGTGGAAACTGACAAGGATAATACCGCAGAAGTTGAAAAGGTAATTAGCAGCCTCACGTCATCTGTTGACGGGCATCAAATACGAATCAGAGTAAGGCAGGGTGAACTTGTCGTAGAGTTTTCCCAGTCCAGCGAAACAGCTACTTAAAATTGCCGTTGCTGTTGGCGTGTAAGGATGCATGACCCCCGAGCAAAGAGGTGAAAGCGCCCGGAAAGTAGTTCTGACAAGGTGGGCAAAAGAAAAAGCCAAGTAAGACGGGTCATTTTTTCTTCCGTTGTCGTACTTTCTCCCTAAACTTCAGGAGGCTAGTTTTGTAATCGCCGACTAAGAGTTCGATATCCGCATCCTCAAACGCTTCAATATTTAGTCCGCTAATCGTCATTCTATTTGCCTCTAGGAGGTCCCCGAAGAATAGCTCCCAATCTCTCACTTCCTCATATGAGGCAGTCCCCACGTTACCACCTTGTGCTAGCGTCCTAATTCTTGTTTCTCCTCCGCAGAAAAGATCATACGTTTTTGCCATTGCGACTGCATAGGCTGCAAGATATTTGGCATCCGATGTCGAGTTGATGTAACCTCGGGACGTTTTTATGATGTATTCAGCAATACTCCCTCCCGACCCAATTACAGCGTAATCATCCACGAAATTAGGTACAGTATGCTCCGTCTCCAGCAGGTAAAAGCCAGCATCCTTTGTCCATACGCCTATAAGCAACTGCAAGCTAGGTCTACTCTCTTCCACTCCCTTATAAGGGTAGATATGCCTCTGGTGGATTGTGGTCAAAACGTTTTCCACTTTCACCATCATGTCTATCGTTGCCCCGTCTTTTGCAACATCTTTCCCTATTAACTCCACGGCCTTCCGAATAAGCGAGACTCTTCCAGCGCCAGCAATGCAGACAGAGATGCCCGGTGTGCCCGTAATCTCGAATACTTTCTCTCCCCGCAATTTGAGGGCACCGGAATGTTGAGTATCGGCAGCGAGAACAATTCCATCGTCACATTTGAATCCCATGCCTATACTCATTTCGCTCATTTCCTGATCATCCTCAGATTCATCTATCTCGTCGATCTCGTCAATGTCCTGTGGCTCAGGATGATATGGCTCGGGTATGTATCTGTCAACACGGCGTTTGAGACCTAGGCAGGTATCCGCATGACTGGGATTTTGAGCTATATTCTTTCCACAACGGGGGCAGGGGAGAAACCTATTCATTTCCCACCCCCAACTTGGATTGTAAAATTGCCGACATAGATTTCCTCTTCAAGAAAGATTCTTCAAATTAGGACAGCACCCAACTCAGCGTGCGGTTGCATTTGGGCCGGTCAGGTGGTAGGTTGGCAGCAGAAATTGGGGGAACTTCCGGCAAGGTTCGCGTTCTCGCAACAGACATTCCAGTCCGGCCACCGGAGCCGCTCTTGTCGAAAGCGCGGAGCGAGATTTCGGGGGCTTGGATAAATTCGACAGCGGCGCCTGTTGGCCGAGCTTCGCAACACAGGGAGGCGGACGATGAAGGCGATTGTGGTGACGGACCGCACTGCGGGAACGGCCGGGATGAAGCTGGTGGAGCGGCCAGAGCCGCAGGGGGCGTCGCTTGCCAGCCTTTCGGGCGCGAACTACGGCGATGTCGTCGTTCAGGTTCATGCGTCAGGATTCACCGGGGATGAGCTGTCGTGGCCCTCGACCTGGATCGATCGCCTCGGCCGTGACCGGACGCCTTCGATCCCCGGCCACGAGCTGGCGGGAGTGGTCACCGCCCTCAGCTATGGAACGACGGGGCTGTCGGTGGGACAGCGGGTGTTCGGCCTCACGGACTGGACTCGCGACGGAACCCTGGCGGAGTATGTAGCCGTGGAGGCACGCAACCTTGCGCCGCTGCCGGGCGACGTTGACTTTACGGAGGGCGCGGCCCTCGTGATGCCGGGCCTGACCGCATGGCAGGGGCTGTTCGAGCACGGCCGCCTTCGGGCCGGGCAGACCGTCCTTGTACACGGCGCGGCCGGCGTCGTCGGCTCGATGGCAACCCAACTCGCACGCGAGGCCGGCGCGTACGTTATCGGCACCGGGCGCGCTGCCGGCCGCGAGGCGGCGCTCGACTTCGGCGCGCAGGAGTTCGTTGACCTCGAGAACGACGTCCTGGAAGATGTCGGCGGGGTCGATCTGATTTTCGATGTCCTCGGCGGCGACATCGCGAGGCGGTCCGCAGGTCTGATTCGCGCCGGAGGAACGCTGGTGACCATCACCGGCCCGACTGACGCGCGGCCCGCTGACGGCCTGACAATCGACTTCGTTGTCGTGCCCGATCGCGCCCAACTGAGCGAGATAGTCCGGCGGGCGCGTGACGGGCGAGTGCGGACAAACATCGGCACTGTCGCGACCCTTGACGACGCCGTTGCCGCCTTCAACCCGACCGAGCGGATCAAGGGAAAGACGATCATCCGTGTTCGTCCGTGAGCGGCCCGCGCCAGTCGAATTTGCTGCGGCCCAGCTTCTCGCCGAGGACCTGCGACGCCGCACGCGGGTGGGGCAGGTACTCGCCTTCCAGCGTCTGGGTCCTCGCCAGCCCCGGACTGGGCGGAAGAATTTAGCCCATGGCGTAAGCCATGGTGAACAAGAAACGCCCTCACCCCCTTTTAATTCCCCCTCCCCGCGCGGGGGAGGGGGACAGGGGAAGGGGCAGGCATCCTCAACCCACGGCTCACGCGCGTGGGCTAAAACCTTTCGGCCCTCCGGGCCTTCTCGTGGCATCCTAACCCCGCTCAGCTTCGCTGATCGCAGAGACGGAAGCCGCCTCTACGCCAGCCGCCAAACGCGATGTTCTTCAGACCCGCCACAGCAAGAGCCGCATCCCGTAAAGGACCGCGCTACGAAGACCGTCTACCGTCGTGGCCGCCGCCGGGTTCACAATGAGAAAGGAGGTGCCAATCCATGGGAAACATCAAAGTGCTCTTCATTGCAGGCTTTGGTCCGATCGTCCGCGACGCGAGCCTAAGCCGCGAGCTGTACAATCAGGTCCTCGGTATCGGCTTCAAAGAAGAGGACGGCGATTATCTGCATACCGAGACTCTGGAAGGCGCAAAAATTTTTGCTCTGTGGCCGCTTTCGCAAGCCGCACAGTCGTGCTTTGGCAGGGATTTCTGGCCGGACGAAATTCCTGCGCCACAGGCGTGGCTGGAATTTGACGTTGATAACGTCGAACAATCGACTCGCGAGCTGGAATCGCAAGGACATCGAATGCTGGTAAAGAATAAAAAGGAACCGTGGGGACAGACGGTCAGCCGCTTCATCACTCCAGAAGGATTGTTGGTCGGAATCACCTTCACTCCTGCGATGCGGGGACAAAAATAGTTCGGCTATGCTGAAAAATTCACGAAGACGATGATTGTAATGCCCAAGCCGAGTAGTGCGGCCCTCCGGTTTTTAGGTCCGCGGGTCTTGCTCTAGCGGCGGGTTTAGCCGGTTAAGCCCGCCATCATAGCGACGTAAAGTCGCCCCTACGAAGCCACTTCTCACCCGCCGTCGGACCTCCGGAAGAACGGTTTTGTAGGGGGAGCCCTCGGGCTCCCCACGGCATTCATTTTGCACCAAAAACGGGCGGGCCAAGGCCCTCCCCTACGGAGCTAGAGAGGCGGTTGGGTTGACGGCTGGTGGTGCTTGGGATATGTTCTGGGGTTAAGTTGTTCTCATTCAAAATTGAGGACTGGTGGCACCCTGTGGCCGGAGGATGTGGACGATGCGACTGCATCATGTGATTGAAGCGCAGCAGTTTGATCTGCCGATGATCAACCACCTTTTTGAGGCCGCCGCAGAGATGGAAACGCTGGTGGCGCGCGGCGGCACGGACGAGTACCGCAGCCGGCTGATGGCAACGCTTTTTTATGAGCCGTCCACGCGCACCCGGTTTTCGTTTGAAGCGGCCATGCACCGGCTCGGCGGGCGGGTGATTTCAACGGAAAATGCCGCAGAGTTCTCTTCCGTGGCGAAAGGCGAAACGCTGGAAGACACCATTCGCATCATGAACGGCTATGTGGACGTGATCGTTCTGCGCCATAGCGAAGTGGGAACGTCGAAGCGCGCGGCGGCCGTCTCGCGGGTTCCGATCATCAATGCCGGCGACGGGGTTGGCCAGCATCCGACGCAGGCCCTGCTGGACCTTTACACAATCCACAAGGAAATCGGTTCGATTGACGGCCTGAAGATCGCGATGGTGGGGGACCTGGCGCAGGGCCGCACGGTGCGGTCGCTGGCGTACCTGCTGAGCAAATTCAAAGACATCAAGATGTACTTTGTCGCTCCGCCACTGCTGAAAATGAAGGAAGATATCCTGGAGCACCTGAAGGAGCGCGGGTCATGGTTCAGCGAGGAAACCACCCTTGACCGGGTGCTTCCGGAGGTCGACGTGGTTTACCAGACTCGGGTTCAAAAGGAACGATTTGGAGACCGGATCGCCGACTATGAGAGCTGCCGCGGGATTTACGTTATCAACCAGAATTCACTCCGCTTAATGAAGCCGAATGCCATCATCATGCACCCGCTACCCCGCCTGGAAGAAATCTCGATGGAAGTGGACCAGGACCGCCGGGCGGCCTATTTTCGGCAGGCGCAGAATGGGCTGTTTGTCCGTATGGCCTTGCTGACGGCCCTGCTGTCCAAATAAGCAGCTCGAAGCCTGCTGAATTTTCGAAAGCCAATCCTAAGAAAAAGCTTATCATCCGGCGGCCCGACGGCACCCGAATATGGGAACCGTGGATGTGATAAAAGGTTCGTGTTTTCAATAGCTTGAATATACTTTCCGCCGCTCTTTGCCACTGGAACTCAGGTGCTAGTACTGCTGTACTCTTGTCTGCCCTAGTTAATATCCAGTACGCTGTGGGGCAGTGAAGCAGTGTGCCATTCACTCGAGAGACAACAGAGGAGAACGCGATGGGGATTGGCGAACGTATCAAAGAATTGCGGGAGCAGAAACACCTGTCTCAAGGTGATATTGAGGAGAGAACCGGGCTGCTGCGGTGCTACATATCGCGCGTCGAGAACGGCCACACGGTTCCTTCACTGGAGACTTTGGAACGGTTTGCCGGCGCGCTGGACGTTCCGCTCTACAAGCTTTTTTACAATAACGACGAGCCCCCCCCGGAACAGTGCGAGTATGCGACGACTGATATGACGCTTGAACGTCTTGCCCAGGAGGGAGGAGCAGCAGGGGCAGAAGCAAGGTTCCTGCTGAAACTGAGGAGCCTGCAGCCAAGACTTTCGCCGACCGACCGGGACGTTTTGCTGACCCTTGCCAAAAAACTGGCAGAGCGCCCATTGCCGACTCCCCGATAAGCCGTTCGGCAGGCCCGCTGCTGAGCGCAAGTGCCTACCGCGTATCGGGCGTACGGCGGGCTTGATCAGGGTTTAGCTTTACCTGCCTTCCGAATCACTTCTTCTTCCAGCACCCTTTTCCATTAGAAATTGCTAATAATTCGCGAGGCTCCGTCCGGATTTCCTGCAATTGCCGTGGCAATTGCCGGGCGGGGCGCACTCCCATCGCCAGGCAGCAACAGAGAATTAGCCCAGCACCCGCCAGCGGCTCGGCGGGTCGCAACTCTGCATCGGAAAAACTCATCCAAATGCCTTAAGATAATAAGGGTAAACAGAATGGATATCCGGGAAGCAATCTGAAGGGGTCGGAAGGCTGCCGTGCTCAAACTAATGCTGCGACAACTCCTGCATCATCCGATCAGGATGCTGCTCTCGATGCTGATGATCAGCGTGGCGCTGCTGCTCGGGTTCGTGATCAAGGGGCTATCGAACGGCGTGATGCAGGAAAAGGTGGAGCGGACGCAGGGGATTGGAGCAGACCTGATGATCCAGCCGCCCCATTCATCCTACATTCTGGGCCTCGGTGAGAACGTGATGCCCGACGGGCTCGCGCAGAAGCTCACGGAAGTAGACGGAGTGGAGGCGGCAACGCCTACCGCAACCAACGTCAGCTTCACCAACCGCCTGGAAGCCATATTTGGCATCGACCTGCCGAGTTTCAGTCGGGTGACGGGAGGTTTCGTGTACGTTCAGGGAGGCCCGTTTTCGGGCCCCTACACGGCCCTGGTGGATGACGTCTACACCCGGACGCACCACGTACACCTGGGCAGCACACTGAATATTCTGGACCACCGCTTCACCATTTCCGGTGTGGTGGAGCACGGCAGAGGCGCGCGGGTGTTTGTACCTCTTAAAACCCTCCAGGACCTGCTGGCTCCGGGGAAGTGCGCGGTGATCTTCGTAAAATCGGCGCCGGGGAGCCCGCCGGGAGAAGTGGAGACGCGGCTGCGGGAGTTTGCCGGCGGTGCCCTGAAGGATTACCAGATCACCCGGATGAGCGATCTTGCCACGCTGATCACGCCATCATCATTTCTTGGCTTGCGACAGTTTCTGCTGGTGATCATCGTGTTTGCCGGGATCATCAATTTTCTGGTGATTTTTTTGGCGCTCTACGTTCAGGTGCTGGGGCAGACGCGCGAGCTGGGAATTCTGCGCGCGCTGGGCGCCAGCCGCCGTTACATGCTGCGGCTGTTTGTGGGTGAGGCCTGCCTGCTGTGCCTGTTTGGCGGAGGGCTTTCCCTGGTTCTGTATCTGCTGACCAGATCGATTGTTTTGTCCATCTATCCAGCGCTTCATTTTATGCTGCCCGGCGGAACCGTGCTGCGAGTGGGAGCGATTGCGCTGGCCAGCGCCGTGCTGGGCGGGGCCTATCCGGCCTATCGCGCCAGCGCCTGCGAGCCGATCACAGCGCTTGCTTATGAATAACCGAAGCCGCATTGACGACGGAGAGCCGCGCGCCCTGATCGAGGTCCGTGCCCTCACCAAGATTTACGACGGCGCAACTGGCGCTCCGCCTGCTGTGAATGCGCTGAACCTGAAAATTCCGGCTGGCCAGTTTGCGGCGATTATGGGAGCTTCCGGCTCCGGCAAGTCGACGCTGCTTTACCTGATTGCAGGTCTGGCGAAGTCGACCGCGGGCGAGGTCCTGGTGGACGGCATCTCGATATCGTCGCTCGGGGACACGGGCCGGGCGCGAATGCGGAATATTCGAATTGGCTTCGTCTTCCAGCGGTTTAATCTGCTCGGCTTCCTTTCAGCGCGGGACAACATCGAGGCTCCGCGGCTTATGGGGTGGAAGTCGCGGTCGTCTCCCAGATCGATTGACAGCCTTCTGGAGGCTGTAGGGCTGGAAAAAAAGCGGCTGCGGAGGGTGAGCGAATTGTCCGCGGGCGAGCAGCAGCGTGTTGCCATCGCGCGCGCCCTGATTAACGATCCGGACATTCTGCTGGCTGACGAACCGACGGGAAATCTGGATTCCAGAAATGCCGAAGCGGTGCTGAAGCTGCTGCTGCGGCTGAAGTCAGACCTGGGCCTGACCATCGTGATGGTGACCCACAACCCTGAGGTTGCGCTGTGTGCCGACCGGATTATCCAAATGAAAGATGGAAGCGTGGAACGTGATCTGATGACGGAGGAAATTGAGCCGTCGCACGAATGGGTGCAGAGACTTGAAGGCCGCTTTCCACGCTGAGGGCTTCGGAAAATCGGGACGCATTCCGACTTGTGCCGGGTGGCTGTTCTATACTGAATATCGGAGGTGATTTGATGCGCCGACTCTGTGGCGCGATGCTGGCGGTTGTTCTTGTGGCGTTGATGTCGTTCGCCGGGCAGCGCGCCAAGGTGAGCAAGGCCCATTTCGACCTGAAAGACGCGCCGAACGTGCTGCTGGTGACGTTTGACACGACGCGGGCCGACCATCTTTCCTGCTACGGATATGCCCGGCGGACCTCGCCGACAATTGACAGCCTGGCGGCGCACGGGGTCCTGTTTGAAAACGCCTATACAGCGATTCCCCTTACCGGACCTTCCCACATCTCGATGATGACCTCGCTTTATCCGCAGCAGCACGGCGCAACGATCAACGGGATGCACATGTCCGAGAGCCCCCACCCGGTTCTGCTGGCGCAGGTACTCCATCACCTGGGGTACCACACGGCGGCGTTTGTGAGTTCCTGGCCTCTGAAGAAGGGAATCACCGGCCTGGGGCGCGGCTTCAACATCTACAACGAGAATTTTTCGTACCATTATAAAGTGGTTAACGCGGCCCGCCGCGGCAACGAAGTGGGCGACGCGAGCCGCCGCTGGCTTGAAAAGCACGGCCACTCGAAGTTTTTCCTCTGGGTCCATTATTTTGATCCGCACCATCCTTATGATCTGCATTCCGAATTCGCCAACCTTCCGCAGGAAAAAAACGCCAAAATCTTTCCGGTATCGGCATCGGACGATGCAGACCGGGCTGCCAAGATCAGCGCATACGACAGCGAAATTGCATTTGATGATAACGACCTGGCGAAAACGCTGAAGCTGCTGGACGACCTGGGCGTTCGAGACAACACTCTGATTGTTTTTGTGGCGGACCATGGCGAAGGCCTGGGGGAAAACGGCATCTGGGGGCACGGCGAACACATCGACCAGGCGGCCGTGCATATTCCAATGATCTATTCGTACCCCAAAGAAATCCCGCAGGGGGAACGGATCAGCACCAACGTTTCCACGCTTGACATTGTGCCGACGGTCCTGAGTTACATCGGCCTGCAATTCAAATTTCCGGGGGAGTCGGGATACAGCCTGCACCCCGTGATCGCGAATGGCGGAAAGGACGCTACGGGGCAGCCTACCTTTTTCCTGACCTATGCGGAACCGACACTGCTGCCGCCGCAATGGATGAGCATGTTCTGGACGTGGGCCGAGACGAAGCGATCTCCTTCGCTGCGGGGATTTGTCGAGGGCGATATCAAGGTGATCACGTCCGGAGCCAGCGATGATCTGAAGATTTACCGGCTCGGCGACGCCTTCTCACAGGAAAAACCGCTTGCCTCAAACAACGTGAGCATCGCGAACATCAGTGGGTACAAGGAAGACCTGGATACCTGGTTCAAAGATACCAATCGCGGCCTGAATCCGCAGGGGCGGCTTTCTAAACAGGACATCGAAATGCTCAAGAGCCTTGGGTACGCGACTCCCTGAGGGCGGATTTCGGAAGGCAGATTGCCGCGATTTTGCTCCGCTGCCCGCGCGGGAACTGAATCACTAACCGGCCAGGCGCCGGCGGATCTCCCGTTCATAATTGGGAAAGTAGCGGCCGATGAGGGGCAAATCAAACTCCCGCAGTATGGACTCCTTGGGCTCGTTCTCGAGCAGGAACTGGAACGACCGCTCGATGAGCACTTCTTGAGAGACCTGATTCCCGGCGAGCTTTTGGTAGTAGTCGGGGCTAAGCGAAACTGTGTGGGTGGACTGGCTGGAGCCTTCCGTGACGGTAACCTGGAAACGGCCGGAGCCGCTCGGTTCGACTCGAATGCTGGCGGGCATGTTGCACCTCTTCAGGAAAATAACGGCACGTTTATTTTATCGCTGAGCCGTCTAAGCAGCACGGGTCCTGGCCGCCGGTTCCAAGCCGACCTCCATGCGGACCCAATCCAGGTAAAATGAAAAAGCTATGAAAGCGAGCGCAGCAAAGCCTGCCCGCCTGCTGATCGTTGCCGGCTCTGATTCGAGCGGCGGGGCCGGCATTCAGGCCGATCTGAAGACGGCATCCGCGCTGGGCGTTTACCCAATGACGGCAATTACGGCTTTGACGGCCCAGAGCACGGAGAGCGTCTTTGGGATCGTGGAAACGGACCCGGAGTTCGTGGCCCTGCAGATGAAGGTGTGCGTTGAAGATGTGGGCTGCGATGCGGTTAAGATCGGTATGCTGGCGAATGCCGGGATCATCGTGGCGGTGGCGGACGAAATCGGGAGGCACGGTGGAATTCCTGTGGTGGTAGACCCGGTGATGGTTTCGACCAGCGGGATACCGTTACTCGATCCCCAAGCTGTTACAACTCTGCGAGAAAGATTGCTGCCGCTGGCCCTGGTGGTGACGCCAAACCTGCACGAAGCGGGCGCTCTGGTGGGGCGCGCGATCGACGGAATCGATGGGCTGAAAGAGGCGGCACGGGTGATCCATAGCTTTGGCGCGCAAAACGTGGTGGTGAAGGGCGGGCATGCGGAAGGCGCGAGCGCTGTGGACGTGCTGTTTGACGGGCATGAGTTCGTCGAGTTTGCTTCGGCCCGGATTGCAACACTGAATCGCCACGGGACGGGCTGCATCTTTGCCACGGCTCTGGCATGCGGTCTGGCTAAGGGGAATCCGGTGCGGCAGAGTGTCGCCCTGGCCAAGGAGTTTGTGACCGCCGCCATCCGCGAAGGTCTGCCGCTGGGCCGGGGACACGGGCCGGCCAATCCAATGCACTCGCGAAGAAGCTTGCCGTAGGGGTTCCGCGGGGCGAAGCTTGGATTATACTCTTAGGGGAGTGCCCGGAGTTGCTTTGGGGCCGCACGAAAGGCAAATAAAGGACCGCCTGTGTCCCGCAGGACCCAGGCGCCGTAGGATAAGGAATCATGCGAAAAATCTTGCTGATGGTTCTCAGCCTGGTTGGATTATTTGACTCGATCTACCTGCTGTGGGAGTACACCTCGCCAGCTCACCCCATGGTTTGCATGGGAGGAGGCTGTGACGCCGTACGCGCCAGCGAGTATTCCCACCTTGGCGCCTTGCCGGTGCCCATGTACGGCGTGTTCATGTATGCCTTCCTGGTGCTGCTGCTTTTCCTTTACCCTTTGCTGCCGAGCGCTTATGTACGCCTTACGCAACACGTGGTGATGGTGGTAGCAGGCGCGGGATTTCTGTTTTCGGTTTACCTGACCGGGATTGAAGCTTTCGTGCTGCATTCGTGGTGCATGTGGTGCGTGCTGTCGTTTCTGCTGGTGACGGCGATATTTATTTTGTCGATCGCGGATCGTTCGCACGCGCCGAAGCCGCTCGAACCGGCTCAGGCGCTCTCTGCGGTGCAGCGGAATTTCGCTCTGATCCTGTTTGCGTTTGTGGCGGGAGTTCCCGCCTTTGTCGTTCTGACCTCGCACGGAAGCATGCCGCCGCCGGTGGCTCCGACGCATCAGGCGGTGAAGACTCATCTGGTGCGTCCCGATACACATTTCTATGGCGACCCGAACTCGAAAGTGACGATTGTTGAATTTGGAGATTTCAAGTGTCCGGCGTGCCGCCAGGCTGAAATGACGGCCAAGCAGGTTCGGGAGAAGTACGGCGACCGGATACGCTTTGCCTTCCGCGAATATCCTCTTGTGAACGTCCACGCCGAATCCGAGAAAGCGGCAGAAGCCGCTGAATGCGCGGGCCAGCAGGGCAAGTTCTGGCAGGCGGTGGACATGTTGTACGACCACCAGCAGGATTTAAGCCCGCCGGCCCTTAACCGGTATGCCGGAGAGATGGGGCTCGACTCGCAGAAATTTGTCGCCTGCCTCCAGAAAGGCGAAATGGCATCGCGGGTGGACCAGGACCTCACGGACGGCAGGGCCCTGGGAGTCCACGCCACGCCCACATTTTTTATTAACGGCCAGCCCATGGTGGGGCCTGTTCCGTATCCGACTTTTGCTCAACTCGTGGAAAACGAATTGAAAATAGCCGCCGTGGAGGGTTCGACGGCGAGCGGCAGCTCGAAGCCGGCGGAACCGGCGCCAGCCCCTCCGGTGAAGAGCAAATCCGGCCAGGAATCCGCCCCCGCTCAAGCGCCTAAAACTTCATCGGACACGATGCAGGTCCTGGGCGGAACATCCAATCTCCTGGCGGGCTACCAGAATTCCGCGGCAGCCTGTAGCGAGGACGAGGCGAAGAAGCGCCAGCCGAAGATGATTGGAACCCAGCAAGCGCAGCAGCTCCACGACGCCAACTCCCAGGCCCTGTTTGTGGACGTGAGAACCGCGAAGGATTTTGAGTCAGGGCATATCCCCGGGGCGCTCAATATGCCGATTGATTCTTTCCAGCAGCAATGGAACCGCCTGCCCAAAGACAAGACGATTGTGCTTTATCAGGGCGGAGAATCGGGCGGCGACATCTGCGCCTTCAGCCGTTCCGCAGGCCGCATTCTGCTGGCGCAGGGATTCCCTTATGGCGACGTCAATGTTTACCGGGACGGTCTGACCGGTTGGAAAAAGGCGGGACTCCCAGTCAAGCGTTAGCTTCTCACCGGCCAATCCGTTGACCCCGCCTCAACCTTGTAAGCTCCCGCTGCTCCTGCGCGGCGACGTCCGCCTTCCTACACATCCGCCTGAATCCCGCTCATCATTTTTCCCCGACAGCCGATAACTTGGACGTGAGGGACATCCGCCGCAGCCCGCGACACGCCAGGATGTTGATGCCGGGGCGGGAGGGCTCAGCTCCAGGTTTTGAATGCTATGCCATTTCTGATTGAAAACATCACTCTGGTGGTCCTTGCGCTTTTCGTTCTTGCGCTTCTGGGAAACATCTTTCTGATCGGAGTTGTTTTCCATCGCCGCCACCGGCGCCAGAAATTCTTCAGGCGGGTTGATGCGTTCCGCGAGCGGTACAGTCCCGTGGTTGCAGGGGTGCTTTCGGAGCGGCTCGACTACCCTGACGGGCTTGAGCAACTGCGCACGATCGCGTGTCCCGACCGCCTTACGGTTCTGGAACGGCTTTGCCTGGAGAAGAAAGTTTCGCCGGCGGAAGAACCCAGGCTTAGACGGCTGTGCGAGGACCTGGGGCTGGTAAAGATCTGGCAGCAACGCCTGATGGGGCGGGTTGACCAGGCCTCATTGCGCGAAGCCCTTTCCAATCCGCAGGGGCTGCTGAGGCGGGTGAAAATCCTGCACTTTCTGATTCGCTCCAAGAGCGCGGAAAACCTGGGCCTGATTCGCCATGAAGCGAGCTGGCCGCTGCTGGTGAAGGCGCTTGACGATCCCAATCCTGATCTTCAGGTCGTGGCCGTGCGCTCGCTTGCCGCAATCCATCACCCCGCGAGTTTCCCGCCCCTGGTGGAGCAGCTCCACAAAGCGGTTGTGGATCCCGCAGGCAACCTCTCCGTGAGGATCTTGAAATCGGCGCTGGTGAGTTTTTCGCTCCAAAGCGCCGGCAAGCTGCGTGACTCACTCCGGCACACCAATCCGCGAATTCGTTTTCTGGCCACGGATGTGATCCGGGAAATCGTGGAGCGGGAGGCTCTCGGCAGGCCGGAATTCCGGCTGGACAGCAGAAACTTCAGCGAGGAGATGGCCGAGATCTGCCTGACAGCCCTGCCGTTTGACGAAAATCCCGACGTGCGGGCCAGGTCTGCCCCGGTGATCGCTCGGCTTGCAGATGAGCGCGCGGCTTCGACGCTGCTTAAGCTGCTGGATGATTCGATATGGTTTGTCCGGCTTCACGCGGCGAGGTCGTTCGCAGGAAGCAGGTTTCTTCAGCACGCCGTGCGGATTTCGAAAGCGCTCACGGACCCCAACTGGCGGGTGCGCGAAGCCGCGGTGCGGACGCTGAGAGGTTTCGGAGCGCCGGGCCTTGATCTCCTGACCGCCCACTTTCTTGCCACGAGCGACCGGTACAGCAGGGAACAGATTGCCGATGAGTTCCAGCGCGCGGGGCTGATTCCTGCTTTGATGACGCGCTCTACCGAAACCGGGAACGGCCGGGAAACAGCAGTGCTGCGCCATCTGGCAGAAATGGGCAAGACCAGCTACATGATTGCCGCGCTTGAGAATGGGGCGGGAAACGGAAAACTGCGTACGAGCTTCCTTGAGTTGTTGGGGCAGTCACCTGACCCTCAAATCCAGCAATGGGTGGAAGAGGTGGCGGCGAGGGAAGCGGATTCTGACGTGCGAATCCTCGCTCAAGAGGCTCTGGGAGATATCCGGAACCAGGGGGACGATTAGCGTAATGGAATTGTGGCGACAGGTTTTTATTCACGGGATGGATATTTTTAATATTCTCATCATCTCCTATTTCCTTATTGGAAATGGTGTGTACACGCTGTTGATGGCGCTCTCCCTGGCAACGGTCTGGCTGTACAACCGCCGCATGGCCTATCAGGACATGGATGAAATCCGCGAGTCACCCGTGACGCCGCCCGTGACCATTGTGATCCCGGCATGGAATGAGGAGCAGATGATCGTGGAGACAACAAAATCCACGCTCCAAACTGACTACCCGGAGCTCGAGGTGGTGGTGGTGGATGACGGGTCGAATGACGGCACGCTTGCCCGCCTGGTGGAGCATTTCCAGTTGACCAAGATGGACCTGATCTATCGCCCGCAAATTCCCACCCGGCCGGTGCTCGGCTTCTACATGAATCCGGAGTTGCCCAACCTTCTGGTGGTCAGCAAAGAAAACGGCGGCAAGCCGGACGCCTTGAACGTCGGCATCAACATCTGCCGCACACCCTATTTCTGCACACTGGATTCGGATTCGATCCTCGAGAAGGATGCCCTGTTACGCCTGATGCGGCCGGTGATCCATTCACCCGTCAACACCGTGGCCAGCGGCGGGATCGTGCGCGTGATGAACGGCTGCCAGATTCGCGACGGGCGCGTGATGAAGGTGGCCCTGCCCAAATCGTCTCTCGAGCGCTTCCAGGTGGTGGAATACCTCCGCAGTTTTCTGTTTGGCCGCACGGGATGGGACCTGCTGGGCGGGACGCTGATTGTTTCAGGCGCATTTGCGGTGTTCCACCGCGAGACCGTGATGGAGGCGGGCGGATTCGCCCACGACACGGTGACCGAGGACATGGACCTGATCATCCAACTGCATCACTGGGCGGCGCTGCACGGGCGGCGGATTCGGATGTCGTTCACATCCGACCCGGTCTGCTGGACGGAATGTCCGGCCACGCTGAGGATGCTCGGCAAGCAGCGCCGGCGATGGCAGCTCGGCTTGTGCCAGACGCTCTGGAAACATTCCGAAATGCTGTTCAACCGCAAGTACGGAATCGTCGGCAACTTCAGCTTTCCTTTTCACCTGTATGTGGAAGCGCTGGGGGCTGTGGTGGAGTTTCTGGGTTATTTCATGGTGCCGCTGGCCATCATTTTTGGCATGGTACCGGCCTTGCTGTACCTGCTGTTCGTCCTTCTCAGCCTTGCGTATGGCGGGCTGCTCTCAATCGGCGCGGTTCTCCTGGAAGAACTGACGTATCGCCGCTATCCGAGTTATGCGGACCTCGCAAAGCTGCTCTGGTTTGCCTTCATCGAAAACCTTGGCTATCGCCAACTGGTGCTCTATTACCGGTTTGAGGGCGTTGTGCGGTTCCTGACCGGGTCGTGGCACTGGGAAAAAGTCACTCACGTTGGAGTCACGCGCCAGGTGTCCTGAAGCCTGCCGCCGATTTTGCGCCGCGGGGGGCCAGGGAAGACCGAGCAGGAAATGGGCAGCGCCCGGCGCAGCCGCAACTTTCAAAAGAGGAACCTGCATGGAGGTATTGGATTGAGAAAGTCCGGCCAAGCGATGCTGGGTGTTTGCGGCGTGACGGAGCGGATGGACGGCAGGACAATCCGCCGGTTTCCGGTCCTGCTGTTGGTGTTGGTGGTCTGCACGCTAGCCCCGCGTGCGGCGATGGAGGCGCAGAGCAGCGGGCAGCTTCAGCAGGCGGCCCAGCGGGAAACGTCGAGGCCGCAGCCTGACGCCTCGCCGCAGTCGTGGATCGAATTTTATCGCAAGCGGCTGGAAAAGAACCCGAAGGACAGGATCGCTTTGAAGGGACTTGCATATCAGGAGTCGCAGCTAAACCAGCGGCAGGCCGCCATCAAGGACTACCGGCACGTTCTTGAAATTTATCCGGATGACCGAGATTCCAGGCTTGAGCTGGGGCGCCTGCTCACGTTCGATCGTAAGTACGACGCGGCTCTGGAAGCATACGATCTGCTGCTGAAGCAGAACCCGCACGATGCGGCGGCCCTGCTGGGCAAGGCGCGCATCGCATTTTACAGGGGCAAGCTGCCCGAGGCCCACGCGGTGGCAGCGCAGGCGCTTCAGAAGCAGCCAGATAATTTTTCCGCGGTCTTTCTGCTGGCCAGCATCGAGCACGCGCAACACCACCGTCGCGACACCCTGCGCCTGCTGAACCAGGCCGAAAAGCTGAGCCCTGGTGCTGCCGAGGTGGCGACCCTGCGCAACCGAGTGCTTGGCGAAGCGCGAGTGACGCTGACGACCACGGCGGCGTACACGCGCGAAATCGGGCCGCCCAGCCAGTTCGGCAACCGTTCAGGACTGCCCAACGAAGACCTGCGGATGTACACCTACGGGACTACAATCGCCATGAACGTGTTTCCCGCGACCACGTCTTATGTTTCATTCAGCTCTCTTCCCAGCGATAGTCCTCCCGGGCCGCTACGGGATGGCAACGGCAACCAGATTCCGACGGGAATCACAGGCGCCGCCGCTCCGTACAATTTTCTCTACCGGCAGTCCACGCGATTCGGCCGCTGGCTGACGTTGCGCGGGGGCGCGGGATTTACGCGCTTCGGACCCGGCGAACCAGTTTCCATTCCCGGGCAGCCTGGTCTTATCAAAGGAGCGGCAGAGCGCCCCGTGGGGCTGGCAGGCATCAGCTTGGGGCTGGGTAAAAAGATTTCGGTGGACCTGGACGCGACGAAGTCGGCCATCACGTACACTCCGTTGGCCGCACGATTGGGAGTGATCGAGGACCGACTCCAGGCGCGCCTCAATTTTTTCTTCACTCCCCGCACGGAGCTGCATCTGGCGTACTGGTACGGGCGATATACATCCGAGGATTATTCCCACAGGGTGGAAGTAAACGGGGTGCCGCAAGGAGTTGTCCAGGCAGATCGTGATCAGGGGCGCGGGGGATCGATGGTTTTTACCCGGCAGGTCTTCAAATCCTCGGGATTGTCATTGGACCTGGGCTATGAAGGCTTGATCGAGGGCTTTGCGGGCCAGGGGCAGAATGTGTTCATGGGCTTTTTTAATCCCGGTTTCTACCAGCGGCATGAGCTTGTGCCGCGAATTTATGGATCACTCGTTGGGCCGTTGGGATACGACCTGAGCGGCGGTATCGGCGTCCAGCAAACGGGACGCGAGGGGGCGTTAACAAACGCCTGGCAGGTGAGCCCCACGCTTTCGCTGCGAGTGAGCAGGCATGTGAGCCTGACCTTCGGATACACGCATTACAATACGGCGCAGATCCTTGGTCCGCTTCGCGGAAATGAAGTGCGGTTTGGCACGCGGTGGGAATACTGAGCGGACGCTTCGTGCCGGGCAAAGTGCCGGAGCTACTCTCCGATGCCCTGAGCCAAAAAGCCGCCGTCGACAGGGATGGAAGCTCCGGTGACGAAGCTGGCGCTGTCTGAGGCCAGAAAGATGGCCGCGCCTTTTATCTCCTCCCCCTGCCCAAAACGCTTCATTGGCGTGTGTGCAAAAATCGACGCCTTCCGCTCAGGCCGATTGATGATGTCACGGTTGAGGTCGGTTTCAAAGACGCCCGGCGCGATGGCATTCACGGTGATGTTGTGTTTGGCCCACTCTGCGGCCAGGCAGCGCGTGATCTGGACCACTCCGCCCTTGCTGGCTGCGTAGGGAGCAACCTCGTGCGCGCTGACGAAGGAGGCGATGGAAGCGATGTTGATGATGCGCCCGTGCTGTTGATCCTTCATCACGCGGCCGACCATCTGGCAGGTGTTCCAGACGCCCTTCAGGTTAATTTTCATGATGTCGTTCCACAGGCTGTCTTCGACTTGAAACGACGGGACGCGCTTCGTGACCGCGGCGGAATTCACCAGTATGTTGATCCGGCCCATCTCGTCCAGCATCCTGTCGATCACCGCCTGAATCTGGTCCCGGTCAGTCACATCGCCGGTCATCCCAAAGGTGCTTCTGCCCACGGCCTTGATTTCCTGTGCGGTTCGCCGGACTTGCTCAGCCCGGCGGCCGACCGCGACCACGTCGGCACCGGCTTCGGCAAATCCGATGGCGATAGCCTTGCCTAGTCCGCTGGTCCCGCCAAAGATCAGAGCGCATTTCCCATCGAGACTCAGTCCTTTGTAGTAAGACAAGAAGATTCCTTTCCGCAGCTTGATTCGAGTGCCATGCTACCACCAGGCCAAAAAGCGGGGCAACATCCAGCCGTGCATCGCTTGCGCCGATGCTTGCGGGAATGTTAGGCTTCCACCTTACTCACACCCGTGGAGCGGCTGGGCGGGCGCTGGGATCACGCGCAAAATAGGTCTGCGAAATCGCGGAGTCGTGCTCATTTCACAAACCTGATGGGAGGCTATACCTGAATGGACTTGGAACAATTGAAGCGGATGTACGACTTTACCGGGCAAACGGTCGCCATCACGGGAGGGGCGGGAATACTGGGGGGCGAAATTGCGCAGGCCCTGGTGGGATGCGGCGCCAACGTGGCGATTCTGGATTTGAATCTCGCTCCGGCCGAGAGCATCCTTGAGAAGATGGGCGCGCGATCGAGCCAGGCATTGGCGGTACAGACCAACGTCCTGGACGTAGAAAGCCTGCGGCAGACCTCGACCGCGGTGCTGGAGAAGTTCGGGAGGGTCGATTGCCTGGTGAACGCAGCCGGCGGGAATAAGCCCCAGGCAACCACGAGCGCCGAGCTCGCGTTTTTCGATCTGCCGGCCGACGCGCTGCGGTGGGTTTTCGATCTCAACATCATCGGGACCGTCCTTCCCTCACAGGTGTTCGGCAAAATCATGGCGGAGAAAGGTCGGGGAACCATTCTCAACATATCCTCGATGAATGCGTTTCGTCCTCTGACGCGGATTCCGGCGTACTCCGCAGCCAAGGCGGGAGTGAGCAACTTTACGCAGTGGCTGGCAGTACACCTGGCGCAGTTGTATTCGCCGAAGATTCGGGTGAATGCCATCGCGCCGGGTTTCTTCCTGACCCAGCAGAACAGGTTCCTGCTGACCGATGAAAAGTCGGGCGCCTTGACGGCGCGCGGCAAGTCAATTATTGACCACACGCCGATGGCGCGCTTTGGCAGCCCGGAAGACCTGTTTGGGGCCGTCCTGTGGCTGCTGTCGCCGGCGTCGGCGTTTGTGACGGGAGTCGTTGTGCCGATTGACGGCGGTTTTTCGGCGTATAGTGGAGTATAGGCGCTGCGGAGGCTCAGGCCGAGGCACACCGCGCTCAGAGGTGATTTTGAAGGAGGATTGCCATGGTGATGGGGCAGGGTTTTGCGGACCGCCACCTGACCAGCGAGGAAGTCGGCCGGACTGTCCACGAAGGCCTGGCGACGCTGGCGGTTGACGGCAAGCGTGTGTTGATCATTATCCCCGACGGCACTCGTACCATGCCCATGCCGCTGATGTTCGATCTGTTTGAGCGCGATTTATTCCCGCGCGTGGCTGCGCTGGATTATCTGGTGGCGCTTGGGACGCATCCGCTGATGGATGACGAGCACCTTGGCAAGCTGGTGGGGCGGCAGGTGGTGGACGGAAGAGTCGGCAAAATCCGCATCTTTAATCACCACTGGGAAAAGCCGGAAAGTTTTGTGACGCTTGGCGTGATTCCGGCCAAGGAGATCGGCGAGATTACCGGCGGCGTGGTGGAGAAGGAGATTCCGGTTCGTCTGAACAAGATGATTCTGAATTATGACCAGATCATCATTTGCGGCCCGGTTTTTCCTCACGAAGTAGTTGGATTCTCGGGCGGCAACAAATACTTTTTCCCGGGGATCGGCGGATCGGAAATCATCAACCAGACCCACTGGACGGGCGCGCTGATGACCAATTATAAGATCATCGGCGCAGGCTATACGCCGGTGCGGGCCATCATCGACCGGGCTGCCGAGATGATTGACCGGCCCGTGGCCTGCTTTGCGCTGGTGGTCACCCACGGCGGCTTTGAGGGGCTGTACTTTGGAACGGCCAAGGAAGCCTGGAAGGCCGCATCAGAGCTTTCGGCGCGCAAACATATTATCTACGTCAAGAAGCCTTTTCGGCGGGTGCTTTCAGTAATGCCGACGCTCTATGATGACCTCTGGACCGGCGCGAAAGGGATGTACAAGATGGAACCCGCCGTAGCCGACGGCGGTGAAGTGGTGATCTACGCGCCGCACATAACCGAAGTCAGCTACACGCATGGAAAGATTATCGAAGAGATCGGCTATCACTGCCGCGACTATTTTCTGGCGCAGTGGGACAAGTTCAAGCACTTTCCCGGCGGCGTGCTGGCGCATTCGACCCACGTGAAAGGGCTGGGCAAGTATGATGCCGCAACCGGCACGGAGACGCCACGCATTCAGGTAACCCTGGCGACGGGAATATCCAAAGAGCGCTGCCGGAGGATTAACCTTGGTTACCTTGATCCGGCAAGCGTCAACATGGAGGAATGGAAAGGCCGGGAAGAAGAGGGCGTCCTGCTGGTGCCGCGCGCCGGCGAGATGCTTTACCGCGTGGAAGAAAGAGTCTCAAAAGCGGCATAAGGCTGAGCGGCATCGCCTCCGCTAGCCCTGCAGGTGCTCGGCCAGCCAGACGACGTACCGGCTGTTGCGCCGCTGGACTTCTGCCAGAAGGTGCTCTGGAAGCTCGTCGATTTTCTCTTTGAAAAAGCGCCGATCGCCGTCCGGCGAATCCATATCGCGGCTACCCACCAGATTCCCCAGCCAGAAAACCAGGAAGAGGTTGCCATCAACGCGCCCGCGTGATGCGTCGCCCAGGTCATATTCAAGGCCCTGTGATGCGTACCTGGCAGCCAGCTCGCTTTCATAGCCAAACGCTCCGGCGGCGGCAAAATCATTCGCCCGCTTCACCATGCGTTCATAAAGCTTTCGCCAGTGAGAATCCGCCGGCTGGCTTCGCAGCACATCGAAAAGCTGCAACTGAAGCTCGCCGGAGATTTTGTAATTTACACGCCCAGCAGTCGACTTCCCGATGCGCTCGAGGACATCGGCCTGTTTGCCGCTGCCGGAGTGAATGCTCAGAGTGGTGTCAAAACTTCTGGCCACGTCAGCGAGTTCCGCAACGCGCGCCGCCAGCTCGTCGAGGGGTTTTCCGGCGAAGTCTTTTTCGACGCGCCTGGGAAGCTCCGGCCACATTTTGTGATGGCAATAATCCAGCAGGCCGACGCCATCCGCCGGCGAAGTGGCCATGGCAACCGGATATGCCTGACGCTTTTTGAATCCCAGGTTCGGCGGGCAAAGCTGAGCGGCCCGGCCGCGCGCCTTGAGCCAGTGCATGTAAAACAGCAGCTCCTTGGCGGTGGTCAGCGTCTCGGCTTCATCGATGGACGGCTCAAAATCGAACGCGGTGTCCAGGCCGGCGCTGGACTTGGTCTCGAAGATGTAGTCGTAGAGCTCTTCATTCAGCTTGAGGCTCTGGCCGAATTTGACGCCCAGGCGAACGATTTCCGATTCGCTGAAACTGTATCTACGGCCGCCGAGGTCAAAGGGTCTCGAGAACTCGCTGCGCAGCCACTGCTGTTCCTCGGCGGAGAAGATCTGTTGAAATTTCTCGCTGACGGCGGAGCCGCTCCAGGGATCCGGATGGCGGGAGTCAGCCTGGAGCTCGAAAAGGCGCGAGGTGTCCGTAGTGAACTTGGTGTAACCGGCGGCGTGGCGAATGGCTGTCTTGACCATATCGACGGACTGAGCGATCTCGTCCACGCTGTTGCCGGAAACAATGAAATGGTCGGCCTCGGCGTTGTAGCCGTCGCGCCATCCGGAGCGAATGGCAGCCCACAGCCCGGCGTGATACAGATGGCGGATAGAAACCCGGGTGTGCCCGGTGGCCACCGGGTTCTCGCCGTCACGTTGTTCTAATGCGTCCTCAGTGGTCATCTCGCGAGTCGCGGAGAGTTGCACCGTTGATGCCATGTTGACGCCCAGCTTGTTCAGGATGGTCCGGTAGGCGTCAAAGACGGCGGGCAAACTGATTTCCGGATGACGATTGCCGGCCGCTACGGCGGGCTGCGAGCGCTGCGGCCGCGGCAGGAAGGCCGGCTCAACCTGCTCGGCGAACCTCCCGATGATTTCATGATCATGGCTGTCAAAAGGGATGAAGCTCAGCAGCACCTCTTTCCCGTCAAGCTGATCGCGCTCAATGCGGGCGGGCTGAGCGAGGAGCTTATCGGACGAAGATGAATTGACAGCCACGTGCAGCAACAGCGGAGTGGCTTTGCCATCACTCACGACATCAGCCGCCAGATAAAAATCAGAGGGATGGGCGGGATCTGTTGCGAGAGATCGGGCATAGGGCCTGAAGGCATCGAGATCGAGATCTGCGAAGTGTTTCGCGAGCTGTTCACGGGTCGTCGCGTCGATGGAGCGGCCTCTGGTGTGATGAATGATTCCCGTTGCGAGCGCGGCCGCTTCATTGGTATGGAACTGAGAAGTCATAGCTCTCCTGATTGAATTTGATTCCACAATCTTACACCCTGAGCTTGCGCAGGCGATAGGCGCAGAACCGGAAGGGGTGAATTGATTTATTCGGAGTGGCCGGTGCGTCCCTGGGCGAGGTCGATGGCGTGGGGAAGCACCTCGATGATGCTCTCGAGCGATTCACGGGCGCCGCGCGGGCTGCCGGGAAGGTTCACAATCAGCTTGCGATTGCGCACTCCGACGATAGCGCGAGAGAGGGCTGCGAGCGGAGTGCTCTTGATTCCCTCGGCGCGCATCAGCTCAGCGAGGCCAGGCACTTCGGTTTCGATTACCGCGTGGGTCGCTTGCGGGGTTACGTCGCGCGGCCCGATCCCCGTTCCCCCGGAAGTGAAGACCGCATCGCATTCTTCGAAATCCGTCCAGGACTCGAGGCATCCACGAATCTGATCAAATTCGTCCGGCAGCACTTCCAGTGCGGCCACCTGCCAGCCATGAGATTCGAGGATCTCGCGGACGGCTGGGCCTGACCGGTCTTCCCGCTCTCCGCAGCTGGCCAGATCACTGAGGACCAGAATTCTTGCACGAAGGATGTGTTTCATCTACACAGCTCGCGATGCGATGGCGTTACTTTGAAGCGCGGAATTCGCCGGACTTGCCGCCGCTTTTGTAGAGCAGCTTCAACTCCGTAATTTCAATTTGATGATCGACGGCCTTGCACATGTCATACACCGTCAGGGCTGCGACTGCGGCGCCCGTCAAGGCCTCCATTTCGACGCCCGTCGATCCCGTCGAGCGGACGGCCGCCGTGATGGAGACGCCATTCTTGCAGAACTCCGCGCGAACGTCGATGTGACTGAGCAGCAGGGGATGGCAAAGCGGGATCAAGTCAGGCGTGCGCTTGGCCGCCGCAATCCCCGCCACACGCGAAATTTCCAGCGGATCGCCCTTGGGATTGTTTTTGATCTTCTTCAGGGTTTCGGGTTTCATCCTGACCAGCACGCTGGCGAGGGCTTGCCGGTGGGTTGAGGGCTTGCTGGTAACGTCCACCATGCGCGCCCTTCCTGCGCGGTCATAGTGGCTCAAGGTCTTTGTTTTTCCGGAAGCTTTTTTCTGCTTCAACGCTACGCCTCTGAGTGCGCCGGGCCGCGCTACGGTGCCAATGTTTCCGACGCACGACGCTAGCTTGCCATCGGCATCACATCCACCCAGTCCCCTGCCGCTGGCGATGGCTGCTCCGGATGGACCACCAGAAAGCTATGAGCTTCAGCGACTCCCACCAGGTCGCCCGATCCCTGCCATCCCACCAGGCTGACGACAGGCTCCGCATTCCGGGTTTCAATCCGCGCGGGCATAAAAGTTGTCAAGCCACTTTTATGATGCACCGCTTTCTCCAGCCGCGCGCGGAGAAAGCTGGGGCGCTCAAACGCGGAACCCATTAACACGCCAATCGCGGGACGGGCAAAAAGAGTGCAAGTCACAAAACCAGAGACGGGATTTCCCGGCAGTCCGAAAAAGAACTTATTCTGGACCCGGCCGAAGACCAGCGGCTTGCCGGGCCGAATGGCGACACTCCTGAAATAAAACTCTGCGCCCAGATCCGCGAGCACGACTTCGACAAAATCATACTTGCCCATGGATACGCCGCCACTCAGCAGGAGCATGTCGGCCTGCAACGCTTTCTCGATGAGGGTTCGCAATGCTTCTTTGCTGTCTGGTCCGATACCCATTTCCCAGGGATTTGCGCCCGCCGCCGTCACAACAGCCGCCAGCATAGCCGAGTTGCTGTTTCGCACCTGGTACCACTCGGGCCGGCGGTCAATCGGGACCACTTCATCTCCCGTAGAGATAATGGCGACGCGTGGGCGGAGAGAAACGGCGATGTTTTCTTTGCCGATAGACGCGAGCAGCCCAATCTCACCCGCTCGAATCCGCCTGCCCTTTGGCAGAATGCGCTGCCCGGCCTGGGCTTCGCTCCCTTTACGAACGACGTTCTCGAAGGACGCCGCCGGCTTTTCGATCTCGACCTTGTCATCCTGAGTATGGGTGTGCTCAACCATCACCACGGCATCCGCGCCCGCGGGCAGCGGAGCTCCGGTCATGATGGCAACACAATGGCCGGGCGCAATCTCCGCTTCGAAATGTTCGCCCGCGCGTACTTCACCATCGAGTGTGAGCACGGCGTTCGAGCGTTGCACGTCCGGGGAGCGCACGGCGAAGCCGTCGCGCGTGGAACGGTTAAAGGGAGGGTAGTCGCGGTCGGCGCTCACGTCTTCTGCAAGCACGCGGCCCGATGCCTGACTGAGGGGCACAACCTCAATCGCAGGAGTGATGCCGCCGGCGGCGAGCCTGGTCTTAACTTCCGAGAGTGCCTGTTCAAAGCTCAGCATCTTTGTGACTGGAGGGGCGTCGGGATTCATCGTATTCTGGTCGCCGCAAAAAGAGCTGCCGGAATTGCGACTATCTTGCAGAGATGAGATTAGCTGCCCGGGTTTCGTCGCACCAGATGGCCTGATCGCGCTCGGGTCCGGTTGAAACCAAGGCAATCTCCACGCCAACCTGATCAGAGAGGAAGTGCAGATAATCCCGGGCCTTTTGAGGAAGTTTTGAGAATTCTTTCAGGCCGAAGGTTGACTGTTTCCAGCCGGGCAGGGCGCGATAGTGGACCTTGAGCTCATCGAGGACGTCAATATCCGCAGGGAAACTGGTGAACCTTTTCCCACGATATTCGTATTCCATGCCCACCGGGATTTCGTCAAGGGTGTCCAGGATATCGAGCTTGGTGATGATCATGGCGCTCAGCCCATTCAGCCGGGCGCCGTAGCGTGCTGCCGGCACGTCAAACCAGCCGCAGCGGCGCGGGCGTCCCGTGACGGCACCATACTCGCCTCCTCTGGCGCGCAATTCTTCGCCGCCGTCGCCCACGATCTCGGTTGGAAAGGGCCCGCTACCCACGCGGGTGGTGTAGGCTTTGGACACGCCCATCACCGCGCCGATCCGGGTCGGTCCTACGCCGGTGCCGGTGGATGCTCCGCCAGCCGAAGCGCTTGAGGATGTCACAAACGGATATGTGCCGTGATCGATGTCGAGCAAAGTGCCTTGCGCCCCTTCAAATAGAACGCGCTTGCCGCGGTCGATTTCGGTATTGAGGTAATCGGATGCATCAATCAGCATTGGAAGCAGCTCGCGGGCCTTCTCGATATATTCCTCAATCCATTCCTCTCCGCCAAAAGGAGTGCCGTCGAACAACGCCGAAGCTATCCTGTCTTTTTCCGAGAGCACGGCCTTGCATTTGCGCAGAAACGCTTCAGGATTGCAGAGGTCGCCGGTGCGCAGTCCGCGACGGCCGGATTTGTCTTCGTAAGTCGGGCCAATCCCTTTGGCGGTGGTTCCAATCTTCCCAACGCCGCGCGCCTGTTCCGCAGCAACTTCGTGGCTGCGGTGGTACGGCATGATCAGATGGGCGCGGTCGCTGATTTTAAGCCGTTGGCGGGCATTGATCCCTTTGGCTTCGAGTCCCTCGACCTCATGCAGCAAAGCCTCAGGATTGACGACCACTCCCTGGCCGATCACCGCAATTTTCCCTGGCCGAAGAATGCCTGTGGGAACCAGTTGCAGGATGTACTTGGTATCTCCGGCAACCACGGTGTGGCCGGCGTTGGCGCCACCCTGATAGCGGGCGATAATGTCAAAATGTTCGGAAAGAGTATCGACAACTTTGCCTTTGCCCTCGTCACCCCATTGGAGGCCGACGATGGCAACGTTAGTATTTTCCACGCTTGTCTTCATGCTCTTCGATGTCTGCCTTCTTCGTCACATTGTAACCTGATTACAGGGACCGATGGGCCAATCGGCGCGGGGAGCCGTCGCTCTGTTTGCGAGCAGCGGAACAAATGATCCAGGGGTATCCAGGTCCTGCCGGGGTTTGGGGCAAGGTTAGAGATTCTTGTCCAGAAGCCTGGCGAGGTTGTCCTTCGATGTAGTCCCGACAAGCTGGTCTTTGATTTCCCCGTTTTTGAAAACCAGCAGCGTAGGAATGCTTCGGATATTGTAGCGGCTTGGCACCGAGACGTTCTCGTCCACATTCAGCTTTCCGACCTTCGCCCGCCCGGCATACTCGCCAGCGATCGCTTCCACCGCCGGCGAAATCATGCGGCAGGGAGCGCACCACTCCGCCCAGAAATCCACGAGCACGGGCTTGTCGGACTTCAGGACTTCCTGCTCAAAATTCTGGTCACTAAACTCCAGCATGTTACCTCCGGCCATTGATTGACTCCTCCAGGTGATTGAACAGATTAAGAAGAAGAAACAACACTGGACGCTGCTCGCTGGGTCCTGGTTGCGTAAAGGTTTTCATAGACGCTCGCGTATCTTTTTGCCGACTGCGTCCATGAAAAATCTTCCCGCATGCAGTTTTGCTGCAATCTCGACCACGCATCCTTGTCTCGGAATGTGGCAACTGCCCGTTGTAAACATGCGAGCAACGCCACGGGCGAATACTGCCTGAACCGGAACCCCGTACCCTTGTCGCCATCGAAAGGTTGAACCGTATCGTCCAGGCCGCCGGTCGCCCTCACCACGGGCACTGTACCATACTTCATGCTGTAGATTTGATTCAGTCCGCAAGGCTCGTAACGGGAAGGCATCAGGAACATATCGGCGCCGGCCTCGATCTGGTGGGCCAGTGTATTGTCATACGCAACTTTGGCCAGAAATTTGTCCGGAAATCTTTCTGAAAGCGTACGGAACAGTTCTTCGTATTCGGGCTCGCCTGTCCCGAGCGCCGCAATATAAACGTCCTCACGCATCAGTTCATCGGCGACCTTCGCGATCAGGTCGAACCCCTTTTGCCGTACAAACCTCGACACGATGCCGATCACCGGGCGGTCCATGGCAGGATTGTGCGCTCCCAGTTTTTCCAGCAAGGCTTTCTTGCAGATGTCTTTTCCCTGCATGTCCTCAGGCCTGAAATTGGCCTCGATCAATTTGTCCGTGGCGGGGTTCCAATCCTCGTAATCGACTCCGTTCAAAATGCCTGTCAGGTGGTCGGCACGGCTGCGCAACACGCCCTCAAGTCCGTGCCCGAATTCCTCAGTCTGGATCTCCTGGGCATATTTCTGGCTTACGGTCGAGACGAAATCTGAGAAGACGATTCCACCTTTTAGCAGATTCACCTTGCCGTAGTATTCCAAGCCCTCGATTTTGAAGAGATCCTTATCGATGGAGATTCGAGGCATAATCTCGGGAGGGAAAAGCCCCTGGTAGCCGATGTTATGGATTGTGAAAAGCACGGAGGTGTTTTCGTAGAACGGGTCGGCTGCGTAAAGGCTGCGAAGATAGACCGGGACCATGGCAGACTGCCAGTCGTGGCAATGGATTACTGCCGGCGCGGGCGAAGAACGCTTGATGAATTCCAGGGCGCCCATTGAAAACGCCGCGAATCGCTCGGCGTTGTCGGGGTAATCCTTTCCCCTGTCCATATAGAGCTGATCGCGGTCGAACAATCCCGGACAGTCCATCAGATACGTTCGGACGCCGTTGGCCGAGCCGGCAATCTGGGCGGAGGCGAACTTGAAGCCGCCGGAAAGCGGAACGGTGATGCTTCCTGCTCCCGGGACAACGGTACCTGGTTTTGTGACCTTGTAACGGGGAAGAAAGGTCTCTACTTCGTAGCCGAGTGAAGCCAACGCCTTGGGTAATGCGCCTACAACATCCGCCAGCCCTCCCGTTTTCGAGTAGGGCACACCTTCAGGGGCAACAAAAACGATCTTCATGAGGCTAATCCAGGAATTTGTTACATCGACTTAATACGCTAAGTTAGAGTAGGAAATCGGCAAAGTCAAGGTATTGGGTTCGAGCCAGATAGCAAGCAAAGGGCGCGATCTCGCCTCCGTCGCGCTGCGGCGCCGCTGAATTTTTATGATGAAACGCCACCGGCCGAAGCTGGGACAGCACTTTCTCTCCGACAATCGTTATTGTTCACGGATTGCGGACGCGCTGGAATTGAATGCCGGCGACTTTGTCATTGAAGTGGGCCCGGGCCACGGCGCCGTGACAGGATTACTGGCGTCGCGCGCTCAAAGCGTTATAGCGATTGAAATAGATCCTGCACTTGCGGATGAGCTTCGGCAAAAGTTCTTGCAATCTCCCAACGTGGAGATCGTCCACGGCGACGTTCTTCTCACGGATGTCGGCGATATCTGCCGGCGCCAGGGTGCGGAACAGTGCTACGTGTTTGGCAACCTTCCGTACTACATTACTTCCCCCATCATTCATCACGTGCTGGGATCTGCCAAACGTGTTCGTGCCATGGGGCTGCTGGTGCAGCGCGAAGTTGCGGACCGCCTGGTGGCGCAGCCGGGGTCGCGCGATTACGGATATCTGACGGTCTTTACTCGCTTTTACAGTTCCGCCCGCTTGGTTTTCGACGTCCCGCCGGGTGCTTTTACTCCGCCGCCCAAGGTCCACTCAGCCTTTGTCCGATTTGAGGTGCACGCAGGCAGGCGTGGCATAAGTCCGGAAAACGAGGAGAAGTTCCTCCGCTTCCTGAAGCAGGCCTTTGCTTTCAAGCGAAAAAAACTTCTGAATTGCCTGGTTCCGATGTATTCGCGGCAGGAAATTGAGGCTGAACTCGAACGGCTTGCGGTGCCCTTTAGCATCCGTGCTGAAGAGCTCTCGATTGAGCAATTCATCTCGATTTTCTTGAGCGTCCGCCATGGCATGAAGGCGCGCTAAGATTGGCCAATTCATGCCTGCCGGTGTCGACGCTCTGAACTTCGCGGAGCTATGATAAGATTCTGACGAATAGGAGGAGGAACTAACATCTCAAATTCTGATAACAAGTTACGAGCCATCCCGCTCGGAGGCCTGGGTGAGTTCGGCATGAACATGATGGTCTTCGAGTATGGCGAGCATGCCGTGGTGGTTGACTGCGGAGTGATGTTCCCGGACTCCGAACTGCCAGGCGTTGACATCATTATTCCCGACATTACTTACCTGCGACAGATTCAACACCGAATCAGGGCTATTTTGCTGACCCACGGCCACGAAGATCACATTGGCGCGCTGCCTTATGTGCTGGACGAGATTGACGCTCCCATCTACGGAACTGCATTTACCCTGGCGCTCGTGAGAGCCAAACTGGTGGAGCACGGGCTGGAAGAGAGTGTCGAGATGCGTGAGATGAGGCCCGCCACGCCTTTTGACCTCGGCCCGTTCCATGTGGAGTTTATTCATTTGACTCACAGCATTATTGAGGCGGGCGGGCTGGCCATCACAACGCCTGCCGGAGTCATCATCCACACAGGCGACTTCAAGTTCGATCTCACTCCGATGGACGGCCGGCAAAGCGACCTGCACACGCTGGCAGATTACGGGCGAAAAGGGGTGCTGGCGCTGTTCTCTGATTCGACCAACGTGGAGCGCCCCGGTACCACGCCCTCGGAGCGGGCGGTGCGTGAGCGGCTGTCTGAGATTATGGCGGCGGCCGATGGGCGCGTGCTGATCAGTTGCTTCTCTACTTCGGTCCACCGGCTGCAGCTTGTGGCAGACCTCGCCC
>DASUJZ010000023.1:0-37582 GCA_036278995.1 Terriglobia bacterium | reverse complement strand
AGAGCAGACGAGCACAAAATCGGTCGCGGCGCCCTTCAGCGATCGCCTGCCCCACTCGCAATGCCATTGATAAACAACGCGCTTAGCCAATCTTGGCCTGCGGCCCTGCCAAGGGCCACCTGGGCAGCCTACACACCCGATTGCAGATTTCGGCCATTTGAGGTACTCTCCGTGTGCGGTGGCGCTCGGGGCTCGAGTCAAATGCTCAAGCACCAGGGGAAAGCCGGACGCTCCGCAGCCTAACCGGGAGGGAGGCAGCCAAAATCATCATCGGAAGGTGCGAATGGAAGAGAAACATGTGCTGGATGTGGTTTCGGCAATCCTCGCAAGCGGGATAGTCGCCAAGCGGGCGAAGGGATCGGCAAAGAACGCGGCGAAGATCTTCTTTGACGTCCGCGACGAACTGTTAAAAGGCATGCTGGATCGTGAGCTCGACAGGCTCCCGATTTACCTTACGCAAAGCTCTCCCAAGAGAGTTGAGAATTAACCTGCCTTGTAAGGTGCAATAGTCGGGCTGGCGTCGTGATTGACCCGGTCACCGGCCGTCAGGGCCGACGGGCTGCCCAACTCGCCTGATTCGAATCACAGATCGACCGTGAAGATTACGTGCCGGTTTGCTCGCGCCGCCCGGCCGTAGAAACTATCAAGTCCCGTAAACCAGCCCCACGTGTACTGGAAGTCCGCCTCAGTGGGCTCTCTTCCAAAATCATTGGAAGGGATCGCAAAGTATTGCTCTCGCATCCAGTCGATGTTGATTCGTGCGAGTGCCTGCGCAATGGCAACGCACTCCTCGGGTTTTTTCAGCGAAACGATGTAATCGTCTCCTGAGTAAAGCTGCTGGCCGCCGAGTATGCAAAGTCGAAGGGGATAGCTCCCATTTTCATAAGCCAGCTCGCCGTCAGTGAGGCAGCGGTGAATTGCGTCCCAGGCTTTGTCGGTCTGCGCAAGCCATTCCTCATCCCATCGTTCCTCAATGCCGTCGCTGAGGACACTGAGAAGTTCCTCATCAGATTCTGTAGCAAGAATTCCGTCAAGGTCCTGTCGCGTGAGGGCAAAGTGGACGCCGCGGTTCGGCATGGGGACATCTTACTACGGCAGTGGCCTTTGACCGGCTGTTTTCCGATATCGGCTCGGAGCGGATTTCCTCTCAGCTTGCGCCGCGGCCCAGCAGAACCACCGGAATGGTCTTCAGCAGGATTTTCAGGTCGAGTGTGGGCGACCAGTTGTCGATGTACTCCATATCGAGTTCCATCCAGCGGCGGAAGTTCAACCGGCTGCGCCCTTCGAGCGCCCACAGGCAGGTGAGCCCGGGCTGCATCCGAAGGCGGCGGCGCTGCCAGCCCGCATATCCTTCCACTTCCTCGGGCAGCGGCGGGCGAGGCCCCACAAACGACATATCGCCCTTCAGAATGTTGATAAGCTGCGGCAGCTCGTCGAGCGAGAACTTGCGCATCAGGCGGCCGACGGTGGTACATCGCGGGTCGTTCCTGATTTTGAACACGGGACCGTCGACCTCGTTCAATCCGGCGAGTTCTTCGCGCCGCAAATCGGCGCCCGCGTGCATGGAGCGGAATTTGAAAACCGTGAATTTCCTTCCTCCGAGCCCGCAGCGCACCTGCCGATAAAGCACCGGCCCCTTCGATGTCAATCGGATGACGGCGGCAAGCAACAACAGCAGGGGTGAAAGGATCATCAGCAGCACCAGCGCCATGGTGAAGTCGATGGCGCGCTTCAGCAGCAGCAGGTACTCGTTTTCCGGCGTGGTGGTGAAAGTGAGCAGCGGCATCTCTTCGAGGCGGTCGAGATAAACTCGCGAGATAACGTGCGGGAAAAAACTGAGCAGCACGTGCGTCTTCACGCCCTCTTCTTCGCAAAGCCGGAAAGCGTCTTCAACCTTTTCCATGTCGCCTTTGGCGGCGGCGAAAACGACTTCGTCAATGACGTGCCGCCGGACGAGTTCAGGCAACTGCTCGATGGAGTAGACGGGATACTGCCGGCGCAGGCTGGCGACGGGTTGGGGATTTGCGGCAGCCGGGCCGATGCGCGCGAATCCGAAAATTCGCATGCCGCGTTTCTCATTGGCTTCGATAGCCTTCGCTACTTCAGCTACGCCTGGTGTGTCGCCCACAAGCAGAAATTCACGATAGCCGCCGAAATTGCGCCGCAGCGGATCTCCAAGCCGTCGCGCCGCCAATCGAAAAGCGATCATGGCCAGCAGAAGGATGACGGCGTAGAGCGCCAGCAGCAAACGGCTGATGTAAATCAGCTTGAAAGCAAAGGTGGTGGCGAACAGCAGGGCCGTGCCGAGGAAAGCCGCCTTGATAGGGTCCCAGAAAGTGCGCAGAAGGTTTTCTTCCTGGATTTCTCGATAGCTGCCCGTTACCAGGCCCACGATGATCCAGAGGATGATGGCGTAGGGAATGATCCAGAGGTAATTTGTATCCCGGTAGAGAGGTTGCGGCGTGATGAAGCGCGCCCGAACCCAATACGCCAGCGCGAAGCTGCCGAGCGCAAGCACAATATCGGCGAGCAGGTAGAGAACCCCGATCATCTGTTTGTGGCGGGAAAACATGCGCGTTTTTCGCTGCCCGAGGGGCATCCCTATCTTAGCAGAACGCGGGTGCGGAAGGATGCGCGTGATACGCCGCGCGGCCGCTGCCGGGCGCGTTTGCTGACCGTTCAGGGGCGCTAACCAGACTTGCGCCCGAACAAGCCGCCAGGCCGGTTGCCACCCGGCGCAGTGCAGCGAAATAATGTGCATCATGATCGACGGTGTTCCACCTGAGGCAATCTGGCTCCGACCCGATCCCCGGCGAGTCGTTCCCGTCCAGATTCTTGAAATGGTTCGCGCCGCGTTTCCCGGCCGCAGAATTATTGAAGTGAACTCACTGGAGGGTGGTTTCCGAAACGCAAATTTCCGGCTCCAACTCGACTCGCCGCCCGGACGTGTCGTGCTTCGCATCTATGAGCACCATGCTTCGTTATGCCGGAAAGAAACGGATATTCTCAGGTTGATCAGCGGTTCTGTTCCAGCGCCCGAGGTTCTTTATGTCGAACCCAAGGCGACGAACGATGTTCCGCCTTTTGCCCTCCTGCGCTATGTCGAGGGGATAACGTTTCGTGAACTGAAAGGCGGACGAGATGCGCATTCGATTTCGCAGGCAGCTTATGCAATCGGACAAACGCTCGCTTCCATCGGACGAAAAATGTTTGCCAAGGCTGGGCGGCTTGGCCCGGGACTGAGCCTGGCGCCGTTACTCCTGGACGGACCTAACCCGACGCCACGCTTCATTGATTTGTGTCTAACCTCCGCAGTGTTGCAGCAGCGCATGGGAAAGGAACTGAGGGATGAAGTATCGGCCCTGGCCTGGTCCTACGCTGAACAACTGGCCGCCCTTGACGCTGAGAGCAGCCTGGTGCACGGCGATTTCGGGAATCGGAACCTGTTGGTGCGGAAGATGGCGGAAAGCTGGACAGCAGCCGGTGTTCTCGATTGGGAGCTTGCGTACGCGGGCTCGCCGCTTGCAGACATCGGGCACTTCCTCCGCTACGAACGTGCCGCGTGCCCGACAGTCGAGCCGCACTTTTCAAACGGATACCTGCGAGCAGGCGGAAAGCTGCCCGCTGACTGGCGCCGACTGGCGCGCGTCATCGACTTGGTCGCCCTGTGCAAAAGCCTGACGCACTACGTGCTTCCAGAGGGGATCGTGACCGAATTGCTTGAGCTTGTCCGCGCCACAGTCGAAAATCGCGATCCGCAGTTCACGTAATCGCTTCCGCTGACATGGCAGGCAGCCGCCAAATCGAATGCCAGGAAAATCAGGATATGTGCAGTGCCGACCTACTTCTGCCGGGTCGCACGGAATTCTGTGACTACCTGGCGGACCGCACCAACGATCGTCGCCGCCGACAATGGATGGTTATCAACAATCAGCTTGCCTCGCGTTGACAGATGGGCCAGTCCCGGCTGGACCTGCTCGCGCTGATATTTGTTCCACGCTGCTTCGGCCGAACCTGGTGCGGAATCCGCTTCAGGAAAATCGTATTCAGGTGCAAGCACGAGCAGCGGAATGGCTCCCAGATTTCCCGCCGCGTCCACCTGCCGCATGCTCTCTTCCCGGGCGCACAATTCGCTGCCTTGCACGGCGGTGGGATTGTCGGAGAGAAAATCGAGTTCCGCCTGTTGCTCCGTCGTCAACCCGAAACTCAGTGTCCTTCGCGGTTTGTGGGACCCAGTCACGAAGCGATTCAAGCCGCTCCTGGCCAAGAGTGGAAAAACGGAGCATGCGGTCGCTCGGACGCCAGGCGCAAACGACCCGAATTCTCTTGCCCACCCGCCTTTGGCGTTCTCGGGGTAAATGACGGCAGCGCGGGGGTTGTCCACTCCGTTTGCGTTCAGCATGACAACGCCGGCGACTTCGTCAGGATATAGGCCGTAATAGACGCGAATGTGCGAAGCCGCGTCGCCAGCGCCAACCAGCACGTAAGGCGGCGGAACGCCGGCGGCGTGGAGAAGCGCGTGCAAGTCCTGGGCGACATCCTTGAAGGTGCGCGGCATCGGCGCCGGTTCACTCCATCCGTAGGCCGCGCGGTCATACCAACAGGCATGAGAAAGTTTCGCTACGTCGTGCTGAACGGCGGACCAACTGTAGCCGGCCGAGTGCCCGAAGGTATCGAAGCTGACGGCTGGACCGCCTTCGCCTGAGCAATAAATGTTGAGCGTGCGGCCGCCAACATCCACCGACCGTCCGATTTGCGGGTAGCGCTCCCGGTCCTTCCGCTCGCCGGCCTTTTCATAAATCATTCCTACGACGACCAGCGCCAAAATCGCTGGAATGCCTATGACGAGTGCACGCCTGGTCCAACGCGTTATGGCTGATCGCATGGGGTACACCTCCCCGAACGCAGATTGGAAACGGTCTGCTCTGAACAAATGTCAATTTCAGTATGTGGCTGCTAAAGTTTGATCCAAACGCCGCTGGCCCTCCGCCTTGGGGCCATCAGGTACGCTCCGAGCAGGCTGGCAACTCCCAGTCCGATCATGACAAGAGCGCCAGCTTCAAGGGCGAAGGCCGTGCTTTGCCATTCCGCGGCAGGGCTCTCAAATCCCCGAGGCAATGCTCTACGGGTGAGGGTTGCGGTAATAAAACCTGCCAGGGTCAGAGTTCCGCAGATTGCGGCAGGGATGACAAGCGATTCCACGAACGTCGCGACCGACAACGCGACTCTTTCAGTCGTTGCGAGCGCTTCAACCCATTCTGTCCCAAGTGATTGTACAAGGTCATAGAATGTGTGAAGCCAAAATGCGATTCGTTTGACGAAGCTGCCGTCCTGCGGCTCCAACTCATAAGTGTCTCCAAAGACCCGGAGCATCTCTGGACCGAAGCGCGCCCGGAAATCACGGGGGTAAAGCAGCAACAAACGCCCGTAGAGGCGCTCCGCGAATCGGCTATTCAGGCCCGGAACCGCCATAAGCCTCCTCAAGCATCTCTCAGCTTGCGAACAATTTCCGTCGATCGCGCGAGCCGTGCGAGACCTTCGAGCCTTTTGGCTTCCGCCGACAGCGCGCGTACGCCCTGCCCGGTGAGGCGATAATATCGGCGCCGGCTATCATCCACTTTCGGGTCGGGACGTTCTTCCGTCTCTTCGATCAGCCCATCTCGAAGCAACCGGCTGATGGCACCGTAAAGCGTGCCGGGGCCAAGGCGCACCGTCCCGCCACTTCTCTTGCTGACTTCCTGCATGATGGCGTACCCATGCCGGTCACCGTCGGCCAGCGCGATAAGAATATAGAAAACCGCCGGAGTGAGCGGCGAGCTGGTGCCCGAAAGATTTCGGGCTGTCCGTGACCGTTGATTCCCGCTCATTTCTTAATATATCCTCGTCCGCTATATCGTCAAAAGACATAGTAGGGCGCCCTCAGGAAGGTTGTCAAGCAATATCTGCTGAGGGGGCTGACGGAACCCTGGGGCGGGCGGAAGTAGCCGAACCAGAGATCGGCCCTTCGGCGATCTTCGGGGCGGAATTTAAAGTTGTGCTAGACTCGAACCTCTTCCATGGGCGCGGCCTTTATTATCTTTCTTATTCTGGGGATTTTGCTTCTGGCGCAAAGCGCGGTCTCTCTGCGTAGCGGCTTCCGATTTCTCGACTACGTGCGGCGATGCCGGGCGCAGAAGGTGGGAGCTTATGCGCCGCGCACCGCCGTGATTATTCCGGTAACGGGAGAGGATGCATCGCTTAAGCAAAATATCGCTGCCTTCATGGCGCAGGAATATCCGCAATACGATTTGGCGCTGGTGGTGAGCGACGAACATGACCCTGCTTGCGCCATCTTGAGCGCCCTGATAGTGGAAACAGCGCGAGACTCTGGCGGTTTCTGCAAAGCGTCGCTGGTGGTGGCAGGATTCTCGCAAGCACAAGGCCAAAAGGTCCATAATCTTTTGCGCGGGCTGGATGCGATTGCCCCCGGGGCCGAGGTGCTGGTTTTTGCCGATGCGGACGCGCGGCCTGGCTCGATGTGGCTGCGTTCGCTGGTAGCGCCCCTTGCCAGCCGTGATGTGACGGTCACTACGGGTTTTCGCTGGTATCTGCCGGGCCGGAGTTTTGTTTCACAACTGCGCGCCGCATGGGATACCTCCGTCGCAACGCTTATGGGAGAGCACGACAGCAGTTTCCCCTGGGGCGGTTCCATGGCCATCCGCGCGGAAGAATTCAAACGGCTCCAGGTGCGTGAGCGCTACTGGGCCTCGACGGTGAGCGATGATTACGGCCTCGGCCATGCCGTCCAGGCCGGCGGAGGCAGGATTCGATTCGAGCCGCGCTGCCTGGTGGCTTCGCGCCAGGATTCTACGTTCGCAGAGTTTATTCGTTGGACGAATCGGCAGATCATCATCACGCGAGTTTACGCCCCGCGGCTCTGGGCGATGGGACTGGCGGCCCATTTGCTTTATTCGCTGGCGTTCGTTTGTGGCCTCCTTGTGCTGCTTTGCCCGGCGGTGGCTGGTTGGGAGCGAATAGCGGTTGGCGTCCTGCTGACAGTAATTCTCGGGTTGGGAATTGCAAAAGGGAAAATTCGTGCCGTTGTGGCCGGCGAGATTTTTCCGGAAGAGCACGAATTGCTGACCAGGTACGGAAAGTGCTACTGGCAACTGACCTTGCTGGTTCCCTGGGTAATGCTTTGGAATTTTGTGATCGCGGCTTTCGTGCGGACGATTGAGTGGAGCGGAGTCCATTACCGCTTGCGCTCAAACCACGAGGTCGAAATCACAGGCCGGGAGCCGCGCTGAGATTATTTTTTCGCGGGAGGTTTAGCCTTGTGGCGGATCAGCGGCCGGGCGGCGGACTCTGCCTTTGGCTTTTTAGCGGCCGGGGCCTCTGGAGCATTGGCTGAAGGGGAAACCTTGTCCAGCACCTGTTCAAACGCAGTGGCTTTTGGCGCTTTCTTCTTCTCTTTGCCTTCCAGGTAGGGGTGCTCGGAGTAGCAGGTTTGGCAGATGACCTTTGCCACCTTCTCACCCACAAAGCTTGCGATGGCGTGATTCATCAGGCGCTTGCACCGCGGGCAGTGGTCGTCAATCAAATCGCCAAGCCGCGGAGGACGGTTTTCCATCCATGAGTGATCGGTGGCCATAGTCGTGTTGCTCATTATAACCGGGCAGCCCTCAAATTCAAACCTTCGCGGGAATGGCTGAGGCCAGTTAGCATCGACTCGCCTTAGCGGCTCATGAAAGTCAATTGGCACGGCTCGTTCATCGAACCCGAACTGCCGATGTGGAATTTTGAGGCCTACCAAGTTAGAATCATTCACGAGTTATGCCGACGCTTGAGACGAAATTCGAAGCTCCCTCAGCGACCAAGATTGCCACAGCAAGCGGGCGCATCATCGCCGTGGCCATCGTGATTGCCTGCATTAATTATGCAAGCTCGATCATCATCACCCTGATCTGCGCCATCCTGATTGCGTTTGTGCTGGAGCCGGCTGTCCGTTTTTTGGAGCGGATTCACATCCCCCGCTGGGTGGGGGCGCTGATCATGCTGGTGGGCTCCATTGGGCTGCTTTACCTGGTTGTATACGGCGTCTATGACCGGGTGATTCAGTTTATCCAGGAATTTCCCACCTACGGCGCGCCGCTCAAGCACGTATTCGCCAGCCTCCAGGACGTGGTGAAGAACGTTGAAAAGTTGGCTTCCGGAGTAGTGCCGCTCCCTGCGGAGCCGCAGTCCAACCTTCCCACCATCCGGCTACAGCAGGAATCCCACTGGGGGCAATATCTCCTGCGGGGTATCGGGTCAGTTTACACGTTTATCGTGACGGTGATGTTCGTCCCCTTTCTGGTTTTTTTTATGCTCACGGCCAAGGGACACATCTGGAAGGGAACGCTCAACCTGTTTTCGGACAGGCATCGGCAGCAGGCCGAAAACGTGATCCTGGGCATCGGTCACATGATCCGGCGCTACGTGATGGGAAACGTACTGGTGGCGCTGCTGGCGGCTGCGCTCATCACTCCCGCTTTTTCATTGATGGGGCTCCATTTTGCCTTGCTGATCGGGCCGCTGGCTGCTTTCCTCAGTATGGTCCCATACCTGGGCGTCGCCCTGGGCATGGCGCCGCCGATGATGATGGCACTCGGGCAATACACCTCAACAACGCCCTTTCTTGTAATTGCTGCCATCGTTGTGGTGGTGCACTTCCTGGCCATCAACGTTCTGACTCCCAAGTTTGTTGGCCACCAGGTCAGCCTGAATCCTTTGACCGTGACACTGGCGATGATGTTCTGGGGATGGCTCTGGGGAGCAGTGGGACTGATCCTTGCAGTGCCGCTGACGGCTGCCTTCAAAGCCATTTGCGACAACGTGGGAAGCCTGAAAGCCTGGGGCGCCTGGATGGGTGAGGGATAAAGTTCTCGGGTGTTCGCTGCGCAGCAGTTTCGCTATTGCCTTGTACGTAGCTTCGCCTCCCGGTCGAGAGAGCCCGGTGCGGCATCGCGTAACAATCTACCCTCGGCGCTGCGGGCGTTTTGACGGAAGCGGAATCCGAATGGCCAATCAGGACTTCTCCATCGTTATTCTTGCGGCAGGTAAATCGACTCGCTTCAAATCAGAGCGTTCGAAACTCGTTCACCTGCTGGCGGGCCGCCCGCTTGGCGATTATGTGGTGAGTGCCTCGCTCGCGGCGACGCCGGAAATTGTCCTGATGGTGGTGGGCCACGATGCGGCTTCGGTTCGTGAAACACTGGCTCGGCCGGGGCTCGAGTTCGTGGAACAGAAGGAGCAGCGAGGGACCGGCCATGCTCTAAAAGTGGCGCGTCGTCAACTCGAAGAATGCCAGGGCTCCTCGGTTGTGGTGATTGTGGGAGACGTGCCGCTTCTGCGGACGGAAACCCTGCGGGACCTGGTTGCCGCCCACCAGAGAGCCCGAGCATCGGCATCCGTGTTGACCATGCTTCCCGAAAGCCCAACTGGATACGGCAGGATCGTTCGGACTCGCGGCGCCGCCGTGCGGGCCATCGTCGAAGAGAAGCTTTGCACTCCCGCCCAGCGCAGAATCAAGGAAGTGAGTTCCGGCATCATCTGCTTTTCAAGGACTGAGTTGTTGAAGCACATCGACAGGCTCTCCGATCAGAATGCGCAGAAAGAATATCTTTTGACCGATCTTGTGAGCATCTTCAACCAGCACCACAAAAAAGTTGTGGCGTTTTCCATCGCGGACGCGCGCGAAGTCCTGGGCGTGAATGACCGCGTTGAGCTTGCGCAAATCGAGCGGATCCTGAGGTTGCGCAAAGCTGAGGCGCTGATGCGTGACGGGGTTACCATCGTCGATCCACAATCGACTTACATCGATTCCGCGGTCGAAGTCGGGGCAGACAGTGTGATTGAGCCCGGCGTCAGCCTGCTGGGCAACACGCGGATTGGGAAGTGCTGCACCATCCGCGCGCACTCGACCCTTGCCGATTCCGTGTTGCGCGACCGCGTGCTGGTGCGCCCCAATACCGTTGTTACGGGCTGCGAGATCGGTTCAGACGTGATCCTTGGACCCTTTGCCCACCTCCGGGACGGCGCGGTGATCAGCGACGGTGCGCGGATCGGCAATTTTGTCGAGGTGAAGAAGTCGCACGTGGGGCGCGGAACTCGGGCCTGGCATCTCACCTACCTGGGAGACGCCACCTTGGGCCAGCAGGTGAACATCGGCGCCGGAACGGTAACCTGCAACTATGATGGCGAGAAGAAGAATACGACCGAGATTGAAGATGGCGTATTTATCGGTAGCGGGAGCATGCTGGTGGCGCCTGTGAAGATTGGTAAAGGTTCGTACGTGGCCGCTGGTTCTACTATCACCGAGGATATCCCGGCGGAGTCGCTGGCCGTCGGCAGAGCTCGTCAGATGAACAAGGAAGGCTGGGTCCGAAAGCACAAAGAGAAAAGCCGGGAATCGAAGCAACAGCGAAGCTAGCAAATCCATTACAGTCCAGGCAAAGCAGTGTGGGGCCAGCAATACCCGTAAGTCATTTTCCAAAATTTCCCAACTAACCCCCTCCGTTTGATTGCATTTTTTACATTCGACACGTAAGAAATTCACGCTGATTGGCTAATTCTGCCCCGCTGAGCCGATTCCAACGTAATTGTTTACGGGATATTACGTAAGCACAAAAGCTGGAAGCTCAATTGCGAGATCTCAGCCATTCGAGTCTGCGGCTAGCAATGTTTTCGTAATTGAAGGAGGCGGTACGATGGCCATGGATGACGCGCCTGCCAAAGGCGGCCCGGAGGAAAGTGCCTTTGCGGGCCGAGCTATCAACACGTGGATGAAGATGATCCTGACTGCTTTGGCGGTGCTGATGATCGCCGAAATATATTCCATCAGCCGTGTTGCCGGGATGGGCAAGGCCATTCGAACCCAGGACGCCAAAACCCGCCAGGAGCTTACCAACGATTTCAACAACCAGCTTTCAGCCAGAGTGATGGCCCTTGAGCATGCGAATCAGGAGCAGCTTGGTGCGCTCAAAGTGGAGTTGGACGAGGCATCGCGGCACCTCGGCACACAGGGGGGTGAGCTTCGCCGGGCGCGCGACATGGTTGCCAAACTCCAGACGGAACATGCGCAGCAGGTGAAGGATCTCAAGCACCAGCTTGCGTTGAAGGCCGACCAGCAGCAGCTTGGTGCGTTGACTCTGGACGTCTCGAGCGCCAAATCCGACCTGGACAAGACCAAACAAAATGTGGCTGAACTGGTGAACAGCTACGGAATGAGCCGCACGCGATTCGGGACCCTGATTGCGCGCAATCACGACGAGATTGCCGCCCTGCGAAGATTGGGCGAGCGTGATTATTACGAGTTCACGCTGGTTCGTCACAAGCCCATTCATCTGGCCAGCATCGGCCTGGATTTAAAGCGAACCAATAAAAAGCACCACCGCTTTACTGTTGCGCTGCTTGTTGATGACGTGTGGGTCCAGAAAGACCATCGGACAATTGACGAGCCCATCTTTTTCAGCACCAGTCGTTCACAATCATTTTGCGAAATGGTTGTCAACAAAGTGGACAAGGATTTCATCTCCGGTTATATTAGTACACCGAAGAGCGATGCCCACCAGATGGCTTCGCGGTCGGAGGGGCCGCAGTAGTGGGTGGGCGGCGTTTGACGGGGATCTGAGCCAAACGCGGGCCGGGCATCCATAGGTCAGCATTAAGCTTCGCAGGCTAAATCCTCTTTCCAAATCCCTAAAATCCGCTGGACGTAGCGCCAGGGTCCGGCCATGAACTTTTTTCGGAGGTGATCTCATGGTCAAGCGCGCTGCGCTGGTGGTTTCCCTTATCATCTTGAGTGCATGGACAGTTATGGCGGTCGATTTGACCGTTCCGCCCGGCACTGTCCTGAATTGCAGACTTTCCCAGACATTGTCCACTGCCACGAACCTCGATGGGCAGTTGTTTGCCGCTACGCTGGCCGAGCCTCTGATCGTCAACGGCGCACAGATTGTTCCGGCGGGCGCCACCATACGCGGGCGGATCGGCAGCCTCAGCCGCCCGGGGCGCATTAAGGGCGTGGGCAAAATGCTGCTGGTCCCGGAGACGCTGGGCTTTCCCAACGGGCAGACGTTCACCGTGAACGCTGTCCTGCTGGAGGAGTACGGCGCGCCGGGCGCCCGCATCGCGAACCCCGAAGGGCTTTTGCGCGGACCCGATGCGCGGATGCGCGATCTCAAGGAAATCGGCCTCGGGATTGGTGGCGGCGGACTCCTTGGCACGATGTTGGGTGGCCTTCACGGAACTTTTGTCGGTGGTCTGATCGGCGGGGCGGCGGGTCTGGCAGACGATTTCAGTCGCCGCGGCCCAGACCTTACGCTGCCTCGCGGCACTGAGCTCAAATTTCAATTGAACCGGCAGTCGGTGGTGGCGCGTGCTGGGGTCGCGGAATTCAACCTGAGTTCGCGATAGCTCCATCCGTCATGGTGATCGGTTGCTGAGGGTCCGGCAAGGCATTGGTTCGTTTTCCGTCAGGAACTGATGTATTTCGCGTAAATGCCCCGTGCGACGGCCGGGTCCTGGGTGCCCTTGATAATGGCGCGACCATCCGGAAAGACGGTAATCTCATAACCCTTGAAGAAAAACTTCAGCAGGAAATCATTGGCCCGCACGGTTCCAAACTGTTCCAGGCGGGCTTTAAGCAGACTCATGTCGAGCCGGCGGAAATCGCGCTGGCGAATCTGTACGGCGTCCCTTCCGCAGAGTATCGTGGGTAGCGGTTCCGCTCCGTCCAGATGCGTGAAAATATTTCGTCCGCAGGTCTTGCAATTGGGATCGCGTTTCGGCCTGACCTGCTGAGTACGGTTGTGCCAGATGTCAAATCCGCAGACCGTTCCGTGCAGCTCCGGCTCGCGTCCCAGCAGGATTTTCAGCGCTTCCGTCACCTGGATGGCAGAGGTCCATGCTGCCGCAGGGCCGATCACTCCGACTGTATCGCAGGTTTCGTGCAATCCTGCGGGCGCGTCCGGGAAGACGCAGGAAAGACATGGCCCGCGGCCCGGCAGGATGGTCATCGTAACGGCTGAGCTTGCCACCACCGCTCCGTAAATCCACGGAATCCCCAGTTTGACCGACACATCGTTCAACAGATAGCGGGTTTCAAAGTTGTCGGTACCATCAAGAATCACGTCAAATCCTCTTACGAGATTCTCCATGTTCCGGCTGGTGGCGTCGGCGATCACGCCCTCCGTCCGGACGTCGGAATTGATCTGTTTCAATTTGCGCTCCGCTGTAATGGCTTTAGGGAGGTTTTCGCGTGCATCGTTCTCATCAAAGAGGGACTGGCGTTGCAAATTGCTCTCTTCGACGTAATCGCGATCCACGATGCGCAGCATGCCGACACCCGCCCGAGCCAATGCATTCGCCTGGGCTGTTCCGAGCGCGCCGCAGCCTATGATCACGGCTTTAGCGGCCAGCAGCCTTTGCTGTCCCGCTTCGCCGATAGGATTGAACAGGACCTGCCGGGAGTATTTATCACGGTTCATAGTTACAAACTATTCTTGATTATAATCCTTTGCGACGGAAACGCAGGAAATAGCCCTCTCCGCTGCAAATCGCGAGCGGCAGGAACTGCCATTAGCAGAAGACAGCCTGCAACGCTGCTTAGTGTTGCCCATCTATAATAGGGACAGAGCAGAAGATCCGATACTCGATGGGAGGAACAAGATGGCTCTTTCATCCGAAGAGATTCGCGCTAACGGCGAGTATTTCGCCCGCAAACTTCGAGCGGAGAAGCAGCGGGCCGACGTGCTGAAAGCCGTCCAAGGGAACGCGTTTGATTTCATACTGCTCGACACGCGAGGTCGGGAGCCTTTTGCCAGCGGGCACATTCCCGGGGCACTCTGCGCGCCGCTCGACGACATAGATCAACTTATTCAAAACCTGGCAAGGGATAAGGAGGTCGTGACCTACTGCTGGGGTCACGATTGACAGCTCTCCGCGAAAGCGGCTCTGCAGTTGGCAGAGAAGGGGTTTCTGGCAAAGGAACTCAACGTCGGTTGGAAAGAGTGGACATATAACCGCCACCCGGTTCACCAGGGAAAAGCCGACGGCTTTCGGTGTGAATGCAGCAAATAGGCGGCTCCGGCGTGAGGTCGGCCATGGTGTTGATGGGGCGAGGCGAAAATAGCCCTCGACGCAGGCCGATTAGGCGTTCCATGATAGTAGGCAGAAGCCTGCGCAGGGCGTACGCCTCGACATCTATGAGCAACACCGGTTTTGAATCCGAGCGCAACACCATGGTCGAGTGGCAACTGCGCCGCCGGGGAATTCAAGACGAGCGTGTTCTGCGGGCCATGCAAGAAGTGCCTCGCCACGAGTTTGTGCCGCCACTGTTCCAGCAGGCTGCTTATGAAGACCGCCCCATCGTGATCGGCGAGGCGCAGACGATCTCGCAGCCGTATATGGTGGCGGCAATGACGCAGGCTGCACGAGTAAGTCCAGGGGACAAGGTGCTTGAGATTGGTACAGGCTCCGGCTACCAGGCTGCCATTCTGGCGCACCTGGGAGCCGAGGTGATTAGCATGGAGCGCATCCGCAGCCTGGCTGACTCGGCGCAGCAACGACTTTCAGACCTGGGATATCACAACGTGCGGATTGTCCCCGAGGACGGGAGCGCGGGCTACCCGGAAGAGGGGCCTTATGCAGTCATCATTGTCACCGCTGCCGCGCCGGCGGTCCCCGGAATGCTGGTCAGCCAGTTGGCCGAGGGAGGGCGGCTGGTGATTCCGGTTGGATCGCTCCATCTCCAGACACTTCAGGTGATTTCAAAACATGCCGATGAAGTATTGGTTCGAGATCTCGATCCCTGCCAGTTTGTTCCGCTGGTCGGAAAGCAGGCCTGGCCCGAAAGTATGACTTAGCTGCGGCTGCCGCTCTTGGCACACAGGCGCAGTCTTCGGCCTGGGCGCGGATTTCCGAACACAGCTAAGTTTTGATTCCCATTGAAAGTTGCATAGCGAACCAACTATAGTCTGCTCCTATGCCTGATCCGTATCTGAGCATTGTGATTCCCGCGTATAACGAGGCATCACGGATTGAGAAGACGCTTGCGCAAGTGCAAGAGTACTGCTCTGCAAAGCCCTTTGAGGTCGAGGTCGTGCTGGTGGACGACGGCTCGCGCGACAGCACGCGGGAGATCTTTAAAGAGTTTCAAAGGCTTTGCCCCGGAACGCGTGTGCTGTTTAATGTGGCCAACAGGGGAAAGGGCTTCAGCGTGCGGCGTGGGGTTCTGGAATCGCGCGGCAAGGTCGTCCTGTTCACCGACGCCGATCTTTCTGCGCCGATCGAAGAAGCAGACAAATTGCTCGCCGCGCTCGAATCCCAGGCAGCCGATGCGGCGATAGGTTCGCGCGCCCTGGACCGCTCCTTAGTCGGGCTCCACCAACCCTGGCGCCGCGAATATGCGGGCCGATTCTTCAACCTGCTCGTGCGCCTTTTTACCGGACTGAAAATTCATGACACGCAGTGCGGGCTGAAGCTCTTCCGCAACGAGACAACGCGGCGGGCTTTCGAGCTGCAACGGGTCGAACGGTTCGGTTTCGATCCGGAACTCCTTTTCCTTATCCAGCGATCAGGCGGGAAGATCGTTGAGGTTCCTGTTCGCTGGAATAATAATCCCGCCACCAAAGTCCATTTTTTTCGCGATTCTATCCGTATGTTTTTCGACCTGATCATTCTTCGCTGGCGCGCCTGGGTCGGATGGAATTCCGTCTGAATTCCTTTCGCCCGCTCAGCTTTTTTCTTGACTCAGCGGTTATAGCCTCTTACTATCAAATTACGCTAGAAAGGAGGTGATCCATGCAAATTGAAAGTAACTGTAGCGAGGGTGCTGAGGCTTAGGCGCTCGCTAGTGCTTATTTGTATGACCTCTCCCTAGCTAAGAGAGGATGAAAGGCACGGCGCAGTCAGCGCCAATTCCCAAAAGCATCTGGGAGCCAATCTAAATCAGTATCCGACCCCTGGTCTTGTCAGCGAAACAAGGCCAGGGGTTTTATTATTTTCACCGAGGCTTTGCCTTTTGCCCGATCTTTTGGCGCCGCTGCCCGCCGCATTCCATCATCACGCCTGTCATTGCTCCCAATCTGAGTCTACAATTAAATAAGGGGATGCCATCCAGCTTGAGGCCGTCATGACCCTTGTCCAGGAAATGGCCGAATTCGTCACGAAGTCCACTTTCGAGCAAATTTCCGACGAGGCGCGCCAGCAACTGAAAATTCGGGTATTGGACGCGCTCGGATGCGCCATCGGCGCGCTTAACGAAGGCACTGTGCAAATCGTCCGAGCGCACACCCGCAGCTTTGGGAGTGAGGGTAATTGCACGCTCATTGGCGGGGGACATGCCGCTGCCGACCGGGCGGCGTTCCACAACGGTACGCTGGTGCGCTATCTGGATTTCAATGACAGCTACCTGGCCAAAGGTGAAACCTGCCATCCCAGCGACAATCTGGCCCCAGTGCTTGCCGCGGCGGAATTTGCCGGGCGCGGTGGAGGTGACTTTCTCACAGCACTGGCTGTGGCTTATCAGGTGCAGTGCCGCCTTAGTGATGTTGCCCCAGTCCGGGCCAAAGGATTTGACCATACCACGCAGGGATCGTATGCCGTTGCGGCGGGCGTTTCCCGTGCGCTCGGTCTCAACCGCGACCAGACGGCGAATGCCATCGCCATCTGCGGCACAGCGTTCAACGCGCTGCGGGTCGCCCGAACCGGCGCGCTTTCGCACTGGAAAGGGCTGGCTTATCCCAACACAGCTTTTGGCTGTACGCACGCCGCCTTGCTGGCCCTGCGCGGAATCACCGGCCCACAGGAAGTCTTCGAGGGCAACAAGGGATTTATGGAGTCCATCAGCGGGCGGTTTCAAATTTCCTGGCCGGAAGAAAACCTGGAGATTGTCGAACGGACCATCCTGAAGGAATACAACGCGGAGATACATTCTCAGTCCTCGATCGAAGCCTTGCTCGAACTTCAGCGGGAGAGCGGATTCAAGCCTGCGGATGTCACTGCCATCGACCTGGACACCTTCGATGTCGCCTTCCACATCATCGGTGGTGGCGAAGAAGGTGAAAAGTTGACCGTTCGAACCAAGGAAGAAGCTGATCACAGCCTCCCTTACCTGCTGGCCGTCGCGGCGCTGGACGGACGTGTAATGCCCGAACAGTACATGCCGGAGCGGATCAGGCGGCAGGATGTTCAGGATCTCCTGCGGAAAGTTCGTGTACGGGAGGAGGAGGAGTTCAGCAGGCGGTTTCCAGATGAGATGCCCTGCCGCATCATCGTTCGTCTGAAGGACGGACGGACCCTCGAGAAATCGACGCGCGATTATGAGGGGTTTCACACCCGTCCGGCGCAATGGGAGACGGTGATGGCGAAATTCCAGCGCTTGAGCGAGCCTTTCACCACCGAAGCATTGCGCAATCAAATTGCGGATGCTGTCTCCACACTCGAGGACGCACCGGTCAGCAAGCTGACCGGCTTGCTCCGGAAGGTTCGAGGCTCAGGAGACACTCTACACACTCCCCTGAAATGGACGGCGAGAGGAGAAGGCGCGCATGGCAACGGATGAAAAGCTTCAGAATCACTTTTCCTTCTTGAGAACTAACCAACGACCCGCCAAGCCGCGCACCATCGGCGTAACGGAGATTCGCGGCCCCTATTACACGCCCATGGGCAGGCGCTATCTGGAAGATGTTCTGGAAACCATGGGAGAGTTCGTGGATTCCCTAAAATTTGCGGGCGGCTCTTTCACCCTGATGCCCAGTGATGCTGTGAAGCAACTGACGGAGGTTTGCCACAAGTTCGGAGTCCTGGTCTCAACCGGCGGCTTCATTGAGTATGTTCTGACCCAGGGATCCGCCGCCGTAGATCAGTACATCCAGGCGTGCAAAGAAGTGGGGTTCGACATCATTGAACTCTCCAGCGGCTTCATCACCATTCCAACTGACGACTGGCTGAGGCTGATTGAGAAAGTCCGGAAGGCCGGACTGAAAGCCAAGCCGGAAATCGGCATTCAATTTGGCGCCGGCGGCGCGACGGCAGCCGCGGAACTCGAAACTGAGGGAACCCTGGACCCGGAACGGGCAATCCTCCAGGCCAAACGCTTTCTTGAAGCCGGCGCTTACATGCTCATGATCGAGTCGGAAGGCATCACAGAAAACGTTAAGGTTTGGCGCACGGACGTTCCGGCGAAGATCGCGAACACACTTGGTCTCGAGAAGGTGATGTTTGAGGCGGCCGACCCTGCGGTGTTCGCATGGTACGTGAAGAATTATGGTGCCGAGGTCAACCTTTTCGTCGACCACAGCCAGATCGTGCAACTCGAGTGCTTGCGGGCGGGAATTTGGGGAACTAAGAGCCTCTGGGGGAGGGTTCTGACGTACAAGGGCTGATCATTTGGTTTCGCTGGCGAGCGGCCTCAGGTGTTTCTCGACCCACTCGAAGGCATCGGAGATCACCGCGACCGCCTCGCGCCCCAGCTTGTATATGGAAAGCTCACTTTGCTCAACCCACCGCGCGTCCATTACGTCGCTTCCGGCCCTTAGCCGGCCCCCCGCCGGAACGCAGACATAGTCGATGAGAACATAATGGAATCTCACCTGGCGGCCATTTTTCTGGACTCGATCCACCACCGCAATCGCTTCCATCGGGCGGACCTTTAAGCCGGTCTCTTCCCGCACTTCCCGTCGCACGCCGCCCGTAAGGCTCTCTCCCAGTTCGAGCATACCCCCTGGGATTGACCATTTGCCCCTCAGAGGCTCAGTTCCTCGCCGAACCAGCAACACACGGCTGCCATGGATGACCACTCCGCCGACTCCCACAATGGGCTGTCTGGGATATTCACGTTTCATACTGGTTTCCGGTCCCCCTGCCTTCTCGAGGGATGCGCTGCTTCAGAACCCGCGGGCTGCCGAGCCTCGGTACAGGATTCTAAAGCATTTCGCACGCCGTCAGTTCATTTGATTTCTTTCTGTCCGCTGGTAGCACAGAATGCCGCGCGCTGCACTTGGCATGGAGGGGTGAAAATAAAGCGAAATCTGCACGTTATCACCTGCATGTCGGTCTGAATGAACGTCCCGAAGATGTTCAAAATGCGGCGCTTGGGGACAAAGCCTGGACAATTGACTTGCCGGAATTTTGGCAAACGCCTTATAATAAGGGAGTTCTTCTCAGTGGAGGGCTGGCTGCCCTGGAAAAACATTTGGCCAAATCTCCTTCTCCGCATATCTTTGTATCATTGGCGTCACCGAGTCTGGACGTGGCTGAGGCGCACATCGAGGCTCTTGGCACGACTGCGCCACTGGGGTTTGAGCTTCGCCTGGACTATCTGCGCGACCATGCCCGGCTGGAATCAGACTTGCGCAAGATGCTGGCTCGTCTCCGCTATCCCCAAACCATCGCAACTTGCCGGCGCCGGGCTGCCGGTGGCCAATTTGAAGGTTCGGTTGAAGAACAGCTGGGAATCCTGGCCGCTGCTGCCCGCGCCGGCTGTCAGTGGGTTGATGTTGAGGTTGAGTCCGTCAAGTCGCTTCGCAAGCCTTCGTTCAAAGATTTGGCTCCCGCAAGAGTCATGATCTCCTACCACAATTTCCGCAATACGCCGGAGCTGGGCGCCATCTATCGCCGCCTCGCCCGGCTTCCGGTTGATGCCGTCAAAATTGCGAGCCACGCCCGTGAACTCCAGGACAATCTGAAGATTCTCAAGCTGCTCAAGTCCAATCGCCGCCGCCGCCCCCGGCTTATTGCGCTGGCAATGGGCAACGCAGGCATCTGTTCGCGCGTCATGGCCTTCCGTTGGGGAAGTCCCTTTACGTATGCTTCGGCAGGGAATCATCATGCCGTGGCAGGTGGGCAATTGGCCGTCGAGAATATGCGCTCCGTTTACCACGTCGAGCATCTCGATGAACGCACCCAACTCTATGGTGTTGTGGGGACCCATTCATCCATGTCCCTCTCGCCGGCCATGCAGAACATCGCCTTCCAGGCCAAGCGCGTCAACGCTCTCTATCTGCCTTGTGAAACGGCCCGGCTGAGCGATTTTCTCAAGTTTGCCCGGTCGCTCAAGTTCACCGGCTTCAGCATCACTATGCCCTTCAAGCAAGCCATCATGAAAGAACTTGATTGGAGTGATCCGCTCGCCGAGCAGATTGGAGCCTGTAACACCGTAGCCATCCGCCACGGCAAATGGATGGGATGGAACACGGATTCCGCGGCGGTCGTCGAAGTGCTCACCAAGCGGCTGAGGCTTCCGGGCAGCCGGATTCTCGTCCTTGGCGCCGGCGGAGCAGCCCGGGCCGCTGCCTTTGTGCTGCGGGCCGAGAATGCCGACGTCTACATCGCAGCCCGAAGGGATCTCGTGGCCAGAAAGCTCGCGCGCGCCGCCGGGGCGGAAGCCGTCCCATGGGAGAACGCCGACAGCCTGGACGTGGACGCAGTTATAAATGCCACGCCCGTAGGAATGGCTCCCCACAGCGACATCCATCCGATTGACCTGGCCCGTCTGCGGACCCGGGTGGTTTTTGATATGGTCTACTATCCGGTTGAGACCCGCTTTCTCTCCGAGGCCCGTGGCCGCGGACTCGTCACCATTTCGGGCCTTGAAATGCTCGTCGCGCAGGGCGCCCGGCAGTTTGAAATCTGGACTGGACAGTCCGCCCCCCGCGCGCTGATGGAGCAGGCCATTCGCCAGTCGCTAAACTACTCCAACGCGGGATAGGCCGGAGCGCGTGGATCTTTCTTGTGGAGGTCGGAGCTTTCAGCTCCGACGCTTGCCAAAATCCCTAAGCCAATGAGCTTTCAGCCCCTGAAGAAACGCGTCGGCCTCGAACCGGAAAACCTGGGATGGCACTTCTCCTTCTGGCCTTTCCTTCAGGAGGTCTGAGCTTTGAAGCGCCCGACCGACGCCTGGACTTACCTTTAGGAGGTCAGAGCTTTCAGCTCCGACGTCCAAAGTCCAAAGGGGCTTCCAGCCCCTGAAGCCGCTGTCCGCCGAATTACGGGGGCTTTGGAAAGAATACTGCAGCGCTTCTGCATCGCCGTAGGCATTAAACTGAGGCGGCCTGTGCCCGCCTGCGATTGACACGAGGCAGTCGCGGGATTTAATTTGATCAAATACATTGAGCTTAGCATCGGGGCGTCTCGGTCCTGCTGAAGAAGCACGCGGAACCTGACTCCTTTGAAAGGGTAATGACATGCTTGTAGCGCTGCTGGTTCTGCCATGGGCGGCGAATTTTGATTTCCCCTCTATGCTCAGCCATGCCATCCATGTTGTATTCATCCTCGTGGCGGCCTTTATTGCTGCCGCGATCGTCAAGAAATCGATTCCTGGCATCAGAGTTCGCATCATCGATCGGATGCGGAAGCATGGTCGGGCCGATCTTGAGACGGAGAAGCGCGCGGCCACGCTGAGCGGCATCTTGCGGAAATCAGTTGTGATCGTGATCTGGCTCATCGCCATTGTGATGGCGCTGAAGGAGTCCGGATTTGACATTGGACCCCTTCTGGCCGGCGCCGGAGTTCTTGGGCTTGCCGTCGGTTTCGGCGCGCAACATCTGGTGGCCGATCTGTTCGCGGGCCTTTTCATCCTGCTTGAAAATCAGGTTCGCGTGAATGACGTGGCCATCATCAACGGGACAGGCGGCCTGGTGGAGCAGATCAATCTGCGCACCATCGTTCTTCGCGGCCAGGATGGGACCGTTCACATCTTCCCGAACGGCACCATCACCACGCTTTCTAACATGACGCACGAATATTCTTACTATCTTTTCAATATCGGCGTCGCGTATAAGGAGGATACCGACCGTGTGATCGAGGTCATCAAGCAACTGGCGGACGAGCTGATGAAGGAAGAAAAATACAAGCCCGTAGTTCTTGCTCCGCTCGAGGTGATGGGTGTCGATAAGTTTGGCGACTCGGCGGTCACCATCCAGGCGCGTTTCAAGACGCTTCCGATCCAGCAGTGGACGGTTGGGCGCGAAATGAACCGCCGCATCAAGCGGAAGTTCGACGAGCTCGGCATTGAAATGCCGTTCCCGACCCGGAGCATCTACTGGGGCGAGGCCAGCAAACCTTTCGCCATCCGTTCGGAGCAGGACCGCGACGATTTAAAAAGTTTGATCCGCGAGGTGCTTGCAGAGCACGCGGGCCAGGCGTTCCAGCAGCCGGCCGGAGATGTTCAGCCCGGCCAACAGGAGAAAACATAGGCAAGCCCGGCGGCGCACCGCCTTCTGCTCCGCGCAGAGCAGCGTTTCCCGGGCCTGGTTTCCATATGGACACTTTCACTCCCAATTTCTCGGAATTCCGCCGGCTGGCGCAGCAGGGCACCGTGGTGCCCATTTACCGAACAGTCGTGGCGGACCTGCTGAGCCCCGTCTCGGCGTTCCTGAAACTTGTTCCCCAGGCGATCAGGGGTGCCGGTTCACGCGGCAAGGGCAATTCGCATCGCAGCTTTCTGCTGGAAAGCGTCGAGGGCGGCGAGCGCCTCGGCCGCTACACTTATTTTGGCGTTGATCCTTTCCAGGTGATTACCTGCCGCGGCGACCGAATTATGCTGGTTCGCGGCGGCGAGCAGCTCGAGGAGTCCGGCAATATCTTTGACTACCTTCGGCGCGTGGGGTCAAAGTACCGCTCGGTCAAACTGCCTGGCCTTCCGCCCTTCAGCGCCGGTGCGGTGGGTTATCTTTCATATGAGGCCGTGCGCCAGCTTGAGCGTTTGCCCGCCCGAGTTGAGCCTGACGTCGACATCGATGACGCCATCTTCATGTATTTCCGCACCCTCGTTGCCTTTGATCATGTTCGCCACCGCCTCTTCCTGATCTCGAACGTTCTGACCGAAGAGGACCCGGGAAGCCTTCGCCAAAAATACGATCGTGCCGTCCGCGAAATAGATCTACTGGAGCGCAAACTGGTGCGGCCATTGCGCATGCAAAACGAGCGGGCTCCCAAAGGCACGCTGCGGGTTAAATCCAACATGACGCGGAAGCGCTACGAAGAAATCGTTGAGCGAGGCAAGGAGTACATCCGCGCCGGAGACGTTTTTCAGGTGGTGCTGTCGCAGCGGCTCACGGTCCCTGTTCGCGTTCCGCCATTCGAGGTCTATCGCGCGCTGCGGGTGGTGAATCCCTCGCCGTACATGTACTACCTGCAATTCGGCTATTCCACGGTGCTGGGATCGTCGCCCGAGATGCTGGTGAAAGTGGCGGGCCGCGACGTGGAATATCGCCCGATTGCCGGTACCCGCCCGCGTGGAAAGAGCGAGGAAGAGGACCTGCGCCTCGAGCACGACCTGCTTTCCGATGAGAAGGAGCGCGCCGAGCACATCATGCTGGTTGACCTGGGCCGCAATGATATCGGCCGTGTGTCGGAATTTTCATCCGTCCACCCGGAGCGCGTCATGTTTGTCGAGCGATACTCCCACGTGATGCACCTGGTCTCGCTGATCAAGGGCAAACTCCGGCCCGATGCGGACAGCTACTCGGCGCTCGCCGCCTGCTTCCCAGCTGGAACTCTGACCGGCGCGCCCAAGGTCCGCGCCATGGAAATCATCGATGAGCTCGAGCCCACACGCCGCGGCCTCTATGGCGGGGCCGTTCTCTACGCCGATTTCTCCGGCAACCTGAATTCCTGCATCGTCATTCGCACCGTGATGATCAAGGACGCCAAGGCCTACCTCCAGGCCGGCGCCGGCATCGTGGCGGATTCAGTGCCCGCGCTGGAATTTGACGAATCCATGAACAAGGCCCGCGCCATGCTGCGCGCCTTCGCCATGGCGGAAAAAGGCTTGTGAGATCTGCTACGTGATTTCTACTCGAACCGAGGTCGCTGTTAAGCACTTTCAACATTGACAAAAATTCGATTGGGGTGGGAGACTTTCCAGCGGCTCACCTTGTTCCTGCACATATGGGAGGTAATCGAATGCCCACGCGAAGAAAGTTTATCCAGACGAATATCCTTGGCGCGGCGATGGCCCTGACGGGGCGCGATGCTTTTGCGGCAGGCTTGCCCTCGGCTGGGCAGGCCGCTCCGCCGGGAGATGAAGGCAAGCGCGATTTTTGGAACGACCTGCCGCGGTACGTTACCGCGCAGATGAACGACGCCCGCGCCCGCCGCCTGGCTGAACTGCGCGCCATGCGCACCGAAGCCGACGTGCGAGCGCGAATCGAGAAAGTGCGCTCGAAAGTTTGGAAACTTATCGGCGGGCAATTTGATAAGACGCCGCTGAATCCCAAAATCGTCGGCACGGTTGATCGTAGCGACTACCGCATCGAAAAGGTCATCTTTGAAAGCCTGCCGGAGGTTTTTGTCACGGCCAATCTTTACCTCCCCAAAAATCGCAAGCCGCCTTATCCCGCCATCATTGTTCCGCTGGGCCATTCCGACATTGGAAAGTCGTTCTACTACTACCAGTATGTTTGCCAATCGCTGGCGAGGAAGGGCTATGCGGTGCTGCCGTATGATCCGTTTGGGCAGGGCGAGCGGCAACAATTCCTCGACCCTCGCACCGGCAAAAGCCATTTTGGGCCGACCGGTGAACATGACCAGGCCGGCCGTCCCATGCTGCTGTTCGGCTCGCAATTCGAGCAGTACCGCACCTGGGACGGCATCCGCGCCGTCGATTATCTCCTTACGCGGCGGGAGATCGATCCGGATCGCATCGGCTGCACGGGGCAATCGGGCGGCGGCACCATGACCATGTGGCTGGCGGCGCTCGAACCGCGCATCAAAGTGGCCGTCGCTTCCGACGGGCAGAATGAAAATCTCGCCGGGCCAAATTACGCTCCTCCGGGTGCGGTAGACGACGCTGAGCAGAATATCGCGGGCAGCCTTCCCGAAGACATTGATCGCGGAGACCTGTTCCTGGCGTTCGCGCCCAAGCCGCAGTTGATTATGTATTCGCGCACAGACGCCGGCCTGACTTATTCGCCCACTTATGTCGAGGGGACCACTGAGATCTACAACGAGGCCATGGCCGGATACAAACTGATGGGCGCCGCCGATAAATTAAGACTTTTCGGCTCGCCGCTGCCGCATGCGTATGACTACTTCAATCGCCGTGAAGCCTACACTTGGTTCAATCGCTGGCTGGGCAATCAAGATGCTGGAACCGGCGAAGCGGAGTTCGAGGAATCGCCTCCGGACGCCTTGCACTGCACGAGCACCGGGCAGGTGCTGACTTCTCTTGGCGGACGCTCCATTATTGATCTGAACACAGAGCGCATGCGACAGGCCAGGCCAGCGAACCAACAGGCCAGCACGCCGAGTGAAACGAAAGCCGGGCGCGAGCGTGCGCAGACAGCTCTCAAGAAAATTCTTGGTCTTCCTGCCGACCGAACACCGCTGAATTCCCGAATTATTTCGTCCAACGTCTGGATGGATGACATTGCCGTCGATGAGTTCATGTTTTACTCCGAGCCGCTGGTGCGAGTGACGGGTTGGTTTCTGACGCCGGCGAAGGGCGGTCCGTTCCCCGCAGTCGTTTTTGTTTCAGAAGGGGGAAGGAACCATATTTTGTATGAAACCTCGCCCATCAGCCGTCTGGTGCGGCAGGGCGTTGCCGTTTGTGCCCTTGATCTCCGCGGCCTGGGAGTCTCCACTCCGCATCACCCCAGTGCGGGGCCGCTGTTCTATCAGGATGTGCGTCTACCCGAGCGTTACGCTTGGGCGTGCCTCAGTCTCGGCAAGCCTTTGGTAGGCCAACGAGTTTGGGATTTTCTCCGCTGCCTCGACTACCTTCAGACCCGGCGCGAGGTAGGCCAGGGCCAAATCCTTGGCCTTGGCGAAAGAGGCGCCGCAATCACCGTGCTGCTTTCTGCAGTACTGGATGAGCGCCTTCACTCCGTGCTGCTTGACCGTCCAATGGCTGCCCTTGCGCCAATTGTGGAATCGAAAGAATACTCTCTCGATCTCTCCTGGTTTCCCTTTGATATTCTTCGGCACTTCGACTTGCCCGATCTCGCGGCGCTTCTGGCTCCGCGCCGATGCTGGCTCTTGAACGCAACCAACTCGCTGGGGGAAGCCTTGGCAGAGTCGGATCTCTCATCTCTTTACAAGCAAGCCGCAGATTCGTTCCGGCGATCAGGCTCCGCTGAAAATATACGGTTCCTGGTGCGCCCGGAGCGCGAAAGCGAAGAAGTTTACCGGGAGTGGGTAAAGAAGAGTTAGGGACTGAGGCTTGGGATCCGCAGCCGGGAAGATGTAGCGCCGGGCTAAAGCTCGGCCCTATGGACAGGCTGCCCCTGCCCGTCACGAGAGACTATTGAGTCCTGACTCCGCGCGCCATCATTCCTTCCAGCCTCGTTTTCACTTGCGGCCATTCGGAGTCGATGATGCTGAAGTAGACGGTGTGCCGGATGCGGCCCGTCCAGGTCAGCATGTGATTGCGCAAGATTCCTTCTTCTTTCGCACCCAGGCGCAGAATGGCTTCGCGCGAGCGCTGGTTGAGCGAGTCGGTCTTGAACTCAACTCGGATGCAGCCGAGTGTTTCAAAGGCATGGCGAAGCATCAGGTATTTGGCTTCGGTGTTGACGGCGGTCCTCTGCCAATTTTTGCCGATCCATGTGGCGCCAATCTCCACGCGAAGATTGGAACCGTCGATATTCAGGTAGCGGGTGCTGCCGATGACCTTACCGCTGGTCTGGTCTATGGTGGCAAAGGGCAGCGAAGTTCCGCGTGTCCGCTCGGCGAGCGCCTTCTCGATGTAAGCGCGCATCTCCGCCGGTGTCCTGACGTTGGTCGTGGTCCAATGCCACAGTTCGAAATCAAGCCCGATTTCGCACAGTTCAGCGTGGTGAGATATGCTGAGCGGCTCCAGCCGCACAGATCTTCCTTCAAGGATGATCGGACCTGTTTCCATTGCCACGTTTTACGCCGCCGCCTCGTATTCCCAAAGTTTGCGGTAATAGTGCATCAGCCGGATGGCCTCACAGCTTTCCGCAATTTCAGCAAACGTATAGCGATTGTAGCCCACGCTTCGGAACAGCGCAAAAAGCTCGCCATAGGGATACTCGGCATCCCACAGTTCGTGGATGTGGCAGCTTCGCAGCCAGGGACCGATCAGATCGAAATTCTGCCTTACGGAACCGCCCACGACGTCCGGGGGGTTCGAGTTCCAGCAGATCCCGACCGCCGGATGATTGGCGACCATCATGATGCGATAGATGTTCTGAGGCAACTGCGTTCCGCGTCCATGGACCTCCAGCCAGATTTCGACTCCATTGTCGCGGGCGACGTCGCCGCACTTTGAAAGCGCGTGGCCTATCTGGTCGAGTGTTTTGTCATGAGGCATGTTGGGCGGAAAGCCGTTCGGCCTCACCTTTACGCCGATGGCGCCCACATCGCGCGCCAGTTCGCAAAATTCCTTGGCCGTCTGGATATTCCGATCCACCTCGGCGGGTTCGGGCGATTGGAATGAGCATGTTGATCCCAGGCTGACCAGCTTGACGCGCGAATCAGCAAACTTTTTCCGCACCTCCGCGCGCTGGGCTTTCTTGAGGCTCGGCTCCACTCCGTGCTTGTGGGAGGTGCGCAGCTCCGCCCCTTCAAAGCCGGTGGCTTCGCAGTTTTTGATGATGGTATCCACGTCCCAGTCTTTGGCAATGTTGTAGGTGACAAGCCCCAGCTTGAAATCCCTGGGGGCGTGCGGATCGACGTTCTGCTTCGGTAAGCGCCGGGTCTGCGCCGGGTTTTTTTCAGCATAGCCGGATGCGCCAATTGCTGCGAGGCCCATGAACCCATTCTTCAGAAATGACCGGCGGCCAGTCTTTGGCATTATTCTTAACCTCCTTTGCGAGAGCGTATAATGAATCGTTTGGGGGCCTAAAGCAAGCGAATGATTCTCGTTGTCGATAATTACGATTCGTTTACCTACAATCTGGTGCAGTATTTTGGCGAGCTGGGCGCGCAACTGGAAGTGCGGCGCAATGACCAGGTCACGGTTGAAGAGATTGAGCGCATGGCCCCGGAGCGCATCGTGATCTCGCCTGGCCCCAAAACTCCGTCCGAGGCCGGCATCTGTCTGGACATCATTCTGAATTTCTCCGGACGCGTGCCGATTCTCGGAGTCTGCCTGGGCCATCAGGCTATCGGGCAGGCGTTTGGCGGCAAGGTGATCCGCGCGCCGGAAATTATGCACGGCAAAACCAGTTTGATTTCCCACGACGGCAAAAGCGTCTTTGCGGGGCTGCCGAACCCTTTCTCGGCCACGCGCTATCATTCGCTGATCGTGGAACGTGGCAGCCTGCCTGACTGCCTGGCAGTTTCCGCCACCTCACCTGATGGCCTCATCATGGGCCTTCGCCACAAGAAGCTAAAAGTAGAAGGCGTCCAGTTCCATCCCGAATCGGTCCTCACCGATGCCGGCATGCAACTACTGGCCAATTTCTTGAGGGTTTAATGCAGGGATGATTGGTCTCGATATGGGTGGTGCGGGCCGGGAAGTCAGGGGGGATCGGCCGTCTTCGAATGCGGTCGCGGAGCACTTGCTCAATGTTGTTCATTCGTCAGGGAATTGTTAGCAAATACGGCCTGGAAGAAAGTTTACATCCTCCGCTAAAAGCGATAATGTGAACTCTTTGTGCTGAACCACACGAGCGCAGCAGGCAAGGGCAGCCAGCGGGTAGGCAGTAAAATGGCTTGGCTGTGGGAGTAGCCGAATGGCTTCGCAACCAGTTTACGATGTGATTGTGGTGGGATCGGGCGCGGCGGGCGGCATTGCCTGCCACGTGCTGGCCAGTAAGGGCCTGAAGGTACTGTGCCTGGAAGCCGGCCGCAGGATTGAATCCGCCAGGGATTTTCACACCCACATGTTTCCTTATGAATGGAACTACCGTGGCAACGGAAAACCCGGGCAGTACGGCAAGCTTCCGCAAGGGATGGAGTGGAAGATCAAGCAGTGGACCGACCACCTTTACACCGTTCCTGATGAGGATCCTTATGCACTGGCGCCGGGAGCAAAATTCACCTGGACGCGCATGCGTGTGCTTGGCGGGCGCACCAACTGCTGGGGACGAGGATGCGACCGCTTCGGCCCGCTTGACTTCAAGGCCAAAAGCCTTCAGGACGGCTGGGGCGAAGACTGGCCAGTCACCTACGATGACGTTGCTCCTTACTACGACGCGGTTGAAGAATTCATCGGCGTGGCGGGAAGTGCGGAAGGCGTTTACAACACGCCGAGCGGAAAGAACCTCCTGCCGCCCTTCAACCCGCGCTGCGGCGAATGGCTGATTAAGAAGGGCGCTGAAAAACTCGGCATCAAAGTCCGGCCGAAGCCGCTGGCCGTGCTGAGCAAGCCTTACCATGGGCGTCCCGAATGTCATTACTGCGGGGCCTGCAACTGGGGATGCGAAGTGGCTGCACGCTACGGCAGTGTGGATTCCGTGTTCCCGCACCTCGAAGGTCGGCCGAACTTCACTTTGAGAACCAATGCTGCCGTGCACACCGTGCTGACGGACCGCGCAACGGGAAAAGCCCGCGGCGTTACCTATATCGACGCAGAGAGCAAGCAGGAATATGAGGCGTACGGCAAAGCGGTGGTGCTGGGTGCATCCATGGTCGAGTCCATCCGAATTCTTCTCAATTCACGGACCCGGGAATTTCCCGGCGGGCTTGCGAACTCCAGTGGTACGCTCGGCCGCTACTTGATGGAACACGTGGCCTTCAATGACATCGAGGGGTTTTTTCCGCAACTCGCCGGACAGCCGAGCACCAACGATGACGGGCCGGGCGAGTCCTGCCTCTACATTCCGCGATATAACTATGGCCATAAGGCCACCAGGAAATACCTGCGCGGCTGGCGGTTCGATTTCTATACCGGCTGCGGCATGGGACCTGGCGCCGGCGCAAGTTTTCCGGGTTTCGGCTCAACATACAAGAAGAAGATCAAGGAACTTTACCCGGCGGGATTTTCCATTGGTGGCTATGGCGAAGGTCTTGCCTTCGATTGGAACTATCTTGAAATCGATCCCGACGGCCTGCGCGATCGCCTCGGCATTCCCCAGGTGCGCTTCCACACCAATGCCGAATACCCGGAGGCATTCGCGGTCCGGGATGAAATGTACGGGCAGATGGAAGAGATCATGAAAGCTGCGGGCGCAGAAATTTTCCCATACAAGAAAGTGGCGCCCTATCCGCTGGGCAGCGTAACGCACGAGGCCGGCGGCGCGCGAATGGGAGAAGATCCCAAAACCTCGGTTCTCGACAAGTGGAACCGCTGTCATGATGTAAAAAACATCATCGTCGCGGACGCGGCTTGTTTCGTCACTCATCCCGAAAAGCAGATTACGCATACGCTGATGGCGCTTGCTTACCGCGCCTGCGATCATCTGGCTGACGAATTCCGCCAGGGGAATGTGTAGCGGGCCGACTATCTGCCAATGACGTTCAGCTGTTCCTCTTCTGGAGCGTGCATGTGTTCACAGCCCATCTATGATGTGATTGTGGTGGGGTCCGGCGCAGCGGGCGGAATTGCCTGCCAGGTGCTGGTTACGGCAGGGCTGAAGGTTTTGTGCCTGGAAGCCGGGCGCAGAATCGAATCTGGAAGGGACTTCCACACTCACAGCTTTCCTTACAACTGGACCTATCGCGGACATGGAAAGCCCGGCCAATATGGCAAGCTTCCGCAAGGCATGGCGTGGAAAATTGAAGAGTGGACGGACCATCTTTACACCATTCCCGATGAAGATCCCTATGCGCTGGCGCCAGGAGCAAAATTCACCTGGACGCGCATGCGTGTGCTCGGAGGCCGCACCAATTGCTGGGGACGTGAGTGCAACCGTTTTGGTCCGCTCGATTTCAAGCCTCGGAGCCTTCAGGATGGCTGGGGCGAAGACTGGCCCATCACCTATGACGAGGTTGCTCCCTATTACGACCAGGTTGAGCAGTTTATCGGCGTCGCCGGAGACGACCAGGGCGTCTATAATTCACCTCCCAGCAAACGCTTGCAGCCGGCGTTCAATCTTCGCTGCGGCGAGTGGCTGCTCAAGAAAGGCGCCGAAAAGCTTGGCATCAAGGTCCGCCAAACTTCGCTGGCGGTGCTGAGCCAGCCTTTACACGACCGGCCCGCGTGTCATTATTGCGGCGGATGCAACTGGGGCTGTATGGTCGGGGCACGCTACGGCAGCCTGGATTCAGTTTTCCCGCATCTCGAAGGCCGTCCGAACTTCACTGTTAGGACCAATGCCGCCGTTCATACTTTATTGATGGACAGCGCAACCGGAAAAGCCCGTGGGGTTGCCTATATCGACGCCGAGAACAAGCAGGAGTATGAGGCTTACGGCAAAGCCGTAGTTCTGGCCGCTTCCAACATCGAGTCCATCCGTATTCTTCTCAATTCCAGAAATCGCAATTCCCCCACGGGCCTGGCGAACTCCAGCGGCACGCTGGGCCGCTATCTCAGCGAGCACGTGGCCTTCACCGGCATCCGGGGCTTCTTTCCTCAACTTGCAGGGCGGCCCACTACCAACGATGATGGGCCGGGCATGTCGAGCATCTTTATCCCGCGTTACAACTATGGCCATCAAGACAAGAAGACATACCTCCGCGGGTGGAGATTCAACATCAGCACGGGATGCGGGATGGGCCCCGGGCCTGGCGCGAGTCTTCCGGGCTTCGGGACGGCTTACAAGAAAAAGATTAAAGAGCTTTATCCGGCGGCCTTTCACATCAGCGGCTATGGCGAAGGTCTCGCATTTGATTGGAATTATGTTGAGATTGACCCGGACGGTCTGCGCGACCGGCTGGGCATCCCGCAGGTGCGCTTCCATACTAATGCTGAATATCCGCATGCCTTCGCGATGCGGGATGAAATGTACGGCCAGATGGAAGAGATTCTCAAAGCTTCAGGAGCGGAGATGATTCCCTATAAGAAGGGAGTGCCTTATCCGCTCGGGAGCGTGACGCATGAAGCCGGCGGCGCGCGCATGGGCAACGATGCGCGGGCCTCGGTTTTGGACAAATGGAACCGGTGTCATGATGTGCCGAACCTGCTGGTGGCGGACGCGGCTTGTTTTGTCAGCCATCCGGAAAAGTGTACTACGCACACGATTATGGCCCTGGCCTGGCGGGCTTGTGACCACCTCGCTGAAGAATTCCGCCAGGGGAACGTGTAATTTCCAATCGTACGGCCCGCATAACGCTGCGGCGAAGGGTGAAAGCAATGGACGGAAAACTGATCGGAAGACGAAAGGCCCTGAAGTATTTTGGATTTCTCAGCGCCTCCGCGGCCGGGGCCGAGTTCCTGGCGAACTGGCTGCCTGGCAGCAGGGAAGCTCTTGCGGGCTCCGCGCCAGGAGGATTGGTGGCCATCACGGGGGCTTCGCAATCCGAGGTGGCGGCCTCTGATAAAGGCTCTGTGCCGCAGTTCTTCAAGCCGGAGGAGTTTAGCACTGTCGAAATGCTGACAGAGATAATCATTCCAACCGACGATCAGCCCGGTGCAAAGGAAGCCAAGGTTGCCGACTACATCGATTTTGTCGTTTTTTCCGCGGCAGAGTTTGAGCCGAAATTGCAAAAGGAGTGGATCGACGGCCTTGGACTGGTCAACGAGTTGAGCTCGAAAAAATACGGGAAATCGTTCCCAGGCATTTCGCCATCGCAGAGAGAAGACTTGTTAACTGAGATGAGCGGTCCTGAACACGACCCGAAACTCCAGCACCGCGGATTCGCCTTTTACCGGCTTTTGAAGGCCATGACACTTGAAGCGTTTTTCACATCGAAGGTGGGGCTGATGGATTTCCTGGAATACAAGGGGCTTGCTTTTCGGACGGAGTTTCCGGGCTGCACGCATCCGGAACATCAGGCATGACGGTTTGCCGCTTTTCAAGCCAAAGACAATTCAGCATCTGATGGTGGGACCTTGGAGGTGGTGTGCCTCAACGATTCAGAACATCAGGCATTGCGGTCTTGATTGCAATTTTGTGTGTCGGCGTTGCCCCTGGGCGGGCGGCCAAAAAGTCTCTCACTCCCGAGTTGGTGACGCAGGGAGATCAGGTCGTCGGCCCATCGATCAGGCGCATCATGTGGCGGCCCGGACACGACGAGGTCAGTTACGTACGGGAAGACCCCGACGAGGGATTGTGGCTCTACGACGTCGCCACTGCCAAAGTCCGGCGCCTGGGAATTCCGGCCAGCGCGGATCCCGGCACTTATCAATGGTCGCACGACGGCAGCAAAATTCTCTTCCAGGGCGCCAACGACCTCTGGGTATTTGACCTCCAGAGCGGCGAGTCGAAGCGGCTGACAAACGGCTCCGAGCAAGAAGAGGAACCTACCTTTTCACCCGCTGGCGACGCCATCGCTTTCGTCCGGCAGAACAACATCTACACGATCTCGCTGACCACCGGCAAGACAGCGCAGCTTACCAGGGATGGATCGGACTGGATCTACAATGGGACGCTCGACTGGGTTTACAAGGAGGAGTTGGCGGACCGCGCTACCGGCCGCTCCTATGAATGGTCGCCTGACGGAAAACAGATTGCCTATCTCAAGCTCGATGACCTGCACGTTCCGCGATATCCCCTCATCAACTTTCTTGGCCGGCACGCTGCGCTTGACATCCAGCGCTTTCCCCAGGCTGGCGATCCCAACCCTGCAGCATCTCTACACATCGTTCCGGCTGCCGGCGGTCTGATTAGAACCTGGGCGTCTAAGAACTCATCCTCTCCCGTCGAGTATTTTGCTCCACGGGTCACCTGGACGCCCGATTCAAAATCTGTTTGCTTCCTTACCCTGAACCGCGACCAGACCGATGAGACCGTTAATCTGTGGGACGTAGCTTCCGGTGTCGATCGCACGCCGCTGGAGGAGCATGATAAGTATTGGATCAATTCCCTGAATCCTCCTGAATTTCTCAGCGACGGTCGCTTTTTGTGGCTGTCCGAGCGCGATGGCTGGATGCATCTTTATCTCTACAACCTGGACGGCAAGCTCCAGGCCAAGGTCACCAGTGGTGATTGGATGATTGATCATCCGCTTTTTTCTGACGTGCCGATGTTCCAGGTGGCGGACAGTTCCGCCTGGGTCTGGTTTCTCTCAACCCAGGCAGACCCGCGCCAGCGGCAGATTTATCGCGTCCGCCTCGATGGCACCGGCCTCGAAAGGATTTCCAAGCTGTCCGGCACTCACGTTTTCCATCTTTCGCCAGACGGCCGTTTTTACGTTGACACGTTTTCGGATTTCCAATCGCCGCCCATGACTCGCCTCTACAAATCAGATGGTGAAGAGGTGGCCCTGCTCGATAATCCTTCGAATCACCTGCGCGATTACAGTCTTGGTAGCACCGAATTTGTCACGCTCGCAGCACCCGGCGGCGTCGAACTTTATGCGCGCATGGTCATCCCGCCGGACTTTGATCCGCACAAAAAGTATCCCGTCATCGTGAAGGTTTACGGCGGCCCTGAAGTGCAGATGGTGACGAATTCCTGGGGCGTGACTTCCCTCGAAGATCAACTCTTCGCCGAGCACGGCTACCTGCTCTGGATCCTCGACAATCGCGGATCATGGGGACGCGGCCACGCCTGGGAGAGCACGATCTTCGAGCATCTGGGACGGCAGGAACTCAAAGACCAACTGGTGGGCATCAATTACCTGAAGTCGCTTCCGTACGTCGATTCCACGCGCATGGGAATCTGGGGCTGGTCATACGGCGGCTACATGACGCTCTACACGCTGACGCACGCGCCCGATGCCTTCAAGTGCGGAGCCGCCGGGGGTCCCGTCACCGACTGGAAGTTCTACGACAGCATTTACACAGAGCGGTACATGCGAACGCCAGAGGTGAACCCGGATGGATACCGGGAATCGTCGCCACTTGAGGCGGCGGGGAATCTGACCGCCAATCTTCTGCTGATGCACGGCGTAGACGATGACAACGTTCACCTGCAGAATACAATTAACTTCATCGCAGCTCTGGCACGCGACGGCAAGCCGTACCAGCTCTATCTTCAGCCTGGCGAAAAGCATGGCTTCAGCGCTTACTCGGCGCGGCTCTACCTCATCAACAAGCTGTTGAAGTTTTTTGATGAGAACCTGCATCCGGCAGGAGAATGATTGACGTTTGGATAATCCGCCGTGGACGACCTAAACGTTTCGTCTCCGTGGTGCCCAGGCGGGTCTCCGAAGATCGGCGCTACTGCCAGTGTTCGACGGTAAATTCCACCAGGGTGCGTAACGTTCGTTTGGCCTCTCCGGAATCAATCGACTCGGCTGCCAGAGCGACGCCTTCGCGGAACTCGCCTGCTTTGCCAGCGGCCACCAGCGCCGCCGAGGCATTGGCCAGGATGCAATCGCGCAGGGGATTTTTCTCGCCGTCAAGAATCTGATTCAGGAGCCGCGCGTTCTGTTCGGCATCGCCGCCGGCGAGAGTTTCACCACCAGCGCGGGCCAGCCCGAAGTCTTCCGGCAGAACGTGGCGGGTTTCGATCCGTCCGGAATTGTATTCCGAAAGTTTTGTCGGTCCCGCGATGGTGATCTCGTCGAGGCCGTCGGATCCCGCCACCACGATTGCGCGGCGTGTCCCGACCATCCCCAGCGCTTCGGCCATCATCTCCGTCCGCGTCTCGTCATAAATGCCGGTAAGCTGGTGGCGGGCTTCCAGCGGATTGGTAATCGGTCCCAGCAGATTGAAAATCGTTTTGGTTTTGATACTCCTCCGCGCGCCCATCACATATTTCATGGCCAGATGGAGGTGCGGCGCGAAAAGGAACACCATTCCTGCTTTCTCAAGGCAGGCTGGAATCTGGTTGAGGGGCAAGTCGATCGCCACCCCAAGCGCTTCCAGCACGTCGGCGCTGCCACAGCGGCTTGAAATGGAGCGGTTGCCGTGTTTGGCAACGGGCACGCCGCATCCAGCCACTACCAGCGCCGTCGCGGTTGAGACGTTTGCAGTGCCTCGTCTGTCGCCACCGGTGCCGCAGGTGTCGAGCAGCGCCCGTGAGTCGATGAATTCCTCGACGCGCACTCCGGCGTCCGCCAGCACCTGCCGGGCCTGGGCGCGCATCACTTCCGCAAAACCTACCAGCTCCGCTGTGGTCTCGCCCTTGTCGCGCAGGGCCAGCAGCAGCGCCACGATGTGCTCGTCCGGCGCGCGTCCGGAAAGCAGTTCTTCCGTCACTGCGTGAGCTTCCTGGCGTTCGAGGCTCTGGCCCTGCATCACTTTTTCAACGGCTTCAGAAATTTGCATGTTTCGAAAGCGCCTCGCCCACAATTCCTGAATCGCGCCAGACTTATTGGTATTGAGAAATCGCCACCAGGCGTATCAACTGTTTGATTTTCGGATTCACATTGCCTATACTGGCTGATTCTGCAGACATCGCGTCGCTCTATTGTACGATGGAACAGCGCTACGCGGCGGAAGATTGGAGTCAAGCAGTCCGCGGATTAGGGCCAATCTCCCAACATTCAGGTTGTCGCATTCACCAGCTATGAAGATCCACGAATATCAGGCCAAGCAGATTCTCACGCGGTTTGGAGTTCCGGTTCCCAAGGGTGAAGTTGCTTACACGCCGGAAGAGGCCCGCGAAATTGCCACGCGTCTGGGCGGAACGGTCGTGGTGAAAGCGCAGATCCACGCCGGAGGCCGAGGCAAGGCCGGAGGAGTCAAACTGGCACGCTCGGCGGCGGAGGCCGAAAGCATCGCCGGCGAGATCCTCGGCAAAAAGCTCGTGACCGCACAAACCGGGCCGGACGGCCGCATCGTGCGCCGGCTGTTGATCGAGGAAGGCCTCGACATTGCCCGTGAGTTTTATCTGGGGCTCGTGATTGACCGTATGTCCGCCGCTCCCGTATTTATGGCTTCTAGCGAAGGCGGTGTCGAGATCGAAGTTGTGGCCGCCGAGCATCCTGAAAAAATCCTGAAGGAAACCATCAATCCTGGCGTAGGCCTTCAGCCGTTCCAGGCGCGCAAGATAGCCTTCGGGCTGGGGATCGATCCGGCGCTCGTCAACGAAGCCGTGCGGTTCTTTGCGGCGCTCTATCGGGCTTTCGAGTCGAGCGATGCCTCGCTGGCGGAGATCAACCCTTTCGTGGTGACGCGCGACGGGCGCCTGCTGGCGCTCGATGCCAAGATGAATTTCGACGATAATGCGCTGTTCCGGCACAAGGACTTCCGCGAGTTGCGCGACCTCGATGAAGAAGATCCGCTGGAAGTGAAGGCCTCGAATTACAACCTGAATTACATCCGATTGGACGGCAACGTTGGCTGCATGGTGAATGGGGCGGGGCTCGCCATGGCCACCATGGACATCATCCAGTACGCTGGCGGCCAGCCCGCCAACTTTCTGGATGTGGGCGGCGGCGCCAACGAGGAGCAGGTCCGCCGCGGCTTCGAGATTATTCTGGGCGATCCCAACGTGCGCGCCGTGCTCATCAATATTTTTGGCGGCATCATGCGTTGTGACATCGTGGCCAGCGGCGTGGTGGCTGCCGCAAAAAGCCTGGGCATCAAGGTACCGGTCGTGGTCCGCCTTGAAGGGACCAACGTCGATCTCGGCCAGAAAATCCTGCAGGAATCCGGCCTGCGCTTCACCGTCGCCATCGGCATGAAAGACGCGGCGGAAAAGGTGGTGGCGCAAGCCAA
>DASUJZ010000022.1:0-11326 GCA_036278995.1 Terriglobia bacterium | reverse complement strand
CGCTCAAGCCGTTGCTGAGCATGAACCGGAAGGAGATGGATTCCACGGTGCTGTGGTTGGTGTTGCCCACGTACCACGGATGCTCAACTCTAACGTGCTCGTAGTGTACCAACCTGGTGAGCGTTGCTCGCTGAGTCGTGGCCCACTGGGAACGAGCAGATCCTGTCGGTACGGGCGTGTGCTGGATCTTTGACGCAAAAGCTTTGGCCAGCCCGAGAACGGTCAAGTTGTCCGCGGGCACGCCGGCGGCGAGCTCGGTGTAGCTCTTGACGTACTTTTCTACCGGGATCTCATCGGGTTTGTCCGGAAGATTGAACCATTTGGTCAGAAAGCGGTAGGCCTGCTGCCGATCGTCCCGCTGATAGTTGTGCGCCGAGACCTGTGTGCCCTGGTAGAATTGGAGGGAATCCTCTTTTCCATACAGCGCGTAGAAGGGCTTGATTGCATCGTAGATGTCGGGCTTCACCAGCGGCGCGCGGAAGCAGCAGGAATCTTCAGCATTGTTGATCTCGAGCGTCGGCTTGGGCGCTCGAATCGCAACGAAGGTCTGGTAACCCTGGCCGTCCAGCAGCCCCGGCGCAAGCTGTTCATAATCTCCGGGCTCGCCAGGCAGCCGCTGGAGCCGCCCGTTCAGAGAATCGAATCCAGCCACAGGAATCGAGACTTCAACCCTCGGGTCAAGCGAGCTGAGCACAATGGTTTGATAGCCTCCTCCGGACAGGCCCGTGACGGCGATTCGGCTTCGATCGACATGCGGATTGTTATAGAGGAAATCGAGGCCGCGGCGCATGGCGAGGTAAAACAGGCCGACACCGTTCACGCCCACCAGGTCAAGGTCTGAGCCGTAGTAATGCGAATTCTCGGGATTCCGTAACTCCCCCATGTCGATATAGGCGATGCTCAAGGCGAACATGCCGCGCAGAGCCTGGTTGATGCAGAGCTTCTGTTCGAATGGCTCGGATTTGCCGGTCGGAAAATGACCCAGCACGTCCAGAACGGCGGGCGCTTTTCCCTCAAGATTTTCAGGCTCGTACAAAACAGCAGTGGAATAAAAACCGGGTACTACTTCGTAGCGGTACTTGCGCAGCCGGTATCCTGCTCCGGCCGGTACTGGAACTGTACCCATGTCTTCAAACTTCGGCGGAGAATCCAGCCAGTCTTTTGGCCAGCCATGGTACACGACATCGTTCAAGACATGCTGACGGATGCGATTCGCCTCCGCCGTCCACTGGGCGGAACTGGAGGGATTTGGAAGCTTGGCCATGCGGCCCATCAGAAACTGCTGCATCTGAAAGGTGACGACCTCCGGCGATTGCAACGGGTTTGGCAGAAATTCATCGACCATCGTTTGGGCGCTTTGCCCCATGGCAAATGTGCTGCTCAGCAGAACAAACGTTATCAAAAGAAGCTTAGATCTCATGGACTCTCCGCGATGCTTGAGTTGATGTGTGCTGTGAAGGCATGGGCCCCAAAAGATGTTGGTGCTATTGCTTGATGGATTCCATAACAGCCGTGCCAGCATAACCCAATTTGACCTCTGGTTCCACCGGAACAAAACAGAGAGCAGGAGTGAAGTCTGAATTATTCAGGCGGAGAAAGGAGAGCGATAGGGAGGGTACAGCGCATTTAAATCTGATGGCCGGCAGACATTCCGGGCTCGGCCGCCAGCATGACGCGTTCGCCAACCAGGTTGGCAAAGTGGTGGAGAATCATCGTGAGTTTGATGACTCCCTGGCTTTCGCGCAAGTGGAGGGCATAACGTAGGGGGAGCACTAAGAAAAGCACGCGGAAATAGCTGATCAGCAGCCTCTCATGCCATGAGAAGCGGCGCTGATTAGGATTTCCGTTCTTCATCAGATACTTTAGCGTGAAATAATCAGACTTGAGAGCGAGCCGTATCTGGGGATACCTGACCTCCAGGCCAGCGGCGACCGCCTGACGTAAACGAGGGAATTCCAGGTCAATAGCCTTAAGCACGTCCTCGAAATATGCGCGGCTGAACTCGCGCCGCAGCACTTTTTCACACAAGGTCTGTATGTAAAAGATGAATAGCGCCGTCGAGAAAACCAGGATCACAATGGACGAAATCATCTGCCGGCCCTCAAGCTTCTGGGTTCTTTCCTTCTCATCCGGTCACTATCCTACCGGGCAGTGCTTTCTGCGGCAACGTTACGAAAGTACTGGCGCAACCCCCAAAGCGCGAGTACCCGATTCGTGAAACCTGTTGCCATGATACCGGCTAAATGGCCGCGCAAACATTAGACTTTTCTAATGATTGAGTAGCCCGGTCACTTGAGGGCCGTTTATCGTTTGTGGGCGAGCATTCTAATTCCGAAGCGCGGCCGCAGAGTAAGCGAGGGCAGGATTTCAACCCGGGCATCCGGCGCGAGTTCAAAATGGTAACGCCGCGCAATGGTTGCCAAAAGAAGCACAGCCTCCATCATGGCGAACGAGGCGCCGATGCACTTGCGTGGACCGCCGCCGAAGGGAAAGTATGCAAAACGCGGCAGACTACCGTCGCGATTGGGCTCGCCCTCCCATCTTTCGGGCTTGAAAGATTCGGAGTCCGGGAAGAATCGCTCGTCCCGCTGGGTTATCCACTGCATCAGGAAGATATTGGTTCCAGCGGGCAGGCGATAGCCGCCGACCTCAACTTCTGAGAGTGCCCTGCGCCCAATGCCCCAAGCCGGAGGATAAAGGCGCATGGATTCCTTGATGACGCATTCGGTAAAACGCAGGCGCGGAATGTCGGCGACGGTTGCTTTACGGTCCCCGAGAATGTGGTGTAATTCATCCAAAAGCTTCGTCTCCGTCTGCTTGTTCAGTGACAACAGGTACCAGGTCCATGAGAGGCTGACCGCGGTGGTTTCATGGCCGGCAAGAAGCAGGGTCATCATCTCATCCCGCAGTTCGCGATCGCTCATCGGGCGGCCGTTGGAGTGGCGCAGCTTGAGGAGTGCTCCGAGCAAATCGCCCGAGCCGATGGGATTCGCGCGCCGCTCTTGGATGATGGAGTGGAAAACGCCGTCCAGCCGTTTTATTCCGCGGCGCAAGCGTCGCCTGACGGGAAGCGGAAGCCACTCCGGCGTGATGAAAGACATGCTGGCGTGCCAGGTGAATTCCTCCATCATGGATTGCAGGCCCGTGGCCACATCGGTCGCTCTGTCCAGGACGGTTGCTCCAAAAAGCGCGCGCGTGACGACTTCGAGCGTGAGGTGTGTCATATCCTGGTGGATGTCGCGGATGCTGGCATTTTGCCAGCCGTCCAGCATCCGGGTGGCGCAGTCAACCATCACTTTTCCATATTGGACAATGTTTTCATGGTGAAAGGCCGGCTGCACAAGTTTCCGCTGTCGCCTCCATGCCTCGCCTTCGGCAGTCAGCAGGCCCTCACCCATCACATAAACCAGTACCCGGTAATCGCGTGACTTTTCAAAATTGGCCTGGTTGGTCACCAGCACGTGTTCGATGTCATCAGGATGAACCAGCAGACAGATTGGAACGCCGAAGAACCTGAAGAAAACAACATCGCCATACTCACGGGCGCATTTGACCAGGTAGCCCATCCAATCGCGCGCGAGCTCGAGGGCACTGCCTACAAGGAAGCTGCCGGGCGGGCCGGGAGGAAGCTTTGCGGAAAAGGATGTCACAACAACACCGTTTGGTGGTTCCCTTGCGGAAACATAACTTCATTCAGGGATGGTCCGACAGCCCAAGTTACTTCGTGTGCGGACGCCAGATCCTGTGATAACGAAGTCAATCTTTTCATAGCTGCGAGCACAAAAGCTTAACCAGATGCTTCAATTTGACGCTTACTCCAGCTCCAGAACGGCCAGGGTGTATGTGTCAATGCGTGGCACGGTGAAATTCACACTTCCACGCTCGACGCGGCCTGCCACTATTTGGTTCTCATTCCCGTCAGGGCTCAGCAGGGTGATCGCGCGCGGGTGCTTCCCTTCCGGCAGTTCAACCGATACTTCAACATTGCTGACCGGTTTGCCTTGCGCCCCCGCATAGTTCACCAGGTGAATCAAGCGCCGGCCCTCAGCAGATTGTTCCATCAAATCCGCCACAAGAGCGGCGGTGTCTGGAGCATTTACTTCAAGAGAGAGCCTGCGTTCAACGGCCCATTTGACTGCTTCAATCATTTCTTTCCAGTTTAGGGGCAGCTTCCAGTATTTGCTCGACATACGCGCCGTCCGAGGCTTTTCAATCGCGGGTTGTACGGATGGAATGTAGGCAACGCGGCCCTGCCCAATCGTGTTCTGCGTCGGGCCTGTTTCAAGGTTCTTTTCCGGCGCCCCTGGCCCCTGCCACGGAGGCGCCGAAACTTTAAGCAGGTCTTTCAGCCCAAAGTCCGGCCGACGCAGCCTTCGCAACGTATAGAGTGACGACTGCTCCGTCGCCACGAGTCCCCTGCCGTTCGCTACGAATTTTCGGATCAGGTCCATCTGTTCGTCGCTCAGGCATTCCTGGTCTGCCAGGATGAGCGCGCGGTACTTTGAGAGGTCCTTCAGATGTTCGTCGAAAATGATGTCGAACGGTACTCTCGCCTGGATCAGCGCTTGAGTAAACAGCATAAAGCTCACGGCCGGACGATCGTTGTTGAATGCCATCGAAGCATAGGAATAGAGCACGGCGACATCGGGAATGCTGTTAACGCTTTGGTAATATCTAAAGTTCTGCTTGAAGAATTGGATGTACTGCTTTTGGTCCGCAGGTAGCTCCGGAGCTTTCAGAATGGCACCCACCATTCCCAGGCTCTGGCGGTTGAAGACCATTGATTCGGCCATCGACGCGCGATCGCCGCCTTCCCCGCCGTAATACCCGCCACCAGCAGTGTAGGTGATGATCTGAGTTCCCAGAATGCTGCCCGTTTTGTACGTCCGGATTTTAGACACGAGAATTCCATCCTGCGTAACTCCCGCGTAGTTCCCCTCTTCAGTCCAAGTGATCTCCATGTGAGGGAAAAGCCCCGGGTAAGAAATTCCCTGCTCCCAGATTGTGTTCGTACCGGCCATACCCGAGCTGGGATTGCTGTCGATGACTGCGGCCGGATTCAGTTCGTGAACATAAGCCTGCATCAAGGTGTAGTATCGGTTCAACTGGTGACAGCGGAAGTCGGTCCAGAGTTGGGACAGCGGATCATCGACAACCACCAGCGGCCTTTTGATGACCGGAGGCAGAACGTATTTCACATTTGCGAAACCCAGGCGTTCTTTGAGCTCGTGGGGTGAAAAGGTGGTTTGGAGGTATTCGCGAAAATCCTTGACGGCCAGCGGATGCTGGAATATCTCAGGGCGGCCCTGGAGACTTGTATTGTCAAAATGAATCAGGTCAGCCTTCAGGTCTTCAACCCCCATGCGGACCACACGTTTGATGTAGTTCATGTATCCGGGGTGCATGAAGTAAACGCGCTTCCGGAAGGTCTGATTGCCGTAGATGACTGGCCGGCCAAGGTAGTCGGGAACAAACCATTCCTGGGCGGAAGGCTCTTCAAGCAAAAAGGTCTCGTACGCGATGGTGCTACCGACGTACAGCCCCACGCGGATACCATTTTGGTGGAGCAGGCCGGCCATCTTTCTGGCCAGGCTGATGTGCTCGGCCTCCGCATCGAGGCCAAATCCTTTGAAAAAATCGATGATAGCCATGGTCACGCCGAGATCTTTAAGTTTGCTTACCGTCTCCTCCGTATGTTCCTTGAGATAGTCGGCTTCCTGCCAAGTCCCCTGACCACCAACGCGGCGGAAAAAGATCGGCATATCGTCCCAACCGCCAACCGCGATAAAGGGAGCATTCTTCAGCCAGGCTCGGGGTGAATCCGCTGCATCTTCCTCTGCCGCCACCAGACTGGGCATGCTTGTCACCGAAATTCCGGCTGCAACATCGAGCATGAATTCCCTTCGGTTCATCCTTTCTCCTCCCGCGCTGTCACATTGATCGTCTTGATTTCCCGACCGATTCAAGTATGTCGCAAGGCAGTCCGAAAACCAGAAGCGGTGTTTCTCTCACTGCAGGCTGCGGTGGCACCGCTTGTCCCTGAAACCGACTGGAACTTAAGGGACAATAACCGCTTAGCGAAAGTCGGCCTGCCCCTTTGTTATCCCGAAACCCTCTTGTCACCCATGAGTCGGCTTGCCATAATGAACGATGCCTAACCGGCCCGAGAGGTGTAATGGGTTCATTCCCATCTCTAAAAAGACAGTGGGTCGCAGCCAGCGAATCGCAACGCATAGAGCGGATCCTCGCAGCTACCCGAGCTTTCCTGGCACTCGCTTCGCTGTTTGTCATCTGGCTTGACCCCACGGAGCCCCGCCAGTATCCCACGGTGGTGTGGGGACTGCTGGCCCTTTTTGCCTTTGAGTCTGTGGGGGTGCTGGCTCTGGTCCGGACCCAGCGAAACTCTTCGCCTACTTTTCGTCTGGCCGTTCATTCGCTTGATGTCTTGTGGCCGGCGCTCATTGCGATCTTCACCGCCGGACCTAACAGCCCATTCTACCTCTTTTATACGTTTGTTCTGCTGGAAGCAGCCTATCGCTGGGGCCTGCAGGCAACGCTGTTGACCGCTCTGATCTCGACCGGGCTCTACATGTCGCAATCGTTCTTCACGCTCGCCAAGGGACTCACGTTTCCGGGCATGTTCCACGGATCCTACGATCTGAACTCGTTCGTCATGCGCGGCGTCTATCTGCTGATCATGGGTTACTTGCTGGGGTATCTCGGTGAGGAAGAAAAGCAGCTTCGGGTTGAAACGGGAGCCGTCGCAAATGTGATGATCAAGGCCCGCACGGAGGTGGGCGTTCGAGGCACTCTTGAAGCTGTATTTGATGAGATTTTAAAGCTTTTTCGGACCCACCGGGGCATACTGGCCGTGCTCGACCACAGCTCAGGGCGAGCATTTGTCTGGAATGTCGAGCGGGAGAAGCTGGGCCGGAAATTGACCTTGTCAACCAGCGAGCTCCACCCGCAGGACGGCGAGAAGAGCCTGTTTGAAACTCCCGGCCACGTATGGTACGCCAGACGCAAACCGAAGATCTCCGATTCCTCAGAATATGAAGTTTATGCGCTGGACGAAGACGGCAGAAGGCTGTTTGACGAGTCATGGAGCCCGCCCCGTGCGCTGATCGACGAGCAGAACGTCCGCAGGTTTCTGGGAGCGAGGACAGTATATGCAGACGAATGGTCCAGCGTGATGCTGCTGTTTGGCCCGCGGCTCCATTCCACCCCGGAGGCTGCCGTGCGTTTCCTCCGAACGCTGGTGCTGCAAGTGAGTCCTGCGATTCACACTGCCTTCCTCACCACGCGTTTGCGCACAAGGGCAGGCGCCCTGGAGCGGGCGCGGGTGGCGCGGGAGCTTCACGACGGCGTCATCCAGTCGCTGATCGGATTGGAACTGGAAGTTGACGTCCTGCGCCGCAAGCCCGGTTCATCCACGGCAGACATCGTTGACCGGCTTTCTCACATCCAGCGAATTCTTCGGCAGGAAGTTCTCAACCTGCGCGAGTTGATGCAGCAGATGAAACCGGTTGAAATCCGGCCAACGCAACTCCTGGATTTCCTGGTCACCATGGTGGACAAGTTCCAGCGAGACACCGGGATTTCAAGCCGATTCGTTTCGACGCTGCAGGATATCTCATTGCCCCCTCGAGTGTGCAATCAACTGGCCCGAATTGTTCAGGAAGGGCTTGTGAACGCCAGAAAACACAGCGGGGCCCACAAGGTGCTCGTACAGTTGGGACAACAGGACGGGCGCTTGCGGCTGGCCATCGATGATGACGGACGCGGGTTCGATTTTACAGGCCGTCTCTCGCTGGCCGAGCTTGATGCCATCCGTAAGGGCCCGCTGGTGATCATGGAAAGAGTTCGCACCATCGGGGCCGAACTTGTTGTAGAATCAGTGCCCGGCAAGGGGACTCGATTGGAAGTCAGCCTGCCGAAAAACACCTATGGTTGATGTTGCACAGTCCGTCCGTATTCTGATTGCCGATGACCACCCCATCTTCCGGGACGGCTTGAGGAAGCTGCTGGAAGCGGAAGATGACTTCAACGTTATTGGTGAAGCTTCAGATGGCGGAGAAGCCATCGAGATGGCTCACGATCTCAAACCTGACGTGCTGTTGCTGGATCTGGCCATGCCCCGTGTTCCTGGACTGGAAGCGCTCCGGCAGCTCGGCGATTCCGTCGAGGCGATCAAGGTGATCCTGCTTACGGCAGCCATCGAGCGCGACCAGATTGTGGATGCTCTGCATCACGGAGTGCGTGGCATCGTCCTCAAGGAGTCTGCCACCGAGCTCCTGCTGAAAAGCATTCGCTGCGTGATGGATGGCCAATACTGGGTTGGCCGGGAAAGCGTATCCGACCTGGTACGAATCATCCGCGATCTTACCGCCATTCCCGAGCAGGGGACCAGAAAACGCTCGTACAACTTGACGCCGCGTGAACTCGACATCATTGCCGCCATTGTTGATGGATATACCAACAAGGATATTGCCGAAAAGTTCTCGATCGCCGAGCAGACGGTGAAGCATCACCTTGGAAATATTTTCGACAAGTTGGGGGTATCGAACCGCCTGGAATTGGCCCTGTTTGCGGTGAACCACCATCTTGTTGAAGAACACTAACAGTCCCGCCTTATGCGCGATCTGGATGCCAGACTGAAGCTTGACGATTCCTAAGGAATACCGAAAACCTCTACAGGGACGGCCAGAGCGATTCCCAAATCTTGAACTCTGTGTGGAAGCCGGATTCCTCCGCGCGAACCATGGTTCGGCCAGAAGCTACATCGAGCGTGTGCTCGAAGATTCGCCTGCCTACATCTTCAACGGTTTCGTCTCCATCGAGGATGGTTCCCGCATTGATATCGATATCACCATTGTGTTTGGACATAAGGCTATTCGACCCGATCTTGGTGACCGGTCCCAGCGCGCAGCCGATGCCCGTGCCGCGGCCCGTTGTAAACAGCGTGATGTGCGCGCCGCTCAGAAACAGCGCCGGAGTCGCCAGATGGTCATATCCCGGCGTATAAAGGACGTACAGCCCCTTGCGGTCACCCAGCCACTCGCCGTAATCCACCAGGTCTTCAACGACCGACGTTCCTCCCTTGGCTTTCACGCCGCTGGATTTCAGGAAGATGTTGTACAGTCCTCCTTTCTTGTTCCCGGGGGAAGGGTTTTCGCGAAAGTCTTCTCCAAACATCTCGACGTATTTCTGATAGCGCTTCAGGGCCTGCATCAGCTTGCGACCGACCTGGCGGGTCCGGGCCCGGTGCGCGAGGTCCACCATGGCGCCGCCCTGAAGTTCAGGAACTTCCGGAAGGAAAACCGCAGCACCGGCTTTCACAAACATGTCAGCGGCAATTCCCACGGCCGGGTTGGCAGTGACGCCAGACCACCGGTCGGAACCTCCACACTCCGTTCCAACGATCAGCTTTGAAATAGGCAGCGGCTGGCGGGCGTATTGATTTGCGATCGGAAGGATCTTTTCGACGATCGCGAGGCCTTTTTCAACCGTCTTGCGGCCGCCGCCCGCCTGCTGAATGGTGAGGTTAACAATCCGCTGGTTGTAATTTTCGATTTCTTTTTCGAAGATCGGTACAGAGCATTCGACGCAGGTCTTTCCGCATCCCAGATCGATGTAGATGGCCGAGCCAAGGTTCGGATGGCGCAGAGTATTGGTCAGGAGCCGGTTGAGGAGGGCCACGGCCTTACCGTCCGGCATGCCACACCCGGAGTCGTGAACAATAGGAACCACGCCATCAACGTTGGGAAACTTTTCCCGAGTGTAAATCTGCTGCATGGCGCGGAACGCGATTTCACGCGCTTCGGCCGCGGAACACATTCCGGAAGTCACAATGCCCACAAAGTTGCGCACGCCGACGGCGCCGTCTGGCCTTATGAACCCTTCAAAAGTCCTTGCCGCGAGATTGGCGTCAATCCGATTGGCCTCGGGGTTGTCGCGATAACGCACCTTCAGGCGCGGCAGGCGATGGTCGATGTTGGTTTCATCGATGGGATCGCCCGCGCGGACTGGGCATGCGGCGAGGCCGATGGGATCGCCGAGAGAAATAAAGGGCTTCCCTTCGGGAATATCACTCATGGCAAAGCTCTGCCCCCGCAGAGCGCGCCCGGAAAGGGTGATCACGGCTTCATCGTGCTCGAGTTGTGTTCCCTTCTCGATAAGATCTGATTTCACCACCGCGACATTATCCTTTTCCGGCCGGATAATAATCGCAACTTCCTTGAGGTTGACAACTGCCATTGACCGCCGCTCCTTGGTTCGATTAAGTTGAGAACAGGGCTATGCAAATGATCAACGGGTGCCCGCCGAATGGTCCGGCCGGCACGTCACACTTTCTGCCGTACCTCAAGCCGACTGCCACCGGCCATTTACGATGATAAATCAAATCGCATTTTGATGCGCAATCCGGCCCAGCCTTGTCGATTGCGAGCACGGGGAGTTCCTAAAGGCCGGGGTGTTTGTGTTAGACTGTTTTGTTAGTCGGTAAATTCAATGTGCTGTGATGTGCGGGCCGTTAGCTCAATTGGCAGAGCAACTGACTCTTAATCAGTAGGTTGGGGGTTCGATTCCCTCACGGCTCACCATAACCAACTTACTTAGAACAAGTTGCAGCCACATCAAACTTACCGACCAGTAGGGCGGGTTGAATTTTGGGAGATTGCAGGGTAGTAGAGCCTGACTCCAACCTCTTGAATGCCCCCTGAATCGCCTGTGCTCCGGGGTGTGCATAACGCTGTGTGATCGTGATTGAGCTATGGCCCGCTATCCTCGCCAGCGTGAAAGCATCGCATCCCGATTCCGCCAGCCAAGTCAAGCAAGTGTGCCGCATGACATACGGCGGAAATGGTTTTACTAATGGAATAGACGGCTCAATCTCGTGAGCTTTCCGAAGCCGTTTCAAAGCCCGGTCATGCTGAATCTTCGCGGATGATTGCTCAAGATGTCCTGACCGAGAGCCGGACGGAAACACCCAACCGGCGGACGGCATTCCCTGCCCCTCAAAACGGGCCTTGAGTGCCACATAGACGGCAGGAACCATTGGAAGCATTCGTCGTGCCGATTTGGTCTTACCCTCCATAATCTGAATGAACCCGCCATTGTCTGACAACACGACATTCTCCCATCTGAGCTTAAACACTTCGCCGGGTCTCATCGCTGTACCAAGCAAGATTGTTGCAACGTCACGCCATGACTGAGAGCACATCGCAGGATAGTCCTGCGCTTCTTCCCTGCTTAATACGCGCTCTCTTTGCCTCTCACCCTTCGCCAAGGTGATCTTGGGCTTGCGTTCTAGCTTGCCCCAATCAAC
>DASUJZ010000021.1:0-41153 GCA_036278995.1 Terriglobia bacterium | reverse complement strand
CGCCGGCGCAGCGTTCCACGTCCGCCGAGGCCGGGGACGCCACCAACGCCGCCGACGCCTCCTGCAAACCAGTGAGAGTTTAATCCCGTCCCTCACAAAGCCGGCGGAGCCTTGCGAAGGACTCCGCCGTTGAGTTCCAATATCGTTGACAAAACCTCCTCACGTGTCATTCCGAGGGCCGACGCTCTTCATCGGCCCGAGGAATCTGCTTTGTTTTCACTGCACGCATCAACAGCAGATTCCTCGCTTCGCTCGGAATGGCGGGGCGTAAAGCTTTCTCAACGACCCCTCAAAGAGATCAGACCCAAGGCGCCATACTTCGGGCTGCCGGGCTGATTCGACCCGGCGCTAATAAGCCCAATAGGGACCAACCACTCCACCAGGTCCCGTCTGGTTTTCAATCCCGACGAAGACATCTCGGCCGTAGAAGAAGGGCATGCCGAAATCAACGTAGTCTGTTGAGGGATCGGTGCCGGTGCCGCCGCCCAGGTTATTGAACGCGGCGTTCTGCCCGCCGTTGGCAAGGAACAGGGCGTCCGCATTGGCGATGTTGAAGGTAACCGTACCGGATGTGCCGTTCTGGCTTGAGTTGGTGACTGTATAGCTCTGTGTCACGCCCGGGCAGTACCAACTCGGATTGTCCGCACAATCGATAATGCCCAGTGTGGCGGCGTCGAGAAAGAACAGGCCGTTCGAACCGCTGTCAATAAAGCTGTTGTAAGACACCCCGTTGAACGCTGTTGTGATATCCCCGGATTGGTCAAGGGCATAGATCACCGCGGTGCCTATACCATTGTTGTCTTGCGTTCCAATGCCGAAAATCAAAGAGCCGGAAGCCGTTGGCGCTCCGGTGTCGGGGACGGTGGGTAAGGAGATGAGCAGGCCATTATTGTCCTGGGGGAACGTCCAAACCGGGTTCTGAACCTGAAAGTCCACCGGGACAGTGGCCGGAGTGCAGGAGCTACCTGGGCAGAGATAATAAGTTCCGGGGACGGCGGAGTTGGCGCAGTTAGAGCCACAGTCCTGCCGATAGTTTCCGACCCCCAGTATCCCATTGGCGCCGAGTGCTTGTACGGTATTCGAATTGGAGCCGCCGCCGCTCAGGCAGTCGTTGGGGACTGGGAACGTTGTGGGATTCTTACTGTCGATGAGCTGCATCGGAACAGAGCTCCCGATTTCGCCCGCCAGTTTGATGTCCGCGCTGACCACCCCTCCCCAATTGAAGGAGCCATCGCCATAGACCACGCATTCCTGAAGGTCATTGTTGCTGCCGTCAGCGATGGTCGGCAACTGGAGCGTGACTGCGGAGGAAAGCAACCGCAGGCCCTCTGATCCCGTATCCACCAGAACATCCGGAATGTTCTGGCAATTGGAGGTGCCCGGCACGCAGATCGTCACGGTGGTGAATAGCCCGTTGGGATAGTCGCTTAGCGGGCCCAGATTGACTTCAATCGGCTGATTGTTGTTGACGGAAGGCGGCGGAGGGTTCGAGCCAGAACCGGAATCTGAACCGGGACTGCTTCCGCCACAACCGGCCAGCGCCAGGGCAATGACTGGAATGAGAGAAACAAGAGCGAGGCGAACTTGCCATCCTGGTTGCAATCTCATCGCACCACCTCCGCCGGAACGCCTGCTGGCAGGAGATTCGGTGCGTAGGCAGTTCCGTGGTAGGAACGCATGTGGCCTCCGCTAACCAGCACGAAATTCTTTCCGCGGACCACCAGGGGAGCGCCGCGCTGCCGGCGGGGCCTTGGCGCCTGCTTCACTTGCGCGAAATAGGAGCCCAACAACTGCTGCAAGTTGGGCATGGTGGGCCCTTGCCAGGCCACTCCGAAGACGAGTCCGGCGGGCGAAACGTACTCGCGGACAGTCCGGCCATCGGGAGTGCCGAGTTCCTTGACGGAGTAGCCCTGACGCGCCGTCTCATGAAGCTGCGCCCGCATGCGCTGTTGATCTGTGGTTACTGAATTTTCATACTGCCCAAGCACCGCCCAACCGGGAACGCACCCCAGCAGCAGGACCACGATTGCACCCAGAAATATCTTCAAATACACCTCCGTTGGCATCCGCGCTGGGACCTGTTTCCGGCCCCAGCGCCGAGAGTATATTCTCAAGTAAAGTGCTTTGGCCGTCAACTTAATTTGGCATCGGCCTGCCGCGTCTCCCTCTCCGCTCCTCCTGCATCTTGTGCCACTTCTGCTGCTGGTCGGCGGTGAGGATCGGTTTAATTTTATCAAGAGATTTTTGCCGAATCTCGCGGAATTTTGTAAAGCGGTCCTGGCGGGACATTGAACTGTCCTGCCGGAGATCCATCATCTGTTTGTGTTGATCCTCGAGGATCGGCTTGATTTTGGCCTGCTGCTCCTCCGTCAACTGTAACTGCTTGGTCATCCGGGCTATCTGGTCCTCAGGAGTCATAGGGCCGCGCATTCGCTGGCCGCCGTCCTGGGGCAGGGCAGCACCCGCCATCATCCTGATTCCCAGCAGTATCATGAAAATCGCGCCTGCCACCAGGAGGAAGCTCTTGGTCGTATGGGCCTTTCCTCCCAGCCTCCACTTCAGAAGCGCGGTGTCTTCCAGGTGGAAGGCCCTTCTGGTTTCTTCCTTTATCATCTTGTCTCTCCTTTCGGGCGTCCGGAGCTTCGCCCGCCAAAGCTTGGATTTACGTAGCCATAGACGCGGTGAGGAGGAACGCAGTTGCGCCCCGGTCAGTTAAATTTGCGTAAAAACGGAGTCGATGAATACTCGCCGGTAAACAGTCGCGGTGCCAGCAGGTTGGCGGGAGCGGAGGCTGTTGCGTGTGACTCGGGAAAGCTGAATCGGACTAAAGGTGCTTGACGGTTTCGCGCACGATCAGGTCGGTTGCCAGGGTCTTTTCTACAAACGCCATTTCCGGGTGGCGGAGCCTTTCCAGAAGCGTGCGCAGGCACACCTGGCCAATCTCCTCTTTTCGCACGCGCACAGTCGTCAGGGTGGGGTCCATGAGGGTTGCTTCCTCGCGGTCGTCGAAGCCAGCCAGGCTAATGTCATCCGGGATGCGAATACCGCGGCGACGGAATGCCCGCCAAAGCCCGAAGGCAACTTCGTCGTTTACCGCAGCCACTGCTGTCGGCAACGGCTTACGCGACAGGACAAGGTCACACGCCCATTCGCCATAGTCTACAAATCCGGATGGGCGGGGATTCGTAATCGAATTCGGTTTGATTTTTGCTTCATGACAGGCTTTCAAAAACCCGGCGTGGCGGTTCCGAACCCACGGGTAGGTGAGATCGCCCACAAACACGATATTGCGGTGCCCTTGGGCGATCAGGTAGCGGACGGCTTCATATTCGCCCCTGAAGCCATCAAACCCCACCTGGTCAAAATATTTGTCGCCTTCAAAGTCAAAGATGTTATTACCAAAAACCACGAACGGCACCTGCAGTTTCTGAATTCGAGTCAGGAAGTTGGGATAGTTTGTTCCGGCCAGGATCAAGCCGTCGAACAGCCCGCGCTCTTCCAGAATAGAGGGAAGAGGGATGTGGTGGGGGGGAGTCGTGGAGTCATAGCGTACGGCTGCGAAAAGGACGTGCTGTTTCAGTTCCCGGGCACAGTCTTCAACACCCTGAAGGATGCGAGCGTGGAATGAATTGGGAAATGACCGGTTACTCAGAAGGAAGCAGACAATTTCTGATCGCTTCCTGTGGATTCGGCGCGCCTGGGCGTTAGGCCGGAAGCCGAGGCGACGAATGGCCAAAGCGACGCGTTCCTGGGTCGCCCGGCTGACCTGCTCTCCTCCGTTCAAAACACGAGAGACAGTTCCGATGCCTACTCCGGCGTGGCGGGCGACGTCACGGATAGTCGCTGGGGTGCGTGGTTGGTTCACCTGTGACAATTCCTCCCCTGATGGACCCCGTTTATCAAGCTTTTGCTTGCCTCCTCTCAAGCTACTGCGATGTGCCCGCGGTCCGAACGGATGCCACTTATCGTAACCTTTTCACAGAAAGGTCTTAGACGTGATGGAGAGTTTTTGGTTACAGTTCCAGTAAAATTAGCTTGACAAGCAGGCAGGATCATTGGTATAAGTCGCTTGTTCGACTCGCATGGCGTCGGCTTTTTGGGCCCTATTCTTTACACATTTCACTGTAAAACTGAGCAGACGTGGAAGGGACAAAACGTCTTCAGGGTAGGCTTGTCTCCGCGCTCTGAAGACTTCCAGCACTGTCCAAGCGACTGACCTAAATTGTCGGCTACAAACGGTTAGTCAAGGAGGATGCACAGCCATGAGTGGTAACGGTTCCAAGAGCAGTCCAGAGGCGTCGAGGATATCTCGCAGCCTGATTCTGGCCGCTATTGTCATTACAGTGTTTTTGGCTGTTCCAAGCAATGGAACGGCCCAAGTGCTTTACGGAACTCTGGTCGGCAACGTCAAAGACCCCACTGGCGCGGTCGTCCCCGGAGCGACCGTTACGGTTACGCAGGCTCAAACCGCCCTCACCCGCCAGGTGCAGACCGATTCGCGCGGCGGTTATACGGTTTCCACCCTGTCAGCCGGTACCTACACGGTGAAGATCGAGGCGAAGGGATTCAAATCCTATTCAAAGAACGACGTGGGTGTCGCCATCAATACTGTCACGCGCGTTGACGCCACGCTCGAGATCGGGGCTGTGAGCCAAACGGTAGAGGTGAGCGCCAGTGCTGCCGTACTGCAGACCGATCGCGCTGACGTGCACCACGACATCACCGCGACCACTCTCGAACAGGTGCCGCTGCCGCCGGGAAATAACTTCCAGTCGCTGATGAGGGCCCTGCCGGGTGTCACGCCACCCACCACGGCGCACTCGATTCCCACTAATCCGACGCGGGCGCTGGATTTCCATGTGAATGGGACCAGCGATTATGGCAATACGGTTCGCATTGACGGCGTCACTCAGTACAATATCTGGGTGCCTGAGAATACTTCGTATATCCCCTCCGCGGACGCCATCGAAACCGTCAACGTCACCACGGCCAATTTTAATCCGGAGCAGGGCCTGGCTGGCGGCTCGACAACCAACGTGCAGATCAAGAGCGGGACCAACCAGATCCACGGCGATCTCTACGAATATCATTTTGACAACAACACCGAGGCCCACAATTTCTTTGATCCAAATAACGGCATCACCCGCAAGCCCAAGGACATTTTCAACCAGTTTGGCGCCAGCATCGGCGGACCCATCAAGAAGGACAAGCTGTTCTATTTTGGAAACGTCGAGTGGACGCGCCTGCGGCAGTTTGCCACAAACTTGTTGACCGTTCCAACCACCGCCATGGCGGCGGGCGATCTGACCGGCAACGATCCTGCCAATGGGCTCACAGGCAACACCGATATCGTCTACGACCCGACGACCGGCAACGCAGACGGAACGGGACGAACGCAGATTTATGCGACCAACGACCCCAACGACACCGCCCATTACAACGCCCTCTGCACGAGCGCACAATGCTTGAACATGATCCCCACCAGCCGCATCAGCGCTGCCTCGGCAAAGATGATGCAGTTGTTGACGCAGGCTCCGGGACGGTTCCAACAGAGCTCCAGCGATTCGGAGCCCAGCGATAACTATCTTGCCGCCACGGACTTTTCCTTCGACCGATTCAGCACGGACGACAAGATCAACTGGAACGCCACGGACAAGTTCACGATGTACGGCCACTTCGGATATCTGAGTTTTAATGATATCGATCCCCAGTCATTTGGACCGATGGGTGGGCCTGAAATCAGCAGTTTCGGCGGCAACGAAGGCCACGGCAACGGCCATACCCTTACCACCGCCATCACGGCTAATTACGTGGCTACGCCGAACTTCGTGATCGACGGCAATTTCGGAATCACCCGCCAGGTTGTTAATTCCCAGCAGCTCGATCTTGACAAGAACGAGGGATTGGATGTCCTCGGCATCCCAGGCACGAACGGTACGAGGAAATTTGAGGGAAGCTGGCCGCAATTTTCGATCAGCGGTTTTGACAACCTCGGCACCAATCACAACTTCATGCCGTATTTCCGCAACGATCCTCAGTTTATCTGGAGCGGCAATGCGAGTTGGATCCACAGCAACCACACGGTGCGCTTCGGGGGGACCTTCTACATCCAGCACCTGAACCACCAGCAGCCGGAGTGGAACGCGGGTGGCACATCCTACGGACCGCAGGGAGGATTTGCTTTTGGGTCGGGTCCCACAGCCTGCAAGGATTGCAATGGCGGTAAATCATCATCAACAAACGAATTCAATGACTTTGGGACTTTTCTCATGGGGCTGACCACGGATTACGGCAAAAACGTCCAGATCCCCGACTTTTTCCACACGGTTACCCATTTCTATTCCTTCTACGGTGGCGATCAATGGCAGGTCACCAATAAGCTGACCGCCAACCTCGGTCTCCGCTGGGAATACTACCCGATGCCGACTCGGGGCGGTAGCCGCGGTATGGAGCGGTATGACTTCGCCAACAACGCCATGATGCTCTGTGGCGTGGCGGGCGTTCCTACTGATTGCGGAACCACGGTGAGCAAGACGATGTTCGATCCGAGCATCGGCCTGGCTTATCGCATGACGCCGACTTTCGTTATTCGCGCCGGCTATGCCCTTGCCAACGAGCCTTACAACCTGGCGGACGATCTCCGCACGAACTTCCCAGTGATGATTCCTCTCTACGTCAACGCGGACTCCTTCCAGGCCGCGACCGTGATGAACGCGGCCGACCTCCAGAATGCACCCGTCGGATCAGCTCTGCCAGTGGGCATTCCGTTGCCCGCAACGCCCTGCCAGACCTGTGCTGAGGACCCTATTCCCGGCAACGTCGGGCTCGGAACCACCCTGAACGACTTGAAGCGAGGCTATATCCAATCCTGGAACCTTACGCTGGAAAAGCAACTGCCCCATGGCTGGCAGGCGCAGGCCGGCTACGTGGCTACTCGCACCGTCCATCAGCTCGGTTTCCAGGACTTGAACGTCGAAAGCCCGATTGGCCCGGGTGGTTGCATACCGGGAAGCATGGGAGCGACGGAATGCGGTGGCCATGCGAGCCAGCCGTTCTACTTTAATGTTGGCACCGCCGCCTGCACCAGTGTCGCATCAACTGTTCCCGGTTGCCGTCAGGGGTCAACCAACATCGTGGCGCCCATCGGGAACATGCACTACGACGCTCTCCAGAGCCAACTGAAGCACCAGTTTGCTCACGGCTACCAGGTGATGCTTGCCTACACATGGTCAAAGAACATCGGCATGGCGGGGGTCAGCAACGAAAAGAGCCACCCCATTATCAACACGCCTGCGTTTTACTTTCTCAACCGGGGCCTCGACCCGAATGATCGCCCCCAGAATTTCCAGGCGGTGTTTATCGGCCAATCGCCCTTTGGAGCCGGCAAACGCTGGATGACCACCGGAATAGGTTCCAAACTTCTGGGCGGCTGGCAGATCAGCGGCCTCATGTCAAAGGTTTCGGGGACCGTCTTTGAGATCAAGTCCGGCGGTTCCTCCTCAACCAACTTGAACGCGTCGGTGGGCAACGACCAGCGTCCGAACCTGGTGAAGTCTTCCATCAACGTGTTGAGCAATTACGGTCCGCACACGACATGGTTTGATACCTCTGCCTTTGCACCGGTGACTGCGCTCAATACTTTCGGCACCTCGCCGTTCTACCCGCTGCACGGGCCGCCCTATTTTGATCTGGACGCGGCGCTGGCACGGAACTTCAAAATAACTGAGCGCTTCAACCTGCAGTTCCGCGCCCAGGCCATCAACTTCACGAATACCCCTCACTTCAGCAACCCAACCGGCGACTTCAACAGCAGCAGCTTCGGCCGGGTCAATGGGTTGGCAAATACGGGCCGAGACGGTGGAGTCGATGCCCGACAATTCACCTTCACCGCCAAGCTGAGCTTCTAATTCGAGCTCGGGTTCGGTAAACACAAGCCTCGAGAGGGGCCGACAACGTCGGTCCCTCTTTTTTGTATGCTCACCTGCTCAGTGATTTGGAAGCGTTAGGGCACCAATGCCTTCTGCGTTTGCCGGGCCGGATCTGCACGGCGAATGGCTTAAGGATTGCGCGCTGGGAGGTTCTGTTCCGCGGCGAGAATTTCCTGAGCTGAGGCTGTGCCTGTGCCTCTTTTCATAATCGTGATGGATGCTGCAACATTGCCCAGGCGCGCGGCAGCGACGGGATTGCGAGTAGCGGCCAGAGTCAGCGCGCATGCTGCAGCAAAGCTGTCGCCGGCCCCACATATGTCGATAGGGTGTTCGGCCGGGCGAGTTTCTGCCCACGACTCTTCTCCATTCTGAATAACCACTGCACCCCTTGGTCCGTGCGTAACCATCAGAACCTCTGCGTCGAGATGCCGCTGGAGGGCGGGGAAGTCAACCTTGCCGAACAGGCCTTGGCAGGCGGCTTCCGCTTCTTCGCGGTTGGGCTTCATGATCAATTTCCGGAAAAGATGAACCCGCTTGCGGGAATCGGCCAGGAAAATCTTCTGCGGATATTTTTCCGCCAGACGGGAGAGCGAATCGCGCACCGCCGGTGTGACGACACCCCCAGCGCTGGTTTCGGCCTGATCGGCAATTACGATGACGTCGAACATGGGAACGGCCAGCAGGATGTTTTCAATCACGGACTGCTCCGAGTCCGCGTGCAAAGGCCGGTTGGAAATGAAATCGACGCGCGGCTGGTCTTCTTTTCCGGTTCTGCTGTTCAGGAGTTTTGTATAGGTAAAAGTCTGCCAGTCCTGCACCTTCACCATGCGACCCGTGGCGATGCCGCGGGCGGCGAGGGCCTGCTCCAGCTCAAAGCCAAAGCCGTCATCACCCCGGACGCCGATCACTTCCACCTGTCCTGCGCCGAGAGCAGCCAGATTACTGGCTACCGTTCCGCCGGCGCCCGGGGTCACCTCGGCTGACACGACTCCCAGTCGCGATATGCCCGTCTCCCGTGAGGGCTCGGAAGCACCAGGATCGTACGTACACCAGCGGTCGAGGCAAATGTCGCCAATCACCAGGGCCTTGAGCCGGGCAAAAGCCTGGAGAATTTCAGGCGTGTTCATTCCGCCTCCAGCAGGGCGCGGCGAAGCGCCGGAACAGTGGCTCGATGATCTCCGCAGAAGTAAAAACTCTCTCCTCCGTCGGCAACGGTCCGAACCAGGATGGTCTTGTGGGGGCGGAAATAATATCCCGGATCGGTTTTGGGTAGTTCATGGTGAATGTCGCCCTCGATCGGCACCAAGTCAAAAACCGCCGTGGTGAAGTGTTTGATGGAGCGCCCCTGTTGCCGGGCCAGGTTGCGGACCATCGAGAGCGCCTTCAGGTAAACTTCCGGCCCCATGATCGCTGTCCCGAAATCCAGCATCACGCCGCCTTCCAGGCTCTCCACCGCGTGCGCGTAAATCAGGAAATCGCGGTAGCTGGCCGCGCCCATCGCCGCGCCGTCACAGTTGGGGTGCTCGTGAATGATGTCGTATCCGACGCCGACGTGGACTGTAACCGGAACCGAACGGCGATAAGCCGCGGCAAAGATGCTAACATCCTTGTGAGGAAAGTTTGAAGAGTCAATATGGCGTCCCAGGTTCTCACCGAGTCCCAGGGAAAGATCGGCGGCTTCTTTGATGACATCGTTCAAGTCTCCGGTTTCCTGCCACAGCCCAAACTCGCCCGTCTGGATGTATCGGGCCACGCTTTCGGTGGTGGCTCCGATGCGCGCCAGTTCGTAATCGTGGATAGCGCCCGCGCCGTTCATGGCGATGTGGTTGATGAAGCCGCGCTCGATGAGGTCAATGATGTGCCGGCTCATGCCCATTTTGATGACGTGGGCGCCCATCATTAGGATTCTAGCTGCGCCGCTGCGCTGGGCGGTGACGATCCGTTGCGCGACTTTGGGTAGTTGAGGATGCGAAAAGTCCGGTGCAGGCTCCTCGATCCCGAGCACGTAATCGAGTTGCATATCGTGCGTACGGCTGCTGAGCGGATTGATCAGCAGCCTGGAGCGGTCAAACAGTTTGTATTTGGATGCCATCTTTGCGCCATCACACGGGAAACAGAGTTTTGAGAAGTTCATCGCGGCAGAGATAGTTGGGAATGATGTAATCCGCTCCGACGCCGGCCAGCCGATCGCGCTTCCAGGCGTCAATCTTCCGGCACTCAGGCTCGTCGGTAGCTACGCCCACGGCGATACCGCCCACGTCCTTCACGTTCTTGATCTCGACGTAACCGTCGCCGAAGCCCATCAGTTCGTCGCCGCGGCATTCCATGGAGCTGATGATTTTCTGGATCAGCATCGCCTTTGAAAAGCTCTTGTAGTCGTCCTGAGCGCCATAGATCCCGCCATCAAAGTAGGGCGTGATCTGGAGCAATTCCGCCTCTTCAACTGTGTAAGCGTGGTCGGTGCCGCTGGCGCAGTAGAGCCTGACTCCGCGTGCCGTGAGCGAATCGAGCAGCGCACGGGCGCCCGGAACAAGATAGTCATCGGGCGATTCCTTGCCCTGCCGCAATGCTTCGCGCCGGTCACAGATTTTTTCCATCAGGCGGTCATGATACAACTTCTTATAAGCTAGCGGCTCGAGCGGCTGGCCGCCGCGCAACCGCACCTGGTTTGCCAGCTCAATCATCTGGTAAATCGTCTGTTTGCCGGTCAGCCGAGCCACATAATCATTAACTAGTACCCGGAGCTCGGCCTCGCTTTCGCCGGTCTTCAGTTCCGCCAGAATCTGCACCATCATGGGAACCATAATGTCCATCCATCCCGCGCGCAGCAGCGAGAGTGTGCCGTCGAAATCGAAAAGGACCACCTTTGTCCGACTGGCCGGTGAACCGGGATGAAGACATTGAATCATGCAAGAACCTCGTGCTGCGTTGTCGCTTGCGGATGAAATTCTCGAATCATTAAAGCCGCGGGCACAGCCGACTATCTTAGGCTCGGCGCTCGTCCCTGTAAACAGCAGCAGAGTCAGCCACGCTCTGGCTTGCCGATCGGTTCGATGAGCGGCAGCGGAGGCGGGGGTAGGGAGGGCGTGTGAAGATGGGCGCGCCAGCCGGAGAGCCGATGCATCAGGGCGGCGAGATCAATACTCTCAAATTCCGCGCCAAATTGATCGAGCTTCGTACAGCCCTTTTCCAGCAGCGAACGGAAACCCGCGCGATTACCGCGGGTGTAGTGATGTAAAGCCGCCGCCACCTGGATGAGCCCGTGCAGAAACGACTTGCGATCACCCGTTGCTCTCAGCCAGACGGCTTCGAGCGCTTCATGAGCCTCAAAATATCGTTGCGCATTGAACAGACGGATGCCTTCCAGAAACTCCTGCTCCATAGCGGCACTGCCTATTTATCGTCCTCGTCATCCGAGGCGGCGGCGGTCGGAGCAAACGCCCCCTGCCTGACCTCGGGATAGGGAGTTTGCCAGCCGCGAGCCTCGTGCCACAGGATCCGATTCAGCTTCTGGCTGGGCACGTCATCGGGCAAGTTGAAGTCCATCTGCATGGATGCCACGGCTGCCGCGTGCGCTGCACCTTTTAGCGCATTGAGAGATGGGTTCATTTCAAAAATCGACTGTTTTGGTTCCACGGCAGTGTAGGGAGTAAAGTCTGGCGCCTCCTGGAAGCTGTTCCGCATGTCATCGGAAATCAGGTCAAAGATGGAGAGTGTAGACAGGCCCAGCATGCGTTCAATAGTCTTCAGCATACTGAGATGAGAATAATAGGTGGAGTCCACCTCACCGCGCCGGATGTACGGGCTGATGGCCAGCGCCACGGTGCGATGTCCGTCCACGTGGTCGATGCCTGCTTGGGCATCATCTTCCACCACGAAGATGGCCATGTTTTTCCAGAAGCGGGAACGCGTCAGGCGCTCCACAATCTGCCCCAGCGCCCAGTCATTGTCGGCCACCATCGCCTTGGGAGTTGATACGCCGGGCCTCGTTCCCGCAGTGTGATCGCTGGGCAGTTGCATCAGCACCAGGTTGGGCATCGTGCCGCTCGTCTCCCAACCGCTCAGGTATTTCAGGAAGATTTGCGCCCGCACCACATCGGGCACGGCGAGTGTCCAGTAGGGGAAGTTGTGGACCACAATTCGGTCGAGTGACCCGGATGGCGCCGATTCGTGGAAGCGGGTCGAAAAATCCTCGCCCGCTTTCCAGGCGGCCAGATTTCGGGTGCGCTCGCTGATGCTCATCTCTCCGTGCGGAACAGGAACGTATTCGCCAAAGTCGGCGACTGTCAGTTTGTGGGCGTTGGCCTCGTTCCAGATAAATCCGCTGCTGGCCGGCGCGATGGGGTCGGAACCATCGTAGGGATAGCTGCGCCCTTCGTAACCGGGCCAATAGGAGTAGTCGGTCTCGGCGGCCTGGGTGAGCCACTGATGTCCATCGGCGCTGTTGCCGCCCGAAGCGTAAAAGTTGTCGAGCAGCACGAATTGTTCTGCCAGGCGATGCTGGTTGGGCGTTACGTCCGGCCCGTACTGCTCGAGCGTCGGATCGCTGTTAGCCTGGGTAATGTCACCGAAAACCTGGTCATAAGTCCGGTTCTCTTTAATGATGAAGACGACGTGTTGAATCAGTGAAGGGTCACCCGCTCGCAGGGGAACCGGCAGGGGCGTCACGTTTGCGCGTTCGACGGGCGCTGTCGTTGCGGCTTGTCCGTCGCGAAGCTCCAAGTGGTTGTTTTGCGCCACGGCTTTGGAATAGCCTTCCAGTTGAGCATCGTCCGGCACGGGGACCACTTCCACCGATGAGCGGTCGGAATGCACATAGCGCCGCGTGGGCCCCGGGAGGATGTCGAGCCCTTCGCTCCGGGCCAGGCGCGCAATGTCGTAAGAAGTTCCGCCCGGCCCCACGCCCATCAGGTTGGCCACCAGCAGATAGCGGCCGTCGGCGCTGAGCCGCAGATCATTCGGATACCAGGCGGTGGGAATCAGCCCTTCGATGTGGCCATCGCCGGCGCGCATCACGGCAACGGCATTGATGCCTCCGCAGGCCACGTAAAGCGTTTTCCCGTCCGCGCTCACGGCCAGGGCGTTGGGAGCAACTCCCTCAGCCTTCTTCTTGAATGGATCGATTGCGAACGTCTGCGCCACTCGGTTCGATTCCGTATCGATCACCGTCACCGAGTCCGAATTGCTGTTGGCCACATAGAGGCGGGCGCGCGGCTCATCCCAGGCGAGCGCCGTCGGATGCAGGCCGGTCGTGATGGCATCGGTTACCTTCATCGTGCCAAGGTCCACGCGGCTGACAGTCCCGGTGGAAGCGATCCCTCTCTTATCTACCACCACGCGATCGGCGCCGGGCCGGGTGCCCGTGGTGCGGGTCAAATCGTGAGCATTGGGAAAGCGGCCGCCCCAGTTGGAGACGTAAGCAACCGTGCCTGCCGCGTTCAACCGAACGCCGAACGGAGCAATGCCGGTCCGAACCCTGCCCATCACTTTGCCGGAGGCAAGGTCCACAACGGCGAGAGAATCTTCAAACGTCATGGCCACGCCTGCCAGCCGTTCGCCGGAGGCATTCTCGTTGGCGGCTGCGGAAACCTGCCCGGCGGCGAATGAGCCGAGGCGGTTTGCGATCACCTCTTCCTTGCCGGCGGAGATGCGGACGAGTTGGATGGCCGTCTCGCGCTTGCCCTGGACCGCTCCAGAGAGGGCGGCGCTCATCAAAGGCTCGCCGCTGGTAGGATCGAGCACCATGCCCTGCATGCCCGGATTTCTTTCGCCATAAATGATCTCGAGCACTTTGTTTGTCCGCCAATTGAGCTTGTAAAGATTGCCGGAATTCAGCGCCACGAAGATCACATCGTCGCTGTGGCCGAAGCTCACGGCGTGCACGCGACCGCTGAAAACGCTCTGTGCCCCAGCCGGCGTAATCGCCTGCCCGGTGGTAACAACGCCGGGCTTATCGACCGCGCGCACGGGCCAGTGCGGCTCCTGGGCGAGGGCGGGACCGGCCGGCATGGCGAGCGCGATGAGCGCGATCCCGGTTTGCAGGAGTGGAAACGCCAGCAGATGTTTCAATTTCACCGTGAATGCCTCCTCGGTCTTAGGTCCTCTCTAGCGCCGGGCGCAGAGGCGCTCTTCTTCTATGGATTCCGCAGGCGCTCGGCCAAAGGCGCTCCGGCGCTGACACTCGATTCTATTCTGTACCGGTTGGCGGGCGCAGGGGAGCAATCCTCTTTAGAGCACTCCCTTCGACAAGCCCATAGATCGCGTCTCCGGCAACGTTTGTAAACTCCTGCTTCACGCCACTTGGCCATTGCACTGTGACCTTGCTCATAACGCCATCGCGGCCCAACCCGAAATGGAGGCGCGAATCATTGGTTGAGTTGTAACTTCCTCCAGCTCGGACCTCATCGATTTGGGTCATCTGGTGGGAGTAGACGGTGACGCGAGCACCCACCGCGGCGCGGTTGCTCCTGGTGCCCACAAGGCGAAACAGGACGCGATGGTTGGTGTTGCGCGTTTCGTTGAGAAACAAAGAAGGCGCGCCGTTGGCATTGAAGATGACGACATCAAGATTTCCGTCGTTGTTGACATCGCCAAATGCTGTACCGCGGCGCGACTTCAGGGGGCCATCATTTAGGCCGGCGCGATCCGAAATTTCGTCGAAAGTTCGGTTTCCCAGATTGCGGAGCAATAGGATCGGCTCGCTATATTTAACTTCGTCTTTGACTGCATCCATCAGGGAAGAAAAGTTGCCGTTGGCAATGAGGATGTCGGGCCAGCCATCGTTGTCGAAATCGCCGAATCCCACGCCCCACTTCACAGGCAGCATGGTCGGAGAATCAATCCGGGCCTCCGTGGCCATTTCCGAAAAGATGCTGTACCCATCATTTCGATAAAGGCCCACGTGCTGTTTGGTGTAGCGGGATACGACCAGCCCGAGCTTACCATCGCGATTGAAATCGCTGAAATCCGCGGCCATGTTGCCAAAGAGTTCTCCACTGGTTCCCACCGCGGTGCCCGAGGTGAGCCCGAGTTCTTGAAATGTGCCGTCGTGTTTATTGTGATAGAGAAAGTTGGGGCCGCCGTCGTTGGTGACGAAGAGGTCGGGCCAGCCGTCATTGTCGTAATCGCCCCAGACAACTCCCATGCCGTGAAGCGTTGGCACATCGTAGACGCCCGCTCTTTGAGACACATCCTCGAAGGTGCCGTCTCCACGATTGCGGAACAGGTAATCAGTTTCACCTGGCAAGTCGCCGGGGAGCTGTAAGAATGAACCGTAGCCACTCGCGCGGGGATCAAACGTAGGCAAGTGATAAACATCGAAGTCAACGTAGCGAGCTACAAAAAGGTCGATATGTCCGTCCCGGTCATAGTCAGCCCAGGCCGCGCCGACGCTGAACCCGCCGATTTTGAGACCGGCTTTTTCAGTTACGTCTTCGAACTTGCAGCCGCCGAGATTGTGGTACAGCACGTTGTGGCCGTAGCCGGTGACATAAATATCCGATAAGCCGTCGTTGTCGTAGTCACCAGCAGCGATTCCCATCCCCCAACCTCGAGTTGTAAGGCCCGCTGACTGCGTCACGTCCGTGAAGTGAAGATTCCCCGGGCCGGAATCCTGGTGATACAGCGTGATCATGGGATCGCCGCCGCGGAGATAACGCTCAACAGCGGAGTCGTTCACGACAGCCAGATCAAGTTTTCCATCGTTGTCGCAGTCCAGCAGCGCGATGCCGCCTCCACCCATCGTTTCCACGATGTAGTGGCGCTCGGACGATGAGTGTGGAACCGTCGTGAGTCCCGCTTGCTTCGCAATTTCGCGAAAGTGCATCCGAGGCCGGGAGGGCGTGGCAAGCACTTGCAGAATGCTTAACCCCAGCAGCACCGCGGAGAACACCAGAAACGTGAGGAGAGAGAATTTCATTCCGGAATTACTGTAGCCGCGCAGCCCGGCCCTCACGGCCGAACGATGACCAAACAACCACCGATGTACTTGGCGGCGCGATTATACCACAATGAAGCTGCTCCACCGTGACAGGGGGACGACGCCCGCGATCTACTTTCCGTACACCGCTGCGCGCCAGTAGGCCTGGTGGCCGATGTAGTCGTCATCCGGCAGATTGGCGATAATCAGGCGGCGCAGTTCCAGCGCATCGATCGGGCCCTGACGTTCGTAAAGCACCTCACCCTTGGGGCCAATCAGGACAGTATAGGGAACAGCGCCCTTCCAGTTGGAATTGAATGCCGCCATCAGATCGTAAATCTGCGGCGCGCCGAAAATCAGGTTCTCGCTGGTGGCGTGTTGCTCCTGCAGCTCGCGCAAAACACCCGCCTTTTCGTCCGGGTAATTGATGCTCACAGTCACAAGCTGAAACGGCCGGTGTCCGTACATGCGGTACATGGTTTGAAAGAGTGGAAGTTCCCTCACGCAGGGGCCGCACCAGGTGGCCCAGCAGTCAACCAGCAACAGCTTGCCGGTGTTATTCTTACGGAGCGCTCTCAAGTCGGCGGCCATCGCCGGCGTAACGGACACCGGCTGGCTTTTAATGCTCGACATTTCATCCTCGCTCGCCGCTTCCTTATACATCCATTTGGTGGAACAGCCGACGGCAGGTGTGACGGCCACCTGCACGGGCTTGCCAGCCAGCACTTCATCAATGGCGATTTGCGCGTCCTGCCGCGTGACGTATTCGAGTCGTGGACTATTATCAACCCGGCCATCATAGAGCAGCTTGCGCTCCGCGCCAAAGACAAAGACGTGGGGGGTGGCCACAGGCCCGTACGCACGGGCAGCCTCCTGCGTCTCGCCGTCATAAAGATATGGGAAGTTAAAGTGCCGGTAAGCGGCGCGAATCTTCATCTCAGCCAACGAGTCGCTCAGGTCCGTATAGCCAAGCTCGTCAAGTTGGACGGCCTTGGGATTATTGGGCTGGATGGCCACGAACGCCACACTTTGTTCCTTGTAGTGGTCCACCAGCTGCTTGATACGCGTCTCATAAAGTTGAGCGGTTGGGCAATGATCGCAGGTAAAAATGATCACCAGGACCCGCGCGGAGGCATAGTCTTTCAGGCAATGGGTCGCGCCGTCGATGCCCGGCAGGCAGAAATCCGGCGCAGGAGAACCGATGGCAAGGGTCGGAGGGACCTCCTGCCCGCGAAGCTGGCCGTAAAGAAGTGAAACGGCAAAGCTCAGGGCAAGAATGCGCAAAGTGCAGCGAAGCATGTTCGCGACCTCCCGTCAGGATGCGTTCCCGGCGCGCACCGAACAGCATGCGTCCTATCTTATAACACGTCGCGGTGGTGTGAAACCGGTTCGCGGCGGTGAAGTGGCGCAGTTCAATTTTTGTCGTCATCAGGCTTGAGTTTATCGAAATTCGGTGAATAGAATACGGCTGGACAGCGCGCCTTTCGACGGAGGGTGACATGGTTAATCGAAGAGAGTTTTTGGCTTCCATGGCGGCTGCGGCATCTGCGGCGGCAACTCCGGCGGGTTCGCTGGCCGCCGCTCCGTCTTCAAGCGCGATGCCGGCCGAATTGTCACATTCGCCGGCGGCCGCCGCGCCCGCTCTGGCCATCAACGGCGGTAAGCCGGTTCGCCACAAGATGCTGCGGGTGGCCGATTGTGGCATGGGAACCGAATTTTACGGTGACGAAGAACGCGCCCGCGTGGACGACGTGATCGCCTCTCACGGCCCCTTCCGCTGGTATGGCGCCGGACCCAATCAGCCCATGCAGTGCGCAAATTTTGAAAAGGCGTTCGGTCGGCGAATGCGGCGGCAGTATGTGCTGGGAGTCACTTCGGGAACAGCGGCGCTGCAGTGCGCCATGGCGGCGCTCGGGCTTGGCCCGGGCGATGAGATGATCCTTCCGGCGTGGACGTGGTATTCCTGCTACAACGCCATCGTGCTGGCGGGCGCGCTGCCAGTCTTCGCAGAAATCGATGAGTCGCTGGGCATCGATCCCGATGACAGTGAACATCGCATCACACCGCAGACGAGGGCGATCATGGCCGTCCACCTCGAGGGATGCCCGGCTGATCTCGACCGAATCCTGCCCATCGCTCGCAAGCACGGACTGAAGGTGCTCGAAGATTGCGCGCAGAGCCTGGGGGCGGATTACAAGGGCCGACCGGTGGGCTCGATCGGCGACATCGCCATTTATAGTTTCCAGTTCTGTAAGACGATCACATCCGGCGAAGGCGGTGCAGTTGTTACTGATGATCCCGTCCTGTTTGAGCGGGCCTGCAGGTTTCACGACCTCGGGACGCTGCGACCCGCCTTGAAGGAACGGCTGGGCGCTGAAAGGGTTCCGGCATTTGCTGGCACAAATTTCCGCATGAGTGAGTTCACCGGCGGAGTGATGGACGCCCAGCTCGCCAAGCTCGATATGATCGTGGCCGCTCTCAGGGAAAACGGCAGGCGCGTTTACGCAGCACTCCGCGATTTGCCGAACCCTCAATTCCGACGTGCGCCTGACCCTGACGGCGATTTGAAGGAAAGGATCTTCCTCGGCTTTCCCACGCGCCAACATCGCGATCGCTATATGAAAGCGATGCGCGCGGAGAACATTCCTGCCGGGCCGCCCAGCGGTTCGGTGATCCTGCCGATTGTTCCGCAAGTAAAGAACAAAGTCACAGCCCACCCGGCGTGGCCATCATTCACCACGCCCCGTGGACGCGAAATCCAATACGGCCCGCAAGCCTGCCCTCGAACCATCGACATCCTGCATCGCTTCGCGGCGGTTCCCATCGACCCGAAATTTACAGAACAGGACACGCAGGATATCGCGACCGCCATCAACAAGGTCTACCCGACCATTATGAAAGCTTGAAGTCCGCTCCCGCGCTGACGGCGCTAAATTCAGTCCGACCCGCAAAGCCACTGATTCTGTAACGGCGCAATTTTCGGAGAAGCAGGTGGTGTGGTTTAGAAAGCGCGTGCATCGCGAGGCCATTCACATCCTAAGCGTCGGCGTTAAGCTTTTGCTCGGGCATTTAATTCGCGTCTGATGTGTACTGAACGAGTCGAACCGCCCACGTTTCTGACGAGCGCCAGGTCTTGAATTCGTGTTTAAGTGTTAAATCTGCAAACTTCTGCACGCGCAAGTGTGGAGCGAGAAATCACGGCCCGATTCAGTTCGGGTTTATGGTAATATCCAGAATGGCCAGAAGTAGTGAAAGTCCTGCGACAGTGACATTTCGTTTTCACCAGGCGTTGACCATCGTCACCCGACTTGGGGACGGTGAAATGGCCGTTCGGGTCAGGGCCGGCAGATCTAAATACAAAGGGCTTGTGTAATGCGGATTCTCATTGTGGACGACCATGAGCTGGTTCGCAGAGGTGTCCAATCGCTTTTACTGACGCAGCCTGATATTGAAGTTTGCGGTGAGGCGGTTGACGGTCAGGACGCCATCGAACAGTCTCGACAACTGAATCCTGATCTTATTGTGATGGACATCAGTATGCCGAGGCTCAACGGCCTGGAAGCCACTCGAGAAATTCGGCGGATTCTTCCCAATGCAGGTGTGCTTGTCCTCACCCAGCATGACTCCCCGGAAATGATGCAGCAGGCGCTGATTGCCGGCGCGCGCGGGTACGTCGTCAAGTCGGAAATTTCAGAGCACCTAGTCGCTGGTATTCAGAAGGTCTATCGAGGCCAATTGTTCTTCAGCGCCGCCGTACTCGGGCATAAGAGCAATCTTGACCTGCAGGAAATCCTGCAGCGAAGCGAGGCGTTTGAAAAAGCGCTTCGCGACAGCGAAGAGCGCTTCCGATTAACGTTTGAGCACGCCGCCGTGGGCATTGCTCATGTTGCGGAGGATGGACACTTCCTCCGCGCCAATCAAAAAATCTGTGACATTTCAGGCTACACGGAAACGGAATTGCTCCGAATGCGATTTCAGGACATCACTCATCCTGACGACCTCGCAGCCGACCTTGCGCAGGCTGAGAGAGTCACCGCGGGCGAAATCGACCAGTACTCCATGGAGAAGCGCTACATCCGCAAAGACAAAAGCATCGTATGGGTCAACCTGACCGTCAGCGCGGTGCGCGGTGCAGAAAACAACCTGACGTATTTTGTCGCCGTCGTACAAGACATCAACGAGCGGAAAAGCGCCGAAGATCGGCTGCGGGAAAGTGATGAACGCTTTCGGCAGACGTTTGAGCAGGCTGCCGTCGGGATCGCCCACATCGCCCAGGATGGCCGCTGGCTGCGCGTCAATCAGAAACTTTGCCAAATTCTGGGGTACACCACAGAGGAACTGCTGAAGGGTACGTTCCAGGCGATTACCCATCCCGATGACCTCATCGAGATTCTTGCCAAAGTTGAAAAAATCGTTAAGGGCGAGCTCGACCAGTTTGCAGTCGAAAAGCGATCTATCTGCAAAGATGGAAGCTTCCTGTGGGTCAATTTGACACTCAGCGCCGTGCGCGATTCCGCGCGGCAGGTAAAGTATTTTGTCGCTGTTATTGAAGATATCAGCGTGCGAAAAGATGCCCAGGAGCAACTGAGCGTGCTGCTGGATTACCAGACGGCCACTATGAACAACCTGGCCGAAGGTCTTTTCACGCTGGATGAAGACGGGCTGGCGACCTCGATCAATGCGGCCGCAGAGGCGATGTTCGGTTGGACGGCCGCGGAGTTGCTCGGCAAAAAGATGCACGACGTAATCCATTACAAGCGCCCGGACGGTCGACCTTTCCCCGCGAGCGATTGCCCGGGGCTGCACGTGCTGCAAGACGGCGGCCAACTTCGCGAACACGAAGACGTCTTCATTCGCAAAGACGGAAGCTTTATGCCTGTGGTCTTCAGCGCCTCTTCGCTGTACCGGGATGGCCGGGTGGCGGGACTCGTAGTGGGATTTCGCGACGACACCGATTCCCGCCGGGTGAGGAATCAGTTGCGCGACAGCGAGCAGCGGCTGCGCGAACTCATTGATGCTCTGCCCGCCGCCATTTACACCACCGATGCCGAGGGGCTATTGACACACTTCAATTCCGGCGCCGTCGAGCTTTCTGGCTGCACGCCTGCCCTCTGCAAAGACCGCTGGTGCATGAGCTGGAACATGTACCGTGCTGATGGCTCGCCCTTTCCTCCCGAGGAGTGCCCGATGAAAATTGCCCTCACGGAAGGGCGCATCGTGGAGCAGGATGTTATCGTCGAACGGCCCGATGGTACACGCCGCTGGTGTACCCTGTTTCCCCGGCTGTTCCGCGATCGTGATGGCAAAATCACCGGCGGACTCAGCATGGCCGTGGACATCACGGAGCAAATGACGGCCAAGCGGGAGCTTTCTGACACGGTGCAGCAGCAGAAGGCGCTGTTCCGGTTTTCCGACCAGTTGCACCGCGCCGTGTCATTGGAACAGGCCTGCGGTTCCGCGGTGGACGCGATTTTGGCCGCTTTGTCGTGCGGCCGAGCCTCCGTTCTGCTCTGCGATGAGCAGGGAATGATGCGCTTCGTAAGCTGGCGGGGCTTGTCAGCGAATTACCGCGCCACCGTCGAGGGGCATTCTGCTTGGGCGCCGCGTGAGACAAACTTTCTCCCCGTGTGTGTCCCGGATGTCGACAATACCGAAATGGCCGATTCCCTCAGAGGGGCTCTCAAAGCTGAAGGAATCGGGGCCCTGGCCTTCATTCCCCTGGTTTCGAATGGAAAGCTGATTGGAAAATTCATGACCTATTTCAATACGGCCCATCAGTTTTCTGAGGATGAGATCAACCTGAGTCTGACGATCTCCCGCCAGCTTGCCTTCGGCATTGACCGCCTGCGTGCCGAGGATTCCTTGCGAAAGGGCGCGAACGCGCTCGCAAATCTGAACGATCTCGGCGCACGATTGTGGCGGATTCGTAATCTCAAGCACGGGCTCGATGAAATACTTACCTCCGCGATGGATTTGCTGGGGGCGGCCAAAGGCCATGTCCAACTTCTGGGTCGGGTTAAAGGTTCGCTGGTCATTGCCGCCCAGCGCGGTTTTGATCAGGAGTTCCTGGATTTCTTCCGCGAGGTGTCCCTAGATCACGACACAGCTTGTGGCCGAGCATTGCGTCTGCGCGAGCCTGTTGTAATCGAAGATGTGGAAACCGATGCGCCCTACGCGCCGTTCCGTGCGGCAGCTCGCGCAGCCGGCTACCGCGCAGTGATTTCAGTCCCGGCGATCGGAGCCGAGGGAACCCCGATGGGTCTGATTTCGATGCATTTCAGATCGGTCCATCGGCCCACGGCTCTGGATTTGCGCCAGTTGGACCTGTGCGCACATCAAGCAGCGGACTTCATCCACAGATGCAAAACGGAAGAGGCCCTTCGCAAGAGCGAGAAGCGCCTCCTGGGGGTGACGGAGAATCTCGAGGCCCAGGTGCGGGCCCGAACCGCGGAACTGGAATTGCGCAGCGCCCAGGTCTTGGAGCAATCGGAGCACGTCCGGGATCTCTCCGCGCTTCTGCTTCAGGCCCAGGACAATGAGAGGCGACGGGTTGCGCGTGAACTGCATGACAGCGCGGGCCAAATCCTCACCGTACTGAATCTCAACCTGGCCACCTTCGTAAGGCTCGCTTCCCAGAACCCAAGGCCGGACATTAACATCATCACGGACAGCCAAGGGCTCGTCCAGCAGCTTATCCGGGAAACCCGGACAATGTCCTACTTGTTGCACCCCCCGATGTTGGAGGAACGCGGCTTGGCGGAAGCCCTCCGCTGGTACGTGCGGGGGCTCGGGGAACGCAGTCCCGTGCAGATCGACTTGGAAATTCCGATCGATTTCAAGAGACTCGCTCCGGTCCTGGAATTGGTGATGTTCCGGGTGGTGCAGGAAGCACTGACCAATATTCACCGGCATTCGAGAAGCAAGACGGCGAAGATTCGCCTGGCCCAGAGCGATACTACGGTTGCCGTTGAAATCGAGGACCGCGGGCAGGGCATCTCTGCGGAAAAACTCATGGAAATTCAGTCGCACGGATCCGGCGTGGGGGTCCGCGGCATGCGCGAGCGTGTCCGGCTGGTTAAGGGCGAGATGAAGATTGAATCCAACCGGAAAGGGACAAAAATCTCTGTGGTCTTCCCTGTTTCCGCAGGTTCATTTGTCGAGGAGGCTGGCGAGCTCCAGCCAAGCTGAGCCGGGGCATTCGAGTAAGATCGAAGGGCAAACCCTTTCCGGCGTGTGGGAACGCTTCTGCGTTCCGGTAGCGTTTAGCAATATGGCGACCGTACTCTGCATTGATGATGAACCCTCTGCCATCCAGTCACGGCGGCTTCTCCTTGAGTCTGAGGGATACCAGGTAATCGACGCCTCGACTGGAGAACAAGGGCTTCGTCTCTTCCAATCGAATAAAATCGATGTGGTAATCGTCGACTACTGGATGTCCGGAATGAACGGGCTGACCGTGGCACAGGAGATCAAGCGTTTGAATCCCGCGATGCCGGTTATCATGCTGTCGGGACTTCCGGAACTACCCGGCGAGGCAGTCGGCCTGGCGGACCAGTGGATTTTAAAGGGGCGATCGTCACAAGCCCTTCTCGATGCGCTCTCGGCGCTAACCTCGGCACATCAATAGGGCGGGGCAATTTCCCTGGGAGACAAGTCATTCGATTTCGCGACAGTATTCTCAAGCTGCTGCGCTGCACACTTCCCTCCACATGCGTCGCCCACGCTGGCCTTGCAGTGCCCTCCCAAGAAGGCCAGGAAATCAAACCGCTGGAATAAGGGACCCTTCAGGAACTTGGGGAGGTGGCAGCTTGGACCGATCAATGTCGGCGGCGAAGGAGGTATCCAGCCTCAGCCACGAGTTTGCTTATTCAGTTCCTTTTCGCTGGGACGGTGGAGGCAAGGTGCATTGACGTTGTCTGGCGCCGCGGCTGTTCCTGGCCGGGAACTTCGGACGGAACGGATTCATCGGAAATCTGCGTGCACATGGAGCTGCTTCCGGCCAGGTGGGACGTCGTGTAATGCACTTCCTTGAATATGTGGCCTAAGTTGCCGAATATAGTACGGGCCCCCATCCGGCGTTTCCGATCGCTGGAGTTACCCCTCATCGTCTGCGCTGCAGGCGTTGTCATTTCCCAAATTCCCGTTGCTGCTCAGACCTCCAAGCCTACTCAGTATGATGTCGAAGCTGCCTACCTTTGCCAGTTTCCCAGATTTGTAGAGTGGCCGGAGCCCGTCTCCCCGGCAAGAAAGACTTTTCCTCTTTGTGTAATTGGCCAGAATCCTTTTGGACATATTCTGGAGGACGACGCCCGGGACGAGCAGATCCAGGGGCTGCCCTTGGAAGCGAGAAAGATCTCCTCCGCCCGTGAGGCCGCCGATTGCCGCATCCTGTTCGTCGGATCGTCCAAAGCAGATGACTTTGCGGATGTTCTGGCGGCCCTGCACGGAGCTCCGGTCCTGACGGTGAGTGACATGCCCGATTTTATCTCGCGGGGCGGCATCATTCAGTTTGTGTTGATTGACTCCAGAGTCCGGTTCAGAATTAACCTTGGCAACGCGGAACGCGTGGGGATCAGGCTGAGCTCGCAATTGCTGAAGGTCGCTGTCAGCGTGCGGCGTGACACGCATCCTGTGGACTAAGAATGTTTCGAACTCGGGATTCCATTTCGCGAAAGCTGACCCTGCTCACCCTGCTGGCGAGCGTCACAGCGGTCGTGTGCGCCTCGGTTGCATTTTTCGCATTCGATCTTGGCATTTCGAAAAGGGACATGGTTCAGCGCCTCAATGTTGAGGCTCAAATCATCGGGTCGAATTGTGTAACGCCAATTGTATTCAACGACCCGAAAGCCGCCGAAAGCACTCTGTCTGCCTTGCGGGCCGCGCGCCACGTTCTGTTTGCAGGCGTTTATACCCCGGCAGGCAAATTTTTTGCCGGGTATTGGCGCGATCGGAATCATAACAAGCACCCGCCTCCGCTGATTTCGAATTCCCAAATACGCAATCGCTTGCTGCTCGACAGCCCTTTTGAGTTGGTGCAGGATATCGTCTTCGAGCACAAATTGCTGGGTACGATCTATATTCAGTTCGACACGCAAGAACTGAGGGCACGCTTCGCGAGCTACCTGGCGATTGTTGGCCTGATCCTGATTGCGTCTTTGATTGCGGCTCTCATGGTGTCGCGCATGTCGCGGCGGGTGATTTCCGAACCGATCGTCAGACTGGCTGGAACTGCCCGCTCGGTATCTCGCGATAGGAACTATGCTGTTCGGGCGGAGCCCCCCGAAAATCAGGACGAAATTTTCGTCCTGGTCGATTCTTTCAACGCCATGCTGGCCGAGATTCAAAAACGCGATACCGCCCTCCAGGAGCGGGAGGAGCAATTTCGAACCCTTGCCAATTCGGTGCCGCAATTGGCCTGGATGGCGGAAGCCGACGGGCGAATCTTCTGGTATAACGAGCGGTGGTATCATTACACAGGAAGCACTCAAGAGGAAATGGTGGGCTGGGGCTGGGAAACCGTCCATGACCCCAACGTGCTCCCCGAAGTTCTCGCGAGGTGGCGCGCCTCAATTGAGACCGGCAATCGTTTCGAAATGGTTTTCCCGTTGCGAGGCCGCGAAGGAACTTACAGGGACTTTTTGACGATTAGCGTTCCTGTGCATGACAGCTACGGCAAGATTGTCCGCTGGTTCGGAACCAATACGGACGTTACGGAGCAGCGCCGTGCTGAGGAGGCCCTGCGAAGAAGCGAGAAACTGGCAGCAACCGGACGTCTGGCGGCCAGCATCGCACATGAGATTAACAATCCGCTTGAGGCCCTCGGAAATTTGCTGTATTTGGCGAAGAAAAAGCCATTGGAGGGTGAGAAGTATTTATCGATCGCGGAACAGGAGTTGGATCGGATCGCCGAAATTACCAAGCATACACTGGGTTTCTATAGAGATGCGGCCGCCCCTGTGAGAGTAAACATCGCTGATTTAGCAAGTGGTGTTCTGGCCCTGTACGACCGCAAGCTGCAATTTAAAGAGGTTCACGTCCGGAAAATTTTTTCGAAAGAAACGGAAGTTTTGGGTTATCCTGGCGAAATCCGGCAGATTCTGGCAAACTTGGTGACCAACGCAATCGAAGCTGTCGGTCCGGGGGGCCGCTTGAGCCTGAAGGTCACCCCCTCCCGTGAGTGGGGCGGCAGCCGCCGCCGGGGAGTCCGCGTTACGGTCGCGGACAATGGTTCCGGCATTGGTCGCGAGCAAATGAGAGACATCTTCGAACCTTTCTACACTACCAAGAAGGATGTTGGCATCGGTTTGGGTCTTTGGTTGACACACAACCTCGTTCAGAAGCACCATGGAACCATCCGAGTGCGAAGCGTAGTCGATTCCGGCCGCAGCGGGACTGCGTTTGCAATATTCTTTCCCTGGGAAACAGTGCGGGACGCGCCCTCGGCAGAAATTAGCCAGGGCGTGACGGAGGTAAAGCCCAATGTTACGAAGCCAGCTTGATTTTAAATTCTGGTCGCACGAGCCACCCAAGCCACCCTTGGGATTTTCCGGTGAGGACGATGAGTCCAGGTATGCAGCCGATGGACCCGAGAAGCTCAGGGTTCTGATCGTGGACGACGAACTCACCATCGCCGATACGCTCGTCGAAATCCTGAGCGGCGAAGGTTATGATGCAATGGCCGCCGCAACCGGTGATTCTGCGCTTGCTTCCGCGCAAACTTTCCTGCCGGACATCGTGATCAGCGACGTCATCATGCCGGGTATCAACGGCGTGGAGCTTGGCATTAGAATCCGGCGTGACCTCCCCAGATGCCGTGTCATCCTGTTTTCCGGCCAGACCGAGACTTCGGACCTTCTCGGGCAGGCCAGAAAGCGCGGCCATGAGTTCGAAATCATTGCCAAGCCGATCAAGCCGCAGACTTTGCTGGCCATGATTCGCTATCGCGGCGACCACTGAGCGCGGCGGCACTTCTGGTTTTTCGTCCCGATCTGTTCCCGGCATGAAAATGCTTTATGCTCCGCTGTGCGCGGCGCGAGGTTCCGCGCCGTGAGGCCGCAACGGGTCAACGGAGCTATTGTCCCGCTTGTCGGAGCACGAAAGCACTTCCGGGTCAGAAACAGGCAAGCTATTGCGAACAACTGGTGCTGGAGGAGGGAGTCGAACCCTCACGCTCTTTTGGAGCGCCAGATTTTGAGTCTGGTGCGTCTGCCAGTTCCGCCACTCCAGCCAAGTCAAATAAGTGATTATTGCACGGTCATTTCTGGACGGTCAACCGAGCGGACCCAAGGCGTCGCGAACGGCCGGACGCGCCTTCCTTAGTCGTCCCTTTCGGCAAAACTGTGCTTATCCAATTCTGAGCCTTCGAACGGAGAAAACCACGTGAGCATGAAGATCCGTGAGATTCGGGCAGCCGGGCTGCGAGGCCGCACGCCCAAGGGAGGATGGGCAAACGAGCCGGAACCGCAGGATTGCATTCACACCCTGATTGCCGTCCTCACTGATGACGGTGTTACAGGGTGGGGAAGCGCCTTCACCAGCGATGACCTTGTTCGCGGCGCGCTGGCGGTTCTTCGACCTCTTTACCAAGGCCAAAATGCGCTGGAACCCGAGCGCGTCAGCGAGATACTCCACCAGAACACCTTCTGGCTGGGGCGCGGCGGCTCCATCACCCACGCCATCAGCGGCATCGACATCGCGCTTTGGGACATTCTGGGGCAGGCCACGGGACAGCCAGCCGGGCGATTGCTGGGAGGCCGTTACCGCGATCGTGTTCGGCCTTACGCTTCGCTGCTGATGTCGGAGCCTGGTCGCATGGCCGGAGACCTGATGCGTCTCAAGGAGCAAGGCTTTCGCGCCTTCAAGATTGGCTGGGGACCATTCGGGCGGCGCGATGCGGCAATGGATGAAGCCATCGTCCGCGCGGCGCGTGACGCGATCGGTCCCGACTGCCTTCTGATGGTCGATGCCGGCGCGAGCGACGCCTTCTGGCCCCGCGATTTCAAGTGGGCCTTGAGAACCGCTGAGATGTTGGCCGAATACGACGTTGCATGGTTTGAGGAGCCTTTGCCTCCCGATGCGCTGGACGATTATGTGGCGTTGCGCCGCCAGTCCCGTGTGCCCATAGCCGGCGGCGAAGTGCTGACCCGTCGGCAGTCATTCCAGCCATGGCTGCGGGCTGGCGCGTTCGATATTGTCCAGCCGGACGCCACCAAGGTGGGCGGGCTGAGCGAATCGCGCCGTATCGCCTGGATGGCGGAGGAAAACGGCGCGCGCATGATCCCGCACGGCTGGAACACGGCGGTAGGCCTTGCCGCTGACCTGCAACTTGCTTCGGCCTTCCACAAGATTGACCTGGTGGAGTATCTCACCGGATCTCCATTCATTGATGAGATCGTCGAGAATCCCTGGAAGCTCGACGCCGAAGGCATGCTCGCCATTCCCGAAAAACCGGGTCTGGGAATCGCGGTTGACCTGGCGGTGCTCGAGGAGCTTTCCGGTCTGAAGTCTTTTCTCGACTGACTGGAACGTGACAATCTTTCCAATTTTTCACCAAAAATACCGTTGCCTTCCCAAGTGGATTGGGATATAGCTATTCATTCCAGTCTGTATTCGTCGTCGAAATTAAGAGACTCGGCCAGGGGTATAGGTTCGTTCAGGGGGGGACGCCTACCCAGGAGTTGCCGGGGTAGTGCGGCCTAAAACTCTCAAACTGGAGGAATCCCATGTGGAGTGAATTCAAGGCCTTCGTGATGAGGGGCAACGTGCTGGATATGGCAGTGGGCATCATCATCGGAGTTGCCTTTGGCAAAGTCGTTAGCTCGTTGGTGAATGACGTCCTGATGCCTCCGATCGGCAAACTGCTGGGCAATGTCGATTTCTCGAATTTCTTTGTTGCCCTTTCCACTCAGCATTTCGCTACAGTGGCAGACGCCAAGAGGGCGGGCGTAGCCACGATCGCCTACGGGACATTTATCAACACAGTTATCGAGTTTCTGATCGTCGCCTTTGCCGTTTTTCTGCTCGTCAAATGGGTACAGAGGTTGATGCCGAAAAAGGCCGCGGCTCCGGCAGCCCCCACCACGAAGGATTGCGGCTTTTGCAAGATGAGCATTCCACTGTCGGCTACGCGCTGCCCGCACTGCACCTCGCAGCTCAGTGCAGCCTAGCAGTAGTGCGTAACCCTTTGTGTGTAAAAGCGCGCCGGTCTTGCGAATACGCGCGCCCTCGAGCGACGCCTTGGTCGCGCGTGTTCGCGCGTCGCTGGCTTTTAGAGTAGAATTGATTTCTATCGGAGGACGACTCCTCCCCATTTCCTCGCATTGACGAGCACGCTTAAGACGATGAGAAAAATCGAAATTTACGATACAACGCTGCGAGACGGCTCGCAGGGCGAGAATATCTCCTTTTCGCTGGAAGACAAGCTTCGCATCGTTCAGAAGTTGGACGAGCTGGGGGTGGACTACATCGAGGGCGGCTGGCCCGGTTCAAACCACAAGGACCTGGAGCTCTTCCGCCGCGCCCAAAGCCTTACGTTGCGGCACGCCAGGGTGGCCGCTTTCGGCAGCACGCGTCACCCGCGCTACCAGGCGGGCCAGGACCCGAACCTCAATGCGCTGGTGGAAGCCAGTACGCCGGTGGTCACGATTTTCGGGAAAAGCTGGGACCTTCATGTAAAGACCGCCCTGGGGATCTCGCTTGAAACAAACCTCAGCTTAATTCGCGAGTCGGTGGCCTTCCTGAAATCATGCGGGAAAGAAGTGATTTACGACGCCGAGCATTTTTTCGACGGTTTCAAGGCTGACTCGGAATACGCACTCGCCACGCTGAAGGCCGCCGAAGGGGCAGGCGCCGATACGATTGTCCTCTGCGACACCAATGGCGGCACGCTTAGCTCCGATATTCGCGGGCGGTTCATGCTGGCCTCCAGGCACGTCAAGACGCCCCTTGGCATTCACACGCATAATGACAGCGAAATGGCGGTGGCCAACTCGATTGTGGCGGTGCAGGCCGGGGCAATGCAGGTGCAGGGAACCATCAATGGCTACGGTGAACGCTGCGGAAACGCCAACCTCTGTTCCGTGATCGCCAATATCGAGCTGAAACTCGGCATGAATTCGATCGGGAAGGAGAATCTCAGCCGGCTGACGGAAGTCTCCCACTATGTCAGCGAACTGGCCAATCTGCTGCCGCGCACGGAGCAGGCATACGTCGGCAAGAGCGCCTTTGCTCATAAGGGCGGCATCCACGTCAGCGCAGTGATGAAGGAACCTGCTGCTTATGAACACATCGATCCGGCGCTGGTGGGAAACGCCCGGCGGGTGCTGGTGTCGGAACTCTCCGGGAAGAGCAACATTCTCTACAAGGCCGCCGAGCGCGGATTGAGTATTGACAAGTACAGCGCCGCCGCCAAGGTTGTGGTGGACAAACTCAAAGAGATGGAGCACTACGGTTATCAGTTTGAGGGCGCTGAGGGTTCCTTCGAAGTACTCTTTGACCGGCTGGTGCATGAAACGAAAGAGCTCTTTGAGCTGGACGGCTTCCGCGTGATAACGGAAAAGAAGGGGGCCGCTGAGCCTCAATCCGAGGCCGTGATCAAGCTCCGCGTCGATGGCACGGAAGAGCATACTGCCGCGGAAGGTTCGGGGCCGGTCAACGCGCTCGACCGGGCATTGAGAAAATCCCTGACCACCTTTTTCCCCTGCATTCGGGATGTTCGCCTGACCGATTACAAAGTGCGCGTGCTGAATTCGGAAGGCGGCACCGACGCCAAGGTCCGGGTGCTCATCGAGTCGAGCGACGGGCAGGAAAGCTGGGGAACGGTGGGCGTCTCAGAAAACCTGATCGAGGCCAGTTGGCAAGCCCTGGTGGACAGCATCACCTACAAGCTGAAAAAGGAATATGGTCCGCACGGGAAGGGAAGCCAGCCCGGGCGCACCGCGCCGAGCGAGCCAGTGCCACGCCACCAATAGCCTGCCTGCTCAAATCGTTTTAGACGCGCGGAACTTCAACCAAACATCCTGCCGTTTCCGGCGGCGTTTGCACCCGCCGGGTTTAGACGATCACAATTCTGCGGTTTGCGGATTTATCTACGGGGGATTCCCCTGAGTGTGCTAAGGCGAATTCTTACCCTCTGGCGGGAATACAGCCGATTGAACTGCTTCAGGTTAACCCATAGCATAGAGGAAAGTAGCTCTGCAGAAGTTAAATGACGGGAGAAAATTTTGGGTACGCAGGTCGCGCCTCATCGATACGTCCCTTCCTGGCGGGACGCCTGTTCGGCACTTGCACACGCCAATTTTGGCCCTGCGCCTGAACAGCGCCCACGATACGCCACAACAACGAAGCCCAGGACGTTTTTCGCTCCTTTCCACTTCACCCGGCGCGGGGCCTCTACCCCCGTGCATGTTCTTTCTCTTCTGAACCTTAATCAGCGTGGGAGTTTTTCGACTCCTGCAATCCGCCAGGGAGGACTGCTGCCCTCCAGGCCGGATTTACAATGACGTATCCGATGATCGGTGCTGCGCCCGACGCTGAACCGCGCGAGCGCGACTGCTTTTAAACACTGCAAGATCTGCCGGATCCAATCGCATCCGGTAAAAGAAGCCGGCGCCCTTCGGTCTGGTGCTCCGGGCCCAGCCATGAACTTGCAGGGAGGCGTGATGCAGGGCAAAGCGTTATTGAAATTAGTGACTCCTGGGTTCAAGGAACAGCCGGTCCCGTCGGAGGAGAGCCGTCCGGTCAAAATCCCGGCGTGCTACTACGTTGCAACCAGCGTGGATGGATTGATCGCAGACAGGCTCGGCAATGTAGACTGGTTAAAACCTTTCTTCAGCATGGATTACGGCTTCCATGACTTTCTGGATTCCATCGACACGGTGGTGATGGGCAGGCGGACCTACGAGCGTGTCCTGACGAGTTCGACGAGAAAGAACCCCTACGAGAGAAAACTCTTCGTCGTTCTTTCCCGTACGCGGACAAGCGGGCCATTTGCCAATCTGTTTTGGCACGGCAACTTGGAGCGGCTCATGGTTCGCCTGGAGGAAATGGGATCAAAGTCGCTGTGGATTGTGGGCGGCGGATCAGTGGCAGGGACATTCCTCGATGCCGGGCTGCTGGATGAAGTGCGGCAGTTCGTCATGCCTCTGGTGCTGGGATCGGGTACGCCCCTCTTTGGCCCGCTGCGTCAGCAGGCCTCGCTTCGGCTACGGGAGAGCCAGTCTCTTGAGAATGGCGTCCTGCAGCTCCGGTACGCTGCCGAGAAGTGAAACAGTGCGCTGCGGGATTTTGCCCGCCGGCCCCGCACCTTCGTCTACGATAAAACGACTGATTTCTGAACCGCGCGGCCAGCCGCGGGAGCTTTTACTTCCTCACCGCCCAGGCCAGCCCGTCCGGGCCGCGGTCCGTTTCAATTCGCGCGACCTGCTTGAGCGTCTTCAGGTCAATCACCGCCACGTAGTTATCGGGGCTGCAGGATACGAACGCCCTCGAAGCGTCCGGCTGCATCAATATGCCTCCGGCGCCACGGCCCAGGCTCAGCCGCTTCACCTCGCGGCGGGTCGCGGCTTCGAAAATGGCAACATCGCCGCTATTGCTGGCCAGCATCGACACGAAAACATATTTGCCGTCGGGCGTGAACTTCACCCGGTTGGCGCGCGCGACGTGGGCATCCAGAGTCCGCTCCAATTTTTTCGTCGCAACATTGATGATCGAGATCGTGCCCTCCTCGGCAGCCGCAGACCAGAGCTCCCGGCCATTTGGAGAAATATCGAAGCCTTCAGTACCTCGACCGGTGCGGACAATCGTTTCTTCCCATCCTTGGGCGCCCCGCGGCGGGCCGGGGCGGCCGTTGGCGCGGGGTGGCGCTGGAGGTGTGCCTGAGTGCCCGTCGGTCTTCTCGATAATGCTGATGGTGCCCGAGTTGACGTTCGAGGTGTATATGCGCGTCAGGTCGCGCGACACCATAAGCATGTGCGTGCGGTCCTGGCCAGTACCGAGTAGCCAGTCGATTTTCCGGGTGGCTGGATTCAGCCGTCCTATGATCTTGTTGACTTCAGCAGTGAAATAGAGCTCTCCACCGGCAAAGTCCAGCCCGTGCGGCCCGCGCAGCGCGCCGAGATCGACGCGCGGCAGCGCCCGCTGGGCCACAAGGTCCGCCACGGAGATGGTATTGAAAGCCCCAGCGCCGTAGTTGGAAATGTACGCCAGCTTGCCATCCGCCGACGCGGTCACTTCATGGGGGTCGTTTCCGGCTGGGATTTTGGCCACCACCTTGAGCGTTGCCGGATCAACGATTTCGAGAATGTGGTCCTGCTTGGCAAGCACCAGCAGCGCCGGCGAGGGCGTGCTCCCGGCCCATAGCGTGAAGCTGCCCAGGCACGCCAACACTAAGGCGAGCATCAATCGCATTTTCATCGGCTCCTCACTCCTCCCTCAAATTGTCTTCGAGTCTCGCAGGAGCGCCGTGAAGCCACCACCGGCTCAAGCGGCTACTGCCGGCCGGCTGCCGCGTTTGATTCTACATCCAGGAATTCTGAATGGCGATTCTTAAAATTAGATTCCGGCCGTTATGCTTCCGGGCGGCTTGTGGCTCACAGATGGCCCATTGGTTACGCCAGAATCAGGACACATGAGCGGGGCGTTCGGAGTGAACCTTGTTCGGTGCTCGGGCGGCAAGCATCGAGCCAAAACCCACGACGGCGGCTATAACCAGAGTAATCATCATGCCGGTGTCGGCGGCTGCATGCGCAAAAATCCCGGCCACGGAGCCTCCGGCGAAACTGCCCAGAAATTGCATGCTGCTATAAACGCCCAGGACGCTGCCCTGCGCAGTTTCCGGACCGGACGCGCTCACCATGCTCGGAAGGATTGGTTCCAGGCCGGTGAAGCCGACGTAGAAGAGCGTTCCGCCCGCCAGAACGGCGGCCAGGCGGCTTGGCTCGATCCCCAATAGTGCAGGATGGAACAGCAAAATTGCGCTTGGCAGAAATACCAGGAAGGAGATTGCCGCAAGGGGCCGACCCATCCCATGGTCGGCTCCCCAGGTGAAGGCAAACATGGTGACGCCGCTGATGAAGATCATCGGCAGCAGGACTTCGTAATACTGGGTCATTTTCAGGTGATAACGGCCGGTGACGATAAGGGGAAAGTAGAAGAAGAATGAGCTCATGAAGAAATTCATCAGGAAGCCGCCGGCGTCCAGAGCCAGCAATGCCGGTGTGCGGATAATTTCACCGAGCGGAGCAGGAGCAGCACCCGAGGGAGCCGTTTCCGGCAGGTAACGCATCAGCAGCATGTCGGTGCCAATACCCAGCACCCCGGTAATCCAAAAGAGCGACGCCGTCCCGAAGATGCCGGCAACGATGGGCCCCACGATGACACCGATCACAAATGCGGCGCCGATTGGTATGCCGAGGATGGCCATTGCCGTGGATCGACGCTCGGCCTGTATGTGATCGGCAACCGTGGCGAAGGCCACGGAAACGATAGCGCCGCCGCCCTGCACCAGCCGGCCTACAATCAAGATCCCGATTTGGATTCCGGAGGGAAACCAGTGCGGAACCGCGCAGATAAACGACCCCAGGCTGAAAAGCGCCATGCCCAGGATCAAAACTTTGCGGCGGCCAATGCGGTCCGAAAGGCGCCCCAGCGGGATCTGAAGAATGGCCATGGTCAGGCCGTAGCATCCAAACGCAAACCCCACCAGAAAGCGCGAATGCGTGAACCGCAACCCGTAGAGCGTGAAGACCGGCAGGACGAGGAACAAGCCCAGCATTCGCAGGCCGACCACACTGGCCAGCGTCGCCAGAATCTTCTTTTGAACGCTGGTAAAAGGAGCGCGAGCGGTTTTTGGTTTTCTCGCCATGTCAGAGCAGGAAAATCAAACTGCTGAAGAGGTCATGGGGCATTGAGTCGCTGCCGCTGGAACTGCGCTCCAGGTCTCAATTGATGGCTCGAGTGCCTGTCACCGGCCCACGAACTCTGCTTTGACAGCCTGAGGGATGACGCCGGCCGCGAAGCCGCGGTCGAGTAAGGCTTGCACTGCCTGTCGGCCCTGTTCGCCGTAATCGAGGGTCCATTGGTTGACGTACATTGAAATAAAGTGTTCAGCCGTCGCTGCATCGAGTCCCCGAGCAAAGTTCAAGGCGTATTCAAGTGCTTCGTCTCGGTGTTCGAGGCCATAGGCAATGCTTTCGCGAAGCAATTCATCGGCCCGGCGAATGACTTCCCGGCCGAGCGAGCGCCGGATGACGTTGCCGCCCAGCGGCAATGGCAATCCCGTTTCATTCTTCCACCAGACGCCCAGGTCAACCTTGCTGGCAAGTCCGTAGCTTCCGTAAGTTAGCTGGCCTTCGTGGATGACCACGCCGGCATCCGCTTCGCCCTTAATCACTTTATCCAGGATCTCGTCAAAGCGTGTTTCCAGGGGTTCGAAATCAGTTTCGTAGAGGCAAAGCGCCAGGTACGCCGTCGTCTTCCGGCCCGGGACAGCGATCCGTTTCCCTTTCAAGCTTTCTCTTTTCAGGGGAGCGCGGGTGACCACGATGGGGCCGTAGCCGTCCCCGAAGCTGGCGCCGGAAGACATCAGGATGTAGCGGTCAGCCAATTCAGCGTAGGCGTGAAAGGATACCGCTGTGATGTCGTAAACTTCCTCACGGGCTTTCCGGTTAAGAGTCTCGATGTCCTCGAGCACGTGCGCGAACTCGATGTTGCCGGTCGCAATCTTTTTCGTCGCCAGCGCGTAGAACATGAAGGCGTCATCCGAATCCGGGCTGTGAGCCAGGCGGAGATCGACCGTCGGGGAAATTGTCCTCGGACCTTGTTCGGCAGAATTCTGGGGCATTGTCGTACTTGCGTCGATACGGCGATAAACGGAAACAGCGATTTTATCACAATGCTGACCTCACCCTCAATCGCACTTTATGCCGGGTGCCTTTGGCTTCGTTTCCATGGTTATGAAAAAACGCCCAGGCGTGCATTTTCAGGCCGCGACAACCGGCGGGTGTTCGGCCTTGACTCTGGTGGGCTCGATCGGGCCTGAGTTTGGCGGAATGCGCGACGCACGAACGCTTCCGATGATCACCATCAGATTAGTTGCCAGAATAGTGGCAAAGGCAAGGGCGGGCAGAAAATCGTAAGTCGCGCCGCGAACCTGGACAACCTCCAGGGCGAGAACGACGGTAATCAGGCCGCGTGGCATGATCCAGAGAATCAGTTCGCGCTCCGGCGCATGCAGGCCCTTCCAGGACCAACTGCTGGCCTTTACCGCCACCGCGCGCGCCAGGATGATTGCCCCCAGCACACCCAGCACCTGCGGCATGTAGAAGATCAGCGATTTCAATTCCACCACGGCGCCGAGCAGAACAAAGAAGAACGTCCTGACGAGAAACGACAACTCGGCGTGAAAGGTGAGCACCTGGGCGTGATGCTCCTCGCCAGCGAATTTAAGCCCCAGCGAGTCGTTGATCACGTCCAATTCACTTCGCCGAATGTTTGCAAGGAAAATCCCAAAAAAGAAGACGGTAATCAAGCCACTGACGCCGATTTGTTGCGCCGCGGAATAGACCAGCAGCACCACGGCGAGTGTCAGCGGATTCCTGAAGCGCCGGTCCGACACCTTGGGAAGAAGGTATGACCACACCACGGCCATCAAGATTGCGAGCACGAGGGATATGCTTGTGACGTAAAGGAATTGCCCCAAAAAACGGGCTGCAATCAATTCCTTGCTGTGACCGAGGTCGATCAGGACGCCTAATGTGAGGATCGCAAATGTGTCGCTCAGAGACGCGTCGAGCGTCATGATGACGCGCCCGGGCGTACTGGTTTCAATTTGCTGCAAAACCGGCAGGGTGATGGAACTGCTGGTGCATCCCAGCACGGCGCCCACAATCAGCGCAGTCGTGGTGGGGATGTGCATGCTCCAGCGCATGACCAGGGCAATGGCAATCAAGCTGAAGGCATAGGCCAGAAAGGAAAGCAGCAGGCCGCCGGGAAAGTGGCGGACCACTGTGCGCAGGTCGAGCTCAAGGCCGCCCTCGAAGAGGATCAGGATAAATGCAAGGGTACCCAGTGTGTAGGTGATGGGCTCGAACTGGCTGCCCTTCACCAGGCCCAGAATCGGACCCAGGACGACGCCCGTCACCATCAGCACAATAACGTCGGGGACGCGGGTGCGCCGGAATAGCTGGCGGGCCCCAAACGCCAACGCGGTCAGCGCTCCCAGTAGCGCAAACAAAAGTGTGGTACTCATAGAACGTCAAACGCCCTTCGGGAGCCTGCCGGTCGCCCGATGCCGCCACGCGAGTCCGCGCCCGGCCCAAGCTGATATTCTCCCACGATCCCGGCGATTCAGGGGCATCAAACGAGGTCCGCGAGATGTCCTGTCCTGCCGGCTGTGGCGGGAATGCGGTAAAGGCCCACTGACACTGCCACGCAGCGGGCTGATGCTTCTGGCGCGTTACTTACGCCGTCCGCCTTGGGGACCCTTGCTTTTCTTGACATTAGAGGCAGGTTTCCACAACAATGACGAATTGTCAATCTGAAGCTTTTCAGAGGGCGAGGGGCTTCTCAGAAACTCAAAGCGGGAAAGGCTTAAACATGCGCTGGAGTCAGGTTTTCATCCCGACGCTTCGGGAAGTGCCGGCTGAGGCCGAAGCGGTGGGCCATCAGCTCCTGTTGCGGGCGGGCTACATTCGGCAGGTCGCTGCAGGGGTGTACGCGCATCTGTATCTGGCCCAGCGGTCGTTCCTCAGAATTAAGCAAATCATTCGCGAGGAAATGAATCGGATCGGAGCCCAGGAATTCTACTTGCCCGCGCTCAACCCGGCAGAGCTCTGGCAGGAGTCCGGTCGCTGGGATTCTGTGGACGTTATGTTCAAATTTAAGGACCGAAACCTCCACGACATGTGCCTCGGCGTCACCCATGAAGAAGAGATGACGAACATCGCGCGAAGCGAGCTGCGATCCTATAAGCAACTGCCGCAAATCTGGTACCAGATTCAGGAAAAATTCAGGGACGAGCCGAGGCCCAAGTCCGGCCTTCTGCGCCTGCGCCAGTTCATGATGAAGGACTCCTACTCGTTTGACCTTGACGATGTCGGCCTGGATATGAGTTACGACAAGCATGTGGATGCCTATCACCGCATCTTCACGCGCAGCGGCCTGCGGTATCTGCATGTGGACGCCTACTCCGGGATGATGGGTGGCAAGGTTTCCAGCGAGTTCACCGCGCCGGCTGACTCCGGCGAAGACTGGATTGCACAATCCGATTGCGGGTACGCTGCCAACCTCGAGAAGGCGGAAGCTCTCGCCGTCCCCGTCGAGGACCCTGCGGGCGATCTGGCGATGGAGCCATTCCCGACTCCCGGGCAGAAAACGATCGACGATCTGGTTAAGTCTACGGGTGAACCGGCCTCGCGAATGATTAAGACACTGGTTTACATTGTGGAAAGTAAACCTTTGATTCTGCTGCTGCGCGGCGATCATACGCTGAGCGAAACCAAACTGGCATCTGTGCTGGGCGCTTCCATGTTTCGTCCGGCCACCCCCGCCGAAGCCTTTGATCTGCACGGGGCCAACCTGGGATCTCTGGGGCCGGTGGGCATCAAGGGCGTCAGGATTCTGGCGGATGTTGCACTCCAGTCGCGCCGCGGTTTGATCACTGGGGCAAACCGGGATGATACGCACCTGAAAAACGTTGTCCCCGGCAGAGACTTTGCTGCCCAATATGCCGACCTGCGCACGGTCCAGGCCGGTGACCTTTGCATCCGGTGTGGTAAGCCGCTGGCACTGACCAAAGCCATCGAACTCGGGCACGTTTTCAAGCTTGGCCGCCGCTATTCCGAGACCCTGCACGCCACCGTGCTGGATGCCAATGGAAAGGAAGTTCCGCTGGTCATGGGTTCATACGGAATCGGTGTTGAGCGGATTCTCGCCGCCGCCGCGGAACAGAATCACGACTCGGATGGCCTCTTCCTGCCACGAGCCATCGCTCCATTTGACGTCATCCTGACCGCTGCCAACATGGATGATCCGGGCGTGAGGAAAGGCGCTGAAAGGCTTTACAAGCAATTGCGAGAGTTGGGTTTGGATGTTCTTTTTGACGACCGGGAAGAGAGGCCCGGTGTCAAATTCAAGGATGCCGATCTGATCGGCGTGCCTTATCGCATCACACTCGGCAAGAAAAAGCTTGCTCAAGGCCTGGGCGAAATCTATGATCGCTCGACAAAGCAGGTTCACGATGCTAACCTTGAGTCGTTGGCGGTCGCTCTGCAACAGCGCTTGGAAAATCCGAATTAGGTGGGCAGGCGACCACCACAAGCCGATCTCTGGGGCTGCCCGTGGAACGTCAGAACAGAAAAGTTTCAGTCGGCCGAACGGTTACGATTGACGTCAGGTATGAGCTTTACGTCAACCTGAAAATCTACACGCTCCCTCTCCATTTCACCCCATCGGCGAAGAACAGCAATATCTAATCCGTGAGCCGCCGATCGAACGCATCAGCCCGGAATCTGTCACCCGCCCGAGTGAAGGACTGGCTGCTTCATCTTCAGTATCTGCCGCTATGGCAAAAGCTGGTGCTGGCCGGCGGCGTGCTGATGTGCCTGCTTGCCGTGCTGGCCTACACCTACCTTTACCTGCATTTCTCCCACATGATCGATGCGCGGCTCAGCGGTGACGTTTTTAACCACGCCTCCCTGGTTTATGCTGCGCCCACGCCGGTGGAAGTAGGCGAGCGAGCCACTCCTGAAGTCTTTGCGGCGAGGCTTCGGAGAGCAGGTTACACTGCAGACACCGCGGAGCCGCGTTTTGGCACCTACGAAGTGGGAGAAGGCCGCCTGGTCGTCAAGCCGGGCCCCCAATCTTTCTTTCATGGCCCGGTGATGCAGGAGGACCCGGCAACGCTGGTCTTCAAGGGCGGACGACTGGCCTCCATTACGCCCCTTCAGGGCGGCACGCCCCTGCAAAATTATTGGCTTGAGCCGGAAGTCATCACCACGCTTTTCGGCAGCAACCGCTCCAAGCGCCGGGTTGTCAGGTACCAGCAGCTTCCCAAAGACCTGGTTGACGCCATCGTCGCGGCGGAGGACCACACCTTTTTCACGCACCATGGCATCAACCTGTTCCGGATCTGTTCGGCGGCCATTGCCGACTTGCGCGCGGGCCGCATGGCGGAGGGTGGTAGTACGCTGACGATGCAACTGGCGCGGAATTTCTTTCTGACGCCGCAGCGAACCATCCGCCGCAAGCTTCAGGAAATCTTTATCGCCATGCTGCTCGAGCACAGGCTCACCAAGGAACAGATTTTCACCTTTTACGCCAATGAAATTTACCTGGGCCAGAGCGGAAGCTTTTCCATCTACGGTTTCGGAGAAGCTGCCAATGCGTACTTCAACAAGAACGTCTCTTCCTTGACGCTTCCCGAGGCTGCCTTGCTGGCTGGTATTATTCGCGGCCCTAATTTTTATTCGCCGTATCGGCACGCCAAGCGCGCGACGGACCGCCGTAACCACGTCCTGAGCGAGATGGCCTCCAGTGGCCTACTCACCAAGGCACAGGCCCGGGAAGCTTCGGCGGCCCCGCTTGGTCTGTCGCCTGAAAACGTGGGAGGTAACCAGGCTCCCTATTTCGTGGACATGATCCAGGATGAACTCCTCTCCCACTTTTCCGAGCAGCAGTTGCTCTCACAGAGCTACCGGATTTACACAACCATCGATCCGGATTTACAGCGGGTAGCCTCTGAAGCTGTTGCCACCGGCATGGAGGAGGTTGACAAGCGGATCAGCAGGATGCGCCACCCTCCACCGCAGCCGGCCAACGGTCCCAAAGAGCCGCAGGTGGCCATGGTGGTGCTCGATCCCCACACGGGGGCCATCCGGGCGCTGGTGGGTGGGCGCAACTACGCTCGCAGCCAGTTGAATCACGCCCTGGCGATGCGGCAGCCGGGCTCGTCCTTCAAGCCGTTTGTTTATGCCGCAGCCCTGAACTCCGCCATCGATGGCTCTCAACCGCTGGTGACTCCCAGCACCATCCTGATGGATGAACCCGCCACCTTCCAGTTCGGCGATCAGGTTTATGAGCCCAGGAATTACAAAGATGAATACATGGGGATGGTTACGGTCCGCGACGCCCTTACCCATTCCCTGAACGTGGCAACGGTGCGCCTGGCGGAGATGGTTGGCTACGAGAAGATCCGAGACCTGGCCATGGCGGCAGGCATCAACCAGTACATCAAGGCGACTCCGGCCATCGCCCTGGGAGCATACGAGGTGACACCTCTCGAGATGGCTGGGTCCTATACCATTTTTTCC
>DASUJZ010000020.1:0-11642 GCA_036278995.1 Terriglobia bacterium | reverse complement strand
CGAAAAACAATATCTGGAGGCCCTGCGCCGGCGCCGATCTCCACTCTGGCTGACGGCCGCCATTCCGGAGGCCCGGAGTTGAACCATGCCTAAAAAATCCTTGATCCAAATAACTCAGATGTCTCTCCCCTTGGAGAGGGCGTAAATTCCCCGGGGCGCTGCAACTGCCCGCTCACCCGAGCAAAAAACCAGTTCATAGTGGATAGTGGTTAGTGGCGGATGGCGCGCAGCTTGCGGCTGGCTTCGGGCGCGTTCAATCACCAATCGCTCAATGACAGGGCTCAGGGATTGGGGGTTAGGGTTTAGGGCACCCAGACCGAAAAAAAGCAGTGATGACCGTAGCGCCGGGCTTCAGCCCGGCATGTGCCGACCTGAAGGTCGGCGCTACAAAGTCCACCGCGCTACCATATTCAAATCACCAATCGCAAATCGCACAATCACTCGTGTCCGCCCTTCCAATCGCTCAATCGCAAATCGGTCAATCCTTCAATGCCCCGGGAGAGGTTTGTTGCCAACCGCCGCAACTCCCCGTAAGATGGCCTATGGAGGATGTCGCGCCGGGCGATTGATCCTCAAGGCAGCGCGGGCAATCAATTAAAAAGGAAAGCGTGGTGAAGCCTCGCGCAAAGGCTGGGCTGAAGCCCAGCCCTCCAAAAAAGCTCGCCCACCCGGCAAATCAAAAGGAGGACGCTGGCATGGAAGCACTCAGCACCAAGGACATCAGTCTCGAACAGGCTCTGCTGATCGTCGGCAAGGCAATTGAGAAGGCCAAAGCCATCCAGACCAGAATGGACATTGCCGTGGTGGACGCCGGCTGCAACCTGAAGGCCTTTGCCCGCATGGATGGAGCATGGCAGGGCAGCATCGACATCGCCATCAGGAAGGCGCGCACCGCTCGATTTTTTGACATGCCAACGGGCGAGATCGGCAAGCTCTCGCAGCCCGAGGGCCCGCTCTATAACATTGAGCATTCGAACGGCGGACTGATCACCTTCCCCGGCGGCGTGCCCATCAAGACAGCCGACGGAATCATCATCGGCGCGGTGGGCGTCAGCGGCTCAACCGTGGAAAATGACCATACCGTGGCCCAGGCCGGCGCCGACGCCTTGGCATAACATCGCACGGCGGGCTCCGCCCTCCCGGGCGTGTCGTCGCGGCGGTGTACCCGAACCCGCCATTTTCAGGCCGATTTGTGACCGACGGATCTGCTTTTCATCGCTGGCTGGCATACAAATGGCGCGCCTCCGTGCTTTCTGCGTCGCGAGGAGCTTTAACCCGGGGGAGGCAGAGGTTCTCCGTGCCCTCCGCGTTGAGCTTTTGATCCATAGGCTTCGCAAAGCAGGACCCGGTCGTCAACTCGCCCCCATACCGCGTGGCCCGCGCTGATACTCTCTCCACCCATATTCCTGAGGAACCCCGCCACAGTTCAGCGGCCGAAGGATCCGCCTTGGCCTGCCTGGTCGCCTCGGAAGGCTCCATAAGTAGGCTACAATAGCAAAACAGCCCCTGAAACGGGACGTATGGGATTTCCAGCATTCAGTTTTCGAAAAATCCAAGTTGCTGAACAATAGCATGTTATTTAAATTTTGATCATCTTCATCTCAGGCCCATTGAAAGATCTGTCCGATTCTCGCACACCGGGCAAAGTTTACACGGCTCAAACCGAATGCGCCGCGCTCTAGCCCTTCGACATAAAATGCGCAAGCCCCCAAAGAAAATTGCACCATTCCCTTCCCCGTTTGCGTAATAGAGAATGGACGGGAAGAGCACTTGAACAGAGTGGCTGAACAGATCGTAGATGCTGCGCTCGCGCGATGCGCCGAAGGCGACCGTTCGGCCTTTGCGGAAATCGTGCGCGAGCACCAGGCGATGGTGTACAGCCTGGCTCTGCATTTCCTGAAGAGCCCGACGACGGCGGAAGACATTGCGCAGGACGTCTTCCTGGAGCTCTACCGCAGCCTTAGCAGCATCAAATCCGGCGCGCACCTCCGTTTCTGGCTGCGAAAGGTAACCTGCCACCGCTCGATTGACCGCGTGCGGCGCAGCAGGCCGGACGGAACGCTCAGCCTGGAAGACGTGCCGGAGCCCGCAGAGGCTGCCCGTGCGCGCGATCCGCTGCTGGAAGAAAAATTATGGAAGCTGGTGGCGACGCTTCCGGACAAGTCGCGCATGGCGATCATCCTACGATACCAGGAGGAGATGAAGCTCCAGGAGATTGCTGAGGTGATGGAGATTCCCATCAACACAGTGAAGAGCTCCATTGATCGGGCGCTGGAACTGCTGCGAGCAAAGCTGACCCGCTCAATGGGAGGAGTAAGAGTATGAAGCCGCTGGACGATGAACTTCGAGGCCTGCTGCGGCGCAAAGAACCGCCGGCAGGTTTTACTGAGCGCGTCATGTCGCGCCTGGAAACAAAGCCTCCGCGACTGGCGCCTGTTCAGCGCCGCTCCGCCTCCTTTCGATGGCCGGTGCTGCGCTGGGCTGTGGCGACGGCAGTGGTTTGTGTGGCGGTGATTGCCGGCATCGTGCAATACCAGCACCAGCAGCAGATGCGCGCACAGGCAGAGCGTGCAAGCCGCCAGGCGATTCTGGCGCTTCGCATCACCAATGCACAACTCGATGCAGCACTGGAACGGGCGCAGCACTTCACGGCGCGGGCGCTGGAAGTTCGTGGAAATCCAAAACAGGAGATGGAGTGACTCATGAAAACACTGACACGGTTTACCGGGAAACAAATATTTGCGCGCGTATTCACGGCAACGTTGTTCGCATCGTGCCTTATGGTATTCGGCGCGGCAGCAGCCTGGGCGCAGAACGCCAAGCTGGACCTCAGCCAGCTCGACAAGCTGTCCGGCAAAGCGTCCGAGGTCACGAACGTGACCCTGGACGGTTCCATGCTGAAGCTCGCAGCGGAACAGATGTCAAAGAAAGCAGCCACAGCAAAGTCGCAGAACAAGGCTTTCGCGGCCAATCTGGTCCAACGGTTGAAAGGCATCTATGTAAAAAGTTTTGAGTTCGACCAGCCCGGCGGATACAGCAAGGCTGATCTCGAAGGTGTAACAAAGCAGCTTGAGTCGGGTGGCTGGAAGGCAATTGTGCACGTGGAAGAAAAGAAGTCGGGCGAGACCACCGGCGTGTATGTGATGCAAGAAGGTGGAGAAACAGTCGGCATGGCGGTCGTTGCCGCTGAGCCCAAAGAGCTGACCGTGGTGAATCTTGTGGGCCCCATCGACTTCAGCCAGCTTGGCAGCCTGGGAAACCTGGGAGGCCTCGGTGCGCTTGGCGGTCTGGCTGGGACGATGGGAAGTTCGAAACCCCAACTCCAGCATCGGCAGGCGACAACCCCGAATGGCCAGGCGGATTCCAATTAGCGCAGTCTCCGACGCGGACTGAGGGAACATTCTCCGCCGAACGCGCTCGCCGCGGAGTTTCACTGTCGAACAGGGTGAAACTCCGCGCCACCCGTGTCGTCTTCCCGGTTACAATCCCTTCAAATTCCGAGTAAACTGATCTGAAGGCAGTCTGAGATTTCTGCTGAGGAATGCACAATGGGTCCTGAAGAGTTCATTGCTGTGATTCGCAAAGGTGATTTGGCGCCCGCATATTTCCATTGCGGGTCTGACCGATTTCTGCACCAGGAGTGTCGGGAGGCTGTCCGCGCGGCGGTTCCGGAGGAATCCCGCGCCTGGTGCCTGACGGAAATTGATTATCAGCCGGGCCTGCTTGCGCGCGAGTTGCAGGCCGCGCTGCAAATTCCCATGTTGGGCGGGCACAGCTACTTTCTGCTTTCGGACGCCGATGACTTTAAGCACGCGGACGAAGATGATGCCAAGGCGCTCGCCGCTTACCTCGACAGTCCATCGCCCTCCGCAACGCTGATCTTTTCAGCCGTTGAGCCCGACCGCCGGCGCAAGTTCATTCAGCTTCTGGAGAAGAAGGCGGCGGTGGTCGAGATGCGTCCGCTCTCGATTCGCCAGGCGGCCGCCTGGGCGAAAGAATTCCTGCACCGCGCGGGCGTGGAGGCAGACGCCGGACTGGCCGGGGAGATTGCCTCAAAATTCCTGCCGGGTAGCTCGTCGCGCGATCCGAATCCCCAAGGCGTGAACCTGTTGTGGATGCGCACTGAACTTGAGAAGTTGGTCACGGCGATAAACGGAAACAGGAAGCTGGAGCCGGCTGATCTCCAGCTCATTTCGACGTTTCAGGAAGAACACGAGATCGGCAAGATGCTGCGCGCCATCGCGGACCGGCAATGTGGAGAGGCGCTTGCATTTCTGCGTTCGCTGGTGGCCAGCAAGGTGGCGGAAACGCTGCTGCTGTGGTGCATTGGCGATCTGTTCCGCCAGGCGCTGAAATTCAGCGGACAGAGCGGCAGCTACGGAGGCGGGTCTTGGAGACGGCAATCAAACCCATTTGCTACCTGGGAAATTGCTCCGGTGGCGCGTCGCCGATACGCCTACGAGGAACTGCTCAAAGCTTTGACACTGGTTCACCAGGCAGACCTTGGAATCAAGTCGTCGTGGAAGGATTCCACTATTCTGATGGAGTTCCTGATCTGGCGGATCACTTCCGCGCCAAGTGGGGGACCGAGAACTCGCTGAAAGAGCCGCCCCCGTGGTCGGTTTCGCGCAGATTCATGAAGTCAGCGGCGGTCCAAAGGCTCAGGCGAGGGAATTGAAACGCAGGCGCAGCCTCGATTTATACCGGGCGGCCGTGTTGCGGTGAAGAATTCCCTTCTGGATCATGCGGTCCAGCATGGAGAGGGTCGGTATCAGCAGAGTTTCGGCGCGCGCCTTATCCTTGGCGTCCAGCGCCTGGCGAAGCTCACGGATCTGGTGCCGCATCCGGGTGCGATGGGCCCGATTCCGTTCAGTCTGTTTGCGCGTCTGAGCGAGGCGCTTCAGAGCAGATTTATGGTTTGCCACAGATTCTCCTTTGCAAAAGCAATATAAACTTTAACAGAGGCCTCGGACACTCGTCAACGGCGAGGGCTGCCAGAATGGACCACAGCACACCGGCTAGAGCTCCTGAAATTCTGCTCTCACGTTATGACATCGAGCAACGGGTTCGTGAACTTGCGGCCGCGATTAAGAGGGATTATCACGGTTCCACGCTACACCTGATTGGCATCCTCAAGGGCGCGTGGATCTTTATGGCCGACCTCATCCGTCATCTGGATCTCGATGTGACGGTCGATTTTCTGGGAATTACCAGCTACGGTTCCAACACGCATTCGTCCGGCGAAGTCAAGATAACGAAGGATCTTGATGTCAGCATCGAAGGCCGTGAAGTGCTGATTGTTGAGGACATACTGGACACAGGGCGCACGCTCCGGTATCTGGAGGAAGTGCTGTCGGCGCACAAGCCGCTCCGCCTGCGCGCTGTCACTTTGCTGGACAAGCGGTCGCGCCGCATCGTCCCTGTCAAGGCGGACTACGTTGGCTTTGAAATTGCCGACGTTTTTGTGGTGGGCTACGGTCTCGATTTCGATCACAAGTATCGGCAACTTCCCGATATTCACGTACTCCGAGGGGAACCTTCGCCGTAAACATTTGATTCCAACTGTCAAAAAAACTCCTTTGTACGGGCGGGCGTTGAGCACGGTATAATATCCGCCGCCAACCAGACCCATGAGCGAATTCTCCACTCCATTGATGCGCCAGTACAACGGAATTAAGGAACGCTATCCGAACGCGCTGCTGTTGTTCCGCCTGGGGGATTTTTACGAGCTTTTCTTTGAAGACGCCATCGTCGCCTCCAGGGAACTGCAGATCACCTTGACTTCCCGCAATAAGGAAAAAGGAATTGCTGTGCCGATGTGCGGTGTTCCCTATCATGCTGCCGAAGGCTATATCTCCAAGCTGATCCGCCGCGGTTACCGCGTGGCTGTTTGCGACCAGGTTGAAGACCCGCGCAAGGCAAAAAAACTGGTGAAGCGTGAAGTTACGCAGGTGGTAACACCGGGCACGGCCACCGGATCCCAGGTGCTGGAGCCACGGGACCACAACTACCTGGCGGCTGTGGCCGAATCACACGGCACCATCGGCCTGGCATTTGCCGATCTCTCAACTGGCGAATTTCGCGTCACAGAGATCACTGGGGAGGACCGACAGGAACGGCTGATGGAAGAGGTCGTCCGCATGCGGCCTCGGGAATTGCTTCTGGCGCCAAACGGTCCTGTTCATTTCTCTCCGGAGTCCGACCCTCCGATAACTGAGACCCGCCTGGAGGAGTGGGTTTTTGGAGGGGAATACGGAGAAAGGCTGTTGAAGGACCACTTCGGAGTGGTCTCGCTGGCAGGCTACGGCATGGAGGGACACGCACTCGCTGCGGGCGCCGCCGGGGCCATCTTCCATTACATTCGCGAAACGCAGCGGGGCTCCCTGTTTCATTTCGATACTCTCCGCTTCTACCAGGAGAACGATTCACTGGTCCTTGACTCCGCCACGCTGCGGAACCTGGAACTGATTGAACCTTTGACCGGGGGCCCTCGACATGCAACGTTACTTACGGTGCTGGACCGGTGCGTCACCTCACTGGGAGCGCGCAAACTGAAGGGTTGGCTGCTGCGGCCTTCTACCGACACCGCTGAAATTGAAGCCCGTCTCGACGCCGTGGATGAGCTTTCCAGAAACACCATTGCTCGCGAGGAAGTTCGGCGGGTCCTGAACGGAATTCAGGACCTGGAGCGCATTCTCGGCCGTGTGTCGCTGGAGTCCGCAAATGCCCGCGACCTGCTGGCGCTGAAGGCGTCGATTGAGCATTTGCCGCTGGTCCGAACGTATCTCGAAAGCTTCACCGCCAGGCAATACCGCGAACTCCATGGGCGCATGGACGAGTTACGAGACATTCACGATTTGCTCGAGTGCTCCATCCATGCTGAACCTCCGGCGCTGCTGACTGAAGGCAGCCTGATCCGGCCGGGCTACCATGCCGAACTCGATTCCCTGCGGGAAATCAGCCGTAACAGCAAACAGTTGATCGCCGGGATCGAAACGCGTGAGCGCCAACGCACCGGCATCAATTCTCTCAAGGTGCGCTTCAACAGCGTTTTCGGTTATTACATCGAGGTCACCAGGGCCAACCTGCACTTGGTGCCCTCTGATTATCAGCGCAAGCAGACGCTGGTGAACGCTGAGCGCTTTTCCACGCCGGAGTTGAAAGAACTCGAAGCCAAAATTCTGGATGCCGAGGAAAGAAGCCAGACGCTCGAGCGGGAACTGTTTGTGGAGATTCGCCGCGCAGTTGGGGCTGAAGCACGCCGCATCCGCCAGACCGCCCAGGCGCTGGCCGAACTCGACGTGCTGGCCTGTTTTGCGCATCTCGCCGCAGAAAACAACTATTGCAGGCCGGAATTCTCCGACAATGGAGAGATGGTGATCTTCCAGGGACGCCACCCTGTCATCGAACACATCATGACCAGGGAAGAGGCGGGACATTTTATCCCCAACGACCTCTATCTGAACCCGACGTCCGACATCCTGATCATCGTGACCGGTCCCAACATGGGCGGGAAGTCGACGTATCTGCGCCAGACCGCGCTGATCGCGCTCATGATGCAGATGGGCAGCTTCGTGCCGGCAGAGCGCGCCAAGCTTCCGATTTTCGACCGGATATTTACTCGCATCGGAGCGTCCGACAACCTGGCGCGCGGCCGCTCGACATTCATGGTGGAGATGACGGAAACGGCCACCATTCTGAACACCGCGACGCCGCGCAGCCTGGTGCTGCTGGATGAAATCGGCCGAGGCACAGCAACTTTTGACGGTCTGGCGATTGCCTGGGCGGTCGTGGAGCATCTGTTGATGCACACCCGCGCCCGGACGCTTTTTGCCACGCACTACCACGAGTTGACCGAACTCGAAGAACTGCTGCCCGGCGTCCGCAACTATCACGTATCAGTCAAGGAGTCGGGCTCGAACGTCATCTTCCTTCGCAAGGTGGAACCCGGCAGCGCCGATAAGAGTTACGGAATCGAGGTCGCGCGGCTGGCCGGCCTTCCAACCAATGTTGTGGATCGCGCAAGGGAAGTGCTGAAGCGGCACGAGCAGAGTGAACACACCGTCAGTGGAAAGCTGGCCGAAAGAAAACAGGAACCCAAAGACGTGCAGTTGATGATTTTTACCCCATTGAACTCTGAAGTCGTCCAGGCGATCGAACAGGTCGATCTCGACAATCTGAAACCCCTCGAAGCCTTAAATCTGCTTGCCGAACTCAAGAAGCAAATCCAGTCGTAAGGTTGTGCCGTCCGCCGCTCCGCGACTGCTGGTGGGCCTGATGGCAGGCACATCTCTCGACGGTGTGGATGCGGCCCTGGTGCGCGTAAGGGGGCGGGCCACAGCGCCGCGCGTCCGACTGCTGGAATTTATTTCTGTTCCCTACTCGCCGCGTGTTCGAAGCCGTTTGCTGAGAGTTGCCGCTGGACATCCGGTTGCGGCAGGAGAAATCAGCCAACTCAATTTCCTGCTGGGCACGCTGTTCGCAGAGGCGACCATCGCGGTTTGCCGAAAAGCCGGGATCTCCCCAAGGAGGCTGGCCGGGATCGGCTCACACGGCCAAACGATTTTCCATCAGGGAAACGCTACGGTCGAGGCTGGGCACAAGGTGAGTTCCACCTTTCAGATTGCGGAACCGGCTGTGATTGCCGAACGAACCGGCGCAGTGGTGGTCGCCAACTTTCGCACTGCCGATGTGGCGGCGGGCGGGCAGGGCGCACCGCTGGTCCCGCTGCTGGACTATCTCCTGTTGAGCGACAGGAATGGGGGCACCGTCGCGCTGAACCTCGGGGGAATTGCCAACGTCACGGTGATTCCTGCGTGTGCGGCGATGGAGGATGTTTACGGCTTTGATACCGGTCCCGGCAATATGATCATGGACGGCCTGGTGCGCGCGTTCACCCGTGGGAGGCGGCATTACGACTCGAATGGGCGCCTGGCCGCACGAGGTAAGGTCATCGAGGATCTTCTGGCGGCGGCGCTCCGGGATGATTTTTTTCGAAAGCAGCCTCCAAAAAGTGCAGGTCGAGAACAGTTCGGGGAGGAATTTTTGGAGCGATTTTTCCTGACTAGGCTTCGCCGCGTCCGCAAAGAAGATTTGCTTCGGACGGCTAATGAGCTGACCGCCACCAGTGTCGCCAGGGCGCTGCGGCAGTTTGTTTTTTCTGAAATGGACATCAAGAGGCTGGTAATTTCAGGCGGCGGCGCTCATAACCGGCTGCTGATGAGCCGCATCGGTGAACTGCTGCCCGAAACTAAGGTGATTCCTTCAGACGCGTTCGGACTTCCTGTGGACGCGAAGGAAGCCATCGCTTTCGCCATCCTCGCTGATCGGACCCTAAACGGCCTGCCCGGGAATGCTCCCGCCGTGACCGGAGCGCGCAAAGCAGTTGTGCTGGGGAGCATTTCCCGGCCATGAAGCCGGGGCTACACGTGAAAGCCCAGGTGCCAAAGATTGAGGATCAGCACCTCTCTGAGTGAGTAGAGGAAGCGCCCAAAAGGGTCGGCCTCGATGGGGCTGGCGGGCGCTGGCGAGGCGTAGGCAGTGATACCAACGGAAGAGAGCAGCCGCTTGATCCGGTAAAGGTGAAAACCATCGCTAACCACAACACAGGTTGATTCTCCGCGAGCCTTCAGAATCTGCGCCACTGCTTTCACGGTTTGGAAGGTGGTCTCGCTGCGCGTCTCCGCCAAAATTTTATTCGCGGCGACTCCCTGCTGGATCAGGTAGTCCCGGCCTACGCCACCTTCCGTAAAGTGAGAGTCGCCACCACTGCCACCTGTGGTAACGACCAGCAGGGCAAGGCCATGCTCTTCCAGGTAAAAAGTGTGGTCGAGCCGGGCCTTGTAAACTGGTGAAGGGTGCCCGTTATATTCCGCCGCCCCGAACACTACGATAGCCGCTGCCGGGTGCGCTTCATCGCTGGCGGCCTGGCGCCGGATGGCCTTGTAGAGTGACACCTCCAGGATAGTGGCGCCGGCAAGTGAAGCAATCACGATGAGGAAAATCCAATGGCGCAGTCGCACGGGAGACTCAGGCAAGGAATTCCTTCAGATCTGCTTCACTGACGCCGCCATGACGCAGGATGCGGGCCCGCTCGCCCTGGAGTTGCACAACCGTTGAAGGATTGTCGCCGGTCGTGGAGCCACCGTCCAGAATGAGCGGAAGCGAATCGCCGACCTGGCCCTCAACCTCGTCCGCCGTCGCGCAGGCGGGTTGCTCCGACAGGTTGGCGCTGGTGCCGGTGATGGGGCGGTCCACGGCTGCGATTAAGGCTTCTGCGAGCGGAAGGCGCGGCCAGCGTACGCCGACGCAGCCCGTGTTTGCTGTAAGTTTCAACGGAATCTGGCACGAGGCGCGAACAACCAGAGTGAGCGGGCCCGGCCAGAATTTTTTTGCAAGCGTAAAAAAGAGCTGCGGCGGGTCGGCAACCAGGTCGGCCGCCTGGTCAAGCGACGCGACCAGCAGCGGAATCGGCCGGTCGGCAGAACGGCGCTTGATCCGAAAGAGTTCGGTGATGGCAGCTAAATTAAACGGATCTGCTCCCAGCCCGTAGAAGGTGTCCGTCGGGAAGGCGATAACTCTCCCGGAAAGGATTAGCCGGGCTGCGTGCTCCAGTGCGGACTCGAGGTTCGACCTGTCTACTTTAAAAATCACTGCCATTGAGCACTGCCAGAATCCGGGATCGACAGTGACTTCGACCGTAACATATGGCGGTTGAAGGGTCAAGACGAGGGCAGGCGTCTGGCGATGGCCGGCTGGCCGGAGAGGGCCCAAAATGGCGTGACGGCCAAAAATAGCCTTGACTTCCCTGTAGCAACTGGGTAAGAATTCTGATAACCAGAGGAAAAGTGCTTCCTATATTTCACTAAGAATGGGGGTGTTTGTCACTTGGCCGAAGTTCGACTACAGGAGGGAGAGTCTCTCGAAAGCGCCCTCCGCCGCTTCAAGCGAAAGGTGCAGCAAGAGGACATCATCAAGGAAATCAAAAAGCATTCCTTTTATCTGAAGCCAGGAGAGAAAAAGCGAGTCAAGGCGGCCTTGGCGCGGAAGAGAGCCCGCAAAAAGGCCAGGCACGACCACGACTAATCCTGATGAGGAAGAGGGGGTTTGCATCGGCATCAGGCGAGGGACTGGCCGGGCAGGGGGGCAATCATGGAATACCGGGATCGGGTCCTCAAGTGCATCGATTGCGGAGCGGAATTCGTTTTCACGGCAGGCGAACAACTTTTCTTCGCGGATAAGGGGTTCAAGAACGAGCCGAAACGCTGTAAGCCTTGCAAATCCAAGAGAAGCCAGTTGCTGAATGGGCAGGGTCATCGGCGTGTGGAAACCAGCACGGTCTGCTCGCAGTGCGGTAAAGAAACAACGGTACCTTTCAAGCCGACTCAGGGGCGCCCCGTCTATTGCAGGGAATGCTTCGAACAGCGTCGGGCGGCAGGATCCGCGGCTTGAACTGATCGCAGCCAACCGCCTCTTCACCTCTCCCGAAAGGGATTGTACTTGGGTGTGCGGCGCCTGGTGGGAAGCGCCGGACACACACAGTGGAAGTGTGTCTACCGCCCGGTTGCGGCTGTTTCCGCCTCCATGGTGACTGGAGATTGGGACGCTTGCACTTTCTCTAAGGCCTGTCTATCCGCATCTTC
>DASUJZ010000019.1:0-86508 GCA_036278995.1 Terriglobia bacterium | reverse complement strand
AATGCGGCCGCCGATCTCGTTAAGGTATGTTGGCAAAAACGCCCATCAATAAGCGAATATGCGCTCCAATGTAGCCCTACGAGCAACGAAGCCCGCCTGTATCCCTCGGCTTGGGTCCAGTAGACAGATGACCCCGCGGCGCGGTCCGGAAAAATTGGGGAGGGTTCCTGTTTTTCCGGAAGGACCTTGACCCTGCCGGGGCGCGGCGACATAATCCTCCAGCATGAAAGCTCTCGCCCTTTTTTCTGGAATCGTCGCTGCGGTGCTCTTCTCAGCGACGTCAGGTGTTTTGAGGAGCACGCCAAAGCCGGCAGCAGCGATTAGCCGTCCTCAAATCCTTGGCATCGCTCATGTCGCGCTCAGGGTAAAGGACGCCGCTGAGGCGCGCAGTTTCTTCGGAAATATCCTGGGTTTCGACGAACTGCCCCGCGATGGCGCGACCGCAGGCACGATGCCCTACACCTTTTTTAAGGTGAGCGATGATCAGTACATCCTGATTTCTCCCACTCTTTCATCTCCAACAGAGGACCGCCTGATCCACATCGCCTTTCGTACCACGGACGCAAAACTTTTGCGACATTATCTGGCCAGCCGCGGCGTGGCTGTTCCGGCAGAGTTGCGGAAAGATTCAGCGGGTGATTTGAGCTTCTCCTTGAAAGATCCTGCCGGTCACACAGTTGAGTACGTCCAGTATCTTCCGGGATCCATTGAAAGCCGCAACTTCGGGAAGTTCCTTTCTCCGCAGCGCGTCTCAAGTCAGATCATTCATGCGGGCGAGACGGTGGCCGACCGAGCTGCTGCCGACCATTTTTATGGTGGCATTCTGGGATATCGAGCGATGTGGACCGGGGGCATGACGGACACTCGCACGGACTGGGTAGATATGGTTGTGCCCAACGGCAGCGACTGGCTGGAGTTTATGCTGAACGTGCAAAACCCGTCACCTCGCCTGTTGGGCGTCATGAACCATCTCTCGTTGGGCGTCAAGGACATCCGTCAGGCCTTTGCAACCGTTAAAGCTCGTGGCTATAAGGCCCATCAACCAGAAATCGGCCGCGATGGAAAATGGCAGCTAAACCTTTACGACCAGGACCTGACGCGCGTAGAAATCATGGAATTCAAACCTGTGCAGAAACCATGCTGCTCGCCGATGAGGACATTCAACTGAAGCGCGCAGGAAATCGTTTAGGCCACAGCGCAGCTAGCTTATCGCCTGGCTTTCTTCTCGATGCTGAGGCTACTGATCACTCGCAGCGCGGGACCAACATCATTTCTGCGGCGGCAGAGGTCGGGGCCACTCGATCACGAAAGTTCCTCCGCCTGGTGAACGCTCCACGACGGGCGCGTAAAGACCGAGGAACGTGCGCTGCCACCAGAGGCCAGTTTCGCGTTTCTCGCTCAGGTCGGTAAACCAGTATTGCCAGGCAACAGCCCGAACCTCCAGAGGCGGCTGGCTGGGAAAGGGGTTGGAGCGGAAAAGGGAAAGCACGCTTCCATCATTTTTGAGCAGCAGGTTTTCCGTCTGCATCACCCACGGGTTCTGCTCAAAGTCGCCAAGCGACGCGAACCACAGGTTCCAATCGAAGCGTGGCTGGTAAGGAGCGTAAATACCCGGCGCCTCCTTCGGGTCCTGCGGCTTATAGCGGAAGGGATACGCAATCCAGTTCTTGCCGTCGCGCGAGCCTTGGAATTCGATTTCATACCGCGCCTTGGTCATCACGGCAAACAGTCCGTACTGATTGGCGATGCGGAAAGGCTCAAGGACATCGGCGGGTTCCAGGGGCAGCCGCGCCGATGGAATAAACATCAGGAGCAGCAGCGCCGTCGTGGCATAAAAAATCCAGGTGAGAAAAACCCCTGAGATCACCATGCCGACTGCCGAGGCCGTCGGCCGCAGCGCATCTGCCGCCGGCGTTTTCCACTCGAGAAAGGTCAGTCTGCCGATCCTGCTCAGCCTTGACGCTTTCACTCGGCTGAACCAGTCTGCGAAATTTCGATCATCAAGCAGCAGACATCCGAGAGAGAGGACAAGGTAATTTAAGAACGCGTAGTTGGCCGTCAGGATGATTCCGATCTGGAACGGAGTCAGAATTAGAAAGCAGATCAGCCGGCTGCGCCGAGAAAAGATGAACATCCAACAGATGCCGAATTCCGCTATGAGAGTAAAGAGCGCCAGGGCAGCCTGAAAGGGATGAGGGATTTGCTGCGCGTACCAGCCGATCCACGTGGGCAGCGGACCGTTCTGGTAGTAGTGGTCCATGGCCTTCAGGTGTTGCCACTGGGGATCGTGGCTGGCCAGCTTCGCCACCCCGGACTCGAAATAAATCCGGAACCATTCCCACTGCAGCAGAAACAGGCTGGCGGGCGAGGGCGGGCGGGAACTCCCCAAACCCGGGCGCAGCCCCGCCGGGGCAAAGAAAAGAGATATGAAGCCGGCGGCCAGCAGCATGCCGTCTGACTGATAATCCGCAAAATTGCGAGCGGCGGCGATGAACGAGAGGTATGCCACAAAGGCAATGACGATTGCTCCGCGGGGCCAGAGGTTAAAAAAGAGAGCCACGGAGGCCAAGAGGCCGGCCCACACCAGGAGGTACAGGGCGAATGAGCCGCTGCCCAGCCATAGCAGTGTGGGCGCAAACCAGTACCGCAGGATTCCAGCGTGGTTCTGGAGATACGTGAGGTAATTCTGGGCGGGCAGGATGCCGTTCGGCCCTATCAGGCCCTCGATCTGGAAAGCCAGCGAGTAGAAGGCCGAAAAAAAGATCAGGCCGAGCGCGCGAAGAAACAACCAGCGTGGCCACAGGTGGCCTGGTCGACCGGATTGTTCAGGACCAAATATTCTGCGAAACGGCGTTTTGAGGTCCAAAGCCATTCGAAAGCTATTTTACAGGCAATACAGGACAAGCCAGCGCCCACTATTTCCGAGCTCTCCGGCCAGTGCTCCATCTGATAATCGCCATCCGAAATCTGCGCATTGCCTTATTGCTCTGGGAACGCATAAACTCTTTGGGGTAGAAGAAAGGGACGGGGCCTCGGTTACCGCGCATGTTCGGTCGGGCCACTCGCGTGCCTGAAGGGGAGGAAGAAATTTGCTTCGAGTGAAAACCTGCGCGACGTTGCTCCTGCTGGTTGTGATTTCGACGGCTTTGGCTGCCGATGCCCATCCTCAAGACGCTGCGAGCGAGCCAATACCCATCGCTTCGCTGGACGGCGAATGGAACTTCCTCGCGGATCGCTCGGCCTCTCTAAAAGTCCAAGACCTTTCGTCAGCCAAGGATGTGAGGACGATTCAGGTCCCGGGTTCCTGGCAATCAGAGTTTAGCGACTTGCGCGATTTTGCCGGCGTGGGCTGGTATTGGCGCTCCGTCCAGGTCGATCAACTCCAGCCTGCCCAGGCGGCGATCCTGAAGTTCGGCGCCGTTGATTATCGCGCTGTGGTTTATGTCAATAATCAGCGAGTGGGCTCACATGACGGCGGCTATCTGCCTTTTGAGTTTGACGTGACCTCGTTTATCCATCCAGGCGAAAATCAGATTGCTGTTCGCGTTTCGGACCCCGGCGCGAAACCTGACGAGGTGGAGGGAATCAAGTACGCCGAAATTCCGCACGGCAAACAAAACTGGTACGTCCAGACGAGCGGGCTGTGGCAGAGCGTGGAAATCGACATCCGACCGCAGGTTTATCTAGGAGTGGTCCACATTTCCGCTGGAGCAGACGGCAGCTTCACATTCACCGTCCATCTTGTGAATGCGCCTTCTGACGCCTCCCTGGCGCCCACACTGAGCGCGGAAATCCTTGGCCCGGATGGAAAAGTCGCCTGGAAAGGCCCCGAGAACGTGGTCACGACGCGGGGCGTCAGCATGTTTTCGGACAAACTATCGAACCCGGACATCTGGAGTCTGTCTCACCCCGCCCTCTACACGCTGGCCATTCAAACCAGTTCCGGCGAGCAGCAATCATATCGCTTTGGTTTTCGGACCTTCGAAACCCGCGATGGGAAGTTCTATCTGAACGGCAAGCCTGTTTACCTGCGCGGCGCGCTGGACCAGGCTTTTTATCCCGACACCATTTACACGCCTCCTTCGCTGGATTATCTGAAGAACGAGATGCGGAAAGCGAAAGCGCTGGGATTGAACCTGTTGCGCTGCCACATCAAGGTGCCGGACCCTCGTTATCTGGAGGCGGCCGACGAGACCGGCATGCTGATCTGGTATGAAATCCCGAACTGGGACAATCTGACCGCGGACTCTGAGGCCCGCGCGCTCGACACCCTGCAAGGGATGGTGCAGCGTGACTGGAACCATCCTTCGATTGTCATCGTCAGCATCGCCAATGAGAGTTGGGGCGTAAAGCTTGACCAAGCTGCGGACCGCGAATGGCTGAAGCAGACTTATCACAAGGCGAAGCAGGTCGTGCCGGGATGGCTGGTGGAGGACAACAGCGCCTGCTGCCAGAATTTCCATGTCTCGACCGATCTGGCGGATTTTCACGACTACAACTCCATTCCCGACCACGCTGCCGATTTCGACCGTTTCGTCGCTGATCTGGCCACCCGTCCGAAGTGGCTTTTCAGCCAGCACGAAGATGCGGAACCCAAAGGCAATGAACCGCTTATGCTGTCGGAATTCGGCAACTGGGGACTGCCCTTTGTTCCGGAGGAAAAGCCCTGGTGGTTTTCCCGGGACTATCACGGTCGCAGCATAACTCTTCCGGAAGGACTCGAGAAGCGGTTTAAGGATTACCAGTACGACACGGTATTTCCAGACCTTCATGCCCTCCTCGCGGCAACGCAGAGGCATGAATTCAACTCGCTGAAATATGAGATCGCGAGTTTGCGAAGCCAGCCTTCCATCCAGGGTTATGTCATAACGGAACTGACCGACGTCATGTGGGAATCGAATGGCCTGATGGACATCTGGCGAAATCCCAAGAGCTTTGCAGCCGACCTCAGCGCCATCCAGCAAGATGATGCCTTGCTGATTCGCCCCGTGAAGCACAACTATTTTGCAGGGTCCAAGGCTGAAGTCGAGGTTTACTTTTCGCACTATGCTCACGGGGATATGGATGCGCCAACGGTCACCTGGGCTGTGGAAGGGACATCGCTAAAGGGCAGTTTCACCGCTCCGGCGGCGGCGATTGGTTCCTCTGGAAAAGTGGGGACGATCTCGTTCATTGTCCCACCGTCCACGGCGCCCTCCCGGAATGTCCTGGACGTCCAGATTGCCGCAGGAGGTGAAGTAATTGGGAAAGGATCAGTTAAGCTTTATTTATATCCTTCCGCAATGCCCACGCTTCCGCCCCCTGTGAGTTTTCACGATCCGCAAGGCGAATTGCGCCGTCTCGCGGGTGAAATGCAGCGCCGGGACTACTTTGAGACGGACAGTGCGCACGCCCATCCCGTGATCATCACGCCCGTGTTCGACGATTATGTGAAGAACGCGCTGGAATCCGGCAGCATAGTCATCCTCCTCGCCGGCGCTCGGGAAAACATCAGTCCAGAAGTTAAGATCGTGCCGCGCTCGGAAAACTCGCTCGACGGGAACTGGATCTCCAATTTTGCCTGGGTGCGCAAGTCTGCCCCGCCGTTCCAAAAAATCGGGTTTGATACGCTAAGTGGTTTTGAGGCAGGAGCAGCGACTCCGGAATTTGTTGTTGGGGGGATTCCGCCCGGAGAATTCCAGGATGTACTCGCGGGTGAGTTTTACGGATGGATCCATTCGAATGTGGGAACCCTGGTCCAGGCACGCTATGGCAAAGGAAAGCTTTTAATCTGCACCTTTTCGCTGAATACGCCTTATGGTACCGACCCCTACGCCACTGCTCTGATGGACGAACTTGTCAGTTACGCTGCGTCTGGCTTTTCTCCGAAGTTTGACATCACCCCACACGGCGGAAGCCTCCACAAGACGGGCAGGAAAGCCGGCGTTGCGGCACATTAAGCGCCACGATTGATCTGGAGCGGTTGCGAATTTTGTATTTGGAACTTTACACTGCCAGCCGCTCGTCACCATCGCAATTTCTTCAAGCGGCGCGCGGCCTCATCCAGGGTGGTTTCCTTCTTGCAGAACGCGAAGCGAATCTGCTGGCTGCCATTCACGCGATCATTATAGAAGCTGCTGCCAGGAACAGCGGCGACGCCCACCTGCTCGATCAGATGCCGTGTGAACTCGACGTCGCTGGGAAACCCAAACCCGCTGATGTCGGTCATGACGTAGTACGCACCGAATGGCTTGAAACATTTGAAGCCGGCATCTCCCAGGGCCTGGATCAGACGGTCGCGACGGCCAAGATATTCGTCACGGAGCTTCTGGTAATAGCCGTCGCTGATTCGCAGCGCCGTGATTCCGGCCTGCTGCAAGGGCGCGGCAGCCCCAACCGTGAGAAAATCGTGCATCTTGCGAATGGCCTGCGTGATAGGTGGGGGCGCGATGGCATAACCCACGCGCCACCCAGTGACGCTGTAGGTTTTTGACATCGAGTTGATGGTGATGGTCCGCTCGCGCATGCCCGGAAGCGTAGCCATCGAGATGTGCTCGCAGCCATCGTACACAAGATGCTGGTAGATTTCATCGGTCATCACAATCGCATTCGAGGATCTTACGATTTCGCCGATGGTTTCGAGCTCTTTCCGGGAGAACACCTTGCCGGTAGGATTGTTGGGCGTGTTCAGGATCAGCGCGCGTGTGCGCCCGTTGAACGCGGCGGCCAGAGCGTCCGGGTCAAACGTCCAGTCCGGAGGGTGCAACGGCACAAAGCGGGGCACGGCGCCAGTGATGATGGCGTCGGGGCCATAATTTTCATAGAAAGGCTCGAAGATAATAACCTCTTCACCCGGGTTCACCACGGCCAGCAGTGACGCCAGCATCGCCTCTGTCGAACCACAGCAAACCGTGATCTCCTGCTCAGGGTCGACCGCTAGCCCGGAGTCCTTCTCGAAGCGCTCGGCAATGGCCTGGCGAAACTCGCGTGCTCCCCAGGTGATGGCATACTGGTTGATATCGCTCTGAACCGCCCGAACGGCGGCATTCTTAACTTCAACCGGAGCCGGAAAATCAGGGAAGCCCTGAGCGAGATTCACCGCGCCGTGGCGCAGGGCCAGCCTGGTCATTTCTCGAATGACGGACTCGGTGAACTGCTGCGCCTTTCGTGACACAGGTGAGAGGTCTGCCATAGGAAATCCCTTCTCGAACACGCCGGTAATCATCACCAGCTTTCCAGACTCGGATTGCTAAACATACCTCAAATCGTCTTCCCGTCACAGCGCTGCCTGGCCCCAGGAAGGAATCGCGATAAGCCCTCGACAGCGCGCTTCGCCTGTTGGATGTAGCCGAATCGGCGTTCGGGGGCCAAGCTCCATGGGCGCAGAACGTGAGGCACAAGACCGGGTAAGCCTGCGCGGTGGGGAGACAAGAATCACGGCCTCGGATTGCTCTTGCCCCTGTCCGGCGTTGGCAGTGTGGCACTTAGCGCGAATTTCGATTGGGATCAAAAGTAAATGTAATCAACTATGAAGCCTATAAATAAGCATTGACAGACACCCGAAAGCAGGGTATATTTCACTCTTGCGAACAGCTTAACCGATCTAGCGCTGAGCTGCTGTTCGACCCTTATACCTGCGGTTAGCCCATCTCGATTCCTCCCGTGGCCCTCCGTTGCGTCCGGTTTTGAGTTCTATTTTCCATTTCCAGATTTGGATGGAGGTTCGTTGAGAGTATGCTATCTCGCTGTGTCCGTTCATCTGTTGTGTGTTTAGCCGCAATTGTCGCTCTCGCGCTTGTCTCTGTTCAGCGACTGAATGCCCAGGTTCTCTATGGTTCCGTCGCCGGAACCGTAACCGATCAGACTGGAGCAGTCGTCCCTGGAGCGGCAATCACAATCGTCAACGACAACACGGGGCTGTCCCGTAATGCCACATCAGGATCGAATGGCGACTACCGCATTACCGATCTTCCTGGAGGAACTTACACACTCACAGTCACCGGTAGTGGTTTCCAGCCCGTTAAGCAGACCGGCGTCAACGTCACAGTGGGTTCTGTGAACCAGCAGAATGTGCAGCTTACAGTCGGAGCTGTTACCCAGACGGTGACCGTTTCCGGTGCTGCCGCAACCCTTCAAACCCAGCAGGCAAACGTTCACACCACGATATCCAATTACGCGGTACAGAACCTGCCGCTGAACATTTATCACAACTTTCAGAGTGTTGAGTTGCTGTCACCGGGCGTGGTTTCCTTGTCGGCCATCAGTGGTAACTATCCCAATTCACTGGCTGACACGCCGGACCGGTCGCTTGCCATCAATTCGAACGGTCTGCCGCAGCACATCAACACCTCGCGTGTGGATGGAGCCACAGACGTATTCCTCTGGCTGCCTGACCACATGGTGATCATACCTCCTTCGTCCACGGTTCAAGAGGTCAACGTTCAGACCTCCAATTTCAACGTTCAAAAAGGATTGACGGCTGGTGCTGCGACCGACGTAATCACCAAATCCGGCACGAACGCCCTCCACGGCCAGCTTTATGGCTATCACACGGACCAGGCATTGGACGCGCAGAATGCTCTCGTCCACACTGATAATGGCAAAAAGCCGAAAAACATCCAGAATAATGATGGAGCCTCGGTAGGCGGACCCATTATCAAGGACAAGATGTTCTTTTTTGCCAACTGGGATGGCTTCTTCCAGCGCCAGAACCCGGCTGACCAGAACCTGATTCCTCCTGTGGATATGAGGAACGGAGACTATTCCGCGTATCTCGGGGCCCCGCTGTTCGCAGACAAGGCTCATACCACGCCGATCAATGTGTGCACGGTCAGCGGCGGTACGACACAGTTGAGGCAAGGAATGGTTTTTGACCCGACGACCGGAAATCCCAGCACTGGCGCGGGCCGCTGTGTCTTCGATAACAACATCATCCCCGCTAGCCGGATCTACGGGGGGGCAACTAATTTCTGGCAACTGATGGCGCCCTTCACTCCCAACACGGGAATTGGTGGGCCCTTCAGCGAGACCACGTCAGTTAATGACACGCGTCTGCGGAATTCGGCCTGGAACCGGAACATCTACACGGGCAAGGTGGACTATAACATCAGCGACCGCCAGACCCTCTGGGGCAAATACACCCTACAGAAGGCCCTGTTAAACGACGGCAGCGACTACGGCGTGGCCGGACAGGGCGGCGGCACTGGCATTACTGATGACACGGCTCAGACGGTGACGATTGGCCATAACTGGACCGCGAAATCTAACCTGGTGTTAACCGGCCATCTCGGATTCACCCGTATGGGCGAGAAGAACCAGACGGAGGATTTCGGCAAGCCTTTGGGCCAGTCCGTTCTCGGTCTGGTCAATAGCAACACGCCGTCCGATGACGTGCGATACTCCGGAATGCCGGGAGTCCAGTTTAACGACAACTGGACCACTCTGGGCACCAACCAATCGTGGGAACCGGTGCAGCGGAACGACTGGCAGTTGACGCTTGACGAAAATGCCACGTGGATCAAGGGCAAGCACACCATCGTGTTTGGATTTGATGCTGCCCATAACCACATGAACCACTGGCAGCCCGAAATCGTCTGCTGCCCACGCGGCAACGTCATCACGTCCGATTTCAATACATTTCTGAACCTGAATGGTGACGGAAGCACGGCGGCATTATTCGATCCGACTGGAAACCCGGTCGCTTTCAACCCCGGGCCCTGGAACAGCATCGCGGCCTTCAATCTTGGCCTTTCCAGCGAAGTTCAGAATGGCCAGCAGTTCATCAAGGCCACTAACAAAGATTGGCAGGAAGCTCTCTACATCGGGGATACCTTCCGCTTAACACCCAAATTTACGGTGGATGTCGGTGTTCGCTGGGAGTACTTCCCACTGATTACCCGCGATGGCGTGAGTAAATTCGAAGTCTATGACACGTCAACTAACCAGCTTTACCTAGGGGGGCTTGGCAACAATGACACGCACCTGGGCAACACGCCGGTTGGGGTGACCAGCAGCAAGAAATTGTTTGCGCCGCGCCTGGGGCTTGCCTATCAGTTTAACGACAAGACGGTTGTTCGGGCTGCTTACGGGATAACGTATGACACTCTGCCTCTCGAACGTCCGTTGCGTGGTTTCTGGCCCTATACGATCGGCGCGGATAACCAGGTCGTCCTGCCCAACGTCAGCGACACCGTTACCCAATACCTACCGTATGCGACCTTCAATGCTTCGACCAACACACCTAACAACGTTGCCGGTTCACCCGCTACGGCAGGCGGATTGTTCAACGGGGTTCCGCTCATCGAGTCCCCGACGGGATTCGAGTCGGGCATTCTGACACCCCCGACAAACGTCACTATCGGCACCCTTGCACCAGGCGACTTCAATCGTGGATACGTGCAGTTCTGGAACTTCACGGTGGAACGGAAGCTGCCGGGCGACATCCTCTTGAACGTGGGCTACGTTGGTAACCACCTTGCCCACGAATTCAATGGGCGCGATGCCGACGCTGCTCCCTTGGGGGCAGGCAATGACGGCTCGCCGCTGTTCGCCGCCTTTGGGCGTCCTCAATCGAGCGGAACGTACCTGTTCGACGGGTATTTGGACTCTCATTACAACTCATTGCAGGTTTCGTTGAACCGCCACGTCACTAATGGCCTTTTCCTTCAGGGTTCTTACACCTACTCGAAGGTGATCGGGTTCATAGATGACGAGGGTTGGGAAAACGGCCTTCACTTCAACTGCACAGCCAATTCCCTGATGCCCAATGGATGCCAGTCCCTGAACCAGCACACGCTGAGCTTTGACCACACACATGTGCTGAAAATGGCGTTCATTTACACTCTGCCCTTCGGCGCCGGTCAGAAGTTCGCCAGTTCCGGGGTCGCCAGCGCCGTCCTTGGCGGCTGGCAGGTGAATGGCATCGTGACCGGTATCTCTGGCTCACCGCTTTATGTGAGCCAGGGTACGAACAACCTCGACACTCCTGGCACAGACCAGGCTCCTGACTTTGCTGGCGGGCTCAACATGGTCAAAGGAACTGGGCCTGGTCAGCAGTGGTTCAACACGTCCGCCTTCACGCCGGTCGAATTCGCGCCTGGCCAGCAAGTCCGAATAGGAAGTTCCGCCAGCCGTGGGCTGTCCTGGCTGCGCGGACCTGGAGTGATGCAATTGGATGCCAGTCTATTCCGGACCTTTAAGGTTACAGAGCGATTCAGGCTGAAGGTTCGGGGAGAGATGCTGAACTTTACGAACACTCCTCATTGGAGCAATCCAAACCTGAGCTGTGACATTACAACCTCCGGCGTGTGCGGGGGTAGCCTTGGACAGATCACATCAGCCTTCGGCGAACGAATCTTCCAGATAGGGGCTGAAGTCGACTTCTAACATCGGTTGCCGGAAGCATGCCGCTGGGGACCAGAGGCAACGGTCTCCGCGCGACATGCTGCGGCTGGGGCTTTTCACACAACATCGCCGGCGGAGGCCGCAAGGCCTCTGCCCGGCCAAATTCCCTACCTCTAATCCCGAGCTTTATCGGGCTTCTTCAAAGTACCCCACGCGACCTCGACACCGGCAAGCAAACCCCCTAAGGGCGATGGTGTGACGAGCGGCCCAGGACCTCAAAATCCATGAAGGCTGACTTGGCCGGACTTCGGCAATTGGCGGCTGAACTGCGACCGCCAGATTCGACTGTCCCGGCCTAACGGCAATCCGAAGCCGGCATGGACATCAAGGGCTCGTATCTGACTCGATGTTCCCACCAAAGCCGGCCATCGATTATTTCTGCGCTATATTGGAATTACTGGAGCACTCCGCGAACTCAGTAGTCGGCTTCAACATCTGACGATAAACGCCGCTATCCGCTAATACAGCCTTGAGATAGATCCGCGTTTCCGGATAAGGAATGGATTCTACGAATTCCTGCTGATCGCGATACTTGTGCTGGCTGAGCCATCGGTCCACAACGGTAGGCCCGGCGTTGTATGCGGCAAGAGCCGCCGCCTCGTTGCCGTCATAGCGCTGGAGGAGCCGCCTTAAAAATGCACACCCAAAGCGCAAGTTATAGGTTGGCTCGTAAAGCCTTCGTCCTACCGAGCTCAGATACCTCTTGGAATGGGTGACGGTGGATGCCTCAACCTGCATCAATCCACGGGCGTCAGCAGGGGAAGTCGCGCGAGCATTGAATCCCGACTCCTGGCGGATAAGCCCCATCACCAGATAAGGGTTCAAGTGGTTGATTGCGGCATATCGTCTAATAATGCTGATATGGGCCGTTGGAAAAAGCAGTTGCCACACCTCGCGCGGTAAAGCGGAGAATTGCTCGGAGTAGTAATCCGGGGTAATCCTTTTCGTTGTATGCAGAGCATTGTCCGTTCGCCCCTGCGCCGCCTCAAACCTGCTGAGCGCAATGATTAGGGCGGTAGAATCGGGATGTGTACTAAGCCGGGCCTGGATGACCTGTCTGGCGAGATCATCGAGATGCAGCGCGCTCAGGGTGTTGAAGAGGACCAGGTGCTCGCCTCCGGCGGGTGGCAGGCAAGCGTCAACGCCCGGCGCATCGGCGGCAGGAATTTTATCTGCGAGTTCTCGAACGGAAAACAAAGAACTTGTGTCAGATGTGGTTTGGTGAACGAGACTCTTCTTCAGCAGCGAAAGCCGATTGAATGCTTGCAGAGAGTAGTAACCGTGGCGATAACGCTTGATGAGGAATTCATACAAGCCGCGGGCTTCCGTTGGATGCCCGTCTTCTTCCAGGCGTCCCAGAAAGTAGAGTGCCGCCGGGATGTGCGAAGAATCTGGATAATCTCGAATGTGCTTCAGCAGCGCCTTGCTTGCCTCGTCCGCTTGTCCGGTAAGGTAGGTGACCCAAGCGAATCGCCAGCTTGCCTCGGAGGCCTGCGGAGTATGAGGGAACGCCTCCAGGAGCGTCCGGTAGTACAAAGGGGCGATATCGAACTCGTCCCGGTACATAAAATAATTGGCCGCCCTCAACAAGGCGACCGCGTGCCACCGCGAGTTGAAGTGATCAGCTCGAAGCTTGTTGAGGGCTTCGGCAACTGCCGTGTCATTTTCAATCCGGGCGTAAGCATCAACCAGGGTTGCCAGCCGCTCGGCATCCAGTTCCGGTGTGGGCGCGACGCTGTTCACCAGCGTCTCAGCGGCGTCGGAGCCACGCCCAAGCCCGATCAGGCACTTGGCGCGGCCAAGATTCCAACTCCAGGCCCAGGTGCTTTCCCGCCGATTCTTCAGCAATTGCTCGTAATCCTGGAGGGCTTCCGAGTAATGGGAGGCTGAGAAAAGTTTTTCAGCGCGTGCCGTGGCGATCTCATCTGAAATCGGCGGGAAATTGACGCCGAGCTGATTTTTCAATTTTTCAAGAGCATCGCCGGCGGCACTGGCTTGCGGGGTGGTGGGAAAAGCGTAATAGATGTCCTCGAAAGTTTGCGCCGCCTGACGAACTTGACCGCTGTCAGTGTAAGCCCGGCCCAGCACCAATGCCAGGGCGGGCCGCTGGCGCACCTGAGGTTCCGCTTGCAGCAACTGCAAGGCTCTCTGCGGGTCGCCGGTCTGGAGGTACGCCCAAGCCAGCAACTCGATAACATCGTAATGTTCTATGCTGGACGGATAGCGGCTATTGAAACCTTCCAGGATGGGGGGAACGGCTTCAGGATGGCCGCCGTTGTAAGCGGCCGAGGCGCGATAATAATCAGCAAGCCCTGCCAGCGGGGAAGCCGGTGAAGAAGCTTTGGCCAGATCCTGCGCGGCAACGTCATATTGATCGGATTCATACTCGTAGTATCCCAGCACGAAGTAAGCCAGTGCACGGTCTTCTGTCTCCTTGAGGGACTCCGCAAGTCGTCTCAGTTCAGGCCAAACACTCGAAGAATCGGCCCTTGACGCCAGGCGAACCAGTTCCGATGGAGGCTTTTCCCACCTGCCTGCCGGTACCTGTGCGGCAGACGTCAACGGGAAACCGATAAGGCTGATGAGCAAAACGAAGAGAATTTTCACGTCGAGGGACCTGGGTAGCCCGCGCCGAGAAGCAGGGGATCATTTTCAGCCAGCGTCATTACCAGCTCTCCATGGAAATGATCATATTGTTTTGCCACTGTATGGGCAAAGCGCTTCTCATAAGTTTCTCGGCTGCGTTCGATATGTTCTTTGAGGCGCAAATAAAGGTCCCTGTTCCTGTGCCCCTCTTCAACGCTGTTCCTATTGTATAGTTCGATTTTGGAAACCAACAGTTTTGAGAACCGCCTGGCGTCACAAATTGTTCTCTCTTCGTCTTCCGTGGAGTGCGTAACGTTGGGCGCCACGGGATTGGCAGGTGGCTGCTTGGCCTGAGAAACCGCTGCGGGCGTCAGGGCCAGAGACTGTTTTGTGGGCGCAGCCGGCTTGGCTGAGAAGATCTCAGACGTGCCAAGCAGATGAAACTGAGGGCTGGGAGTGGCTTGCCTAGGCTTAACCTGCGCTTCGTCTCGCTCTGCTTGTTCAGTGGCGCCCTGAGCGTCCCGGATCCCAGTAGCCGCTTTGACCTCTGCAACGGCGACGCTGGCTTCGCCCGCAAGCGAACTTTCGAGATGATCGAGCATCTGGGACGCTCGCCCTTCGAGTTGCTGCTGCTCGTTCTGGAGGGAGTTAAGATTTTGAGCGAGCCGCTGAATCTCTTCAGCCTGGCGCCTTAAGACGTTACTGATTTGCTGGTGGACCTGCTGGATTACATCGTGTGTACGGTTTGACTTTGTGATCTCGAAGTGCAAAAGCCCTCGAACCTCCCTTGCCCCACGGTCTCTCTTATCCTACCGCCAAAACAGGCCATGTCAACCACCATCTCCGGATTAGGCGGAAAAATCAGGAAAGCTTTAGAATCCAACATGTTCTGAGCGGCATCCAGGCGCGCACGCGGTTGACATGCCGCGTCACGAAAGGGATAATTGAATTGAGGGGGCGTTCCGGATTCGACGGAAGCTCTCGCGTTCGAAAGGCACGCCGGGGGTCCACACCACCCGTAATCGGAGTGGAACAACATAACTGCCAACACGCAGTTTGCTTACGCTGCCTAATCAAGGCTAGCGCGTCTCCTCCGCCAGCGCCCGCGGGGCGGAATGAGGCGTCATCCAGCGGGCTGGCTTGGAATTTGCCGCCTGAGGGTTCCAGGTGAGATCCGGGTGACCGGATCAGGCTAGCCGGCGGTTCGTTCTTGCACGTTCCTGAGGCCCGCTGGCGAATGCATCAAGCGAACGCGATAAGCGTGTAGGCTTTCGACCGTAAGGCTTTTCGGACGGGGGTTCGACTCCCCCCGCCTCCACCATTCCAACCCCGAATAACGCAAGGCCTGACCAGTGCCCTGAGCCGTCGCCTAAAGATGATCTCGCTTGGCCGCATTTTTTTGGTCCTCCCTTGAGGCCGATCCGGGAGCACCCGACTCCGAAAGAGAGGGTTTGCCATCATAGCCGCCTACTGATGAAGGCCAGGTGCGGTGTCAGACGGGTAAAGGACGAATCACAGTCGCGAATCTCCTTGTTGCAGGTGAGAGCGCCGCGGCGGACAACCGTGGCGGGCCCTTCGCCGGGGAACGAAAGGTAGTAATTGGCTGCGGCGAGACGCTGGGCTGCGGCGCGGAAGCTTTTTGTGCCCGAAGTGAATTTGACCTCCGCTTTGTTTGCGCCCGGAGAAAGGCGCACATAAAAGTCAGCTGTGCCGGGAGGCAGCCCTGCTTTGTTGATGCTGAAGGTGCGCGAAGCTGAGACCGAGTCACCTGCCTCGCGCAGCGCGAAATTGAAAGCCGCTGGCGACCTTGCCAGGCGGCTGAGGCGTCCCCGAGGGCCGGGTGCTTTCGGGTCAAACTTCTCGCCAAAATTCGGCGGCAACGATGGGGCCCTTGGTCGGATTCGACTGCCAGGAGAGCAACACCGCCGCGGCCTCCTCGCGAATGGCATCACTGCGGCGGCCCAGTTTGGCGTCAATCTGGCCCAGATGGTCAACAACGATAGAACGCTGCTCGAGCAAGAAGCTTGCCGCAGCATACTTGCGCGCGCCTGCACAAGTTTTCCCTCGCGGAAATAGACCCAGCCTAACGTGTCCCAGTAGGCGGACAAAACCGTCATTTGGCCAAGATCTTCTTTGCTGAGGCTGTCCAGTTTGATGCCGATAATCTGACCACCCTTACCCCGAGCAAATACGCCCACAGCCGCTTCGTAAAGAAGCCGAGCGAGCGAGTATGGATTCCCGCCTCTGAGCTCTTCAAGAACGATCCCACGGATGCACCGGAGCTCAGCAAGGTGAACCAAGCCGCCCTGGATAAGTCCATGTCGAAGCTGGTTCCCTACCTGCCCAATAATCCGATCGTCGTGGAGGGATACTCGACATCTGGCAGTCCCGACCAGCAATTTCTGGTGTCCCGCCAGCGCGCCCTGGAGGTTCGCCAGTATTTGCTTCAGCACTTTCACCTCGACCGGAAGGCCGTCGGCATCATGCCGCTCGCCGATCACCCGCCCGACCAAGCCGGCAAGCAGAGTTGGGGCGGCGTATGCCTGGTCCTGGTGGTCTCGAAGCGCCGCGACGGGCTCTTCGGCCTTTTCTAGCTGGAATGTAGAACCGGCTAGCCAGACCTTGTGGATTGGAGCGCCGCGTGCGGCGACTATCCCATGGGCTGTAAACTCACAGCCAGAGTCGCAATCGCTGACCGAAGAAGAGCGTAAGGCTGCTTTCACGCTGACGGCCGGCCTTCAGTCATCACCAGAGCCGCTTACAGCAGGCACACCGGCATTCTCAGGCTTGTAACTCTCCCGTGCGGCTGAATAATCGCCAGAGTGGTGGAGCGCTGGTCCCTCGCGGGCAAACACATCATAGTTCTCAATATCAGGAAGGATTTTCCGGTCAGCTACATTTAAGGCAAGCTGGACCGCGCCAAACACGGTCGCTTCCGTTGCTAGCTTGCTAACCGCGACGCGAGGCCGGCAGAATTCGTTGCATTCGATGATGCGGCTGGTCGCCTTGAAAAGGGCAGGACGCGAGCCGACGCGGCCTCCCAGGACAACCAAGGATGGATTGAGGACAACGCAGATGTTCGTTACCGCGTCGGCAAGAATTCGAGCTGTCTGCTGCAAAATCCTGCCGGCCAGCGAATCTCCCTGTTCGGCCAGGTCCAGGATGCCCCCGCCATCCACCGTCGATTTATGTCGACCGCGCTCGCCGTTCTGAGCCTCCAGACTCCGCCAGGCGCATTCAATCGCCCTTGCGCCAATCATGTCCTCCAGCGGCCCCGGCTTGAGAATGGCCAGAGGGCTCTCTTCTGTTCCAGGCACGTAGAGATAACCGATTTCACCGGCTGCCCAATCGGCGCCGTGATACAGGCGACCGTTAATGAAGATCCCAGCGCCAATACCGGACCCGACAGTCAAAAACACGAAGTTTTTGACTCCCCGTGCAATACCCCATCGCCCCTCGCCAAGAGCTGCGAGGTTGACATCGTTTTCAACCATCGCATACGTCCCAACCCTCTTCGCAAGAATGTCGCGCAAGGGAATTGCCTGCCAGTGCGGCAGGATGGGGGCCGATAGCACAATCCCTTTGTGAATGTCGGTAATTCCCGGAACTCCCGCGGCTAGCGCCACCAGCTTTTTCGCCGGAACCTTATGGCGGGCCCGCAGGTTTTTGATGCCGGTGGCGATCAGCGAAACCACGTGTTCCGGAGTGCTTTGGGACTGCGTGGCAACGTCGATCTTCTCGATGATTGTGCCGTTGAGGTCCGCAAGTGCAATCCGCACCAGCGACGTACCGATGTCAACGCCTGCCACATAACCCGCTTCAGAATTAAACCGGAGCAAATTGGGTGGGCGCCCACCATTCGATGGCCCCTGACCCATTGCTTCAATAAGGCCATGTTGTTTCAGATACGCCACGCCGCTTGAGATGGTCGGTGCACTGAGACCGGAGTATCGGGCAAGATCCGCCCGCGAACAGGGACCATGCTTCCGTAAGAGACGGAGAATCTGTTGCGCATTGAAGTCGCGTAGCAGTCTCGGTCTTCCTATCATCAGCTTCTCCCGAGAACACGGGCGCGAACCGGCCAGCGTGCTCAGTGACCAGAATATTTGCTGCTCTTCGTTTGCTGAGGCTGGCGATGACCTCCGCTCCAGATGTTCAGGCAACGCAGTTTATCAAAAAATCGCGAAGTCGAGCATTTTTCCAGAGCCCACGAGCCTTTTACGAGCGAGTCACATCATCCGCATCAACGCATCCTTTTGGCTCATCAGCGATTTTTCTGCAATTCACTTTGGCCATTCCCGCCTCTTTGTGATAAAACGAACGCATTATGAAAGTCTGGGCCTGGGGGGGACTTGCGGGTGCGGTGATGCTCGCGGGGTGCGCCGTCGCCTGTCATCGCAGGACCACGCGCCCCGTCACCACGCAAGTTGTGGTTCTGGGATTTGATGGCGCTGACCCGGCGCTGATTTCCAAATATATTGCGGCGGGCCGGCTTCCGAACCTCGCCCGCCTGGCCCGTACGGGCAGCTTTAAGCGGCTCGGGACGACCAATCCCCCGGAGTCGCCTGTCGCCTGGGCCTCATTTGCTACAGGCATCAATCCGGGCGGGACGGGGATTTTCGATTTTCTGAAGCGTGACCCGAAGTCGTATCTTCCTCAGCTTGCGCTGGTGGAAAAGCGTAAGCCCGAGTTCCTGTTCAACCTGATTCCCATTCGCGCGCCGGAGGCGATTAACGAGCGCCACGGTACGCCCTTTTATGCTGTCGCCGCCGATGTCGGTTACAAGGTGAGCGTACTTCGGATGCCGCTCGAGTTTCCGCCCACCAAGGTTCCCGGCGGCAAGCTCCTGGCAGGACTTGGTCTGCCCGATGTTCGTGGCACCTGGGGAACATTCTTCTATTTTGGGACCGATCTGACGCCCTGGGACGTGGGGGAATCGGAATTCGGCGGAAAGATGGTTAGGCTAACGATCAAAGACAATCGCGCCACCGCACGCGTGGACGGTCCTGTAGATCCCACGGCGAAAACATTCAGTCGGATTTCCCTGCCGATTGAATTCACCGTTGCTCCTGCGGACAAGGAGGTTACCATTCGGCTTGGCGGTAGTTCTGAAAGGGTGGGCGAAGGCCAGTGGAGCAAATGGTTCCGGTCGAAATTCTCCATCACGCCGTTTCTCTCGGTCAACGCGACCTCGCGCTTCTACGCCCTCGAGACCTCGCCCGACCTGCGGGTTTACATGTCACCGCTCAATATCGATCCGGTGCATCCCATCCTGCCCATTTCCTATCCCGCCGATTTCTCCGTGCAGCTCGCGCGAGCCTATGGACTCTACAAGACACTCGGTTGGTGGCACGATACCTGGGCGCTGAATGAAGAGCGAATCAGCGACGGAGTTTTTCTGGAGGACTGCTGGCGAACCTCAAAAAAGCTGGAAGAGATGACGCTCGATGAGCTTCGCAAACACCCTCCGTCGCTGATGGTGTCGATCTTCACTTTCACCGACAGCGTCCAGCACATGTTCTTCCGCCTGATCGATCCCCAGCATCCCCGCTACGATCCCGAGGAAGCCAGGCAGTATGGTGATGCGATTCTCGAGGCTTACGAGCACATGGACGAGATCGTGGGCCAGGTCATTAAAGCAATGAAACCTGGTGCAACCCTCATCATCGTTTCCGATCATGGTTTTCACACGTGGCGGTGGGAATTTAACACCAACACCTGGCTTGTCCAGAATGGCTATATGACCCTCAACAATCCCAGCGCCGGCGGGCAGAATCGCAAGCTGGAGGATCTCTTCGGCCAGGGCAGCTTTTTCCCGAATGTGGACTGGAGCCGGACCAGAGCCTATGCGCTGGGCCTGGGACAAATCTATCTGAATGAGCGAGGGCGTGAGGCGGAAGGCATCGTAAGCCCGGGACCCGAGGCGGATCAGTTGCTCCACGAAATTCAGCAGAAGCTGCTGGCCTATCGCGATCCTGACAATAGTCAGCCCGTATTGCAGAATGTTCGCCTCAGCAGAGACATTGACCATGGAGCTTACATGAAGGATGCGCCTGACCTTCAGCTGAATTTTCAGGTGGGATATCGAACATCCTGGCAGACGGCCCTGGGCGCCATTCCTTCAGGCATCATTGTTGCCAATACGAGAAAGTGGAGCGGCGACCACTGCGCCTCCGACCCGAGCGACACTCCCGGCATTTTCTTCTGCAATCGGGCAATTGAATCCGCGAAACCAGGCATTCTCGACATCGCGCCCACTGTCTTGAAAATCCTGGGCGCCGCCCCGCCCGGCCATCTGGACGGCAAGCCGTTGGACTTCAGGCCAGCGTCTGCGGGCAGGGTCGTCAGGTAGGGAGTAGTTGCGCGATGGAGTAGGCTCAAGCTGGATTACGGGCTTATCCACACGGACGGTTACGGAATGACATTAAAGATACCAGCCCGAGTGGCTGCAAACGCCCGCAGCACGCCGGAGGGAACGCAGTGGCTGGCGCGGCTGCCCGAGATGGTAGAGACGCTCAGGCGCCGGTGGGCACTGACAGTTTGCGATCCCTTCGACCATGAGGACCTGACCGGAGGCTGGGTTGCGCCGGTAATACTGCAAGGCGGAACTCCCGCGGTGCTGAAGCTTGGTAATCCTCACATGGAGGGCGAGCACGAGATCCAAGGGTTGCGCTTCTGGGACGGTGACCCGACAGTGCGACTGCTGGAGGCTGATGAGGATTACGGCGCCATGCTCCTTGAGCGCTGCCAACCCGGAACGCCCTTGCGGGCATTGCCGGAGCCCCAGCAGGACCTGGTGCTCGCAGGGCTACTGAAGCGTTTGTGGCGATTGCCGAAGCCACCGCATCTCTTTCGCCCACTGTCAGAGATGCTGAAACATTGGAGCCGGCAGACGCTAGCGGATGTTAATAAATGGCCCGATGCAGGGCTGGTGCGGGAGGGTTTGTACCTGTTCTACGAACTGCCGCGCACTGCGACCGCGGAAACCTTGCTGGCGACGGATTTACATGCAGCCAACGTCCTCCGCTCGGAACGGAAGCCCTGGCTGGTGGTCGATCCAAAGCCATTCGTGGGCGATCCGGCGTTCGATGCAACACAACATCTTTTCAATTGCCATGAGAGGCTTCGCGCAGATCGTGACAGAACGATACGTCGCATTGCCGACCTGCTCGAGGTGGACCATGAGCGCGTCCGGCTATGGACTTTTGCGCGCGCTGCTGCGGAACCTCACGACGACTGGAACGATGCAAAGGCACTCGCAATCGCCAGAATAACAGCTCCATAGGAGGTGAGCTCTGCGTTGGTCTGATGGCATGCCGCAGCGAGAAGCGCCAGCACTCCTGAAAATTTCCGGTGCTAGAATGCGGGTGCGCGTTGAGCTAACGGACGTAGTGCATCTTCCGAAATGAAAGGAGCAGCCTGTGAGGAGGAAAAAGGAACGTGATGACATCGACAAGAATAGGCCGGCGCGCAATATCTCGCGAAGGAGATTTCTGGCCGGAGCGACGTCAGCCGCCGCACTAACCGCCGCGCCGTTGGGTGTCTTGGCGGCCTCTGGGGGCGGAGCGGAAGCCGGGCTATCCAGCGTGAGCGCACAGGGTGGAACTCCCCCGCAGGAGAAGGCCAACGTCGGAATGATTCGAATCGACGCAACGCCCGGGCATGAGACAAATGCATTCAAACCCAATGAGGCGCTGGGGACCTCAATTGACATGATTCCCTACAAATCGTCGGACAAACTCTACGCGCCGTCGATGGTCGAACAATGTCTTTCTGCCGGCTGGGGACCAATGAGCTACCGCCAGCACACGGAATTACAGATCGCCGCCTGGCACTGGAATCCCACCGGTACCTGGAGCGACGGCGCCCGCAAGCAAGGCTATTTTACGGGCAGTTCCGCTCTTGGAGAACCTATACAGCATTCCTACGGCTACCACATGCGACATCGCGGCAATACTCGGAACGGCGGGGCAGAATCCGGCTTCTCGCGCCTGACCGATGGCGACCCGAACTCTTACTGGAAAAGTAATCCTTATCTGGCTGAGCGTTACACGGGCGAAAGCGATGCGTTGCATCCGCAGTGGGTAGTGATCGATCTTGGAGCAGCGCAGCCGGTGAACGCTGTGCGGATCGACTGGACTGATCCCTACGCGCGCGCGTACAGCGTCCAGTATTGGACCGGCAATGAAGATGCCATGAGCAAGCCGACCGGAGGCGTGTGGAACACTTTCCCCGGCGGGCTGATTAAGGATGCTAAGGGTGGAACCGCGAGGCTGAAGCTCTCGATGCTGCCCATCACAGCCAGATTCCTGCGAATCCTGATGACGGAATCATCACACACGCCGGACACGCATGGGCCTGAAGATCCCCGGAACTCAGAAGGATATGCGATCAGGGAAGTTTACGCAGGCACCCTGGACGCTAATGGAAATTTCGTCGACCTGATGCAGCATTCGCCTGACCAGAATCAGACGGCAACCTACTGCTCTTCCATCGATCCCTGGCATGATGAAAGCGATCTCCACATGGAGGGCGGTGAACAGACTGGATTTGATCTCTTCTTCTCGAGCGGCGTAATCAACAATCTTCCCGCCATGGTCCCCATCGCTATGCTGTACGGAATTCCAGAGGACGCGGCAGCGCAGATTGCCTATTTGAAAAAGCGTGGCTATCCCATTTCGTACGTAGAAATGGGCGAAGAGCCGGACGGGCAGTATGCCATGCCGGAAGATTACGCGGCCCTCTACCTGCAATTCGCCTCGGCGATTCACCGCGTTGTGCCGGAGGCCAAACTCGGAGGACCGATCTTCGAGGGCGTCAATGAAGACATCAAAGTCTGGCCGGATGCTCAGGGCCGGACGTCATGGCTGGGCCGGTTTCTGGATTATCTGAAAGCGCACGGCCGCATGGAAGATTTTGCCTTCATGTCGTTTGAGCATTATCCCTTCGAGCCTTGCGCGGTCACCTGGTCTGATCTTTACCGCGAGCCGGAGCTCGTCAGCCACATTCTCGACGTCTGGAGAGAGGACGGTCTGCCTGAAAACGTTCCGATGATCATTTCGGAGTGCAATCTCTCCTGGAGTGTCAACCAATCGTTTGTCGATATCTTTGGCGCGCTCTGGCTGGCGGAATATGTAGGCGCTTTTTTAGCCGCTGGCGGCGCCGGAATCAATTACTTCCAGTTCTTCCCTTTTCCGCTCCATAGCGGCTGCCATGGGTGGGGAACTTTTGGGACGTTCCTCGCGGGTGAAGACCATGCGATCAAGGGCTACACTTCACAGTATTTCGCCTCCCGGTTGATTAATCTGGAGTGGGTGAAGCCCGGCGGCGAAACTCATCATTGCTATCGGACATTAACCGACGTCCGGGATGCCTCAGGGAATGAACTGCTGGCGGCGTATGCGTTGCATCGTCCCGAGGCAGAATGGTCATTGATGATCGTCAACCGCGACCAGCATAATGCCCGCCAGGTTCGCCTGGCGTTCGAAAATCGCTCGGCGCAGAAAGAATCTGGCTTCTCCGGCGAAGTCCGGATGGTGACTTTCGGGACCGAGCAATTCCAATGGCATGCAGACGGAAGTAATAGCCACGCTGACCCGGGTGGTCCGCCAAGGGAGTCAACGCTGCAAGCTGAAGGGACTACGCTGTTCACCTTGCCGAAGGCTTCTCTCACGATCTTGCGGGGAAAAGTTGAAATTTAAAGTGGTGAACGCAAGGGCGGGAGCAGGTATTCATCACGGATGGCGAATGGCGGAGTTCGTTGCCAGGCGAGAGATAGTCCGGCATCCTGCCATCAGCCAGGGGAACCCATGATCGCCTTTCGATCCCGAGCATTCATCCTGGCAGCGTGCCTGGTGCTGGCGGGAGGCGCTCGATCTGCGGCACGGGCCGCTTCGAACGTGGTGGTTGTTACTATCGATACACTTCGCGCCGATCATTTGGCCTGTTACGGATACGGCCGGATCAAGACCCCCGCCATCGACCAGCTTGCGAGCAGTGGCATACGCTTCGCCAGTGCCTTCACACCGGTGCCCATCACCTTTCCGGCACACACGGCGCTGATGACGGGCCAGTATCCCATGGCGACGGGGATCCGCGACTTCAGCGGAAACAAGCTGGGCCCAGGCACCGAGACTCTCGCCCGTGTGCTGCAATCTCACGGATACTCGACCGCGGCGTTCGTCGGTTCAGCGGCGCTGGACTCTCGCTTTGGGCTGAACCAGGGGTTTGACACGTATTATGACCATTTCAATCTGGGCGGCTCGAGAGAAATTCACTTGGACGAGATCGAGCGTCGCAGCGACCATGTTGTCGATCTGGCATTGAAGTGGCTCGAGTCCCATCGACAGAAGCCCTTTTTCATCTGGGTCCACCTTTACGATCCTCATGCTCCTTATGATCCTCCAGAACCGTACGCCCGCGTTTACCGCGGTCATCCTTATGATGGAGAAATCGCCTTCGCTGATGTGCAGGTCGGGCGGTTGTTCGACTACTTGAAGCGGCAACATCTCTATAACAATTCACTGATTGTTCTGGCCAGTGACCACGGTGAGAGCCTGGGCGAACACGGTGAGAAGACACACGGCTTTTTTATCTACAACGCAACACTCCACGTCGCTCTGATTGTGCGAATACCGGGCGACCGACCGCGCGTGGTGCAGCAGGGGGTCTCGCTTGTGGACGTAATGCCCACCATCCTTCAGGCTCTTCAAATACCGCTGCCCGCCACTATCCAGGGACAAAGCCTGCTGAGCCAGATAATGGGACGTCCGTCGGGAAGCATATCAGGCCAATACGCCGAGAATTATGCTCCTCTCATCCACTTCGGCTGGAATCGCCTGTTGAGTCTCGAATGGCGCGGAATGAAATACATTGAGACCACACGACCTGAACTCTATGACTTGAAGAGCGATCCTCACGAGCTTCACAATCTGTTCAAGACTCATCAGGCGCTCGCGCACGAGATGCACCAACGGCTGCAGGGTCTAGTCCGCAGATACACACCGGCAGTGAAAGCTTCCACGAGTGCCGGAGAATCAACCGATCCCGAGCTTCTCGCCAGCCTTCGCTCCCTCGGATATGCCGCGGTTTCAGTGGCCAACCTGCCACAGGCCGACACCGGGAATCTCCCTGATCCCAAGGACCGCGTTCAGGCATACAATCTCGTCTCGGAGGCGCTTGTTGACAAGCAGCAGCGCCGATTTAAGGAATCGTTGCGCAAGCTGATGGAGGCTGAGAAGACGGCGCCCGAGGCCCTGACGATTCGCTTCGTTGCCGCACAGGACGAGCTTGAACTCAAGCATTACGGCCCGGCGGCGGAAGGCTTTCATTACGTATTGAAGCACAATTCGAGCGATGGCGGAGCAGCCTATTACCTGGGAGTCGCGCAACTTGGTTCCGGCGACGTAGATGGCGCCGAAAGATCGTTCAAGCGTGCGATTGAGATCGACCCGCGCAACTTTTCCGCTGCCTACAATCTCGGTGTCGCCTACAGCCGGCAGAAGCGCGCTGATGATGCCATCGCCGCATTCCGTCGGGCAGTCGAAATCCTTCCAAATTACGCGGAGGCGCACGAAGCGCTCGGTGAACTCTTGCTTTACCTCCAAAGGCCGAACGATGCCGTCAGGGAACTCGAGCGCGCAGTTGCTGCCGATCCCAAAATGGCCAAGGCCCATTATGAGTTGGGCCGCGCCTACCAGGCGCTGGGACTCGAAGAGAAGGCCCAGCGCGAGTTCGCGCGCGCCAAGACGCCTTGAATTCCGCCGATCGTGAGTAACGACAAGCCGCCACCGTCGGCGCACAGTCTCTGTATGTTAGAGGAAGGTGTCATGGATGGATTTGGTTTTTTTCATATTTTTGCTTGACAATTCCCCGCCTGTGGTGGTACCCATGAGGCGTACAAAAATTGGCGGGGAAGTAGGATGTTCCCCGTACTTTCTAAAATTTCCTAAATAAGAGGCAAGGGTTGCGAAAGTCTTGCGGGGTGCCCGCTCCTTCTTTCGAAGCCCGCTCTTTGCATTGCGTCGGGTCGGGGCTGACAACCTCGGAAGGGGGAGGTGATCATGCTGGCGAAAGTCTCGTTGACGTCACACAGGGAATTGTTTCAGAAGGGCTTTGAAGGGCGATTCGCAGCCTTCCGAATTCTCTTAACCTTTGCCGTGCTTGGGCTGCTGGCCGTCCCTCTGCGGGCGCAGCTTTATAGCGGCAGCGTCACGGGCATCGTCAGCGATCCCACCGGAGCTGTGATTCCGGGGGCCCAAGTTACCCTGACCGACGTTACCAAGGGTTACACCTTCACAGGCACAACCGACGAGGTGGGCCGCTATATCCTGCGGAACCTTCCTCCCACCACCTATAAGCTGTCAGTTTCGGCAACGGGCTTCAAGTCTTATTCGCGCACGGATGTTGTGTTGGACGTCAACCAGAACGCCACGGTGGACGTTAGCATGGAGCTGGGGACCACCACTCAGACTGTGCAGGTTTCCGGGGCTCCTCCGCTGCTGGCGACCCAGGACTCCACCACCGGCCAGGAAGTGAATCGAACCTATATCAATAACCTTCCGCTGGTGGGGCGAGGCGTTTTCGACCTGGCATTTCTCGCTCCGGGCATCAATCCGGCTGCGGGACGGGCGTTCGGAGACAGCGGAGGCGTGGCCAATAATTTTGTCTCGAACGGCGGGCGCAACGCCACGTCAGACATCCTGCTGGACGGCGTCAGCACCACCGATTACGAGCAGAACGGCGGCATCATCGTTCCCCTCTACACGCCTTCGGTGGACGCGGTGCAGGAATTCAAAGTGCAGCAGAACAATTTCAGCGCCGAGATCGGCTTCAGCGGCAACACCGTGCTGAACGTGGTGATGCGCTCGGGAACCAACCAGCTCCATGGGAGCCTCTACGAATTCCTGCGCAACCAGGCGCTCGACGCCAATGACTGGTTCAATAACCTGAATGGCGTTGACCTGCCTGCCCGCCGCTACAATCAATTTGGCGGTACAGTCGGCGGACCGATCGTCATTCCGCATTTTTATAACGGCAAAGACAAGACCTTCTTCTTCTTCGATTACCAGGCCACACGAGACCACTCGGCCGCGTCCTTCAACGCGGGCGTACCCAGCGCGGCCGAACGGGCCGGCGATTTCGCCGAGCTTTGTGGCGCCGGTTTCGATCCCAACAGCGGCATGTGCAATGACTCAGATGCCCAGCTCTGGGACCCCTACTCTGGCTATTTGGATCCGGACAACGGCTGGACCAACCAGACCTTTATTCCGTTCAACAATTTGGCCAACTTTCAAAGTGCTGGCCAGGGGATACCGTCGGGGGCATACACGCTCCCCGCGGGTCCGGGAAACATCATTGACCCCGTGGCACAGAAGATGATGTCCTACTATCCGTTGCCGAACGTCGGCGTGGGAACGGATAGCTACGATCCTTACAATAACTGGCACGGCGCGGGAGTGAACATCAACAACGGCGATCAGTTCGACATCAAGATTGACCATCGCTTCAACACCAGTAACCTGCTCTCCGCGAGGTATTCGCAGCAGTGGGGCAACGGCCATAACGCCACGTGCTTCGATAATCCGCTCGATCCCTGCAACTCGGGCCCCGTTATCAACTCCGCGCACGCCATTGTCCTGAATGACACTTGGACGGTAAGCCCCACGACGGTGGTCAACCTGAGTTATGGGTTCACCCGCTCATTCAGTAACGGGCAGGGCCCGGCCGGCGACTTCCCGGACTTCGACCCCGTTTCTGAGCTGGGTCTGCCGTCTTATATCACCGAATCCGGGTTCCCGGTGGCTCCCACCGTTTTTGTTTATGGCGGCTACCAGGGTGCTAGCGGCAGCGCTAATCTCGGATATCAGGCCTGGTCAATCATCAAGTATGGCCAGGAAACGCATGATCTGCTGGGAAGCTTGGACAAGATTGCCGGGCGGCACGAAATCAAGTTTGGCGGCGAATATCGCATGCACCGCATCACCTTCGGCCAGCCGGGCGCGCCGGCCGGCATCATGCTGTTCGACCAGGACACGACCGACCAGAATCCCGGGAGTTTTGCAGGCGGCGGGGACGCCATGGCCTCTTTCCTGACCGGCATCGGAGGACCGAACCAGTGGGGCCAATATGAAGTCCCGCTGTTTGTCGCCACGCAGAGTAACCAGTTTGGCGCCTTCTTCCAGGACAACTGGCGGGTGACGGACAAGCTCACCGTCAATCTGGGCGTTCGCTATGATCTCGACCTGCCCCGAACCGAGCGCCACAACCGCATGGAATGGTTCGATCCCAAAGCGCCGTTGCCCTTCACGGTACCGGGAATGAATGTTACCGGCACGGAAGTTTTTACCGGGGTGAACGGGAACTCGCGAACGATTACGGACAACTATTACAAGGAATATGCTCCTCGAGTGGGCCTGGCCTATCGATTCTGGAAGAATACGGTTTTTCGCGCCGGTTACGGAATTTTTTACAACCCCAGCGTGTGGGCAGCTGCCGGGACGGGTCCGGTAGCGGGTTTTGACGGCTTCACCGGGTTCAACCCCTGGCCCTTAACCTACCAGAGCAACTCATTCACTCCTTTCGCCTTCATGAGGGACCCGTTCCCATTTGGAATCAATCAACCCACGGGCTCTGCACTGGGGGCCTATACCAACCTGGGACAAACGGCGAACGGAAACTTGCGCAGCGATAACGCCGCCTCATACACGCAGACCTGGAGCGCCGGTTTCCAACATCAGTTGCCCGGAGCCGTGCTCCTGGACCTCAACTACGTGGGTACCAAGGGGACGCATCTCTATTGGAACGGAGCGGGGGACATCGACCACCTGGGTCCGTCTGTCGAGAAACTGTCAACGGGTGAGATCAGTGCGCTCGACAACAATAAAGTGCCCAACCCGTTTTATGGTCTGATTACCGACCCCAGCTCGTCCCTCTCCGCGACGGAGGTCAATGCCTATCAGCTCCTCTTGCCCTACCCTCAGTACACAGGCGTGTTTGCAGCGTTCCCACCGCGGGGCAACTCGATCTACCATGCCTTTCAGTTGCGGGTGCAGAAGAACCTGTCGAACGGACTGCAGTTTGTGGGCAACTACACGTGGTCAAAGACCATTTCAGATTCCGATGTCAGCGGCTATACCGAGTGGCTGGGCGGGTTTGACGGCATCCAGGACCCGAACAATCTGAAGCTCGAGCGGTCCGTCTCCGAATACTCGATGCCTCAGGTCTTCACATTTGGATACGTCTACGACTTACCGTTCGGGCGTGGCCGGCGCTTCGGTTCGAAGTGGAACCCTGTGGTCAACGCCGTCCTGGGCGGTTGGAAGACGTCAGGGCTGTGGAGGTTTGATTCCGGCCAGCCGGTAGCGATCAGCCTGGATGGTGGGCAATCCATCCCAACCTATGGGAGCCAGCGGCCCAATTTGACTGGAGCCCTCAAGCGAAACACGGGTTCTGATTGGAGGACCCAATTCTTCGCCAATCCAGACGTGATCCAGATACCTGCGAAGTACACGATTGGGACTGCACAACGCACTTTGCCCAACGTCTACATGCCGGGCGCGAGGACGGCGGGTCTCTCCCTGATGAAGGAATTTTCCATGACGCCGATTAGGGAAGGCATGACGGCGGAGTTTCGGTTGGAGACCTTCAACGCCTTCAACCATCCTCAATTCGGCTGTCTTAACGGCTCGATTCCCACGGACGGCTTTGATGGCAGCGACCCGGGCACTTTCTCGGGCTTTGGACAGTTGAATTGTCAGGCCAATAGTCCGAGAGAACTGCAGTTGGGCTTCAAGCTCTATTTCTAAGCCGGGCGCCTCTTTGATTGACGCGGGTCTACCGGCTGGTGGTACAGGTTTCCTTTCAACGTATGGGCCAGGGCGGTTACGTCTCGCCCTGGCCCTTTTTTTCGGGCGATGTAGGGGAGCCCTCCGGGCTCCCGTTTTCACTAGTCGGCGGGAGGGCGATGCGCTCAGAATGACGGTGGCGACCCCCGGGCAGGATGGTGCTCGAAAAAGCGGCGGCACGCCGCCGCACTCCAAGATTAAGATACACAGTGATGGTTTTTCGATCCTTTCTGCTGCTTGCATGCATTGCGTTTTCTCCCATGGCCGGGGTAGCCCGGCCCTTCGCCTTGCAGCAACAAACCTCTGCCTCATTCGGGCAAGCGGTAGAAGCCTTTCAGCAGGGCCAGTACGCGGAAGCTGAAAAGATGGCTCGCGCGCTGGTTCGCTCGGACCCGCGAGATGCCCGCGCGCTCGGCCTGCTGGGCGTGGTTCTGGACGCTGAGCGAAAATACAGCGAGGCGGAGAGGATTTATCTTCAGGCCTTGGGGCTTGCGCCGGACTCAGCGGCACTCCATAACAATCTCGGGAATCATTATTTGGCGCAGGGGAATTTGGCCCGCGCCCGCGCGCAATTCCTGAAGGTGGTGGGAATCGACTCCACGCATCCGAATGCCAATCTTCAGCTTGCGGAGATGAGCATCAAAGGGAAAGATGGTAACTCGGCGCTCAAGTATCTTTCCCACCTGCCCGCAAGCGCGCTTGCCCAGCCCGCGCCGGCGCTGCTTCACGCCCAGGCGCTGCACCTGGCTGGGAAAAAGTATGAGGCTGAACAGGCTTTGGACCAGATTGCGCAGCAGGCCCGGAATGATCCGCGCACGGCCTTTTCGGTGGGAATGGTTGATGCGGGATGGAAGCGATATAGCGCGGCCGAGCAGGCGTTTGGACAGGCGCTCAAGGCGAACCCGGCGAACTTCGACATTCAATATAACCTTGGTCTCGCCGCGCTGAATGCCAGGGATTACTCGAGGGCGCTGGTTGCGTTCGAGGCAGCCCACCGCCAGAAACCGAGCGACCCAGATGCGCTGCTCGGTTTCGCTCGGGCTTACTCCGCCACCGAACGTGACGACCAAGCCGTTATCCTGCTTGTACAGGCGATGAAGGAAGCGCCCGATCGGCCCGACATCCTGATGACGGCTGCGCAGACCTCGGAGCGGCTGGGCTTCTACGTCGATGCCGCTGGGGCGCTCGAGAAGTATGTGAAGCTGAAGCCCGGCGATGAAGTGGCGCGGCGGGAACTCGGCTTTCTGCTCGCTCGGACGGCCCGGTTGGACGATGGCGTGCGCATCCTGAGCGCCTACGCCGCCAGGCATCCCAAAGACGCGCAGGGGCTCTACGAGTTGGGCGTTGCGGAGTCGGTGCGTGATAACAAGAAGGCGCTTGCCCATCTCAATGCCGCGCTGGCGCTTGATCCGTCACTCAGCGGCGCTCGCTACGCTCGCGCGGTCATCGTCGCCCAGCAGGGCAAGTACGAGGAGTCGATCAGCGATTTAAGGAAAATCCTTGAAACCGAGCCGCGAAACACCAATGCTCTCTATTCCCTAGGCGATGACCTGCTCAAAGCCAGCCACCCGGACGATGCTGTCAAGGTACTTGCGCAGGCGGCCAATGTTGCGCCCAAAGACCCGAAAATCCTTCTCCGATACAGTCAGGCGCTGATGCGTGTCGGGGACCTATCCGAAGCGCAGGACATCATCCGTCGATTCAAGGCGCTGAATCCCAGCGAGTTTGGATCGCGGCCCAACGCCGGGCTCTTTGACTACCTGAGCCTCACGCCCCAGCAGCAGCGCGAACGTTATATGAGCAACCTGAAGCACAACGTGCAGTTGAATCCGAATGACGTGAAATCACTGGGGCAGATGGCCAAAGCGCTTCTGGTGGAGGGGAAAACCGCCGAGGCCGTTGAAGATTATAAGAAAATCCAGACGTTGAGCGGTGATCCCAAGATGCTGGCCGGCTGCGGAAGGGAGCTTCTTCACGCAGGCAAGTATGGGCTGGCGCGGGAATTTCTGGCCGCGGCGATGAAGCAGGCGTCCGCTACAGGCGAGGCCTCAATCGAGGACCTGCGCCTCGACCTCTCGGTCGCAATTTTCCACGGTGAAGGATCTGCGGCCGCGCTCGCCGAACTCGACAAGACTCCGGCATCGTTCCGGCACGGCGATTATTACCTTCTTCGCGCCCAGATTCTCGACTCCATGGGGAAGGAGCGCGAAGCGGCAGCTGACCTGAACCGCGGCATCAGCGCCTCGCCTAAGCGCGCCAATCTCTACTTCCAAGCAGCGCTGTTTCTGATCAAGCACGGGGAGTATCGGCAGACCATCCGACTGCTCGATCTGGCCAAGCGGGCCGTTCCTGACGATCCGGGACTGATGCTGATACAGGCCATCACTTACGAGCTTCTGCAGCGGTTTGATCAGTCGCAGCAGTTGATGGCCGAGATTCAATCGCGCTGGCCGGAGTGGAGCCAGCCTTACCTGATCGACGGAATTATTCTGCAAAACCACTTCAAACAAAAGGAAGCCAGGCAGAAAATCGAGATTGCCGTCACGCTGGGCGCGAACGATCCCAAGGCCTATTTCTATCTTGCCTCGGCGTGCCTCGACTCAAACCCGCAGGACTTCCAGGGAGCGAACAAGGCCATCGGGAAGGGGCTGGAAGTAGCTCCCGAGAACGCGGACATGCAGTGGATGGCGGGCAAGATCAATCTGGCGGAAAAGCACTATGCAGAGGCGGTGGATCACTTGCAGGCAGCCTTGCGCTTTGATCCCAGCCTTGTCAAGGCACATGAGGCGCTGCGGGCCACTTACGTGGCGATGGGCGAGAAGGAAAAGTCGGCTGCCGAGTCAAAGGAAATCGTGCGCCTGAAACAGTTGGAAGCAGCGAAGGGAGCCAGCCAGGCCCCGCCGGCAATCAGCGCGCCATTGTTCACCGTTCGCCTGCCTGGACGCCGGGAAGTGACGACTGGCCCGTGATCCGGCGGAACAGTCCCGTCGAGCAAGGAATGAAAATCCATTACAAGCCGATGCGAGGCCGTGGAGCCATTGGAGTTGCTGCAACTGTGTTGATGGCGACGGCGCTTGCCTTGAACCTCAACGCACAGGAAATCGCCCGGCAGCACGCCGAACGAGGGATTGACCTTGCGCAGTCCGGCAATCTGCCTGCCGCTGAGACCGAGTTGCGGCGCGCTGTGCAGCTTGATCCTCACAATGCCGAAGTCCTCGGCAACCTGGGCACTGTGCTGGCCATGGAAGGCAAGCTTGAAGAATCAACGCCGATCCTGAATGAAGCCGCGAAGCTCAATCCGCGGGCTCTGGTATTGAGGCAATATCTGGCCGCGAACCTGTGGCAGCTCCACAAGCCGGCCGAAGCCAGAACGCAGCTCCAGATTATTTTGAAGGCTCAGCCGCAGAACCGCCAGGCCATCTTCCTGCTGGGCATGGTTTCTGCGGATCTGAAAGATTACGCGGCAACGGCGCGGATGCTGGGTTCGGTTCCCGAGCTTGTTGGCCAGCATCCGCAGTCGGTGGCGGCACTGGCGCTGGCGCAATACCGCACCGGCGCCAAGGAGGAGTCACGAAAGACGCTCGGAATTCTGCTGGAGCATGCAGGCGATGCTAAGGCTGCAATCCTTGGCGCGCGTGTGGCATCAGAAGTGGGCGACTACGAGGAAGCGCTCCGCCTGCTCAGCGCGGCAGAGGCTTCGAACCCCGGCTTCTCCAAGCTTGCGTACAGTATCGCTTTGACTGAGTATAAGGCCGGGCGATACGCGGATTGCGAGACAAAGCTGCTTGCATTGGCCAAGACCAATCAGGATTCCAGCGAAACTGAGAACCTGCTCGGGTGGTGCTACGAAAAGGAGGGTAAGCATAGCGCTGCGATTGCCGCCCTGCGGCAGGCTATTGCGCTGGGTCCCGATCAGGAATCGAATTATCTTGACCTGGGCGGAATTCTGCGCGAAATGAGATCTTTGCCCGCAGCGCTCCTGGTCGCGATCCAGGGCGTCGAGCGTTTTCCAGAATCCGGCCGCATTTGGAGCCTGAAAGGCTCAGTCGAATTGGGAATGAGCCACTATCCCGATGCCATCACATCCTATTCCCGCGCCTGCGAACTGGAGCCGGCTGACGCCGGTGCGCTGTTGGGATTGGGGAAAGCGAGAGAAGGCCACGGCTCCTCCGCTGAGGCCGAGAAAATTTTTGAGGAAGGCGCCCACAAATTCCCGCGGGATGCACGCTTCGATCTTGAAGGTGCGATTCTGCTGCTGCGAAGTGCAGATGCGGGTGACAAGGCGGCAAAGCCGCGCGCGGTTGAGCTTCTTCGCAAGGCCGCCGGCATCGATTCTTCGAGCGCTGAAGCTCATTACCAGCTTGGCAACCTTGCTCTAGAAGGCGGTAGGCCGAGGGAAGCTTTTGATGAATTGCAGAGAGCCGCGCGGCTTGAGCCCAATGTGAGTAAGATTCATTTTGCGCTGGCGCGGGCTTGCCGTCGCCTGAGGCAGAATGAGGCGGCGGCGCGCGAGATGGCCATTTTTCAAAAGCTGAAGCAACAGGAGATCTCGATGGCCGAGGCCGCGCCGGCCGGCATGGGATCACAATAGCAGCGATCGCGCCACGTCGCGGCGGCCATCATCCATGAAGCGCAGACAATTTCTCAAACTCTCGGCAGGTCTGATTCCTGCGGCGGCGTGGCCGCTGGCGCGTGCTCCCCGAGCGGCGACTGCGCGTGGCGAAATCTTCACTGACGTGACTGCCGAGGCGGGAATCACCTGGCGCCAGTTCAATGGCGAATCTCCTGACCGTTACCTGGTTGAAGCGATGGGTGGCGGCGTCGCGGTCGCAGACTTCGACGGCGACGGGCGACTGGATATTTTCCTCGTGAACGGCGGTGACACTCCACACAGCAAGAGCCCGGTCCCGCTTGCCAACGCACTTTACCGCAATCTCGGAAACTGGAAATTTGAGGACGTTGCGACGCGTGCGGACGTCGCCCACATTCCGTTCTACGGCATGGGCGCGGCGGCGGCCGATTTTGACAACGACGGCCACCAGGATTTGTTCGTTACGGGATACCCGCGCTGTGCTCTGTTCCACAACAACGGTGACGGAACGTTTTCGGATGTCACGGACAAAGCCGACGTGGCCAATCCAGGCCGCTGGGCCGCAAGCGCAGCATGGTTTGACTACGATCGCGACGGACTGCTGGACCTGGTGGTTTGTAATTATGTTCAATTTTCGTTCCACTCTCCGAAGATCTGCCAGTATCAGGGCATCCGTACGTATTGCGAGCAGAGGGCTTACGCGGGCCTCCCACTTTCGCTTTACCACAACAACGGCGACGGAAAGTTCACCGACGTGAGCGAATCCTCCGGCCTGGCGCGGCATGTCGGGCGTTCACTGGGCGTGATTGCCATCGACGTCGATGACGATGGTTGGACCGATCTCTTTGTAGCGCGCGACGCCTCGCCCAATCTGCTGCTCATTAACCAGCGTAATGGAACGTTCAGGGATGCCGGACTCGACGCCGAGGTCGCCTACGACGAGAACGGGAGAGCCAAGTCCGGCATGGGCGTGGACGCCGGCGATGCCGAGGGCGATGGCTGGCCAGATTTCGTGGTGACCAATTTTAATGACGAGTATCACTCTCTTTTTCTCAGCAAGGGCTCGATGCCCTGGCAGGACTGGAGCACGCGCTCGGGACTGGCGCGATACACTCGCACCGACGTCGGATGGGGAACGCGATTCCTCGATTTCGACAACAGCGGCCGCCAGGGCCTGTTGATCGTCAACGGGCATATCAGCCAGGTGATCGGGATGGCGCGCAGCGACGTGACATACAAGGAACGGCCCCTGCTGCTTTCGAACAACGGCCAGGCGGTGTTCGAAGACATGAGCGAGTCAGCGGGCGCAGTCTTCAGCAAGCGCTATGATGCGCGCGCGCTGGCCATCGGAGACTTTGATAATGACGGCGGCCCGGACGCCATCTTCACATGCCTGAACGATTCGCCTGTCCTGCTGCGCAACAACTTGGCGCATGCGAATTCCTGGATCGGGTTTACCCTGAGGGGGACGAAAAGTAACCGCGACGCCATCGGAGCCAAGCTCACCCTGCAATCCGGTGATCGTCGTCTGGTGCGCTGGATCACCGGCGGTTCCAGTTATCTCTCGTCGCAGGATAAGCGGGTCATTTTCGGGCTGGGACGCGCACCTGCCCAAACGCTCTCGACCGTGGAGATTCGCTGGCCGAGCGGACAGACTCAGAAGATTTCCGGTCTTGCCGCCAATCGCTACCACTCAATCGAGGAGCAGTCCCAATAGCGACAGCTCTTTCGGAGAGTCATCATTCTGTCAGGCTCCGGATTTGCGAGGAGAGTGCGCAGAAAAATAGGCGTCGAGCGCGGACTCAACCTCAGCGAGGCCCTGTTCGAGGCTGCGATCGAGCGCCGATACCACGTCCGGAATTCCCTTTCCCTGCACGGGCGTCGTGCGAGTGTACACATGGTTCCATACGGCCTTGCGGGTGCTGCGGTCAACCAATTCAAACTCCATCGACACCAGCGCCGAGATGGCTCCGTTCTGGTCAACCTCCTCGAAATTGTAAAGGCTGCCGCGCAGCAGGAATTCTCCTTGCGCTGAGCTGCCCACCTGGGCTACCGACCGGTATCTGCCCGAGGTCCGCAGGCGTTGGAGCAATAGGTTCTTCAGCATCAGCGCGGGAGGTTCGGCCCACTGGTGGTATTCATAGATGCCGATTTCGTTGGGTCCGGAACGATACACGATAGGCTGGTCCTCCAGAACCTCCGGAGCGCCGATGTGGCCGATCAGCAGGTCGACGGGCAAGGTGCTGGCGGCGGCTTGAGGCGCGGCAGGAATCGCTGCGGTGTAGTACTTGATGGCTCTGCCGCCGAGGCAGCCGCTCAATGCCGACGAGGCCAGCGCCAGCGCGGCGAAAAGGACCATTCGACGCATCAGTATCATTGCTCCCTTCTATTTCCCACCCGGCTTGCGCTCTTTCGACCTGTCGGCGCGAATCAGCGTATATGGACGCCGCTCCAGCTTGCTGGTCAACTCCTTGAGCTTTTGCGTTGCCGCCCGGACATTCGCCATGATCTCGTCAATGTTGTCGGTGTTGTAGCCGAGTGTCTGGTTCAGGTGGTCCATCACGGCTGAGGCGGTCAGGAGGGTCTGCCGAAGCTCCTTGACGGACCCGCGTAGATCCTGCCGGTTTTCAAGAACCGCGGCATTGATGTTGTCCAACGCCTGGTTTGCCTGGCCCATCGTCTTCTTCAGGTCATCCAGCAATGGCTGAATCCGGGCGATTGCTAATTGGACGTTGTCCAGCGTGGCGGAGACTTTGGGGCGGTCCTCGGCAAGCATGGAATTGACCGTGCCCAGCGAGGCGCTGATGTTGGCCCGATTCCTGTCGCTCAACAGATCGTTGGCGCGGGCGACTGTCACCTGCAACTCATCGAGGCGCTGGTTCAACTTTCCGAGCGTCTGCTGCACCAGGGGCTCGAGTTCGGCAATCATTGCACCAAGATCGTTAAAATTGAAGGTTGGCGCCGATGGAATGACGCTGCCGGGCGGGGCTTTCGGTGACTGGCGTGTGCCAGTGCTCAATTCCACGTAGTTATCTCCAAGTGGCCCGAGGCTGGTGACCCTTGCCACGCTATCAGTTTTCAACGGGATATCCCGGCCCACGGTGAAACTGACTTCGATGCGGGTTGGGTCCTGCGGATCCACGCGGACCGCCTGCACTGATCCTGCTTTCATGCCGCCAAACCGCACCGTGGCGCCGGGTTCGAGCCCTCCCGCAAATTTGAAATAGGTTCGGTGTGGAACATTGCCGCTGCCAAAAACTCCGGACACGGAGAGGACGGCTGCGATCAGCAGGCCGGCTGCCATCAGGACAAACACTCCCACCCATACCTGTTCCGCCCACTCCCGCCGCGAATTCATTCTCGCTCTCCTTGTCCTGGTTCTGAGAAATCCGCACGAACTCCGGCGGCGCAAAGGGCGCTGCCAACCGGGCCAATCAGGTCCGAGCCTTAATGTTTCGGGTCAGCATCTGGAGGTAATTGAGCTCGTCCTCCACTTGTGGTTCCGGCACCCGGTCCAGAAACTGGCGCACGCGCGGGTTGGTGCTGGCCTTGACTTCTTCCTTGTTGCCGATGGCGATGATGTTGCCGCGATCGATCAAAAGCAAGCGGTCGGCAATCAGGAATGCGCTGACGAGTTCGTGCGTCACCACCACCATCGACATCGAGTAGGCTTTCTTCAGCTCCAGAATCAGCTCATCAATGCCGGCCGCAATGATGGGGTCGAGTCCCGCGGAAGGCTCGTCAAACAGGAGCAGATCCGGGTCCATGGCCAGAGCGCGAGCCACCGCCGCGCGTTTCTTCATGCCTCCGCTCAGCTCGGAAGGCATATAGTCTTCGAAACTGGCCAGGCCCACCTGTTCCAGCTTGATCCGCACCATTATCTCGATCGTGGAGTCTTCCAGGCTTGTGTGCTCGGTCAGCGGCAGGGCGACGTTCTCGCCTACGGTCATCGAACCGAAAAGTGCTCCACCCTGGAAAGAGACGCCCATCTTTTTTCGAATCTTGTCCAGTTCGCTTTCCGAAGCCTGCGCGACATTCACTCCTTTGATCCAGACCTCGCCGCCGCTCGGCTTTTCGAGGCCCATCAGCGTGCGAAGCAGGGTACTTTTCCCGGAGCCGGAACCTCCCAGGATCACCAGCGTTTCGCCCCGCACAACATCGAAGCTGATGCCGTGCAGCACCTCCCTCTCGCCGTAACTGACGTGGAGATCGACGACGGAAATTACGGGACCTTCACCGGCAAGTTTACTCGTTCCCACCTGCGCACCTTCTTAATGTCACGATCAACCGCGGTTGGTGAGGTAAAACAGAGCCGTGAACACCAGATCAACCGCAATCACCAAAAAGATCGACCTCACCACGGCCATGGTGGTGGAGCGCCCCACTTCCTCGGCTCCGGCCCCGGTCGAAAAACCTTCCCGGCATCCGACGGCGGTGATCACGACGGCGAACAGCGCGCTCTTCACCAGACCAGTCGTGATGTCGCCTATCACCAGGGCGTCGCGCGTGGCCCGCAGGTAGGAGATAAACGTAAAGCTGGCGCCCGTCACACCGAATACGCACCCGCCCATCACTCCCATAAAATCCGCCCAAATGGTGAGGCACGGCGCCATCACCAGCATAGCCAGAAACTTTGGCGCCATCAGGAAGGCCACCGGGCGCAGTGCCATCGTTTCCAGCGCATCCACCTCTTCGGTGACTTTCATGGTGCCGATTTCAGCCGCAAAGGCAGAGCCTGATCGGCCGATGACGATGATGGCCGTAATCAGCGGGCCCAGCTCGCGGATGATCGAAATGGCGACAGCGTCGGCAACAAACTGGATGGCGCCGAGGCGCCGTAATTCGTAGGCGCTCTGCAACGCCATAATCAGGCCTACGAAGAAGGTGATGAGGGAAACAATGGGAATAGCTGCCACGCCGACTGCCATGGCCTGATGCAAGGCGCGCCGCAGGCGCAGCGGCTGCCCCCTGAAAGGCCCCACAAAAGTAGCGTAAGCCGACTCGCCCGTCAAACGGGCCAATTCCCCCACGTAAGCCACGCCATTCAACGTTGCAGCCCCAACGCGGTCCGGCAGTGCCGTGATTTTTTCAGCAGCGCTCAAGTCTCGAAGCTCCATCAAAGCGGCGCTAAGCCGTTTTCAATTGGGCAATCTTATGCGATACAAAAAGGAGACCGATTCGACGGCTTGTCACCCTGAACGTGGCGAAGGGTCGCGGCATTTGTGTTAGAAGCGGTGCAGCGATGCTTCGCGGAGTTTACCCTGAGCGAACTGCCGTGGTCCTTCTCCCGCATTGGGGGTTCAGGATGACAGGCGAAGGGCTCAGCATGACGTCAATACACTTGCGTGTACCGATAGTTCAGAAACATAGTTGGGCGGCCGCGTGGAAAACGGATTTAGCGCCCTCAGACCTGCAATGCTTCTTCTTCCGTCTTTCGGATCTCAAACACCCTGTTCAGGCGGGTCAATTGGAGAACTTCCTGGACCGTCTTGTTGAGCCCATACAGGACCAGTCGCTTATGGCTGTTGCGCGCCTTCATCAGGACTTCCACCATTGAAGCGATGCCGGAGCTGTCGATATAGCGGACATCGCTGAAATTGACCACCAGTCGCGGAGTCTTTGGCAGGCACTCCAACAGCAACTTCCGCAGGCGGGGCGACGTGCCCATGTCGATGTCACCACTGACGTCGACGATGGTATTTCCTGATTGCTGGCGAGTTGCGGCTTTCATCGGCTCTTTCCGTGTATTCGATCTCCGCTGCTCAGGGTTGCTTCCCGGCGCCGGGCAGAGACTTCTTCAGGCGTAAACGGTTGTGATCGGGGAACCGCTCATAACTGACCTCGTCCATGATCTGGCGGATCAGATGAGTGCCACGCCCACCAAGGGCGACTTCATCAAGGGGCTGCGCACAGATCCTTGCCGGGTCCGCCGGCTCGCCCCTGTCAATGAAAGTAAATTCGAGGCAGTCTGCCTGCGCCTGACAATTGAGTTGAATGCTATGATTGCCCTCATTCTTGTAAGCATGGCGCATGACATTGCTCAAAGCTTCATCAACGGCGAGCGTGATTTTGCGGCATTGCGCGTCCTCCATACCCAGTGCAGCGGCAAACTGCTCTACTGCGCTGCGCACAACTCCCAGCAGTCGAGGATCACTGGTCAATGTGATCTCGAACCTCAGCGGCCCATTCACCGACTGCACCGGAATGCGCCTGGGCGGGCTCCCCTCATCGCAGCTCATAACAACTCCGATTGTTCCTTGATGGCCGAGGCTATCATACCCATTAATTGATTCACGGGTCAACCGAGCCCCCGATGCAGCCGGTGCAGCACGGTCCGCCATTTTTGTTGGCTGATTCCGAGCGGAAAACGCCGCCCCATTCTATATTCGTTTATACTGCCAAAGGAGAAAGTGAAGGCTTGGGCAAGCATCTATTTTCAGGCTGGGTCGGATCACGCCGGAAGTTTCTGAGTTACAGCGCAGCACTTTCGTTCCTCCCCGCACCGTTTCGGCAGCAGTCGTCCGCAGGCCCTGGATCGTTTCAGGGAGTTGATCCTCCGAGCTTCGCAATTCCTTGTTTCCACCCGCACTACCGAACGCCTGGGCCTCTTTCCAACATCCTCAAGAAGGTCAATCCCGACCACGACGACTTTCCCGTCGAAAAGTTTGCCGCCAGAATTCAAGCAGCGCTGCGAAAGTGGACTGAATCTTTCGAGCAATCCGTGCTGGCGGGCCTGGATGCTGTCGAACAGAGTCTTGCCGTCAACTTTGCGGGCGCGAGCTTTCGCCCGGGTGAGAACCACGTCATCCGTAGCGATAAGGTCTTGGAAATCAGGAAGCTGCGATTTTCAGCTTCCCGGACGCTCGATCGCAGCGCCTTCCTGGAATCCCTGAAGGAGACGATGTCATCCTACCCGGCGCTGCTCAAGGCGCAGTTCAACCTTGCCGGGGTCACAATCGCCACGCAGGAAGCTCCATCGCTCGAGACGACTGTTCGCTATGAGTTCCTGGGACAATCGGCGGGCTATCGCGAGCAGCGCTCAGGCAACTGGAAGCTTACGTGGGCGCAGACGCCGCAGGGCGCTCTGAGCATCACGGGTTGGAGTGCAGAAGGCGAAAATCGGGTCCGGGCGGCTGCTCCGGTGTTTCAGGAGATAACCTCTGAGGTGCTGGCGGGAAATCCGTCCTACTCCGCGCAGTTGCTGCCAGGAGCTAATTACTGGAGGACTGTTCTCGACGGCGCGTGTGGAATGGATGTCTACGGCAACAACGGCATCGCCGTCGGAGATGTTAATAACGACGGTTTTGATGATCTCTACATCTGCCAACCCTCCGGACTGCCCAACCGGCTCTACCGCAATCGGGGCGATGGGACCTTCGCCGATGTCACGGAAAAGGCCGATGTCGGAATTCTTGACGCTACGCCCTGCGCGCTGTTTGCCGACGTGCTGAATCGCGGCCGGCAGGACCTGCTGGTGGTCACCGTTACGGAGCCGCTGCTTTTTCTCAATCAGGGCAATGGCACGTTTCAGTTGAAGCCTAACGCTTTTCACTTCCAGCAGCCGCCGAAGGGAACTTTCACGGGCGCCGCGTTCGGCGACTACGATCGCGATGGAAAACTGGACCTCTATTTGTGCCTGTACAGTTACTACGAAGGGCTCGGCGAATATCGCTACCCCGCGCCCTACTACGATGCCCAGAACGGGCCTGCCAACTTTCTGTTTCACAATGAAGGCGATGGAACCTTCCGCGACGTCACGGCAGCGACCGGCATGGACCAGGGTAACAACCACTTCAGTTTCGACTGTCACTGGTGCGACTATGACGGCGATGGATGGCAGGACCTCTACGTGGTCAACGATTTTGGCCGCAACAATCTTTACCACAACAACGGAGACGGAACCTTCACCGACCTGGCCGGCAAAACCGGCGTGCTCGACATTGGCCCCGGCATGAGCGCCTGCTGGTTTGACTATGACAATGACGGCAAACCGGACCTTTACGTTTCAAACATGTGGGAGGATGCCGGATGTCGGATCAGCAGCCAGACCGACTTTATGCCGTCTCTGCCATTGGAGACCCGTGCCCTCTATCAGCGCTTTGCCACGGGCAATTCCCTTTATCACCAGAACGGATACGGCGCCTTCGATGCCCTCAGCAAGAGGGCCGGAGTGGAAATCTCCGGATGGTCGTGGTCCTGTCAGGACTGGGACTTTGACCATGATGGGTATCCCGATCTCTACATCGCAAACGGATTTATTTCCGGACCCAACCCGCAGAACCTTGAAAGTTTTTTCTGGCGGCAGGTGATTGCGCGTTCGCCCGCGATAGATGCCCGCTCGCCTGAATACGAGCTGGGCTGGGACGCCATCAATGAATTAATCCGCTCTGACGGGACGTGGGCAGGCTACCAGAGAAATACTTTCTACACCAACAATCGTGACGGAACCTTTACGGAAGCTGCGGGAGCCGTTGGACTTGATTTTATTGACGACAGCCGCGCCTTCGCGCTGGCGGATTTTGACCACAATGGGAGGCTGGAGATATTTCTGAAGAACCGCACAGGGCCTCAGCTTCGCATCCTGCGCAATGTGACGGAGGGAATCGGAAGTGCAATCGCCATCCGCCTGCGCGGGACCAAAAGCAATCGTGATGCAGTAGGAAGCTGGGTTACCGTGGAGGCCGGCGCTGCACGTCAGATGAAGCTTTTGCAAGCAGGGTCGGGCTTTTGTTCTCAGCACAGCAAGGAGATCTTCTTCGGCCTCGGCCATGCCTCCGGTTCCGTGCGCGTCACCATTCGGTGGCCCAGCGGACTGGTTTCCACATATGAGAACCTGCCTTCCAATCACCGACTGGAACTTGTGGAAGGCTCCAAGGATTTTCACGCGGAGCCGTTCGCGACGACTGCTTCCAGGCCACATGTGGGTGGCGGCCCGCCGCGAGAAGTCCCGCTCCCCACGGCAGTTGGAACGTGGTTGATTGCGCCGCTTGACGCACCCGATTTTTCCTTGCCGGACCTGGCGGGCAAAACGCACACTCTCTCCGGCCGTGTAGGGAGTCCCGTATTGCTGAATTTCTGGGCAACCTCTGCAGAAGCTTCCATCAGGTTTCTCGCCGAGCTTGAAAAAGGCTCGGGCCTTGCCCGGCAGGGCGGACTGCGGATTCTTGCAATCGCCTTAGACGCCGCGGACAACCAGGAGAAGGTCCGAGCGATCGCCCACGAGCATCAACTTTCAGTTCCTGTTCTGCTGGGATCGGACTCAGCGGCTGGTGTCTACAACCTGTTGTTCCGCTACTTGTTTGACCGGCACAGAGATCTTCCTGTTCCCACTTCTCTTCTGATCGATAGAGAAAGCAGCATCGCCAAAGTCTATCAAGGGCCAGTGGAGGTTACGGAGATCGTCAAGGATGCCGCGCGAATCCCCCGCGCTGCCCAGGAACGCCAGCAGCGCGCGCTCCCGTTTGCGGGCCGGAGCCTCGGTACATACTCGCGCAATTATTTCACCTACGGCCTGGTATTTGCGCAGCACGGCTACAGCGAGGCGGCTGAAGCAGCATTCAAACGAGCCATCAGCCAGGATCCCGACGCTGCGGAAGCATATTACGACCTGGGGACACTTTATGTGCAAAAGAAGCAATGGAATTTGGCGGAAGAAGTGCTGCAAAAAGCAGTCCAACGGAAACCGGGCGACCCGATGGGCCTGAATAACCTCGGCATTGTGGCGGCGCAGAGAGGCCAGCCGACGGTTGCCGAACAGTATTTCAAACAGGTCCTGAAATCAGACCCTTCGAATAATCTTGCCCTCAGCAATCTTGCCGATCTGTACCGAAGCCAGCAAAGGTTCACGGACGCTCAGCAGTTGCTGGAGAAAGCTTTGAAACGCAGCCCCGATGATCCTCAATTCACTTACAAGCTGGGAATGATCTACGCCGGGCAGGGGCTCAACAGCCAGGCGCAGACGTACCTTGAACGGGCAGTTGACTTGCAACCTGACAATGCGGAGGCCCTCGATAATCTGGGCGTTGTGTATGCCCTGACTGGGCAGCTTAATCGCGCGGCGGAGACTTTTTCCCGGTGTATTCAGAAAGCGCCTCGATTTGATCAGCCCTATCTGAACCTCGCGCGAGTGGACGTTAAAATCGGCAAGCGCAATGAGGCGGTTCAAGTCCTGAAAGCGTTGCTCGCTCAAGTCCCCGGCCATCCTCTGGCGCAAAAATATCTGGAGCAACTCGAGAGATAGAGCTCGATTAGGGCGCGTGGCTTGTTTGTTCGTGCTCCTTCTGAGAAAATTACCTCAGGAATCGACGATGCGGGGTATCAATTCAAAGTGCACAAGATGCGCCCGGCAGAATGGGATGCGTGGTTTCCGACCCGCGGGTTTCAAGAGTTGGAAGACAGTGCTCGCGCTGTGGTGTGCGCTTTCGTCCGCACTATTACTTGCCAGAACTCCCGCCGGCACGATTGCGGGAACCGTAAAGACCGAAGCCGGGGCAGGCGTCCCACATGCGCAAGTTATTGCCAGGGCCCCGGGGGGACAGATTGTTGCAACCGTTCTCACTGATCATGGGGGCCGGTTCCAACTCCCGCCGATCAGGCCCGGCAGCTACCGGCTGGAAGTCGAGTTTTCTGGGCAATTGCAGACCGCCGCCAAATTGGTGGCGATCAAGGACGGGGACTACGCCGTATTGGATTTCGTTGGTGTTCCCGCGCATGAGGCGTCGCAAGGCCATGATGATTTGCTCGGCCCCGTTACTTTTTACAATCACTCCGACTTCAAGCAAAGCCAACTGAAAGATCCATCAGGCGGCGGAGGATACAGCAATGCAGCGTCCGCCCAGGCCATCAAAATCCTCAACCAGTATCTTGCGCCGCCGGACTCGGCAGCCGCTGCGGGCGGCGGGTCAAACGGAAAACCTGCTTCTGCGGCCGCACCTCGCGAAGCGGAGTTGGAGCGGACGGGCAGCGCATTTTTGAAAAAGAAGGATTACGTACAGGCCGTGGAAGTTTTTGAAAAGGCCGCGACCCTCTACCCGCAATCCGAGCATCTTCAGATGGGGCTTGGCCTGTCACTGTTTGGAGCTGGAAAATACCCGGAAGCCGCTGGCGCTCTGCGTGAAGCTGCCCGGCTGGCGCCGGATGATTCCGGGCCGGTCGTGATGCTTGCCGAGACTTTGCAGTTTGTAAACGATCCGGCGGCGCCTAGCGCGCTGAAACGCTTTTCGGAGCTTCATCCGGCCAACGCAAGAGGCCATTATGCTTACGGGCTTTCCTTGTGGAGGGATTTCCGCGTGCACCACAGTCCGGAAGCCTTGGCCGGCGCGAGGACGGAATTTGAAAAGGCTATTCAGTTGGATGGCGATGCCGACGCGCATCTGCAATTGGGTATGGTTTACGATGAGCAGAAGCTGCGGGACCGTGCGGTCAACGAATACCGTGCGGTCATCCAGGTCAATCCCAAGCTGGCGACCGCACATTATCGCCTCGCCCAGGATTACGAGCGGCTGGGAGATAAGGAGAGCGCCGAGGCGGAATTTGCACAATACGAACAACTGCGCGCACACACATCCCCATGAGGAACGCCAGCGGATTGGGGCATCATCCCGACTGAGAAGGTGTCCCCTAGGTGGTGTCGCCGAAGTCGACCCCATTCAAGAAGTCGACCGAATCCACATTGTTATCAACCCGGTCGAGTACAAAGTTGTCACGCGCGGGGTTCACTGCTGAGGATTGCATGACCTTCTGCCGAGGAAACATCCTGCCGGCGGTGGTTTTCAACCCCATCTGAGTGAGCAAGCCATTCATGTCGATGGCAGTATCAGATTCGGTATTGTGGGGCAGGAATGGGGAGATGGCCACGGCTTCGTTGTGATCTTCAAACCAGGCCAGAAACGACGATTGGTTGGCGCCCGAAAGCCGTTGCTGGTCAATCCAGGTGAGGAAAGCTCCCATATCCGCGTCTATCAGTGACCCCATCGGATCAGGCTCCGGGTTGAAGTCCTTCCCTGAAAGGAGTTCGTTCATAGGCCGCTGCCGCTGCCGGGGAGCAAAACGCGCCACGAGCGTTAGCGGATGAGCGCGGCGCAACACCTCGCGTGCCGTCCATTGCACAAATGTCGTGCTGAAAATCTGGGTGCCCTGCCCCTGCGTGAAAATGCTGGTTTCGAGGTGGCCGATGATTTCATCTTCGGGCTTTCCGCTCAGGCCCACCTGTTCCGGCCGGAGTTTGAAAAGCATGCTGGTCAAGGCTTCCGGTCCGCCTATGCCTCCATTGATCGCCCTGGTGATTTTTTGCAGGATCGCCTTCCGAACCGGTTCCAGCGCGCTGTAGGAAATTGAGATGAGAGTGGTTTCCGAAATCGCTTCCGCTGGGCCGCCATCGATATACCAGTGGCCGAAGGGCGCCGGATACTCCTTTGCACGTGCGGCGGCTGCGTCCAACAGGATGCGAAGACCGTTTGAAGGGTCCACCCGCGTGAAGTGTGTGCCATAGGGCCGGAGCTTGCGGAACAGCGGGTATTGGCTCTCTTTCACTTCCTTACCAACGATCATGATCCCGAGCCTCGGCGCTGGCAGTTGCTCGGGCGGCATAGAAGCGTTAACTTTCTCCATCAGCTTTTCCGCCGCGCCGCGGAAACTGTCGATCTGATGCGTGGCCCAGAGGTAGGCGGAGAGTTGCTGCGAGAAAGTTCCGGGCGCATCCACCCAGTTAAACTGCTCAAGATCGCGCGAGAGTTTCAACTGTTCAAATTCCGACAGCAGGCTGGCCATTTCAGGCCCGGAGCGTGAAGAAAGGTAGGAAAGCTGGTGATCGATTTCACGGCGTTCGGCCGGGAATTTCCAGTCGTACTGCTCAAGCTGCTGGAGGATGAGCGCAGCAAAAGCCAGCGGAAGTTGGCGGAACAGGTCAAGGTGATCGACAGCCACCTCCCTCGCCTGCGGCGGGTAGCCCTTGAACTGCTCGGCTTTGATCTCAGCAGGCAGCATCGTGTCTAAGAAACCTCCGCCAGCGGTTTGCCTGTACCCATCGTGGTCGAAAAGCCCAGAATTGAGCCCAGGGTGGGTACCAGGTCCAGAGGTTCCACCGCGCGGTCCACCACGACGTTCTCGCGGATCCCGGGGCCGAGCGCCATGATCCATGTAGTGCGCGACAGGGCATCGCCCGTGCGATGATGCTGAAAACCATTTCCCCCGGCATCCAAGTCGGAGTCGCGGCCGAAATCCGGCAGGATGAACATTGTTGTCTTACCGGCGTATTCAGGCTGGCTCTGAATTTCGCGCCATATCTCGGCACAAAGGCGGTCCGTGCGCTGAATCCCTTCGATGTAGAGGGAGTAGGAGCCTGCATGAGCTACGTCCATGTCGTGCAGAGTGATCCAGAGCAGGCTGGGAGCGTACCGCCGCATCAACTGGCGAGCGATGTACACCGAAAGCTCGTCCGGGCTAGAAAGAGTGAGGGCGTGCGCCACAAAATCCGAAACCGAAAGCTTCAACAGGCTCGAAAACTGGCGAAGATTGACGTTGTCCCCCTTGACCTCCGGTATGAGGAGGGGGGTTTCGTAATTGTCCACCAGGAGATGTTCATACCGGGCATCGTTTGTCGAGGAGAGAGCTTGTTTCAGCAGCCGCTTCGGGAGTATGACGTTGGCAGCATAATCCGGGCCGAACGAGCGAGCGTTACTTCCTCCAATCCGGTTAAACCCATTGGCCGGAGCCACAACCCAGGCGTCGTGGAGCGGACGCTTCAAGTCCCTGCGGAAATATTCGAAGACGGTCGGGTGATCCGGTGGAACCGCCGCGAAATTGTCAAATGTTTCGTAGACGCCTGTTGCCAGGCTCGCCGTAGCGACATAGTGCCCCAGAATTCCACGGTTGATTACTCGCGTGAAAAAGGTGGACTGGGGAATGAGTTCCTTGAGAAGGTGTGGAATGTTTTCCTGGCCTTCGGGCATGAAGGTCTCTTCATCCCGGCAGCCCCCGCCAAAAGTGATCACCACAGCCTTTCGCTTGGACCGCTGGGGAGACGCAAAGGCCTGGCTCCGGGAGAGTCCCAGCAGAGTTGCCGCAGCCGTGGCTCCCGTCACGACCCTGAGGAAATCCCGCCGGCTGCAGGAGACGGCTTCGGTGACGCCGAGCGGGCTTAAATGCTTCATTGTCGGCAATAACGAAGACCGCATCATTTACTTGCACCTGTTCAAACTTTGGATTTGACAGCCAGAATACCTTTCTTCCCGCTTGCGCGCCATTCACGCCGTCCGCCGACTCTGGCCTGCCGTACTCGGAGATCATTGGATGGCCACCAGCCCGCAGCTTTTGCTATGGTCCGTTATTTTAGCACCGGGCGGGACAGGTAGAAACTGGGGGAGTGCGGTTTCCTGCTGGGCTCGATTGCTGCCTGATGGCGCCCGGCCATTTCCTGCCGCCATGGCCGGCAAATAGGATGGCAGGGGCGCACTTGCGCGCACCCCTGCCGGCATGGTTAGAAAGAAAACTTCAGAGCAAACTGGATCTGCCGCGGATCGTTGAAGGGGAAGCGCGTGGATCCAACCCTGCCGAAGTTCGAGTTCGTGAAGTCTGAAGATCCGGGTATGGAAACCACTCCATTGCCGCCAAAACCCGGAGCGTTAAACGTTGGATGGTTCAGGATGTTGAAGAATTCACTCCTGAACTGGAGGTTGTACCGGTCTGAGATGCGGAAATTCTTGAAAAGGGAAAAGTCGAATGTAAAGAGGCCGGGTCCGGAAACCTGTCCTCTTCCTCCTCCCAATAGTGCCAGGCCGGTTAGGCCGGGAATGCACCCAGCCGGGGTTGTGGTTCCGGGCTTGCAGGGCTGAGTGAAAGCCGCGGGATTGTAAAAATGATCAGGAGCGCCCGGACCGTGCCGGTCCTGCCCCGGAACGATAAACGCAACGCAGCTGGTGCCGGATGTCGTTCCGATGGCACAACCGATGTTCTGCGGCTGTCCGGTTTCAGCCGTATTGATCCACTGCATGCTCCAGCCGCTGACGATCTGGTTCATGACTCCCGTGCTGTTGCCCAGGAAGCGTTTCCCCTGGCCGATTGGAAGCTCGTAGCCTCCGCTGAAGTGCAAAACGTGCCTGATATCAAAGTTGCAGTCGGCGTAGTCGCCCTGTATCCCAAACCCGGGGACGGCAGGCGCGCGGTAGCCGACGGCCCCTCCGTTGAGCAAATCGGAGGCGTCGCTGCGGCATCGTGAGTAAGTGTAGGCCACCAGGAACGTCAAGCCGTTGGCGAATCGCTGTTGAAGGCTCGTCTGAAGGGCATGGTAATTACTATTGCCCTGCGTGGTGTGATAGCTTTGGCCCTGGCCGAAATCCGGGAACGGTATGTAGAGTCCGACGCCCGGAGATGACACCGCGTGAGTGTTCGTTCCTGGCGGCAGGATTTGCGAGGGCCGGTTCGACCCAACACCCACCTGCAGGTGCCGGGCCTGATTGCCCACATAGCCCGCTGTCACGGTCATGTTCGTGGTAACCGCATATTGGAGCATCAGGTTGTATCCCATCGTGTAGGGCGTCTGGAAATTGGTCTGCAGCCCCTGGAGTGAAAGCCCCTCAGCCTGCACGAGCGAAGGATCGATGGGTGTGCAGTCGAATCCAGATTCGAACATGAAGGCGCTTTCGCAAGGCGAACCAGCAAGGGTGGGGAAGGTTGTTGAAGAAATCGGATTCCCACCGTTTGGCGCTGCAAAGCCGAAAGTGAATTGGAAGGGGTAATTCTCGCCGATGTTCGGCCCGTAGCCCTGGTTCTCAAATGAGTTATAGAAGATGCCGAAACCACCCCGCGCCACCAGCTTTTGGGTTACCTGATAAGCAAAACCGAGCCGAGGGGCGAAGTTGGTCTTCTGTACGTCAATCAACCCTGGATTATCGCTCGAGACAATGTTAATACCGTCCTGAGCAGTCAATGCCAGGAAGCTGGGAGAGAGCCCCTTGTTCCGGTTGGCGGGTATCAGGAACTCAGCCGCACCTGGAGCCGCCGGTACAAAATTCGCCTGTGCGCCATAGTGCTCAAAAATGGGGCCAAAGTAATCCCATCGCAATCCGAGGTTCAACGTCAGCTTCGAATTGTATTTCCAGTCGTCCTGGAAATAAGCGCCCCAGTAGTTTTTCCCATCATCGGTAAAGCCGATGTTTGACGCTGTGTAGTTGTTTGTGCCGCCTACATTCGGAATGGCGCCTGTGACGCTAGGGCAGTCGCTGGGTGTTCCTCCCGGAGTCGGCCCAGGGCAGGGGAGCAGCAAAAACTGAGCCATGCCAGTGTTGCCGCCTGTCCCGTCCGGTATGCCCGTATACGCTCCGTTGTAATCGAATGTGCCGTGCGACCTGTTCGGCTGAAGCGTCGAGAATTTGATGTGTTGGTATTCAAAGCCGGATTTGAAGGTGTGTTTGCCGTAAACTTTGGTGAGATTATCCGTCACCTGCGTTGTCTGACTGATTTCATCGGAGGGCAGAAAACCATTGCTGCCGAGCGTACTCAGGCCGCTGAAGGTGAACTGCGGCAGGCCACCGTTCTCCGCCACCTGGGGAATTGAGCTGGAAATCCCGAACTGTTCAGGGATTCCGAGGGTATTGGCCACCGGCCCAAAGCGCGTGGCGTGGAGACGGCTTTCTCCCACACGTGCTTCATTGATCAGAGTGGGGGAGAAGATATGCGTATAGCTGTAAGCCGCCAGTATCGAAAGTGCATTCTGGTCGCCCTGCTGGAAAGCTCCGCCGTCCGCAATACCACCAAACGGACTCGGAATGAACTGCGGGTCCTTCACATAGCTGAAGGTCCCAAACATCTGGTCGCTTTCGCTCATGTCGTAGTCTACCCGAGTGTCAAACGCGTTGCGGTTTTCCTTGAGAACCGGGTTAGAAGCAAAATTCTGAACTAACGAGGGTGCAGTAGCGCTTGGATAAAGATTCAAGAGTTTGATCGCGTTCTGATCGAGCCGCCCAGCGGGTAGCTGGTTGAGCATGCAGGACGCGCTGCTGGGGCAGGCACCCGTGAAATCTGTCTTACCGGCAATGCTGCCCCCCGTATAAAACGGGTCGCGCACAAAGCCGCTGGAGGTTGCGGTTAAACCCGTCAGCGGGTCCGCCGCGCCCGCTGTTGCGGGGCGCGTCGTGGCGGGATCGAGTACCGTTCCGAACGGGAAGGAGCGGCCCAGTGCGTCAACTTCCGGCTGGCTCCCTGCCTGCTGGGTGATGAGCTCCGACAAGTCCGTGTACCCGCTGCCTCGCATCAGGTCGGTCGGAACCGATGAAGTAAACACACTTCCCTGGCGCCGCCGCAGGGCCTCGTAGTCGCCGAAGACGAATAGCTTGTTCTTCTTGATGGGCCCGCCGGCTGTGAACCCGAACTGGTTCTGCCGGAACTCGCCCTTCTTTAGGCCGCCGGCGTTTTCAAAAAAATCCGCAGAGTCAAATTTGTCATTGCGGAGAAACTCCCAGGCGTTGCCATGGAACTGATTCGATCCTGACTTGATGGTAGCGTTCAGGATGGCGCCGCCTGCCCTCCCATACTCAGCGCTGTAATTGGAGGTCTGCACCTTGAACTCCGCAACGGCGTCTACCGGCGGCAGCACATTAAAGTTCGTCCCGTTGAGGAAATCCACGTTGTCGGAATTATTATCAATCCCGTCGAGAAGATAATTGTTTTGGGCAGGCCGCATTCCGTTGGCTGAAAACGCGCCGCTTGCGGCGTTGCCGCGCGTATCAGCCTGTGGAGTGTTTACGCCGGCCACGAGCTGCGCGAGAAAAGTAAAATTGCGTCCGTTGAGTGGTAAGTTGTTAACACTTCGTCCCGTAATGACATCACCGAGGGAGGCGTTCTGTGTTTGCAGCGCGGGCGGCTCGGTGGTCACCGTGATCGTCTGGGTAACCGCGCCGGGTCGAAGCGTCATGTTAGCTACGAGGTGCTGATCGATGTTAAGCGCCAGGTGCGATTGGATGGCCTTAGCGAATCCCGGAGCTTCTACGCTGACGCTGTAGGTGCCGATCTTGACAGGCGTAAAGGTGTAATTTCCCTCGCCAGTGGTGGTGGTTGATATTGTGAAACCAGTCCCTTCGTTGGTTAGACTGACTTTGGCATTGGGAACCACGGCGCCGGACTCATCCTTCACTGTTCCCAGGATGCTGCCTGTGTCAACCTGCGCGCGAAGGCCCGGTGCGAAGATCGCCAGCGCGAGGACGCTAAACAGTAATACATGCCAAGTGCGAATAACAGGAGGATCTTCTTTGCGCATCACACATCTCCTTCTGAAAGGCAACGCTTCTCGCAGCCCTGCCCTCCGCCTTTAGGATTGATTATTTACCTCGACCCGACGCAATCCTTACGGGTAATGCGTGAAAGCAACAGAGCTTGCCAACCCCCGCAAGCTCTTGGGAATGGAATGCCCTGACAGGAGCGTTTCACGGCCCCTGGCGGGACACTTGGTCTGACTATTGAAAACGCTTGCCTACCTGGACCCAACGTTTACCATCGCTATATCTTCTTGTCAAGGGAAAACCCATACCTGTCGCTGCAAAGTGAGAAGCTCCTGTAAGAGCAAAGTAGAAAGTTCCGCTGGGCGTGGTAGAAGCTTGGGGGGATGAGAAAAGAGGAACTGAGGTTGAGTCAGCGTGCATCGCTTACCTGTCTTGGAGCTTCCACCATCGCTGTGGCATTCGCGATACTTCAGTTGGCGGCATTTCGGATCAGCCTTATCCCCCTACATGGTGAGCCCGGAATTTTTTGATTACCAGTGCCGTTGGCTCCCAACTGGGTGTATATTTCCAACCGCCCGAAGACCAAAAGGAAAATGCGGGTTAAGATGAGGCGCCTGGCAGCCTGTCGTGGTGGCGCGTTTGGTATCCTGTTTATGAGCAAGTCCCACTACATCATTCGAGGCGGAGCCGAAGGCCGAGAACGCCTGCGGGTGCTGTCCCGCATCCTGCATCCTTTAACGGTAGACCTGTTGCATCGCGCCGGCGCCGAAGCGGGAATGGTGTGCCTCGAAGCCGGTTGCGGAGGCGGAGACGTTGCCCTCGAGATGGCCAGGATGGTGGGCGCAGAGGGAAAGGTGGTTGCAATCGACATTGACCCGGTCAAAATTGATCTTGCGCGCCGTGAGGCAGAGGCGGAGCAGATCTCCAATGTCAAATATCGGCTTGGCGACATTGTCGGGGAACTCTTCGAGCAGGAGTTTGATTTTGTCCACGCGCGGTTTCTTCTCACCCACCTGCCGGATCCTGAGCGGGCTCTCGAAAACATGCGGAGGTCCATGCGCCCCGGAGGCGTCATCGTCTTGGAGGATATCGATTTCCGGGGACACTTCTGCTATCCGGACTGCACGGCGTTTTTGCGATATGTCGAGCTCTATACCCGGACGGTGGCATGCCGAGGCGGCGACGCCAACATCGGGCCGCGCCTTCCGGCGCTGCTCGGAGGGGCGGGCTTCGATAACATTCAGATGAATGTGGTCCAGCCGGCGGGCATGAGCGGCGAGGTCAAACTGATGGCGGCTCTCACCATGGAAAACATTGCGCATGCCGTGGTGTCTGAGGGTCTGGCAACCCAGGAGGAAATCGAATCGCTGGTGGCGCGATTACGCGACTTTGCTGCCACGCCCGGCACGGTGCAAAGCATGCCACGGATTGTCCAGGCATGGGCCAGTCAACCGCGCTGATCCCCCTTCACTCGTCATCCTGAGGAGACCCGCCGCCGCTGAGCGGGGTGGTGATGCAAACGACGAGCGGCACCCGTCGGAGTGACGTCTTTCGCCCCTCCGGGTCTGGTAGTGTCCGTGGTCGCCTGTATCCCGTGGCTTACGCCACGGGCTAAAGTCTTCCGCCCACTCCGGCGGCTCAATCGGCGCGGCGCCTTTCGCCGCCGGTGTACCCGTTCAGCCTGCCACCTCCTCCTTCTGCCTACTGCTTTCCCTATGCCTGGGAGTGCGCCAGCGCACCGGCGTGCTTCTGGATTTTTCTGATGGCTTCGGCGATCTGGTCCATGTCACTTCTGGGGCCTATGAACATCGTCTGTTCGAGCCACACCGCCCGTTCACAGAGCTTGTCGTTTTCAGGGCAGTGGTTCCGCTCCTCATATTCGGCAAGTTCCTTCTGGCTGTAGATGGCCTTGAAGGCGCGCGAGCCGAGGGCCGCTTTCAAGAACGGCTCCTTGTTCAGCGGAGTATATCCACCCGAAGCGGGAACGCCTTCCGCCTCAAGCGCCTTCAGGAACTTCGAGCGAGCCAAGCCAGCAAAATGCGCGCCGTCATAATGGAACATGTAGAGGTGGTAAGCGTTCCGGGTACAGCCGTCGTACATGCGGGCCGGCGAAATTCCGGGAATCTCCTTCAGCTGCTTCGTCAGATACTCGGCATTTTCGGTCCGCGTGCGGCTTTGCGCTTCCAGGCGGGTCAATTGCTGCAGCAGCAGGGCACCCTGGAATTCCGTCATGCGGAAATTAGCGCCATTCCGCACGTAGCTGAGACCCGAGTTATATTTCCCTCGACCCTGGTTGTGGAAGCTCAGACAGAACTCGTAGAGATCGTGATCGTTGGTGAGGATGGCGCCGCCTTCGCCGGAATTCAGGTTCTTCGAGGCCTGGAAACTGAAGCAGCCGAGGTTCCCCAGCGTGCTCACCTTCTTGTGCCGCCACTCCGCCAGGTGGGCCTGGCAGGCATCTTCGAGTACAAACAGGTTGTGCCGCTTTGCCACGTCGAGGATGGCGTCCATGTCCACGACCGATCCGCCCAGGTGAACGGGAATAACGCACCGCGTCCGCTTGGTGATTGCAGCCTCGACCTTGCGCGCGTCAATCTGGAAAGTTTCCGGATCGGTATCGACAAAAACCGGCAGGGCGTGCTGCAGCAGGACGATATTGACCGTCGCTACAAACGTATAGGGCGGCACGATCACTTCGTCGCCGGGCCCGATGCCCAGCGCGTTGGCTGAGGTCAGCAGCGCCGTTGTCCCGCTGGCAGTGGCCAAACCGTATTTCGCGCCCAGTATTTGCGCCCACTTGGTTTCAAACTGGTGGGCAAAGTGGCCGTCCAGCCGGTTCCATTTACCGGTCATCAGCACCTGCATCCAGCCCTTTTTGTCGTTCTCCTCGATCACGGGCCAGGATGGAAATGGTTTTGTCCGGACGGGGCTCCCGCCGAGAATCGCCAGGCCTGAGCCCCCAGATGATCGCGATGATTTCGGCGACTCCTTTGGCAAGGCCCCTGTAGGTGCTGCCAGCCCCGCCGCCACGCCAACTGCGCTCCCCAGAAAATCACGCCGTGTAAGATTGCTTTTCATGTTTCCTCCCAGAAATTCCGCTCTAAATGCGGAGATGCTTCGCGGAGTTTACCCTGAGCGAACTGCCGCGATCGTTCGCTGCGCTCGGGATGACAGGCGAAGGGATCAGCATGACAGATCAGAGTCTCAGTGCTCCCGCAGTTTTCCTATCATCTGGTGGACCTCACCGATGATCGTCTCCTCAATGCTTGGAGCGAACGGGCCGGGCTGCCCATAATAGATCATCGCGCCACCGCCCTCGTAGCCGCCTTCTTTCAGGACGCGCAATGAAGGTACATAAGCAAAGACATCGTTGCTGTACCCGGCCACCCAAAGCTTGTCCGCTCCCAATTCCTTCTTGAGCCTCAAGTCGTAATCCACGACAACCTCGCCAGCGAGGCCAATCAGAGTGAGGCCGTGCCCGAATTGCCAGACCTCGAGCGAATACGGGTAGCTGGAAGGCACATGGCCCTTCTGGTCGATAATCTTCAGCATGTCCTGCGCATGCTTGCGAACGTAAGTGTCGTCACTCTTGAGCCGCGCTTCATAGTCCGCGCGCGTCGGCGGACCGGCAAACTGGACGGGAAAGACTTTGAAGGCCGTCATGAGCGGCCCGGCCACCGAAGCGAGAGAGCCGCCCGCCACCTTTTCCACGGCCACGGCCATTTCTTGGCCGTGCTGCTGCGCCAGCTCTACTCCGCTCCGCTCCTTGTCCCAGCGCGGGTATGGATTGGCGTCTGCGCCGCATCCTTCCATAAACATAGCGATCGCGCCTTGATAGCGCTGCTCCAGCCGCTGCTGGGCAAAGCCGGCGTAATCTCCGCTGAATTTGTAGTAGTTTGAGCCGATGGTCGTATTGTGGCACGCGTAACCGAAAACTATGCCCAGAATTTTCCCGCGCTGGTTGCGAACCACCAGGACGGGAACATCGTGATCCACGGGTCCGTTCTTATCGAAGCCTCCAACATAGCCGGCGGCTGTCTTCACGCGGCGATTGACGGCGAAATCAGCCTGCCCATGGCCAAAGCTGAGCGTGGCGGGCTGCAGCTTGTGGAGCGCTTCTCCCACCACTTTCACCATCTGGTCCTCAAGATGGCCGGTGTATGCCTGCACCGCTTTCCACTGTTCCGCGCTGATGCCGTGCTCGCCTTCATAGGCAACCGACAGCATCGAGCCGATCACCGGGCCCGAATGCGTGTGTGATGAGTTCATAAATAACTGGTCGCGGCTGAGGCCATACTTCTGCTTGACGCGCGCGGCAACTGCTTCGCTCACGGATCGCGGAAGCCCCAGCAGGTCGGTGCTTACCAGCACGGCGCGGCGGCCGGTCTCGTCCTCAAGTGCCAGGGCCTTGGCATGCAACTCGAGAAGCGTGCCCTCGGAGGCGTGGGTCCTGGCGGCATAACCCGCCATCCAAAGCGAGCCGTGCGGCGTGATGTTGATCTTTGCGAATCCCGCTTTCCAGGCCGCGCGAGCAGGAAGAGCGCCGCCGATTAACAACACGCAAAATAATAGAGGAAGTGCAGAATGTAAGAGCTTAGGGTGTTGCAGAATATCCTCCTACGCGCCGTCAACGGATAACCGGTCATGCTGATCCCTTCGCCTATCATCCCGAGCCCGTTCGCAAATCGAGGGCGAACGGGCTCAGAATGACTGACGCAGTACGTCAGACGGCACTCAGGCCCGGGCTGCCCAACCTGTCGGTGTGCAGTTTGCCGTCACGGATCTCGAACAGACCTGGAAACTTCTTCAGCCACGGCTTATTGGCCGCCGGCACGTACTCGCGCCCGTTCGACTCCAGAAGATCAATCGGCGCAACGTGGGCGGCGATGCCTGCGGACTGAATCAGCGACGCTCCGGGACACGTGAGGTCCTGCGCCGACATGTACATTTTGAATTTCTGCGCGGCGGCGTTCAGCAGCACCGTCTGGCTCTGCCCTTTGCAGGCCTTGAGGGCCACGCCCGTATATCCTAGCTTGCGGCCCCGCAGCAGCGCGTCGTAGCCGGTCAGCGATTCGTCCATCACCACGGGCTTCAGCTTGGAGACTTTGAAAAGCCTTTGCGACGGGTTATCGATCAGGTCGCGCGCTTCGGGCTGCTCGAGGTAAAGGATGCGGTCGTAGCCGCCGGGAGATTTTTCTTTGATCCGTCGGATCGATTCCATCAGGTAGTCGGCGTTGGGGCACCCCTCGTTGAAATCCAGCGTGTAGTACCAGTGGCGGGCGCCGCGGCGAGTTTCCGCTTCTGTCGCTACGCGGTCAATGCGCAGCACCCGGTCGACATCAGGTTCAAGATTGTTGCCGTTGAGCTTGATCTTGAAGTGCGTCAGCCCGTCCGCCACAATCCATTCCGGAAGCGTCTGCGGCAAGCCGTCGTTCAGCCGCTTTTTGACATCGGAGGCATCAATGGGATCAGACGCTCCCACCGAGTGATTACACCACACCCACGGCTTGGGCTTTTTCAGCAGATACTGGCCGGGGAATTCGCCTTTGAATTCCGGCGCCAGATAATGCGCGAGGTCGTGGCTCATGAACTCCGTCCCGTAGGTCTGGTAGCAGTTGAGGCCGTGAGCCTTTCCAAACGCATCGTGGATGGCGGCGTCAAAAGCGCTTGCGGTGACCAGCGTGCAAAGCTTGGGGATGGGCTGGCCGAGATTCATTTCTTTCGTGACTTCAGCTGCCGCACGCAGGTATTCCGGCTCCAGCGCGAAGTTGATATCAATGGGATGGCCCGGCTGCTTATAATCCGCGGTGATTTTCGAGATGCGCCCGGCCAGCCGCCTCATGGCATCGAGCGTGGCGTCGTAGGAGAGAGTTTTCGACGGGAACGCCCATTCGTTGCCCATAGTCATGGAACCAAATCCGTGGGCAACGCGGCCGGCAACGGTCTCAACGGTGCAATAAACGTCCAGAAGCGTTACTTTATCGACGCTGCGGCCGCCGAATTCATAGGGCGTGCGATAAGGAAAATCTTCATAGCTGACGCGAATCTCCTTCACGCGAATGTCGCTCGATTTGCGCGCCGGTGCGGCCATGGTGATTCCCGCTGTCAGCGGCGAGAGCGATGCTGCTCCGGCGGAGGCAGCTTTAAGAAAATTTCTCCGCGTCATTTTACAGCGACGTTCCAAACTCACCTCCTGCTAACGGGTTGCTGAAAAAATGTCCTCGCCGGTCGTTCCGAGGGCTGATGTTCTTTATCGGCCCGAGGAATCTGCTTTGGTTCCACTGCACCGTGCAAGGGCTCAGCGCGACACATCAGCATTTGACAGTAATCTCCTACGCCCCTCCATAGGCCTCGCGAATCGCCGACTTGATATAGTTGAGATTCTCTTTGATCGCTGCCATCACCTTGGGAACCTTGTCACGCGACAGCGCAATTCCTGACGGGTGTGAATAGCCTGGAATTCCATACTCGTGCTGGTAGGAAATAGGTCCATGGAAATCCGACTTGGCGAGGAGCTGGAAAAACTCCTTCCAGCGTGACATCCCCTGCCCCATGGGACAGATTTCAGCTCGCCACTCGTGCGGCCCCGTGCCTTTCCAGACAAAATCCTTGGCAGCCACCATCTTCAGCCGTGGCATCACAAGGTTGGTTGAAACCCTCCATCCGCTTTCGCCGCCTTCGATTGTGGCCTGGCAGAGATCATAGTAATAGCCGCACCAGTTCGGATCGAGCGGCTCAATCGCCCTGGCCATATCCCAGATGGCTTCTCCGATGTAGCGCGGGTGGTTATGATATCCCACCTGGATTCCGTAGCCCTTTGCCAGGTCCACGAGGGTGCGGAACTGGCGCCCTGCGGCGTTGACCTCTTCCACAACGTTGAGCAGCTTGTATTTGTAATAGCCCGGCTTCAGGTAAGGGATATGGAGTTTGCTGGCAGTGCTGATAATCGGTTTCGCGGTGGGATCGTCGGCGGAGAGAAGCTCCGTTGTGATCATCGGAACTTTTAGCCCTGTTTCCCGGATGGCGGCCACCGCTTTCGGAAGGTCGGTCTGCGCGCGTTCCGGAAGGACGTGGCCCTCTGCTCGCACGGTCAGGTCGATCCCGTCAAAGCCCGCGGCCTTGGTGCTCTCCGCCAGCTCTTTCCAGTTCAGTTGCGGAACTGGCTTGGAAAACAAGCAGAGCGTTCCGCGGAATGGCCCGCGCTTGCCGGGTGCGGCGGCTGCGCTCCCCGCTTGCAGCGCCACCGTTCCCCCCAGCGCTCCGACCGACGACACCTTTAGAAATTCTCGCCTGGAAATATGTTCGTCCACTCTGTTTTCCTCCTTCAGGGCAGCCCAAAGCACAGGATGTTGGGACCAACTGTCAGCGCCACATACTGCTTTCCATTCACCGTATAAGTCATCGGCGAGGCCTTGTTCAACCCACTGGTCGGGAAGCGCCAAAGCGCCTTCCCGTTGCGAGCGTCGGCAGCCACAACGTTGCCGCTCAGGTCACCATAAAAAAGAAGCCCGCCTGCCGTCGCCAGGATTCCCGAATCCTGCTCTTCGAAGTCTTTGTCTGAACCGGAGCCGAACTGCTCGACCTCCCACGCTGTTTTCCCAGTGTCGATGTCGATCGCGCGCAGATATTTCCTCGCCGGCTCTGCCTTGGGATTTTCGCTCTTCCGGCGGCGCGACGAAACCTTCTCCGTACACCCATCCAGCGCCATCACATAATAGAGGCGCGTCACCGGACTGAAAACCTTGGCATTCCAGTTGGTTCCAATGATCGGGCACACCGGGCCGCTCTCGGGCAGAAGCTGGGGACGCCCGTCTGCGCCAATGCCGCTAGCCCACGTCACTCGCACAAACGGGCTGGCCGCCAGAACGTGTCCATTCGTCCGATCCAGCACATAAAAGAATCCATTCTTGTTGGTGAAGAGCAAAAGTTTACGAGGCTGCCCCTGATAATTTGTGTCGACCAGCACCAGAGGCGCGGTGGCATCCCAGTCATGAATGTCGCGTGGCGTGACCTGATAATACCACTTCACTTTTCCAGACTCCGGATTTAGAGCCAGGATGCAATTGGCGTATAGATTATCGCCCGGCCGAATGCTTCCGTTCGAGTCCGGGTAGGGATTGCCGGTAGTCCAGTAGAGGGTGTCGGTTTCGGGATCGTAGGAGCCGGTTACCCACGTCGCGCCGCCTCCCACATTTTTCGGCAGCTTCCCACCCCAGGTCGCAGCCTCCGGATCGCCGTCGTCTGGAATTGTCCGGCGTCTCCAAACCAGTTGGCCGTTCGAGGCTCTATAGACGGCCACGAATCCGCGCACACCGGGCCAGTCGCCGCCCGAAACGCCAGCGATCACCATGTCCTTGACGATCAGCGGCGCAACGGTCGAGCCGTAGTTGGTCAACTCCTTCGGCGGCATCACCACTTCCCAAACCGGCTTCCCCGTGGTGCGGTTCAGGGCGAGGAGATGCGCATTCTGCGTCACCTTGAAAACTTTGTCGCCGAGAATGGCCACGCCGCGATTGGTGCCGAGCGCTGCGTCTCCCACATTCAACTCCGGCGGGCGCGGACGCCGATAGTCCCAGATCTCCTGTCCGGTGCGGGCGTCGAGTGCGAAGGCCTGATGCGGACCCGTCCCGTACATGATTCCGTCCGCAACGATGGGCGTGGTTTCCACACCAAAATGCTCCATTTTGTTATGGAAATAGGCGTTGTCAGGGACAAGCTGCTTCCAGAGCGGCACGGTAAAAATCCACTTCAGGCGTAACTGGTTTACGTTGGACGTGTTGATCTGCCCAAGCTTGCTATATCGGTTCCCGCTCAGGTCGCCATTATAGGTCAGCCAGTCGCCCGGCCGAGGACGGAGAATTCTGGAGAAAGGAACACCACCGTCGCCGGGAGAGGCATCTTCGGTCAGCGCGACGCCCGGCTTTACGCCGGCGAGGCTGCTGAGAAAGGCGATGAGGTTCTGGAGTTGCTCAGTGCTTGCCTTGACCGGAGGCATCTGCGACTGCTGATCTTCGTCGATGTCGGAGATTTGGTCCATCGGCAGCATGTAAAAGTGACCCTTCAGGTCCTGCACGATAGCCTCAAAATTGCTTCGGCTTCGCCCAAAGCCGCGCACCGTTTTGCCATTGTGCAAGTGCGCCGTCACCATCTGATACCCGGGAGTAATATGCTCGCTCGGGTTCAGCAGGCTCGCTCGAATCTCTTCAGCGCTGAACTCGCGGCCGACATCAGAAAGGTCGGGCCCTACTGCCGAGCCCTTGCCGTACACCATGTGGCACGAGGCGCATTGGCCCTCGCCAAAGAAGTAAGCTTCCCCCGCCGCGCGATCGCCGGAAACGCTGTTTTGAGCCGCCGGCGAGTTCAGAGAGTGGACCAGCGCGGCAAGCGCATCCAGTTCGCTGGCCGGCAGGTTGCTAAATGCCGGCATGCCTCCGGTGGGAATACCATCGTGTATTCTGCGGCGCAACCAGGAGATTGAGCGCCCTCGCAGCTTGCTGTTCCCTGCCAGCGGTGGTCCATGCTCACCACCCCGAGCGTCTAACCCGTGGCAGCCGGAACACTGCTTAGCGTAAATCTCACTGCCATGCGCCTGCTGCTGGCTGGCAGGCGTTTGACCCCATAAGATCGCCAGGCTGGAGAAGACAGCAAAAAGCGCGGAACCAGCCGCCAGCCACGATTGTCTTTGCCGCATCGCCACGCGCATTTTTGAACGGAGCCTCGTTCGCAACATTCTGACCAAAGCTGACGGAATACGTTGGCCGCGCCCCGAGCAATCACGGGCGCCAACTCCCGATGGAGGTTTTCCTATTCTGCAGCCCGGCTCGCGCCAGCTCGCTGACCCAGCCGGCCAGCGCCTCGCGGGCAGTTCTTATTGGCTTCTTTTTTCGATAGCCCTGCGAGACCGGCTCCCATTGTACTCCTGGATTCAAGTATCTGGACCCTTTCTGGCGGCACACCCGGCCCGCGGCGATACGGTCGTTACACCGAGGCAGCGCGGTCCTCCGGCTGTGAGGTCCGAGGTTTTTCCTGGACAAGCGTGCCGGAAGGCTGCCGCCAGGCCGAATACGTCGGCTCAAGCAACCTTTCGCCGCCCCGTGCGCGTCAGAGAGTATTCCTGGCAGCCCACTTTGGCCTGGAGAATTGATATACCCTTGCTCCGTCGACGGGGTTAGTTGATGCGTTTTTGAGCTTGATATAATGTCCGGCTTAATATCAGGAGCGCCCGGCCACCGCCGGTATGATGATGTTGCATCGCGAACCAACAGGTTGTATTGTATTTTGATTATCAGCGTATCAGGAGACGGACTTTGTCCAACGCGCGGGGCAGGTGCGGAGTTTTCGTCGCTAAGGCCTTGTGCTCTATGCTAAAGGAAAAACCAAGTGGGGAAAATCTACAGTGTATTGCTGGCCGCCATCCTTATCGTCTGGATTCCAGCTCGCAGCAGGGGACAGGATTCTCAGGACCAGCAGCAGGACCAAGAAGCTCAGCCTGCAGCGGCGGTAAGTCCGACGGGGCCGACGGCTTTTGCCGTGGCCGTTGGCAAATACTCCAATCTGGGAGGAGTCTACAGCGCCGGGATCGGCATCGGCTACAACATCACCGAACATTTGGGGGGCGATGTCGGCGCATCGCTCTACACGATTCAAAGCCCCTTTTCCGTGATTTCGAACCACGACTGGACCTGGACAACCCTGGCCGGAGACCCCTTTGTGGACCTTCGATACAAGATAAACTGGCACGGGCTGGACGCGACTTCCGTTCTCACCGGAACCATCCCCCTTTCTAGCGCGGAGCGCGTATTCACCACGGGTCGCTTTGGCGTGGACTGGTATAACCATATCAGCGGGAGTTATGCCGGCTTTACTCCTTTCCTGAACTTTGGGGCGGCCAACGAGACCGTCGACCGATGGATTTTTCCGCGCCCGTACAATATCGCCCGACCCTATCAGATTTTTGGCCCCAACGGCAATGCTGAGGCAGGCGCGAGCTTCACGATTTTCAAACATTACACGGTTGGCGCCTCCGCCTACGCCATCGTTCCCGCCGGGAAGCAAAAAGTTTTCAGCAGGCTGGTCACCCCTAACACCAGCGTAGTCGGTGACGCGAACCACAACCGCGTCTGGTACCATGCCTTTGAAACCATCGGCGATTCTAAACTGGGGCGCGACAACGGCTATTCCGGGTGGGTGGACGTCGCCCGGGTCAAGAACCTGACGGTCGAGGCTGGGTACACCTATAGCGCTCACTATCGGTGGGGTTCCGCGTACGTCATGCTGAAATACGATGGAACTCGGCTGATTCGGTTCCTGACAGCAACCGAATAGATGCGTAGCAGGGTAGTCGCCCGGTTGCAGCCGTCTGAATTCGAGCAAACGAAACCAGCCAACTTTTCTGGAGCGAGGGGAAAGAAGATTTTGAGAAGGAACACGGTCGTCTGGCTCTTGGGATCTATTGTCATAGGGCTCGCGACCTGGTCATCGAGCTATGGCCAGGAGAACGCTCAGCTTCGTTCGCTGTCTGCGGGCCTTCAGGCCAGGCAAGTCGTTTCCTATGGCCGTCTTCCGCTCAGCTTTGAGGTCAACAGAGGCCAGGTAAGCTCCCAAGCCAGATATCTGGCCCGCGGTCAAGGTTTTATCCTTTTTCTTACTCAGTCGGATGCCGTCCTGCAACTCACCAAATCCAGCCCGGGCAATGCAGCAGCCGTGGCGACCCCTTCAGGGCTTCAGAACGATCAGCCGGGCACGGTAACGTCGGGGGCCGCCGGTGTGATTCGCCTTAAGCTGCTGGGGGCAAGCCAGCAAGCCAGGATTACGGCCTCGGAGCGGCTCCCCGGCAACACCAGTTACTTCCTTGGGAACAACCCTCAAAGCTGGCGTACCAACATCCCCAATTACGCCCGCGTCCGCTATCAGCAAATCTATCCCGGCATTGATCTCGCCTACTATGGCCGCCAGGGACAATTGGAAAACGATTTCCTGCTGGCACCGGGCGCTGACCCCAAATTGGTCCGGCTGGGTGTGGAAGGCGCCACGAGTGTTCGCCTCAACGCTTCCGGAGACCTGGTGCTCGCGGTGAGAGAAGGGGAGGTTTACCTGCGACGCCCCCGAGCCTGGCAGGGAACGGGAGCGAATCGTCGCGAAATCACCGTGCGCTACGTGCTCCAGGCCGGGAACAATGTTGGTTTTGCGGTCGGTCCGTACGATCACCACGAGCAGCTCGTCATTGATCCCGTGCTGTCATATTCCACCTACCTTGGAGGCAGCGGCGGCGATGGTGGCTTCGGCATTGCCGTTGATACCTCAGGAAACGCGTATGTAACGGGTACCACAGCATCGGCCAATTTCCCCAAGACGGGTGGACAGGCCAGTCTCGGAGGAGGCAAGGACATCTTTGTGGCCAAGCTCAATCCGTCGGGGACCGCCTTTCTGTATTCGGTATTTCTCGGCGGCGGTAACCTCGACAAGGCCACCGGCATCGCGATAGATTCCTCGGGCGATGCCTATTTGGCCGGTTACACCTCGTCAACCGACTTCCCGGTCACCGCAGGATCCTACCAGCAAAGCAATGCGGGAAATACGGATGCCTTTCTGGCCAAGCTGGACCCAACCGGCGCCACCCTGAGCTACTCAACCTACCTCGGCGGCGGCGGAATCGATTTCGGGCGTGGGGTGGCCGTGGACGCCTCGGGCGACGCTTTTATCACCGGTTCGACACAGTCAACAAATTTCCCCACGGAGCGCCCGCTGCAAGTCGGGCTCGACGGTGGCTCCGATGCCTTCTTGGCAGAGTTGGATCCCACTGGCGCCTTTCTGCTCTACTCGACTTACCTTGGCGGGAGCGGCGCTGATGAGGCGCTTGCCATTGCGCTGGACGGGTCGGGGATCCCTTGTGTGGCTGGTTACACGTTCTCCTCCAATTTCCCCACTCAAAGCGCGCTTCAGTCCTCCCTGTCCGGGGCCTCGGACGCCTTCGTCGCTCAGATCAATCCCGCAATCTCCACGCTGGTGTTCTCCACCTATCTGGGCGGTAGCGCATCCGAGAGTGCTCAATCGCTTGCCATCGATTCGGCTGGCAGCATCTACGTGACCGGCAGCACATCCTCGAGCAGTTATCCGGTAACCAGCGGGGCATCTCAGGCAGCTTATGGCGGCGGAGGCGACAGCTTTGTCACCAAGTTCGCCCCCGGCGGCGCCCAGATGGTCTATTCAACCTTCCTGGGTGGCAGCGGTTTGGACCAGGGAAATTCAATCGCCGTCGACTCCTCGGGAGACGCCTTCGTCACGGGCTTTACGCAGTCAAGCGACCTGCCTTTGACGAATGCCCTGCAACGCATCCTGGGCGTCACCGGAGCCAGTTCGTGCGGCACCACTCCCTGCGCCGACGCCTTTGTCGCGGAACTGGGTCCCTCGGGCAGCCTCGTCTTTTCTACCTTCCTGGGAGGAAGCGCCACCGATTTAGGGCAAGCCATCGCAACGGATCCTTCAGGCGCGGCTTATCTGACCGGCAGCTCCAGTTCCACCAACTTCCCCGTCATTGCAGGAGCGCCCCAATCGACTTATGTGGGGACCAATTCGAGCTTTAACGTCTTTATCGCCAAAATCAGCTCTCAGGACGCGCCGGCGGCAGCTCTCAGCCCCCAGAGTCTGAATTTTGGCAATCAGGTAATCAATCACGCCAGCAGCCCGCAGACGGTAACGCTGGTGAATGCGGGAAGCGCGCCCCTGACCATCAACGGCATTTCAGCCACTGGCCAGTTCAGCCAGACCAATGATTGCGGGACGGTTGTATCTGCCGGCGGCGGCTCCTGCACGATTCAGGTGACCTTTACGCCCACCCAAACCGGCTCGGTTACAGACCAGATCACCATATCGGATAACGCCGCTGGTAGCCCCCAGGCCATCACCGTTTCAGGCGGCGGCGTCACATCAGCCGGTACGCTCTCGGTCTCTCCAGCCTCTCTGACTTTCGCCGCCCGGACCGTAGGGCAGACCAGCCCTGCCCAGACCGTCCAACTGACCAACACCGGGAACGCGGCCATCAACATCAGCAACATCAGCACCAGCGGGGATTTTGGGCAGACCAATTCCTGCGGAACGCTTCCCACCGTGCTCAATGTAGGCGCTACGTGCAGCATCAGTGTCACGTTTACGCCGTCAGCAACCGGAAGCCGCACGGGGTCGCTGACCATCGATGACGACGCCAATAACAACCCACAGGGAGTGTCGCTGACCGGGACCGGCAACGCGGTGTTTACGCTCGCCTCCAGCGTCAGGTCAAGTGTCCTTCTGATTGGGACCAAGTCGGCCACCTTCACCGTGACCGCCGCGGCCCCCAGCACCTTCCAGGACGCGATCAATCTCGCTTGCACGGCCGGGACATGCACCTTTAATCCCTCATCTATCTACGCGGGACAGTCCAGCACGGTCACGGTCACCGGCTTGTCGGCAACCACGGCGAATCCCTTCGACTTTTCAGTTAAAGGTACCAGCAGCAGCCAGGACACCTCAGTGGCGCTAACCGTCTTTTTCGCGGACTTCACACTGTCACAAACGCCGCCCTCGCCGGCGCTCCGCACGGTCACTGCCGGCGACGCCACAACTTACACGGTGACCATCACGCCGATTAACGGGTTCAACCAGGTCGTGCTTCTGGGCTGCGCGAATCTGCCGCCGGAAACGACCTGCACCTATTCTCCGCCGGGCCTGACCCTGGGCGGGACGAGCCCGGCCACCTCGGTTGTGACCGTCCAGACCACCGCTGAGACACCCACTCAGGTCGCGCCACGTCCGCCCGGAGGAATGCCCCCCTGGGGACACGTGGCTCTCCGCTGGTGGATTTATCTTCTGGCAATCTTTATGATTTGCGCTGGCAGCTTCGTCCTGGGTGGACGCCGCGCCTTCCGCCGAAAATCAATAAGGCTTTGGGCAGGCATGGCAGTGCTTGCCGTGGCGGTCTCGCTGGGTGCTTTCACGACCTCGTGCAATGACACATTTGTCGGCCCCAAAACAACTCCGGTGACTTCGGGCACGCCGGCTAATACCTACAAGCTTACTCTCGTAGGTACGCTGGGGAGCGATGGCAGCATCAAGAGAACGACGACGGTTAATCTGGCGGTCGCGCCCTGATTAGGCGGATTGAACCCCGACCGCAACGGCTCAGGCCACCAGATGCCTGAGAGGACTTTCGGAACTGCGGGGGAGATTCAGTATGTTCAAGGAGAGCAGTGTGAAATCGAAATGTTCTACCGCGCCCCACGGGCAGCCCACTCAGGCCCGATGGGCGGTTCTTCGTTGCTTCTTAAGCATCGGCCTTGCTAGCCTGGCAATCGCCGGCCTGGCTCTGGCGCTGAACACCGCCCGAGGATCTTCCCTCCGCAACACGCGCAATCCGAAAGCATGGAGCAGCCGCTACGCCCGGCTCCCGCTCAGCTTCGAGGCAAATCAGGGCCAGACCGACTCGCGCGTTAAGTTTCTGGCCCGCGGGCAGAATTACACCTTGTTTCTGACGGGACAAGAAGCGGTGCTATCTCTCAGCTCGGGGAAATCCGGCCGCGCAGGAAAGCAGCCTGCCTCTTCCGCCGTCGTGCGCCTCCGGCTGCTCGGCTCCGCGCCTGACGCCCAGGTTACCGGCCAGAGCCTGCTGCCCGGAACCAGCAATTATTTCCTGGGGAACGATCCCCGTGAATGGCACACCAGCATTCCCAATTATGCGAGCGTTCGGTATCACCAGGTGTATCCCGGCATTGATCTTGTCTACCACGGCAATCAGGGAAAGCTGGAAAACGATTTCGTGTTGTCTGCCGGTTCCAATCCAAACTTGATCCGCATTGGACTGGCGGGCGTGGACGGCTTACGTCTGGACCGCTCCGGCAACCTCATTCTCGAGATCAATGGAGGCGAGGTTCAACTCCAGCGCCCTCGCGCCCGGCAGGGGAAAAATGAAGTTCCCGTCAGCTATGTCCTCACGGCCGCCAACCAGGTTGGGCTGAGGCTTGGGGCCTATGACCGTCACCAGCAGCTTCTGATTGACCCGGTCCTTGCCTATTCCACTTACTTTGGGGGCAGCGGCGGCGACATTGGATACGGCATCGCCGTCGATTCCTCCGGTAATGCTTATGTCACTGGAATTTCAAGCTCTGCCAATTTCCCCACATCAACAGGCTCGCAGAGTGGAAATTTAGCCGGCCCTGGCGATGCCTTCGTCGTGAAGCTGAACCCGGCCGGATCAACGTCCAGCTCATCATCCACGCCACAGCGTGTGTACTCCACGTTTCTGGGTGGCAACGGAACGGATTCCGGCAATGCCATCGCGGTTGATGCCGGCGGCGACGCCTTCGTCACCGGCAGCACAGATTCCACGAACTTCACAACCACCAGCGGCGTGTTTCAGACAGCCAATGCGGGCGGCGGCGACGCTTTTGTGACAGAGGTGAACAGCACGGGCGCCGGACTGGTCTATTCCTCCTATCTGGGCGGCTCCGGGGCCGACGCCGGCCAGGGCATTGCAATCGACTCCTCAAAGAATGCCTACGTTACAGGGTCCACGCAGTCGGCAAATTTCCCCACCGTGAACCCCGAGCAGAAGCTCAACGCCGGCTCGTCAGATGCCTTTATCACCAAGGTCAATTTCGATGGCAGCGCGCTGGTCTATTCCACTTACGTGGGCGGGTCCAAAGCGGATGTCGGCCAGAGCATCAAGGTCGACACTTCCGGCAATGCCTACATCGCAGGTTACACTTTTTCCTCCGACTTCCCGCTTGCGAATCCCGTGCAGGGATCGAACGCCGGAACAGTCAATGCGTTTGTCACCGAGGCCAAACCTGACGGTTCACCGCTCCTCTTTTCCACGTACTTCGGCGGAAGCGGAGACGACCGCGCCTACGGATTAGCGCTGGACTCGAGCGGAAATATCTATTTTGCCGGCGGAGCGCAATCCACTGATTTTCCTACACCAACGCCTGGCGTGATTCAGGGAACCAACAGCGGACACTCCGATGCTTTCGTCGTCAAATTGAAGCCTGCGGGCCCAACCGTTCTCTACTCCACCCTGCTCGGCGGCTCGGACGTCGATCAGGCCAATGGCATCGCCGTGGATTCTTCGGGCGACGCTTTTATTACCGGCTTCACCAGTTCGAATGATTTTCCGACCTTCAATCCCATCCAATTACTCCTGGGAATCACCGGCGGCAGCTCGTGCGGCGCTTCCGCGTGCTCCGACGCTTTTGTCTCGGAGATTAATCCTGGAGCTACCGCACTCGTTCAATCAACATACCTGGGAGGAAGCGGCGCTGATTTTGGCCAGGCGATTGCCCTTGGCCCCACGGGCATCCCTTACATCACCGGAACCACCGCCTCAACCAACTTTCCCGCCAGCGCCGGAGCTTTTCAGGCCAGCCTGACTGGCGTTGCCGGCAACGCGTTCGTGGCACAAATCAAGCCCGACAACGCTGCCGGAATTTCGATTGTGCCCCAACTCGTCGACTTCGGTAACCAGACTTTAAACGTCCGCAGCGCGGTGAAAACGGTCGCGATCACAAACGAAGGGACTTCGCCGCTCAATATCACCCAGATCACCTTTGACGAAACGGATTCGGGCGGGACCACCGACTTTGCTGAAACGGACAACTGTGTTGGGACCGTCGCCGCGAGCGGCGGCACTTGCAACATCAGCCTCACTTTCACACCGGGGCCGGCGGCCGCCAAGACCGGCACCTTCAGCATTACCGACGATGCGGCGGGAAGTCCGCACACCATCAGCGTCAAAGGCACCGGCGTCAGTTCGGCAACTGCGGTCACCGTAACGCCTCCCAGCCTCTCTTTCGGGAACGTGACGGTGGGCAGCGTCAGTGCCGCTCAAAGCGTCACCATTACCAATACGGGTACGCAGACTTTAACTTTCACCGGCATCACCGCCAATGGGGACTTCTCGTCCACGAATACCTGCACCTCGAACGCCCTTAACGTGGGCCAGAGCTGCACTGCCAGTATCACTTTCTCCCCCACCGCGACTGGCGCCCGGGCCGGAGGTCTATCGATCAGCGACAACGCGGCCGGAAGTCCTCAGTCCGTTGCGCTCTCGGGAACGGGCGTCGCGCAGTTTACGATCTCTTCGCCCTCGCCAAACGTCACCACCATCATCGGAAGCGGTTCTGCGACATTCACAGTTGCGGCTTCGGCGCCCGGCAGCTTTACCGGAAGCATCACCCTCGCCTGCCCCGGCGGCCTGAGCTGTTCCTTCAGCCCTGCAAACATTTTTGCGGGCCAAACCAGCACTCTGACGGTCAACGGACTCACGGCCTCCATGGCCAATCCCTTCGTTTTTGGCGTCATTGGCACCAGCGGCTCGCAAAGCTCCACGGTCAATCTGAATCTGCTCTTTGCCGACTATGCGCTGTCAGCCTCACCGGCGCTCAACACCATCGTCGCCGGGTCTGCGGCAACGTACACAATTGCGGTGAACCCCATCAACGGCTTCGACAAGCAGGTGCAGCTTGCCTGCGGAAGCGGCATCCCTCCCGGAGCTAGCTGTACTTTCTCCCACACGTCGGTGACTCCCAGCGGCGGACCTGCCACCGTCACTTTGAACCTGCAGACCACCAAGAATGCAGGCGCTCCGCCGCCACCGCTGATGCCGCCGGGCATGGTTCCGCCGCTGACGGTGTTTCTGCTTGTTGTTGTCCTGGCGGGACTGGTTGCGCTGCGCCGCAGCCGCAATCGCTTCCCGACGCTGGCCGGAAGGCGCTGGGTGCTGGTTCAGGTCTGCACGCTCGCCCTGCTGATTGTGTGCGAGACCTTCCTGGTTTCCTGCCGCAGCACGCCGACGGCAACCGGCTCAACCACCGGAAATTACATCATCACCATCAACGGCACACTCGGCTCCAATTCATCTGTGGTCAGGACCACGACCATCGACCTGTCCGTGACATAGCAGGGTTCTTCCAACCGGGCGGGTTATCCTCCCGTCATCCTGAGCCCGCGAAGCGGGAGAGAAATCTGCCGTTGCTTCGGCGCAGAGAGCAGACCCCTCAGGCCGTGAGCGAACCACTCCTGGGAATGAGGGGGCGCGCTCACTTCGCGGGATCATAGTTCAGGTAGGGGCCCAGCCAGCGCTCGAGCACCTGCAGTTCCATTTCCTTGCGCCGCTCGTAATCGAGCACCTGGTCGCGGTCAATCTTGCCCACGGCAAAATATCGCGATTCAGGGTGCGAAAAGTAAAGTCCGCTCACCGACGCGGCAGGGTACATTGCAAAACTCTCGGTGAGCCGCACGCCCGCATTCTGCTCGGCTTCGAGCAGGTCGAACAGGGCACGCTTTTCCGTGTGATCGGGCTGCGCGGGATAACCCGGGGCTGGTCGGATTCCGCGATATTTTTCGTGGATAAGATCATCGGAGTTCAGGTTCTCTTCGCACCCGTAGCCCCACGCATCTCGAGCGCGTTTGTGAGTCAGCTCGGCCAGCGCCTCGGCCAGGCGGTCGGCGAGCGCCTTCGTCATGATGGCGTTGTAATCGTCGTGTTCTTTTTCGAACCGTTCCACAAGCCGCTCGATGTTGATTCCCGCCGTCACCGCGAACGCTCCCAGGTAGTCGGCAAGGCCGGTTTCGCGCGGAGCAATAAAATCCGCCAGAGCAAGATTCGGCTCGCCGTCCGGCTTCTGCATCTGCTGGCGCAGCGTGTGGAAAGTCGCCCGCACTGCAGTGCGCGATTCGTCCTGGTACACTTCGATATCATCACCAACTCCCGCAGCCGGAAAGAAGCCCATCACCGTCCGCGCTTCCAGCAGCTTCCTGTCAACGATGCAATGCAGAAGCTTTTCTGCGTCGTCGAATAATTCCCTCGCCTTCGCGCCCACTTCCGGCTGGTCGAAAATCCGTGGATAAATGCCGCGCAGCTCCCACACGTGGAAAAACGGCGTCCAATCAATGTAAGGAACGATCTCTTCCAGCGGCACGGGACTGGATGCGCGAATTCCGGTGAACGACGGCCGCGGCGGTGTATAGCGCTGCCAGTCGAATTGCAATCGCCGCCGGCGCGCCTCGTCGAGCGGCCGCAGCTTCTGCGATTTCGGCGCTCCGTGAGCTTCCCGCAGCTTTTCCTGCGCGCTCTGGTTCTCCTTCACAAACGTCGGCTTCAGCTCCGCGCTCGACAGGCGTCCCACCACGCCGACGGCGCGCGATGCGTCCAGCACGTGGACCACCGGTTGCGAATATCCAGGAGCAATTTTCACGGCCGTATGAGCGCGGCTGGTGGTCGCGCCGCCTATCAGCAGCGGGATGTCGAAACCCTCGCGCTCCATTTCCTTCGCTACGTGTACCATCTCGTCGAGCGAGGGCGTAATCAGCCCGCTCAGGCCGATCATGTCGGCGCCGGTGTCGCGCGCCGCCTTCAGGATTTTCTCGCTCGGCGTCATCACGCCCAGGTCCACCACCTCATAGTTGTTGCAACCCAGCACCACCGCCACAATGTTCTTGCCGATGTCGTGCACGTCGCCCTTCACCGTGGCCATCACGATTTTCCCGGCGGCTTTCGCGCCACCCGTCATCCGCTTTTCGGCATCGAGAAACGGCAGAAGATACGCCACTGACTTCTTCATCACACGCGCGCTTTTCACCACCTGCGGCAGAAACATCCGCCCGGAGCCGAACAGGTCGCCCACCACGTTCATGCCCGCCATCAGCGGCCCTTCGATCACTGCCAGCGGCCGGCCATACTTCGCGCGGGCCTCCTCCGTATCGGCTTCGATGTAATCAACAATTCCCTTCACCAGCGCATGCGAAAGCCGCTCGTCCACCGTGCCCTTGCGCCAGGCGTCTTCTTCAACTTCCTTCCTTCCGCTCTGCTTCACGGAGTCGGCAAAGGCCAGCAGCCGCTCGGTCGCGTCCGGACGCCGATTAAAGATCACGTCCTCCACCAGCTCGAGAAGGTCTTTGGGAATCTCTTCATAGATGCCCAACTGGCCCGCATTCACAATGCCCATATCCATGCCGGCCTGGATGGCATGATAGAGAAACGCCGTGTGCATCGCCTCACGCACCACGTTGTTGCCGCGAAACGAAAATGAAAGATTGCTGACGCCGCCGCTCACCTTGGCGTGCGGCAGCGTTTCCTTGACCCGCCGCGTCGCCTCGATAAAATTCACCGCGTAGTTGGCGTGCTCCTCCATGCCTGTCGCGATGGTCAGAATGTTGGGATCGAAAATGATGTCTTCGGGCGGGAAACCTAGTTCCTCCGTCAGAATGCGGTAAGCCCGCGTGCAGATTTCAACCTTTCGCTCCGTGGTATCCGCCTGGCCGCGTTCATCGAACGCCATCACAATCACGGCCGCGCCGTAGCGGCGCACCAGTCGCGCGTGCTGCTTGAAGACCTCTTCGCCTTCTTTCAGGCTGATGGAATTCACCACGCCCTTGCCCTGCACCGCGCGCAGCCCCGCCTCAATCACGCTCCACTTGGAACTGTCCACCATGATGGGCACGCGCGCGATGTCGGGCTCGGAAGCCACATAATTCAGGAAGGTGGTCATGGCCTGTTCCGATTCCAGCATGCCCTCGTCCATGTTGATGTCGATAATCTGCGCTCCGGCGTCCACCTGCTGCCGCGCCACCGCCAAAGCTTCCTCGGACTCGCCGTTCAGGATGAGCTTGGCAAACTTCGGCGAGCCGGTCACGTTGGTGCGCTCGCCGACGTTCACAAAATTCATGTCGGGCCGGAAGGTGAGCGGCTCCAGGCCGCTGAGCCGCGTTCTGTGGTCAGGCTGCACCAGGCGGTGCGGCTGCGCGCCGCGCAGGGCCTCAGCAATGGCCCGGATGTGCGCCGGAGTTGTGCCGCAGCAGCCCCCGACGATGTTCAGCCAGCCGTTCCGGGCAAACTCGCCCAGGTCCCGCGCCATGCTCTGCGGCGTCTCATCAAATCCGCCAAAGGCGTTCGGCAGGCCGGCATTGGGATAACAACTGATATAGACGGGCGCAATCTGCGACAGCTCTTCGAGGTAAGGCCGCATCTGCTTTGCGCCCAGCGCGCAATTGATGCCTACGCTCAGCATGGGAATATGCGAAACGGAAATCCAGAAGGATTGGATGGTCTGCCCCGAAAGCGTGCGTCCGCTCTGGTCTACGATGGTCACGGAGACCATCACCGGCACGCGGCGACCTGATTCTTCAAAGAACTGCTCGACGGCAAACAGCGCCGCCTTCGCATTCAGCGTGTCAAAGATGGTTTCCAGCAGCAGCAGGTCTACGCCGCCTTCTACCAGAGCGCGCGCCTGCTCGTAATAAGCAGCGCGCAATTGCTCAAAGTTGGTGCCCCGGCCTGCGGGATTGGCGACGTCCTGGGAAACGGACGCGGTCCGGCTGGTGGGGCCCATCGAGCCCGCCACAAAGCAGCGGCGATCCGAGTTCTCCGCCGCGAATGTTTCCACCGCGCGCCTCGCCACTGCCGCCGCGGCTGTGTTCAACTCGCGGATATGCTTTTCAAGCCCATACTCCGCCATCGAAATAGCATTTGAGTTAAAGGTGTTCGTCTCAATAATATCGGCACCAGCCTCGAGATACTGCCGGTGGATTTCCTCGATGATGTGCGGCTGCGTGATGCAGAGTACATCGTTGTTCAGACGCAGGTCGCGCGAATGGCCGGCAAATTGCCTCCCGCGGTAATCCGCCTCGGCGAGATTGTGCGCCTGGATCATGGTGCCCATGGCTCCGTCCAGCACCACAATGCGCTCGCGCAGAAGGCTTTCAAGCGGATTGTCACGACCTTCGCTCGCACTCATGCGGCTGATAAGTCCCTTTCTCAAAACCTTTGGATAACGCGCGAGCCAGGGCCGTCATTAGCCAATCAGGCCCGGATTTCGCTCCGTATCTTTTCAGTATAGCAAGAGAACCGCGCGCAACGGCCCCACAGCCCCAGCCTCGCCGCCGGGGCGGGAGATGCCGATCTATCGTGCTAGCCCCTTCGCCTGTCATCCTGATCCCGCGAGGCGGGAGAAGGATCTCTGCATTCCATCTCATGCAGAGGCGGGGATGCTTCGCGGGACTACCCTGCGCGTACCGCCGGGATCCCACGCTGCGTGTCCAGGATGAGATGAGCGAAAATCTTTCTCAGGAAAGTATTAGATGAAACTGCGGGAGCAAAGTTTCAGATCATCCGCGTTCCCACACGGCCTGGGCTGCGTTGCCCCTACCGCGGCAACCCGTGCAGCAGCGGACCAATGGCGTTCGACATCTGATAATTGGCTGCCCGGTCGGCCTGAATGTTCCAGAACATGACGCCGTTGAAATTGCGATAGCCGCTCTTCCGTTGCAGCTCGTACTCGCCCCCGGCGAAAGGCTTGCCGGTGATCAGATACTTCACTGACTTCTCGATTTCGCTCAGTTTCGAGCGCCCCACCAGAAAACCGACCGCCACCTTCTCGGGCGCCAGCGGCGGGAAATAGGACTTTGGATTCCGCCCCACATGGAAGCCGTGGACCAGCATCTCCGTCATCGCCACGTAATAATCGGCCGTTTCCGCCATGTAGTAGTTTCCGTCCATGCCCTCGAGCGGCGGCGTGTTGTAGTCCTGCACGTCCACGAAGGAAAGAATGTTACGCGTCGCATAGATCACCGGCAGGAATGAGCCGAACTGCCCCGCATACGCTACATAGCCCGCCGGCACCTGCGGCCCCTCGGGAACCTCGGCCAGCATGAACTTCGGTCCGAACCGCTTGCGAAGCTGGCGCATGGCCTCGATCAAATTCACCACGCAAGGCGTCGTCGGCTTGCGGAAGTCCGTATCGCCCGCGTCCAGAATTAGCGACGGAGTTTCGAGATCAAGATCGATGCCGTCAAAGCCATAGTCTGCGACGATGGCCCCAACACTGTCGACAAAATTCTTCAGGTCTTCCGATGTATCCAACTTAACCACCTGGCCGCCACCGCCGAGCGAGATGAGGATCTTCTTCCCCTTGCGCTTCATGGCGGCGATTTCATCCCTGAACTGCTCTTTGGTATAACCGGCGGGCGTTTCGAAATGCAGCGTGCTGGCTGAGCCCTTCACCGGTGCGGCGAAGGCCATGATGATGACGTCCCACTGCGGTGAGACATCTCGGAGCGGAATTGTCTTCGAACGAGAATATCCCACCCCGTAGCCGATCAATTGGTGGCCGCTGGGCGGGTGCGGATTCGAGAGCGGCGATGCCGTCGGTGCGGTCTCCAGTCGGCGCCCGCGCGGCGCACACGGTTCAGCGGCGGTCTTGAGCACGCCGGTGTCAGGAAAGCTGTAGGCGCCCTGGTAAGTATCCGGACTGGCATTCTGCGCATACCACGGCAGCAGGGCGGCGTTCTCAAGATGATAGTCGCCTGCTGTGGTTTTCACCACGGTCGAGTTCGATTGGGATGCGCCGTCGGTGGGCAGCGCAAAGCGATAGTGTGTGCCGATCCCTTGCCCTCCGCAGCCTCCGTCCGCAACGGGTTTCTGCCAGGCCGGGAAGGTATTGTCCTGCTGGCCGTGCAAGGGGTCGTTCATCCACGCGGCGAGTTGCTGCGTGATGGGCTGGATGTCGGCGTAGTTCGGCACAACGCCCGGGTCGAGATACGTGCTCAGGACGAACGGCTGCAACGCCTTCGATGAAGCATTGGGCTGCGCCCCGTGCGCGCCCCACGTACAGCAAACCGTCGCGTCATCCAGTTCGTAGAACTCCGCGTTCTTCGTCAGCGCGATCACCAGTTCGTTCGGCCTAGCCTGCGCTTTCGCGAGGCCGTCGAACAGCTTCTTCTGAACGAAATCAAGATCCACGATAGCCAGCGAGTGTCCCGTCTTTTTCGATGCCAGCAGGTATCCGTTGGCGGGCGGAATTGCGATTTGCATAGGAGATGCTACGCGAGGCTGCCCCAGCATCGTATGCCAGTCCCTCGCCGAGGCTTCCTTATAAAACTGCGCGCGCTGGATGGCATCGCCGTACTGTGTGTCGCCGGTTGCAAACGCATGCTTCTGGAAAATCGGCGACTGCACCACCTTCTCCACATCGTCGGCTGTGCTGACCTCCACTGCTTTCGCTGCCTTGTCCGCTGGCGCATCAAAAACCAACGACACCGGCACCACCACCGTGGGAATGGTGGCCGTTCCGCCCTCTCCGGGATCTTTGCCCACCACCGTATACTGGTACTCGCGGCCGGCGGCAGTGAACGATCGGGTAAAAGTGGGCACGGCAATCGTCGTCCCAGAGGGCGCCTTCTTTTCGCACGCCGGACTCAGCGCCACGCACAGTGCCAGCAGCGCGTAAGCGCAAACAGCATGAAATTGGAAACCGCCGTTCCCTCGTGCTTCGCCGACCATGGCACACTCCGTAGGCAGGATTCAGGTTGGTATTTAAGTCCAGGTCACTGACGATAGCACTTCACGGCCCCGACTACAATCCACCCAATCGCGGCCCGTTGACTCACGCCCGTTCCCGGCATAGGATTTTTGGGACTCGGCACCGTCATTTTTGAAGGAGCGGCACGCCATGCGCAGCTCAGCAAAGGGAACCCACACTGCACCTACCGCGCGCAGGGGCAGTTATTCTCGTTTCCCGATTAACCATCCGGTTAAAAAAGGAATATTGCTATTATCGTGCGTCGTCTTCCTGTCCCTCTCTTCGCTCTCAGCCCAGCAAAATCCCCACGACGCACTTGTGGACTGGATGAACCAGACCGCCCAGCGGAAACTCCAGCAGCGAGAGAAAGCAATCCGCGAGATCCACACGAAATCGGATGCAGAGCGCCGGAAGCGGTGGGTGCGCAGGCGAATGCTGGATGACATGGGCGGCCTGCCCGATTACCACGGTTCCTTGAAAGCCATGGTTACCGGCCGGCTCCGCAACAGCTCTTACACCATCGAAAAGATCATCTACGAAAGCCTGCCGGGGCTCTACGTCACGGCCAACGTTTACCGGCCGAACCAGCCCGGCCGCTATCCCGCCGTGCTGCTGCAAGCCGGCCACACGCAGGAAGGTAAACCGGAAGACCAGCGGATGGCCGCGAACCTGGCGATGAAGGGCTTTGTCGTGCTTTGCTTCGATCCCATCGGCCAGGGCGAGCGGGAGCAGACTTACAGCCGGCAACTGGACGCGCCGCTGGCGGGCTGGTCCGTCCCTGAGCACATCCAGATGGGCGCGCAAGCCATGCTGCTCGGCGAGGGCCTGGCCCGATACTTCATCTTTGACGCAATGCGGTCGCTCGATTATCTTTCCAGCCGGCCCGACGTGGACGCCTCGCGCATCGGGGCCGCAGGTTGCTCGGGCGGCGGAGCGTTGACCACGTTTCTGGGCGGCCTGGACCCGCGAGTGAAAGTGGTGATCCCGGCCTGCTACCCCAGCTCATTTCAGACGCTGTTTGCCACCTCGGGGCCGGACGTGGAGATGGTGTTGCCGCGCTTCCTCGAGAGCGGTCTCGACACGGCCGATTTCGTGGAACTCTCCGCGCCCACGCCGTGGCTGCTGCAATCAACGGAACACGATGAATACCACTTCAGCCACCAGGGCGTCCGGCTGGTCTACGACGAAGCCCGAGACTGGTACGCTCTTTACGGCGCGCAGGACAAAGTTGGATTTATGGTAGGGCAGGGATCGCACGGCATGCCGATCGAGGCGAGGGAAGCCGTGTACCAGTGGATGATTCGCTACCTCAAGAACGGTCAAGGCGATTTCCACGAGCAGCCAGCCGGGATGTACACCAACCATCAGCTTCAGGTAACGGCCAGCGGCAACGTTGAGAATGAGCCCGGCAGCAGAAAGCTCTATCAGGTGCTTCGCGCCGAATTCAATGCGCGAAAACGCCCGGGAACAGCAACTGAACTGCTGGCGGAGTTGCGCGAGCTCAAGATTCCCACCGATCGCTCCTCGCCGAAAATCCAAATTCTGGATCAATCGAGCGATGGTGCCCGACAAATAGAGCGCATCAAATTTGAAAGCTCGCCGGGCATCTGGCTCAACGCTATTTTGCACATCCCCTCGGCTTCCGGAAAAAAGCCCGCCGTGCTGATGCTCAATGGCGGCGGCATGTTCGGCGTGATGTCCACGTCCGCCATCGCGGAGCACATGGCCAAAGCGGGCCGCGTGGTGCTCGAGATGGAGCCCCGGCGATCACAGATGGAAATCCACGAAGGGCCGTTTGCCGGGGACTATGTCGCCGACGTGCAGGCCAACCTGATCGGCCTCACTCTGCCGGCCATGCGCGCGCACGACATCCTGAGCGGCGTTGACCTGCTGGCAGCGCGCTCGGATGTCAATCCCGATTCGATTCGAGCCGCCGCCCGAGGCGTCAGCGGCATCTGGCTGCTGCTCGCGGCCGCCGTCGATCCGCGTATCAACAAAATCTGGATTGACCGAACGCCTTCGAGCCTGCGCGCGGCGCTCGACCACTCCATGGCCGCCGACCTCTGGGACGCGGTCATCCCTGGTTTTATTCTCCACTGGGATTTGGCCGATCTCGTAAAAGCCATGGGCAAGCGGCAGGTGATGTGGACAGACCCGACCAACTGGCTGCGCCGCGTCGTGGCGCTCGGCCCTGCGTATCAGTACCGCTATGTTCTCGGCGACACCACGGACCTGGCACAGGCGCAGGACGACGCCTACATCCGCGAGCTTTTGCAGTAGCCAAACCCAAATTTCCTTTTGACCTGCCCGTAGCCGCTATAACCTCCGCGCCACTCAATGATCGATGAGGCGGGAATCGATTTGTAAAACCGCGCGCGCGTTCAGCTCAATCTGATTGGAAGAAGAGCGAGCCTTCAATATTCTGCCGAGACTTTCCGGCGTCGGCTCTGTCGGAGCGGTGGTTGCGATTACGTTATACTTGCCGGGGGCCAGACAACCGGAGTTAAAAAGTCCACGGCCATCAGCCGGAGAAGAAATCATTCTGGCTGCCAGCAAAGCCGGCGGCGAGGAGTCTGCGGGCATCACTGTCACGTACGACCCTGGCGCCGGATTGCCGTCATTGTCGAGCACGCGGACCGCGAGAACCCCGCAATCGTCGGCAACCGTCACACGGAACCGCATGTCACCGGAAGCGCTTCCCAGGTGGAGCGTCCTGTTCAGCACAGTCTCGCCGGCGAAAGTGATGTCCTTGATGTAAACACCGGGCGGGAGGGACTGCACCAGAACGGCGTAATCGTCGGCCAGGATGTCTTTGAAAGAAAAGTTTCCCGGAACCGGCGATCTGGCTTGCAGCCGTGGGGATTCGGCCTCCCAGAGATCTTCGGGCCATGTCAGCGGACGAAGCACCAACTCGACGAACTTTTGTAGCTTGAATGACTCTATGGGGCTTGGGCGGTCCCACACCATTTCACCGGAAAGCGAAAAGCGCGGCTGAGCCAAAACGCTGACATTGTTCACATCGTTGTCAGTAATGCTAAATTCCGTACTCCCGAAGAACGCCGGGACACTGTAGGTATCGTGAGGCTCCTGCATCACCGTGATCTTGTATTGCCCGGGGTGTAGATCACAAACACGAATTCTTCCGTCGGGCCCGGTGATGCTGTTCGCGGGCCTGAGAATCATGCCCTCCGTACCGGGCAGGTCGAATGGCTCCTGCAAATCCATAATCTCAAAGTGAACTGCCCCGGCGGCGCCTTTGATGCCCAGGACACCATCGACGCAGTAGGAAGTCGTTTTGGGGACACGAATATTCACATCTTCCCGCTGTTCACCTGAATCCACCGTGACTGGCAAAGCGCCTTCAATGGATGGTGAGTCTCCGTAATAGGTCGGGGACGGTATCTGCTTGCGCAACCTGGGATCGGACGGCTCGGTTGAAACAGCGCGAAGCATCTCCATCTCCAGCGGCTTTTGAGTTAACACGTAATAGTTCTGGCCCGGACGAACATACCTGATCGTGTACTTACCTTCCGGGCCCGTAATCGCCATGCCGGCCTGTAGGCGTTGCAAGGCGCCGCACATATACCTGTAGGCAATAAGATAAACGCCCATTCCTGAGAGCGGTGTACCGTTTTCATCCTGAATAATTCCTGCGATATTGCCGGGGCGCTGGATGATGAAGTCCACTGATGTAAGGTCCCGGTCCGAACTCAAAAAGACATCCTTGAACCCAAGGGGAAGTCCGCTCTTGGCATAGGCGCAAACAGTGTATTCTCCCGGAGCCAGCCCCTCCAATGTATAGCGACCAAGGATGTCGGTTTCTGCACTGACCTGTACGACCGGCGCTGCGACGAACACATCGGCGTTAGCAATCGGCTCGCGCGTGTCGGCATACTGAACCGTGCCGCTGATGGAACGCTTCGCGGTGATCGACTGCTCAGTCGAAGAGATCGTTTGCGCAATTGAAGGGACAACCGCCCGGCTCGCCGCGCTGATGATGACGAGGGTGGCGATGACAAGGCATTTCATCATACGCTTCACCTGAAGTGCTGCGATTGGCCGTTGAGAAGCGACCTGGCGTTCTCTTCGGTAATCGCCCGTTCCTGATCGCGTGGAAGGCCGGCAGACCTGACTTTCAGCAGCGCGGACTCAAAATAGAAGAACGGGTAGTGCGATCCAAAGACAACGCGCGCGGATGAAGTTTCCTCGACCAGCCGGGCAAGGCCGCCCACTCGCTCATTCATGGCCATATCGAACCAGACGTTGCCGGCTTCCTTGATCCTGCTGATATGAGGAGTTGTCGTCCCGCCCATATATCCCGCGTTCAGCAGCACCAGGCGGAGCTTCGGAATGCGCGGCAGCAGATCGGCCAGAGGCGCGGGATCGACCGGCGGCACCTGCATCAGCGGAAATTGCGTGCGCGGGTCTTCCATAGAGAGCGCGATCTGGATCAGCACCCCGCGTTTTGCCGCTATCGAAACTAACTCGGCAAACGCGGGATCATCGAGCGCGTAGCCGTGGTAGTTCGGGTGCACACGGATTCCGGGCATGCGGTGGACCTCATGGCAGCGGCGCAGATCTTCCTGCCAATCGGGCAGCTTTGGATTCACGCAGCCAAACGGAACCAGAAACTTCCGCCCGTGCTCGCGGCAGGCCCCTGCGAGCCTCGCATTCACGCCCGCCACGTCGCGGCAGAACAATCCCTCAAAACTCGCGGCCCATGCCTGGGTGACCCCTTTCTCGCGAAGACGCGCGACCAGTTCTGCTGGTTCATCGCCAATCAGGCGCCGGAACGGCCAGCGAAACAGGCTCACGTTGGTGTCGATCATCGCTTCCGCCCTTTCGTCTCCAAGCTCGCTTGCAGCAGCCGGCGCGCGTTTCCGCCCAGGATCAATTCCTTCGCCGAGTCCGGAATCTCCGCACCGATCACCTTGGCCATTTGCGATGCAAAACTTCGGCCTCCCGCATCGCTGCCGTACACCACGCGTTCCGCTCCCAACTCGCGGACGGCCATTTCGACAAAGCCGGAAGTCGGGTCCGATCCCGCAATTCCCGCGCAGATATTCTTCACGTCGCGAATGGCGCGGATGCCCAGTTCCCAATTGCCGCCCGTATGCCCGCAAATAAACTGCGCCTGCGGATGGCGCCTGGCAAGCTCCACCAGGTCGTACGGAGTGGATTCGCCAAGCTCGTTGCCGTTGGTTTTGATCCAGGTATGCTGCAGGATTGGTGCCTTCAGCACAATTGTCCGCTCCACAATCGGATCGAGCCCCGGGCTGTTGCACCGCACATCGGCTTCCAGCTCGCCCACGCTGATCATCGGCCCGTCGCGCACGCAGCGATCGATTTCCTCGAGGCAAAACTTCACGTCCGTCGGGCTCAGATACACGGAGCCGTATGCGCGATCCGGGAATCGCCGTACCGCGCGCATCACGCGATCGTTTTCCTCGCGCACCTGCTCGGGGGTCGGGTTCCTGATGTACTGGTCGTACCCTTGCGAGAGGATGATGCGCTCGATTCCCAGCCGGTCCATGTGCCGCACCAGAACTTCCATGCGCGCTTCGGGCGTGTCGCCCTCGACGCCGTCAAGGTGCGTATGCAGATCCCAGATTTTGAAATGGTCGACCGGCTCCGCGGCTCCGCTGGAATCGCGCGCGCCCGCCAGCCCCCCGGCTGAGGCGGCGCCTGCCACCAGGCTTTTGAGAACTGTGCGCCGATCGAGCATCATTCGTCTACTTTGGAGTGCGAGAGCTTGGTCTCGCCTTGCTCCCGCGAGCTTGCCAGCAGCGACTGCTACATTTCCGCGGACCAGCAAGCTGGCATCGTCCAAGGCGGCGGCACGCCGCCGCACTCCAACGGCGCTGCGCCAAGTTCCTAATACCCAATGTTGTGGCACTGCCCGCAGGAAACCGTAGCTTTGCGCAGATTGTGGCAGTTGACGCAACTCATCATAGATACATCTTTCGCCTGCCGCATGGCGTCCATGCTGCGCACCGCGCCGTGACACACCGAGCAATCCACCTTGGCGTCGATGTGTTTCTGGTGGCTGAAGAAAACGAAGTCCGGCAGATGATTGATCCGCGCCCACGCGATGCTGCCGCCCGCTTTTTGCAGCCGCGCCAGCTTCTGGATCGCTGGCCGATCCGTGGCAATCCCTTGATGGCAGCCCATGCACTGTGTGGCATTGGGAATCTGCATCTGCTTGCCGTCTTGCGCGACGTGGTGGCAGCTGTCACACTGGAGGCCGACGCTTGAATGCACCTTGTGGCTGAACGGAATCGGCTGCGCGGGCGCAGCAGGCAGCGGCGTGATGTCCACCGGCTCGCGTCCCTTGCCGGAAGGAATCACTCCCAGCTCCACAGGCATCCGCGTCCGAGCCTGCAACTTCGCCTGCGCCGCGCTGGTCTGGCCCGCGGGGAAGAGCGTGTAGGCCGCAACCACCGTGGGAGCCGACGCGCCAGTGCTGAAGCGCGAGCTTGGCCCCACCGCCAGCACCACAAACTGCTTCCCGGTTTTCTTTCCCATATACGTCAGCGGCGTTGCGTAACCGTTGGCTTCAAGCTTGCTCACCCACAGTTGTTTCCCGTTCTGCGCGTCAAACGCCCTGAACCGGCGGTCGGCCGTGGCGGCAATAAATACCACGCCGCCGGCCGTCACGATGGAGCCGCCCAGGTTGTAAATTCCCGTTTTGGGCACGCCCTTGGCCGCGAGCGCGTCCACCACTCCCAATGTCACGCTCCACGCAATCTTCCCGGTATTCAGGTTGACAGCGTTCATGGTGCCCCAGGGAGGCTGCTGGCAGGGATAATGGTTGTCGTCTTCAAATCGCGCGTAGGCGCCCCACTTGCTCGCGCGCTCATACGCTTCGTCGGAGCCTGCAGGCTGCTTCTTCATCATGCCCACCGATCCAAGATTGGTGGCGTTGGCGTAGAGGTAGCCGGAAGTCGGATCGAACGATACGCCGCCCCAGTCGGTGCCTCCCATCGTTCCCGGAACGATCACCGTCGTCTCCAGGCCCCAGGGATTGAAAATTCGCCCCGGCAGGCTCGCGCCGAAATTTTCCAGGCAGTATTTGCGCGACTCGGGTGTGACGCTCGTGATGTCATCGCGCGTCACCAGGATTTTCGCCAGCGGCGGGATGGCCGCAGGAAACGGCTGCGTGGGGCTGGTAGCTTCGCCGGGCACTTTGCTTTGCGGCACGGCGCGCTCTTCAATCGGGTAGAGCGGTTTGCCGGTCAGCCGGTTGAACACAAAGACCAGTCCCGTCTTGCCCACCACAACGACGGCGGGAATCTCCTTGCCGTCGCGATGAACGGTCACCAGCGACGGCTGCGAGCCCACATCCATGTCCCAGATGTCGTGATGGACAAGCTGGTAGTACCACGCCAGCTTTCCCGTGTCCGCCTTTAGAGCCACCAGCGAGCTGCCGTAAAGCGTGTTGCCTTTGCGGTCGGCGCCGTAGAAATCGTATGAAGGCGAGCAGACCGGCAGAAAGACCAGGCCGTTCTTGATGTCCACAGTGATGGGCGGCCACGCATTCACGCCCGAGCGGTCCTTCCAACTGTCGCCCTGCCAGGTGTCGTGCCCCGGCTCACCGGGCTGCGGAATAGTGTTGAACTTCCACACCAGCTTTCCGGTGTGTACGTTGAAGGCGCGCACCGCTCCGCTGTTGCCCTTGGAAGGAAACTCCTGCAGCTCCGATCCCGTAATGATCAGGTCCTTGTAAATCACCGGCGGCGACGTCAGGTCATATTGCCGCTCCGGATATTTCGTCGCCACGCCGTCCCGAAGGTTGATCGAACCCGACTGGCCGTATCCTGTGCAGGGCTTGCCCGTAGCGGGGTCCAGCGCGAAAAGGCGCGCGTCGGGCGTGGCGTAGAAAAGCCGGCGGTCGGCGCCATCGCGGCGGCCGTCGCAGGTTTCGGGCGACTTGCCCGTCCAGTACGCCATGCCGCGATTGGGCAGCGGACGCACCTTGCCGCTGGCCGCTCCATAAGGATTAAAAGTCCAGAGCTGCTTCCCCGTCTCCGCATCGAGCGAGATGGCCATCCCCGTCTGCGTGGCGAAGTCAAGCGCGTCATCAATCATCAACGGCGTGCTTTCAAAAGCCTGCACCCAACTGTTCGGCGTGGTGGGAACTTCATACGTCCACGCTCGCTCGAGGCGCTGCACGTTTGTGCGATTGATCTGGCGGAGCGGCGAATACCGCATCGCCCCCGTATCATGCCCCGCCACCGGCCACTCCTGGCTGGCATTGCCCCCGCCCGTGCCCGGCATCCCCATTTGCCCGATCGCAATCCCACACGCCAGCAGGATGATGCTGGGAAGATAAATCCTCAGGCCGCGTCGCTTGTCAATTCTCACTTCCGCCCCTCCACTCTGGGTAACTTGCGTAATCGGTTGAGCCTATTACCCATTCCCCTCTTGCCCTCTCCAAGGGGAGAGACATCTGAGTTATTTGGATCAAGGATTTTTTAGGCATGGTTCAACTCCGGGCCTCCGGAATGGCGGCCGTCAGCCAGAGTGGAGATCGGCGCCGGCGCAGGGCCTCCAGATATTGTTTTTCG
>DASUJZ010000018.1:0-9349 GCA_036278995.1 Terriglobia bacterium | reverse complement strand
TCCTTCGCAATCTTCTTGACGATTTCCAGCGGAACCTGCTCGAAGTGTGTTTTCGGTTTTTCTGATTTAGACATTTCGGTTTCTCCTTACATCCCAACTGAATCCTAACAGGCCGCAACCGATACGGGTTATATCTTTTGGGAAACTACTTTAGTCGTTAGCGCAGCTAATATGCTGAAATAACAATGCTTATACCCCCCCCACGTTTGCGAGACGGTGGTGTTCGCTGGTTCTGCAGCCTTCACTTTTTGCGGTTCGACTTTTTAATTGTAGGACATTGTCACGATATGATACGATTGTGCGAGGCTATTTTAACGTTTTAAAGTCGCGGAGGCGCGTATGAGCCCTCGATCCAGCCAAGTCCCATCGCATTACAAGACGATGGACCAAGCGGACGTTCCGCAAGGGCGGCACGGAAAGCACAAGGAAGTTGTCACCGCAATCCTCAAGGATCTTGACAACCTGAAGGACGGTTCTGCCATTAAAATTCCGCTGGCGGGTTTGGCGGAAAGCAAAGAGAAGGTGCGGTCAGCCCTGAATCGTGCTACCCGCAAAGCCGGGAGGAATGTTGCAACCGCCAGCGACGGCAGCTTCCTGTATATTTGGAACGTAGTCTCTGATTAGACCTCGCAAAGCCCAAGCTCAGCCTTAATAGTGCAGCTGATAACTGAAAATGTACAGTTGTGCTTTGGCCCGTCAGGGTGGGGTGTCAAGCATGCCTTGCCCCTGTGCCTTCCCGCTCCCCTCCTCCTATCCATGTCAAACCCTTCGTAACTTCCACCGACCCCACCCTGTAGTTTTCCCTTATTAACCTGGACGAGCAATTGTGACCAGACGTATGAGCAATACGGGACTGACACGTCAAACGACAAACGGTATACATAACGGAAGAAAACGAACTTTTTGGACGAACGATCCATAACAGGAAGTGGTGCGAAGGAAATGGCAGACGGAATGCTCGCGGGGTTGCCCAGGGCCATTGTACGGATCGCAGGGAATGCCGGACGCGAGATGATCGGCAGGGAGCGGATTGTGGAGCGCCAAAAGCGCCGCCCAAAGAATTTTGAGCCGGTCGAGCTCATACCGCTCGGCCATGCCGTCCTGTGCGAGGACTGTCAGATGATCAGCCAGGCAAGGAATAGTCACTGTCTCTCGTGTGGCAGCCATTCGATTCTGAGTTTGGCAAGTGTCTTAGGACGTCAACCAGCCACCAGCTTGCAACAAAAGCCCATCCCCTCGGCGGAGCCAGAGACTTTAGTGAGGGTCTTCTAGCTCTGCTGCCTGCCTGTGGCTGGAAGCGGTCCCGGTTGGTAAATCAATGCGGGAGCAGCGGATCATTGCCGCTGGTTTTCCCCGCATACTGCAGCTATGAGAAGCCACCGCGTAGTTCACCCGATTTATTGGCATGAGCAATTTTGACCAGATGAGTGAGCCCTAAGGGACAGACACCCGAATTGCATCAGGTTATAAGAAAGATAGCTCTAGCTTCCGGCCAGGGTCCGCCTGGAGAGGGATGTTAGGGAGGAGGATTAACATGCTTTGGACCATTTGCGTGATTCTGTTAGTTCTGTGGCTGCTGGGCTTTACCCTTCACATTGGCGGAGGCCTCATCCACCTGTTGCTGGTGGTTGCAGTAATTGTGTTGGTGTATAACCTGCTCACCGGTCGAAGATCTACGGCGTGAGGCAGGCCGGACAAGTCAAACCTGGGAGGGTGGCAGGTCCGCCCTCTTCCTTCTCCGGCAAAGGCCGATCCATCGATTGCCGGAAGATATGAGGTGTACGATGTTTGCGAATCCCATGTTTATGAAAGTCATGAAGTTCGTTTGTGCTGGGGTATTGCTATTAACGGCATTCTGGGTAGCCTCACCAGGCGTAAAGGTCCTGCTGGACATCCTGGTCTGTGTGGGCGCTATAACGGTCGCCGCGGAGGCGGTCGCCCGGCCGAAGTACCTTTGGGCAGCCGGGTTTGTTGCGATTGCCGTGCTGTTTAACCCAATAGCGCCCGTCGCGCTTTCCCGCAACGTATTTCTCGGGCTGGATGTGGCTTGCCTTCTGGCGTTTCTCCTCTCACTGGCTGCACTGAGGAGACAGCCGATGCTCTCCATTCCATCCATTACCAATCGGACACCGGGAAGCGAATCACTTTAGGCCGGCTGACTAGCGCAGATCCGGGAACGCCGTCGCGGGGATCCGGGAGCGTCCGATGACGAGTGAGGTCAAAGCCGGAACCGTTCTGATTTTAAAGGAGGCACGCGCTTGCCGGGGCGGCTACGTTTGAAAGCGAGCCCCCGGTCGATGGTCTCGAAGCGTGCAAATGAGTAAAGGAGGCTGGCTATGCGTATCTTTTGGGAGCAAGTGGGAGTCCTTGGCCCCATTTATCGTCTAGTCGGACGAGGTTTGAGCGATAGCGATATCGCCAACAATCTGCACATTGATGAAACCAGAGTCCAAAGCTGCATTTCCTGGATGCTCCACTTCCTGCAGTTCACCACTCGGGCAGAGTTGGTTTTGTACGCCTGCCCAGCGCCTTCGGGCTCAGGGTCTACTGGTCATCCCAGTAAGAACGTAGGAACCTGAGGGCGCCAGGTTTTTGCCTTCGCTGCGAGGGGCGAGTCCGCCCTCTGTCAATCAGGCGAAGAGGAATCGGTTACAAGTAGAAACGAGGTGTCCAGTGCTTACGAGAATGATGAAGTGGGGTTTCGCTCCGATGTTACTCCTGGTGCTGTGGGCGCTGTTATGGCCTTTGTCAGCCGGCTATTTCATATTTCCGGCATCTGCGGTGTGCGTGGGGGCCATCTTGGGCTTCCAGGCGGGCCGAGCAGAGAAGCACTTTTGGGAGACCGGGCCTGCGGTGGTTTTGTGCAAGGTGAAATATGAGGATTAGAATTCAGCGAACCGGTTGCTGGCGGCTCTGCGGCCCAAGCAAACCTGTAATCGTATGGCTGGACGGTTCCCGTGGTCGCCGCGTGGTCCACGTTCATCGCCGCGACTAGTTGGAGAGGACGATCCAACCCGAGATTGCGCACGACCTTTTGGTTTGCAACGGTTTCATCCAAGCTAACATTCCGTACCTAACTCATGCACGAAAGGAGACTCAAGATGAATTTCAGACCTCTGCATGATCGAATCCTGGTCGAGCGAGTTGAAGAGAAGGAAGCCGTGAAGGGCGGGATCATCATTCCCGACACGGCCAAGGAGAAACCGCAAGAAGGCAAAGTCATCGCCGTTGGGCAGGGCAAGAAGAGCGAAGAAGGCAAAGTGATCGCGCTGGATGTGAAAGCCGGCGACCGGATCCTTTTCGGCAAGTTTTCCGGCGCTGAAATCAAGATGGACAACAAGGAATATCTGATCCTGCGCGAGGAAGAGGTGCTGGGAATCCTTGAAGCCAAGGCAGCCGCCGCGGGTGGGAAGAAGTAGGCGGGCGGTCAGTTGGCAGCAGCCGGCGACGGAGGTGATTCGCCGGGGGCTGCCGGCTTTTAGCCACCGCACCACACTGAAGACAAGGGAAAGAATTTAACGAAAGACGATGGAGGAGTTGAAAATGGCAAACGCAAAACAAATTGTACATGGTGAGCAGAGCCGACATGCGATTCTGCGCGGAGTGAATCAACTGGCTGACGCCGTGAAAGTTACGCTGGGTCCCAGAGGCCGCAACGTGGTGCTGGACAAAAAATTCGGCTCCCCGACGATCACCAAGGACGGCGTAACCGTGGCGAAGGAAATCGAGCTGCCGGACGCGCTCGAGAACATGGGCGCGCAGATGGTGCGCGAAGTCGCTTCCAAGACTTCCGACGTTGCGGGCGACGGCACCACCACAGCGACCGTCCTGGCTCAGGCGATCTTCCGCGAGGGCGCGAAGACAGTGGCCGCCGGCGCCAGCCCTATGGGTGTGAAGCGTGGTATCGAGAGCGCGGTTCGCACGATTTGTGGTTACGATGAGACCAGCAAGGACGGCAGCAAGAAGCACATCAAAGGCGAGATCGACAGGATCTCGAAGCCGGTTGAGGGCGCGATGATCGCCCAGGTGGGCGCGGTTTCCGCCAACAACGATCTTACCATCGGCAAGATCATCGCCGAGGCCATGCAAAAGGTCGGCAAGGACGGCGTCATCACGGTCGAGGAATCCAAGACCATGGAGACGACGCTCGAAGTGGTCGAGGGGATGCAGTTTGACCGCGGTTATCTCTCTCCCTACTTCGTCACCGACCCCGAGCGGATGGAGTGCGTTCTGGAGAACGCGCTGATTCTGATCCATGAGAAGAAGATCAGCGCGATGAGTGACCTTCTGCCCCTGCTGGAGCAGATTGCCAAGTCCGGCAAGCCGCTGCTGATTATTGCGGAAGAGGTTGAAGGCGAGGCCCTGGCCACCCTGGTGGTGAACAAGTTGCGCGGAACACTCCAGTGCTGCGCAGTGAAGGCGCCCGGGTTCGGAGATCACCGCAAGGCCATGCTCGAAGACATCGCCGTCCTGACGGCCGGCAAGGCCATTTCCGAGGACCTGGGCATCAAGCTTGAGAACGTGAAGCTGGATGACCTTGGCAAGGCCCGCAAGATCACCATCGGCAAGGACAACACCACCCTCATCGAGGGTGCCGGCAAGAATGCTGACATCGAGGGCCGGGTGAAGCAGCTTCGGGTGCAGGTCGAGGAGACCACGTCCGATTATGATCGCGAAAAACTCCAGGAACGCCTGGCCAAGCTTGTGGGAGGCGTCGCCCAGATTAAAGTGGGCGCGGCGACCGAGACTGAGATGAAAGAAAAGAAGGCTCGTGTCGAGGATGCCATGCACGCCACAAAAGCGGCCGTCGAGGAGGGCATCGTGCCCGGTGGCGGGGTAGCCCTGGTGCGCTGCGTTCCTGCGCTTGCAAAGCTCAAGGCGGAAGGCGACGAGCAGATCGGCATCAACATCGTCAGGCGCGCGCTCGAAGAGCCGCTCCGGATGATTGTCGCCAACGCCGGCTATGAAGGTGCGGTGGTGGTGGAGAAAGTGAAGTCAAACAGCAACCCGAACTATGGCTTCAACGCGGAGACCGAGAGCTTCGGCGACCTCGTCGCGGATGGCGTCATCGACCCTACCAAGGTCACCCGCGCCGCGCTCCAGAATGCTGCCTCCATTGCTTCACTGCTCCTCACGACCGAGGCATCGGTCAGCGAGTGGCCGGACAAGGAAGGTAAGGCTTCGGCGGGACCTCCGGAAGGCATGGGCGGCGGAATGTACTAATAGAAAGCAGCCGCCGGAGTGAAATCATTGGTTGGCAAGCGGAGGCTTAACATGAAATTAGACAAAGCCTTTGAGTATGCAGTGATTCTCGCATGGGAAGACTTGATGAAAGTTAACAGGTCGCCTTCAGTGCGGGTTGAATACCAATGTGGACCTGGAGCCTCCCTGGATTATCTGCGGGTCTGGGCGGCTATGCCCGGAGGTTCCAATGACCTCGTGTGCGACTACTGGACGTGGAATTCCTCGGCCCATGCAAGCGGAGTACGCTTCACGAATGGATACCACTCCGATACTTTGGCTCTGACCCTTGAATTCATCATGAAAAACCAGGATCAGTTCACGCGCCCTGTCGACGCTTGCCGAGATGGGCTGGTTCTGATCTATCCGCCCACTGAAGATGAACGGATAGAAGCCGTCAACTGGAAGGGAGAGGCCCAAGGCACCGCCACGAACTTTGGAGGTGCCGCGGATGAACGTGTGCCGCTCTCCTGGATGTCGTTAACGGATGGATCGTATCCAAGATGATGTTCGAGTATGAAAGCCATTTCTTTTTGCCGGTGGGCCGTTGTTTTCGCTGGGCTCTTGTGGGCTGTAACCATCGCCTGCGCGGGTCCAGCTCAAACTCGAAGATACACCTAAACGGACACCGCCGCACACCCTCAGGCTGAAGTCCAGGCGTAGCAAAAGACACCAAAGAACAAACCTGTCGAGTCGAGTACGTGGTATCACTTTGGCGAGCGAGATATCGCCTCGGTGGCAGGGCAAAGTCATCCCGATGGGTGGCGCCACTTCGGTCAAAGCCATGGCACAGCGCAGGCTGTTCCCGCTGAATCATATCCCCTGCAAACATCCGAAGCGAATCGGATGGCCGATTTGGAAAGGCAGATGTGGGAGCTGGTCAACCGCGACCGCAGGGGCCCCGAGAATTTCGCCGAGACGGGGGGTAAAGCTCAGCCTCTCAGGTGGAATAAGAAACTGGCTGCGGTCACGCGAGTGCATTCCCGCGACATGCTCTAGCAACGATACTTTGGTCATGTTGACCGGGAGGGCAGGACCCTTTCGGCGCGAATAAACTCAGCCGGAATTCACTGGCGGGCCTCGGGAGAGAACATCGCCATCAACGGAACCGTCCCTGCCGCGGAAGCCTCATTTATGAACGAGCCTCGTTTCCAGCAAAATCATCGGGCTAACAGCTTAAACCCGAGTTACACTGATGTAGGGATTGGGATCGCACGAGGTCCGAATGGTCGTGTTTATATCACGCAAGATTTCGCTGCAATTCAGCCCAAGCGCGCTGCTCGCCCTGACTCACTTACAAACGCCAGCCAGATTGTACTCCTGCAGCCGCAACGGCAAAGATAGAAAGGGGGCTTTCGATTGTCATCGGTGCTCACGAAAACGTCACAAAAATCGAATGGATTTAGATCTGCTCGGTGAGGGTCTGAAGGAAAGGCCAGCACGGTTCGATGCAACGGAACGATCTTGTTGGGTCGGCCGAAGTTACGACCGGATGGCGCATCAGTCCTTCTCAACTGCACGCAAGTTGACTAGCCTGTAAGCTACCGATCCAACGCGGACACATAAATCGCTCCGCCCGCTCGATAACCCACCGGGCGGGGGTCTGAGCCGATCCAATTATACGCCAGCTACGAACCCCGCTCCCGCTCTGCTCCACTACCGCTTTCACGACATCCGCCCGATGTGCATCGTGGTGATGTAGTGCATGAGTCCGAAGATATTCAGGAGCCACACAACAACCGCAATGATCACGACGGCATTCAAGATCGACTTAATGGATCCTGCCATGGGGATGAAGCGGTTAACCAGCCAGAGGAGAACCCCAACTACGATCAGAACCACGCATATTTGAATCAAAGGCATGATTTGTTGACCTCCTTATTTTCGGAGGGAGACCTCTATACGTCTGCTCCCCGTTATGCACTGTTGAGTATCGACCGCGGCTTCATGGTCGGGACTGCAACGGTGTAGTTGCCTCGTGCTTATCCGGTTGTTTCAGCAAGCCACAATATGTTGGAGTCGGTCTTGGGTGGCCGGATTGGAAGGCTCCTCCTCCGTATCTCCTTATAGGTCGTCGGCTTGTGCGACCACCTGGGCCATGCACCCATCAGCATCAAAATCAGCACGACGATCAAAGCGGCTGCGAGCATGCCGTTCCCCCGGATCCTGTAATCTTGCGCGTAGCAGGCCCGAGCGATTGGCGGATGCCAACGGCTGCCGCCGGCTGCAGATAAGCCATTCCGGTCAGTCCGCGCGAGCCAGCGGAACATCAATGAGATGTTCCGCCAGGAACCAGACCTGAAGTTCGTTGGTCCGAATCACCTGGCTCACCAGCAAATCGTTTGTCCCGTCGTCGCCTACCTGCGCCGATTGCTGAGCTGCGGTGCGGGACGCCTTCAAGACAAATTCGTGCGCCTCGAGCAAACGGGAGATTTGGGCTGGAGCCTCTTCCCGGCCACGCGGAGGACGGGGAATAAGAGTTGCCTCGGCAGCGTCAACACCCATCGCAAGACTGATTCCGCCCAAAATGTGAATGCGCTCCGCGATGGCATCCACCAGTTCCGTCTGCTCGCCGTAGTGCTTGTCGAACAGCAGGTGCAACTGATAAAACGTCTCCCCCGCCACCTGCCAGTGATGTTTCTTGTACATATCGCGCAAGACCATCGTATCGGCCAGAACCTGGTTCAGCAGTTCTACACTCGACGCGCAGACCGTTTCGTCGAGGGCGATCGGCAGTTTGGCGATCTTGCCGAAAGGTTGAATTTCTCTGACCTGCTGGTGCAGCTTGGGCCGGGCTCGCTCGGTCCCAGCGGCGCTGGGGCTCCCCTGCAACTTTTCGTGAACAGTCGTTTGATTCATCCTTATACCCTCCGCTTGTCTCAATTTTTATCACATGCGATATTTCAACTTGCACGCCTCGGTGCAGGTTGAGCCAGTTCCGTCATGCTCTCCTGCGCCGACTGGCTCCGCGCCGGAAAGAAAACGCAAGAGAATTCCGGCGATTCAACTACTGTGGCTGCTGCTCGCTCGCGGATTGCTCTTTCTTTTGGCGGTCTCCGCGATCACTATCGGGGCTGACAGCTTTCGCGACTCCCATCCCAACGCTCTTGCCGAAACGGCCAACGCCTTTGCCGAATTCCTTGCCCGACGCGACGGGCTTCCCTTCCTTCATTTCATGGCCAGCCTTTTCGCTGCCATGACCCACGTCTCTTCCGGCTTACTTAAACTCCCCGCCTACCGACTTCGGCTCCACCCCGAGTTTGCCCGCAGTCTTGGCATCCAGGCGTCCTGTGATGGGCAGATTTTCGTTCTTCTGATACTGGCGAATCCCTGCGCGGGTCTGGGGACCTAAGATGCCATCGACTTTCGCGTGGTAATAACCTTTGTCGCGCAGACTTTCCTGAATTTTCTTAATATCCTGACTGCGCGAAACCGCAGGTTGCTCTTCTTGAGGGTTGGCTGCGAAGGCGCACGGGGTCAGGCTCAGGCCCAACATCCCTGTCGCCAGAAATGTGAAGACAACCCTGGTCCAAACCGTTTTACTGTTTAGATTCATTTTTTCCTCCACTTCAAGTGTGTTTGTTACAGGCCGTTCCTAAACCCGCCGGGTGTCGCAGACACAGTGTTTTCTGCCATGTCCACCATCCGCGTAGAATCAGCCCTAATGGCTCTTGGCGCGCCCGGTGAGCATCAGAGCCCCGCCCGTCAAACCCAGAAGCACGCCCGCCAAGGGCATATAGGGGATGGTGTGTTCTTTCGGATGCTCGATGGCGATCGGCCCTATCTTGGTTCTTTCCTGAGTTGTATAGGTAATCCCGCCAACCAGGAGCATGGCCACTCCGATAATCAACGAGACAAACCCGATTCTGAATCTGTTCATTGACGTCTTCCTTTCTTCTCACAACCAAAGGTCAGCAGCAGCCCCATCTCGCAAACGGGGTACGCCGATTCCACTCCGTCTTTCCGGCCAATGAATCCCCAGGCGCTTGTTTTGCGCACCGCGCCGTGTCGCAGGCTTTAGTGACTCACTTCCATGTCGAGGATTGAACCCAGAACGGCGCCAAGGATAGTGTACCCGCCGCTCGAATAACTGCCGTATTGATAGCGG
>DASUJZ010000017.1:0-14466 GCA_036278995.1 Terriglobia bacterium | reverse complement strand
AAGGGCCACGGGCCAAAAGACATCAAAGACGCACTGAAGAGCCCCCTCTGGACGAACACTCTTATCGGCCAGCATCGCCGCTCCACAGATGTCATTGCCACGGTAAAAGACGACATCGGGGGGAAAACGATCGACGACGTGCAGGCTCTTAAGAAGAAGTTCGACCGGCCCGGTTTCGAAGTCATGATTTCGGGCCTGCCCTATGTCACCGAAATGATTTCGCGGACAATGGCGAGGGACCTGCGAACTTTCAGCCTGGCCGCGGTCGGCGTGTTTGGCGTGGTATTGTTCGTTCTATTTCGCTCGCCGTGGGTCCTGCTGGGCGCATTCGTCGCATGTGCGAATTCGAGCGCTGCGACACTCATCATTAATCAACGTATTCATATTCCGATTGGGCCGGTCACGGCGAACCTGTCGACGATGGTGTTCGTCATGACTCTCTCGCCCATGGTCTTTCTGACTTACAACTGGATCGGGATTCGACGGCAGAAACAGTTGGTCGGGCACGCGGCTGTGTGGACTGCGGTGAAGGAAACGGTTGCCCCGTCATTCTGGAGTGCGGTGTGCATGTTGCTGGGTTTCATCAGCCTCATGCTCGTTTCCGCGACGTCCATGCAGCACCTGGGCACGGGTGGAGCGGTCGGCGCGGCGATGGCATTCCTCGCCGCATACATCCTGTATCCCTGGTTTTTGGCTCTGGCGTCACCCCCAAAGACAAAGTTCGGCTGGACCAAAGGCATCGCATCGCGGCTGCATTCGTTCTTTTCCGAGCGCCACCGCTTGGTTGCGGTCGCATTGGTGATCTTCGGCATCGTTGGCGCCATCGGGTTACTGCGCCTGAATACGGACCCGCCATTGTTCTTCTATTTCAAGAAAGGAAGCGACATTCGACAAGGACTGGAGGCGGTTGATCGCTCCGGCGGAAGTAGTCCGCTGAAACTCGAAGTGGAAGACATTCACGGCGCTCCGCTCGATACCAACGAGGCCTACAAGCGGCTGTGGGCGCTGAACGATGCGTTGGAAAAGGACCCCGCCGTGGGCAAGGCTATGTCGCTGCCGGTCATTCAGAGCGAAATCGACCGGCGCTGGTACTCGAAACTGTTATCTATCGAAGGATTTTTCCAAGGAAAATCCAAGAAACAGAAAGAGGTCGGCGTGCTGGAGAGCCCGAAACACGGCGCGCCGGCGCGGCAGTTCATAACTCCGGATCACAAGAAGGCACTCTTTCTTTTGCGCATGCGGGAGACTGTGCGGAACGCGTCGCGCGAACAGATCATCCGCCGCCTGGAGAGCACGGTTCATCGCGAGGGCTTTCGCACGCTTCTTGTCGGTGGCGAGTACAGCTTATTGGGTGACATGGGTCGGCTGATCACATCCAGCATCATTACCGGGTCGCTGTTGCTGATCGGCATTTTCACGGCCATGGGTCTTGTCTTCTCCCGCTCATTGCGTACAAGTTTGGCCATGCTGGTAACCCTGGCCATCATCCCAGTCGTCGTGCGTGGATATATCGCTTACCTCGGCATGCCACTGGACTTCATTACCGCTTCAGCCGCCAATCTCGATCTGGGCATGGGAGTGGACGCCATGATCTATCTCACCATGTTGGCCAAGCGTGACAATAAGAACCTCAGCTCCTGGGAACCGTGGTCGAAGGCCTGCTCGCATCTGTGGCGACCGATCGGAACGAATTTCCTAGTGATATGTTGCGGGTTCGGGATCTTTTTGCTTTCGAATTTCCCGCCTACCCTACGCTTTGGGGTGTTTGTCATCTTCGGTTCCGCAACCGTCGCCAGCGCTGCGCTGTTCTTGTTCCCGTGGCTGGCGAGCGTTTCTCTTCGTATAAAGAGAAAGAAAGTCGAACGCAAAGGATTGAAGGCGGCATAGGCTGATATTTTTTGGCCCCGCGGAGTATCTGCCTGAGCCACCGCTACCTGCTCGCGTGTGGGCCCGCTTAACGGGGGCGAGAAGTTCTTTGAAGAGGCATTTAATCCTGGTGGGGAGTCCTGCTCTGGTGGAGTAATTCACCGTGTTGGAGGGCGAGCTTGCCGTGAAGCTCAACGAGCAGACGAGCATCCTCCGTCAGGGCGAGGCAGCCGTTGTCGAGGCAGGTATATGGCACGACTGGCGGAATGCGACCTCCCGAGATGTGCGGGTACAGGTGGAGATAACACCCGGCTTGCGGTTCATGCACATGACCGAAACGTTCTGGGGATTCGCGCGGCTCGGGTGCACAGATCGCAAGGGCATGCCATCACTGCTGCAACTCTCCCTGAGTGCGCGCGAGTTCAGTGACGTGATGGTGTTCGGTTCGCCGCCGCTGGCGGTGCAGAGGACGATCTTTAGCGCACTTGCCCCGATCGCGCGTTGGTGCGGTTATAGAAGGACGTACCCGCAACTCTCGCGCATTGTGCTGGGCCTGCGGACGTAGTCTGACAGGATAGCCGGCCGCCCTGCTCCAATCACAATGCCCGCCCCGGGCCGCTTCCGAAGCTCGCAGGTCGTTAGAAAACCGCGAGCTCTAAGAACGGCCACCCACCGGAAAGTTACTCGGAATCCTTTGGAATTCTCCGCCGTCCGAATGGGCCATACTGCGGCACTCTCTACTATTCGGAGTTATTAACTACGTTATAAACACTCTTCCATCCCGGTTGGACACAGGCCAGGTATCACAGCCAGGTAGTCTGCGACTTTTCAGCGATAAGGCAACCAGTGTGGACTACAACCCTCTGCACGCCCCGGATTCAAGTCTGGCATCCGAGGCTCTGAGACGAATTCAATGTGTTGAAATCAAGTCACATTCAAGCTTCTCTATGAATGTCGTGACCTTCGATTTCAAGAGATATGTTTATACTCTATTGATAATCAACGACTTGCAATGACTTACCGGAATGAAATGCTAATCTGCACGGTCTCCTAAGTTATAGCAAACAACTGCAATCTGAAAATCCAAACGGAACGTGAGCCAAATTCAATCGCCCGTGTGCACTTCTGCCGAGATCAGCCGTGGCCCTCCAAAATACGAGGCTACATCCTGCATCCCGTTGGGCCTTGTTCCTCAGTCTCAAGGCCATCCCGATCTGGTGTGTGGTCACAAGCGGTGTGGTTTGAGTCATGATTTACTACATGAATACTGTGCTATTCTGTCAACCCTGGAGGAGCGACTTGGTAGCCGCAGAAGAGAGACAGTTCCGGATCAAACCTGCCCTGAACATCCTCAGATTGCTTTCCGCCAAGTCAGGCACACCCGATTGATCCCGGTAAAGGGACTATTTCTCGCACCCAAGTCACGAAGGGCGCTCCGGACGCGGACGGCGATGAGGAGGAATCTGTGAATTCAGGAAGCCGAGGTTTCAATTCTCGAAAGATGCTTTCAATCACATGGGTTTCAGCATGTGTATTGTTGCTGGGTCCTTTTTCTGCCTTTGGCCCCCAGCCTGTTTATGCGAAGCAGCATACAAGTGTGGCATGCAACGGTTCACCGAAGAACTGCCATGCGCCGGCGCCCACTGCAAGTTTGTCATCGCAGCCCGCGAGCATCACTGTGGGAGAATCGTCCACCCTAAGCTGGAGTTCACAAAGCGCTACCTCACTCGATCTTGAGCCTGGAATCGGCGCCGTCGTGGCCCAGGGATCGGTGACGGTCACTCCTCAACAAACTACGACGTACACGCTGTCAGCCACCGGCAGCGGCGGCACAACCACGGCGATGGCCACCGTTACTGTGAACCCTGCGCAGACTGCAGGCATTCAGCTCAGTCCGGGAGATAACATCCAGGCGGCAGTAAACAATAACCCTACGGGAACCACTTTTATCCTGGCGCCAGGTGTTTATCGGATGCAAATCGTCGTGCCGAAAGCTGGCGATGTGTTCTCCGGCGAAAGTGGAGCTGTTCTCGATGGCGCCGAACTGGTCGACGCTTCTTCCTGGCGACAGGTCTCACCCAGTGTTTGGGTAGCCCAAGCCTCTGGGATTACTCAGCAATCTTCCTATAGAGGGGTCTGCAGCTCCACTTCCCCTGCCTGCATGTATCCTGAGGATCTGTTCTTTGATTCGAAGCCTCTCACGCGCGTTCCGAGTGGTTCTCTCGTCGTGCCTGGTACGTGGTATCTGGACTACAGCGCCGAGAAAATCTATGTCGGAAGCGATCCGGGCGGCCACATCACTGAACTGAGCACCCTTGGCGCGGCCTTCTGGGGGGATGCGGGCAATGTGACGATTCAGGGGCTCGTAATCGAGAAGTACGCCTGCATCGCCGGCAAGGGGGCAGTCAACGCCATGAACTCCCTCTATGGCTATGGCGCTGCGGCGGTCAACTGGAAAGTGGATTCAAATGAAATAATGCTCAACCACGGCGTCGGGGTCCGTGTGAACAGCGGCATGGTTGTCACCAACAACAAGATCCATGACAACGGGCAAATGGGCATTGCCGGAAACGGGGATCAAACCCTGGTTCAGAACAATGAGATCTATAAGAACAACTTTGCCGGCTACGCGTTCGACTGGGAGGCGGGCGGAATCAAGTTTGCCACCTATGCCACCAATGTCACCATCGACGCCAACTACGTGCATGATAACGGGGGACCGGGCATCCATGCCGATATCAGTTGTGATTATGTCACCATCAAGAACAACCACACAGCCCACAACATCGGCTCTGGCATCCATTATGAGATCAGTTACAACGGGGTTATTTCTGGCAACACAGTCGAGAACGACGGGAGTTCACCACAAGGAACAAGCTTCTGGTATGGCGCTGGAATCCTGATCTCAAACGCTTCTAATGTGCAGGTTTATGGCAATACTGTGACGAATTGCATGAACGGGATCGGTGGGACGCAGACAGATCGCGGAACCGACGCCAAAACAGGTACTGTTTATACCCTGCAGAACCTCTATGTTCACGACAACGTCATCACTCAGAAATCAGGTTATGCTGCCGGAATTATCAAAGCAAGCCTCTTCGATGACTCTGTCTACACCAGTTGGGGCAATCATCTCCAGAACAACACTTACTACCTTTCAGACCCCAGTTACCCTTATTTCTACTGGCTGGATCAAAACTGGATATACGCCCAGTGGCAGACGTATACAAGCGAACACTGACAGCTCGGAGTCGCCCCGCAACTGCTTGATCTTGTCGTGGTGTTCTTTTTCGGGATTTTCAGGAGTCCGGCGGCGCTCCTAGGGAGGAAGGATGTCGATTCAGAGATCATTGATATGCACCCTCGTGGCTGCAATCCTTTGCAACCAATGAACGCACCCTCGTCTAGAACAACGTGCTGTCCTTCAAAGTTTTTCTTCTCGTGTCTAGTCATTTATGCCCTCCTGGAGCAGACACCGAGATGCTAAGAGCACCTCGTCAGTTCTGATCCCACTATCTTTCAATGATCCCTATGGAGATGTTCAAGATGGCAGTCCATCGGAAGTACATCGCGGAGGATCCAACCGCCGGCCTCGAACATTATCCGGAACGCCGGGAGCGCCCTCCGAAAAAGCAGCACACCCTTGAAGAATTCATTCGGATTCTTGAGGCTGCTCCTATTCACCTGCGCGTGGCGATTCTGCTGCTCGAACAAACCGGGAACAGGACGTACAGTGAACTCCTTTCGCTGGAGCTGGACCGGGTCGACCTCGATGCGGGGCTGATCCGGCTGGCAAGCGACCTACAGCTGAAGACTGAGGCGTCAGCAACGCCTCAGCCTCCCAGTAGTCTGGCCCTGAAGGTTCTCCGCTGGTGGAAAGATCAGTTGCCAGCTGGGACGCGGTACCTGTTCCCAAGCCCTCGATTCCCTGATCGCCCATCAGCAGTGTCAAGACCGCATGGACAAGCACGCTGAAGCGGGCGGGTGTTCCCTACTTCCCATCTATCAACTCCGACACGCGTTCTGTACACGGATGGAAAAAGCAGCCACGGATGCCGTCCTCACCCAGGCGATGAGGCATTCCAGCCCCGAGACCAAACGCGATTATCTGTTGGGAATGCACGAGGACGTTCGCGAAGCGATGGATGAGGCGAATCGGGAATTCTTCGGTGAAGACGCTTATCACATTTTTAGCACAGTCACTGAAAAGCGAGCCTCGGAGGCTGAAGAAGAAAGCTTGCAAGCAATTGAAACATAAGGTGAAAGGCTGGTGGACCTGGGGAGGTTCGAACTCCCGACCCCCTGGTTGCAAACCAGGTGCTCTCCCAACTGAGCTACAGGCCCGGCGCAAGAAGTCTTCATTGATACTGCCCGGTAATCCGAAAACCGTCAAGTGATCGAGAGAAGGCCTGCAGCCGCCGCCATGGCGCACCGTCTCGGAAGCGAGGCCGGGCCCCATTTTGTCTATTTCTCCGGATGCAGACTCAGCTTCTGCACGCGCCAGTTGAGCAACTCGCCAGCGAAAAGAACGTTTTCCGACGGGCACGCAATCTGGTGTATCCAGCCGAATTGGCCGGGCTGCTTGCCTGCGGTGCCGAATTCGCCCAGGATTTTCCCGTTCAAGTCCAGCTTGTAAATGTGGCCGGCTCGCGAGTCCGAACTGTAGATCACCTGGTGCGGCGCCGAGGTGATGCAAAGCGCCCAGGGCGCGCCGACGTTCGTCCACTGGGCGATGTATTTACCCTCGGTATCGAAAACCTGGATGCGATTGTTTTCGCGGTCGCCGACATAAAGTCGGTCATTGGCGTCCACCGCAATCGTGTGCGGCGTGTGGAACTGCCCCGGTGCGGTGCCGCGAGTTCCCCATTCCTTTAATTTGTTGCCGCGCTTGTCATACTTCATCACGCGCGAATTGACGTAGCCGTCCGTTACAAAAATGTCGCCCTTGGCATCAAACGCGACGTCGGTGGGCCGGTTGAAAAGCCAGTCGGATGCCGCAGGCTGAGGCTGACTAGGCAGCAGGTGGCTCGACGGCTCCGGCCGACGTCCCAGCACCATTTTCACGTGCCGCCCCGTGGGATCGAGTTCCATCACCGTGCTCGATCCCTCGTCCACGCACCAGATATTGTCGTCGCGATCGATCTTGACGCTGTGCGCGAAAACGAATCCGTAAAGGCCGTCGCCGATGGTGCGCAGGTAGTTGCCGTTCGGATCGAATTCCAGCAGGCGCGTCTTTTCGCCGCGATTGTAGACGAAAATATCGCCCTTCGAATTCACTGCCACTCCCGCCGCCTCGCCCAGATACATCCCCTGCGGCAGTCTCAGGAAATTAGAGTCGGCTTGGTACGGGATTTTTGGCCCGGCTTGCTGGGCGGAGAGCGGCGCGCAAACAAAGAGCAGAAGTCCTAAGATAAATGCTTGTTTCAAGCTGACCTCCAGGAAGAAGTTCCGCCGCGGATGCGCAGCAGCTTCTGGATCGGCGGATTCCTAATTCAATGTACTCGCCAGCAGTTCCGCCAATTTACTGTAAGCGCGTTCAGCCTGCGGCTGGTTGTAAACGGGGCTGTCGGGTACTGTCCAACCGTGATAGGCGCCGTCGTAAACCTCGCTTTCATAATTGCCGCCCCACTCTTGCAAAGCGCGGTTCAACTTTGCGATGGCCTCGGCCGGCATGCCGCGGTCCTCAACGGCGTGCCCGAAATAGAGCCGTGCCTTGACGCGAGGTAGCACGAGGTGAGGACTCGAATCAGTATCAGTGTAGAGCCGGCCGCCGTGGAATGACGCGGCGGCGGCGATTTTGTCCGGTCGGGCGGCAGCGGTGCGCATGGCCATGGCGCCTGAAAAACAATAGCCCACAACGCCCATCGGCCCCTCAGTTGTCGAACCGTGCGCGGCCAGGAAGTCGACATAGTCCCCGGCGTCGCGCTCCAAGGCTTCGGAGGTCACAGAGTCCATCAACTCTGCGAATCGCTTCTTCGCCCGCTCCGCGTCAGCGCGCCAGTCGAAATCGATCAGCGGAGGGCGATCGGTGCGGTAAAAGATGTTCGGCATCAACACGGTGTGACCTTCGTCGGCAAGCCGCCGCGCCATTGAGCGCTGCGCGGCGCGAATGCCGCCAATGTCCGTCAAGTGGATCACGCCCGGACGCCGGGCGCCGTCTTCATGCCGGTACAGGACAGCATCGGCCGTTCCGTCGTGGGTGCGAATTTCAATCTCTTCTGCGATCATTTCGGCGCCTATCCGGCCGTTAGCCCGAGAACAGGTTATGACAAGGGCGAAGGCTCTATTACTGGGTGCGAAGTTTCCTCAAAGCTGGAAGCGCATTATGCCACCTAAGTTCGCGGCCTGCAAACCTGCGGGTCTGAATTATCCAATTGGTTACAACGGCTCCCGGCGGAATTCGGCTGCGAAGTTATGGAGTTGAGACACGCAAATCGATGAAATCAGGCAAACCTTATAGCCAGGTAAAGGCGGCCGTAACAACAGAGAGAAAACATCCCGATGAAAACTGCGTGCGTTTTCTGGCTTTGACGTATTATCAACAACATCGCCCGCTTTGTTTTCCGCTTAGTTTTTTCCACAGGCACGTGTTTTCAAGAACTTCTCCGCTTTGTTTTCCGGTTTGTTCCGGTTTGTTTTTAGGGCCGGTCCTTTGTTTTCAGCAACTTCTCCGGTTTGTTTTTCAAAATAACATCTTTTTGTCCCACTAGCACCAGCACCACAATATGTAGGCGGTTTTGGAGCGACTAATTGTCCACTAAGCAGTCCATCCAGACGATGATCATGCCCCACCCCCGGCGTGACCGCTAACATCATCAGCAAGGCTAGCATGGTAGCTTAGCGGCTGTCAAGTTTTTTGGGCGCCAGCATGCTTATGAAGAAGGATGAAAGACGCAGCATGAAGGACAAAGGACGAAGCCAGAACTTGCCGCCGCGCCATGTGTTCGTTCTTCAGACTTATGCCGTCCCAACTACTTGAGAATTTCTCAGTTTCCAAGTCGGCCACTCGCCTGGCGCGACGCTCGGCGCGGCAAACGCGCCGGTAGAGATTCGGAGGCTGAAGTCTGTAGAGGAGAATACGGAGTCGCTCTTTCGGCACGAGTGAACTCGTGCCCTTTCTCAAACGCCGCGCGACGGCGGGCCGCTACTCCTAGCGCAGGGCCACCATGGGATCGATTTTGGTGGCGCGGCGGGCGGGGATGTAGCAGGCCGCAAGCGCCACGGCGATAAGGATGAGCGATACGGCGATAAAGGTCAGCGGGTCGGTGGGCTTGACGCCATAAAGCATGCTTGACAAAAAGCGGGTCAATGCGAGAGCGCCAGCAATACCAACCCCGACGCCGATCAGTGCCAGCTTAAGCCCCTGACCGAGGACTGCCCTGAGCACATCTCCGCGTTCAGCACCCAAGGCTACGCGAATGCCGATTTCCCGGGTCCGCTGTGACACGGAATACGAAATGACACCAAAGATTCCCACAGCCGCTAGAACAAGAGCTAGCATGGCAAATAATCCGAGAAGCAGTGCCCGGAATCGGCGGGGCGCCAGCAAGGTTGCGATCACGTCGTCCATAGTCTCGACAGCAAAAACTGGCTGATTCTTGTCAACATCCTGGACGGCTTTCCGGAGAGCCCCCGCGAGCGAGCCTGGGTTGGTTCCGGTCCGGAGGACAAGAGTCATAATGTACGAGGGCTGTTGAAGGTAAGGCGTGAAAAGTTCGGGGTCAGGCTCAGCTTCAAGCATCCCATCCCTCGTGTCTGTTACCACGCCCACGATTTCTGTCCAGGTTTGCGGAGGCGGGCCAAAACTGAGGCGCTGGCCCAGCGGGTTCCCTTCACCAAACAAGATTCGCGCAAGCGAGCTATTAATGACAGCGACGGGCTCGGCGTGTGCGGAATCCTGATCATTGAAGGTTCGGCCCTTCAAAAGTGGCATAGCCATGGTCCGGAAATAATCGGGGCTTATTGACGTAAGCATGACAACTTGCGGCGTGTGGAACTGGCCCCTACCCTTGATATTCAGGAGCGTAGTTCCGTTGTGAGGAGGGCCAAGAGGATATTGTGAAGTTACGGCCGCGTCTCTTACTCCCGGGAGATTTTGAACCTTCTCCAGCGCACTTTGAAAGAAGGTTGCATAGCCTTGTGCAGCGTCGGGATTTGAAGACCAGGTCCTTTGGACAGTTGCGATCAGCAGGGCGTGCGGGTCAAAGCCAAGACTGACTTCCGTCAGCCTGAGAAGACTTCGCATGAGGAGACCTGCCCCGACCAGCAGAATCAGCGACAAGGCTATTTCTGCCGCAGCCATCAGACCTCGCAGACGGTGAGTTGCTCTATTCAATCCTGCCTGCTGATTTCCTTCTTTGAGCGCGTCGTTGACCTCTCTCCTGGACGCGAGCAGCGCAGGGACCAGGCCGAACGCCACCACTGTCAGCGCAGCGACGAAAGCCGTAAATGTAAAGATCCACACTTCAGGATGGGTCGACAACGGAAAGTTCGGCGGAATAAGACGTGAAAGTATCTTTGTTGTTCCCAAGCCCGCTAGGCACCCGAGAGCCCCTCCCGCGACCGCCAGCAGCAAAGCTTCCGTAAGCAGTTGCCGGACCAACCGCCCACGTCCCGCTCCAAGCGCCAGCCGCACACCTATTTCTCTGTCGCGAACCACTCCTCGTGAAAGAAGTACGTTCGCCACGTTCAGGCAGGCGATCAAAAGTACGAATCCGACAGCGCCCAACAGAATCAAAAGAAGCGGTCGCACGTTCCGCACCAGCAGTTCGTGCAACGGAACCACTTGCACCCGGGCTCCGCTCCGAAACCGCGATGCCTGCGGCGGGTATTCCTTGTCCATCTGCCTGGTGATGAGTTGCAGGTCTGCTTGCGCCTGGGGTATTTCGACGCCCGGTTTAAGGCGTCCCACGACCGTCAGGATGGCCCAACTGGGAGATTGTGGAGAAAACCTTTTGTCGTCCAGGGCAAATGGCGTCCACACGTCGGCCTTGTCGTATCGCAGGCTTGATGGCATCACCCCGACCACGGTATACGCGGACCCCCCAAGACGTATGGTTTTTCCAAGAACGTGGGTGTCACTGCCCAACTGATTTCGCCATAGAGACTCGCTTAGGAGGGCAACATGGTCGTTACCCAGCTTGCCTTCGGATGCTAGAAAGGTTCGGCCTAAGAGCGGGTGAACCCCCAGCATGGAGAAAAAGTTCGTGGTGACGTTTGTGATGCTAACCCGGATGGCAGGACCCGCGCCGGTAAGATTTTCACCGCCCGCGCCTCCTGCGGCTCCGATCTGTTCGAAAGCCTGGTTGCGGTCTTTCCAGCCAATGAAATCCGGACTGACGACGTTCGCAGCTCCATGATTGAACGGGAATCGTTCCGTGGCCCACAGAAGGCGCGAGGCGTCTTTGTAAGGCAGCGGCCGGAGCAACACTGTATCCACTACGCTGAAAATCGCGGTGTTGGCGCCGATGCCGAGCGCGAGGGTGAGGACAGCAACCGCTGTGAATCCTGGATTGCGGCGGAGCTGCCGGAGGCCGTAGCGGAGGTCCTGGACGAGTTCCTCGATGATGCGGATGCTCCAGCGCTCGCGACATTCTTCTTTTATGCTGGCAATGTTACCGAACTCGCGCCGCGCGGCATAACGCGCTTCTTCGGTAGTCATCCCTTTGCGCAGGTTTTCTTCGGCGAGCATGTTGAGGTGGGCGCGTACATCTTCATCAAGCTGCTGTTCGAGACGCGCCTTGCGAAACAGGGCGCTGAGCTTTGAAAGCAAGATTCGCAGCGAAGCCATTGCATGCTCCTTTCCTGCGCGTCAACTGTTGGCCGAAGGAAGTTATGAATTCTGAGTTATGAAAAATGCCCGACTCTGCGGCTGTTGTCTTAAAGTAATCATTCAGCGTGGGTGGCTTTTGATTTTCTCCGTTTGGCCTCCGCCCACTCGCGAATTGATTTCATACCTCAGATTTGAGATTGCAGATTTCAGGATCCAGAACTCCGTTAGCGCACAGCCATCAGCATTCAGCTTTCAGCAAAGGCCGCAGACTGCAAACACGGCAGTCTGCGCTACCCTAATCCCTAATCCCTGCTCCCTGCTCTATTCGTAGCGCAGGGCCACCATGGGATCGATTTTGGTGGCGCGGCGGGCGGGGATGTAGCAGGCCGCAAGCGCCACGACGATCAGAATCAGAGATACGGCGATGAAGGTGGGCAGGTCAGTGGGCTTAACACCGTAGAGCAAGCTTGAGAGGAATCGCGTCAGCGCGAGCGCGCCGGCAACCCCAACCACCACCCCTATCAGCGCCAATTTAAGTCCCTGGCCAATCACCATCCTTAAAACCTGACTTCTTTCAGCTCCCAGGGCCATGCGGATGCCGATCTCGTGAGTACGCTGCGTCACCGAGAATGCCATCACGCCATAGATTCCAACCGTCGCAAGCGCGAGCGCGATGCCGGCGAAAACGCCCAGCAGAAGCAGGTTTAAGCGCCGCGGAGCCAGCGACTCCGACAGGACCTGTTGGAGCGTGGCCACGTTATAGAGCGGCTGGCCGGGGTCGATATCCCTGACCTGGGCGCGCACTGCGGAGACGATGCTGTCCGGCTCAGCGGTGGTGCGGACGGCAAGTTGCATGGAGTTGTCCGGCGATTGGCGATAGGGCACGTAAAACTCGGCCTCTGTGTCGTGGCTGGGCCCTTCGTGGCGGGTGTTGCCGACTATGCCGACCACGGTCAGGTTATTGCCGAAGAGCGGGAGCTGCTTGCCGATGGGATCCTCCGTCGGCCAGAGGTGGCGCGCCAGGGCCTGATTCAACACCGCAACCCTCAGCGCTTGCTCGTTGTCGTGGTCGGTGAAGGTGCGGCCTTTGAGCACCGGAATGCCAAGCGTGTAGAAATAGCCCGGGCTTACCTTGAGCCGCGATATCATCACCCTTGTCGAGCTCGAGAGCGCGGCCCTAGGCAGGAGGCGGTTGAGGGGCATCATCAGAAAGGTTTGATAAGGACTGAGTGGCAGAGAATCAGCGAGAGCCGCAGAGCGAACACCCGGCAGCGACTCGACGCGGCGCAGTACCTGCGAGAAAAACTCCGATTTCTGCCGGGGCGCCGGGTATTGAGCGTCCGTCAGGCTTAGGTCCATGGTCAGCACGCGCTCCGGCACGAAGCCTGGGTTGACCTGGAGGACGCGATAGAAGCTCTTGATGAGCAAACCGGCGCCGATCAGCAGCACCAGCGCGAGGGAGAGTTCAGCCACGGCCAGCGCTCCACAAAGGCGCCCTCGGCGGCTGCCGGGGCTCGCCACCTGGGCGCCTTCCTTGAGCCCTTCGGCAAGGTCGGGACGCGTGAGGGTAAGTGCAGGCGCAAGGCCGAAAAGAATTCCGGTGAAAATCGAGGCGGCCAGCGCAAAAAGCAGAACGTTGCCATCGACTTTCGGCGCCGCCAAAGCCAGGATGCCGCCCCCGGCGCCCGCCGGGATGAGGCGCGCGATAACATGGACACCCCAGGCCGCAAGCAGCAATCCCGCAATGCCACCGGCCAGGGCCAGTGTCACACTCTCCGCCAGAAGCTGCCGAACCAGGCGCCAGCGCCCCGCGCCGAGGGCGGTCCGCATCGCCACTTCTCGCGTCCGGGCTGAGGAGCGCGCCAGCATCAAGTTGGCAACGTTGGCGCAAGCGATCAGCAAGACCAGACCGACCGCCCCAAACAAGATCAGCATGGCCGAGCGCAGATTCCCTGCCAGGTGTTCGGCGAGAGGCACCACTTTGAGCTCGGTTGCCGGCGGAGCCGTGCGATCACGGCCGCCGTCCCTGCCGCCCAGCATGGGGCCGCCCGGCCCCGGGCCAGGCATTGCACGATCCCGCCGAGCGGGACCACCGCCCTCGGCCAGCGTGGGCCCGCTGGACGTCTGCGCTCGTTTCCGGATTTCATCCAGGTCGGCCCGGGCGGCAGCGAGCGAGACGCCGGGCTTCAAGCGACCGATGATCCGAACCAATCGTTGCGACTGGATGCGAAGCCGCTCACCGGCCTGGTTGAGAGCCAGCGGCAGCAGGATTTGAGCGTCTGATTCCCCGGGGAAACGGAAGCTCGCCGGCATCACACCCACCACGGTGTAAGGCGCCGCATCCAGGTTGACGGTCTGGCCCAGCACGCGAGGGTCGGAACCAAAATACTGCTGCCAGAAGGAGTGCATCAGGATCGCTACGTGAGGTCCGTTCGGCTGGTCCTCGTTCGCGGTGAAGGCCCGCCCGAGTTGTGGCTCCACGCCCAGAGTGGCGAAGAAACTGGCGCTTACGGACAAGCCATGAACCCGCGCCGGCGTGCCGCGGCCGGTGAGATTGAAATCATCGGATTTCCCTGCACTGCCCTCCGCTATGGCTCCCCGGTCGTATGCGGCGATCCGGTCCAACGTGTGGCTCTGATCTTTCCAATCGAAATAGTCTCCGCCAGTGGCGATTTCGGCCTTGAACGCCGGAATCGACTCGGCAATCCACACCAGCCGGCCGCTGTGCGCATAAGGCAGCGGCCGCAGCACTACGGCGCTCACAACGCTGAAAATCGCCGTGTTGGCGCCAATGCCGAGGGCCAGGGTGAGCACGGCGACTGCCGTGA
>DASUJZ010000016.1:0-51307 GCA_036278995.1 Terriglobia bacterium | reverse complement strand
CACCCGATTCCGTGGCCAAGCTCAATTGACGCGGGTCGAGAGTGAAGCGAACTCGGCGCGCCTGGCCGGGCTCCAGATGGACACGCTTGAATCCCTTAAGAGCCAGAAGCGGAGCGCCCGGCTTTTGTCCATACTCGAGGTACATTTCGCAAACGGCATCTCCGTCAATATCGGAAGTGTTCCTTACATCGGTCTCGACCGTGAGTTCATGGCCGGCCATAACCCGAGTGGATGAGAGACGAAGATCGCCGTACTTGAACTTTGAATAACTGAGACCATACCCGAAGCCGTACAGCGGCTCCCCATGGAAATAGCGGTAGGTGCGGTTCTGCATGGAGTAATCCGCGAAGGGCGGAAGCTGGTCCACAGATTTGTAAATCGTAACCGGCAGCCTGCCGGCGGGATTGTTTTGGCCGGCCAGCGTTTCAGCGATGGCGGTTCCACCCTCTTCACCCGGATACCACGCTTCAAGGATTGCTGCCGCGTGTTCCCGGGCCCAGTTCACGGCCAACGCGCTGCCATTCAGGAGCACAACAACGATCGGCGTCCTGGTTGCGGCCATGGCCTGAAGGAGTTCCGCTTGAACTCCCGGCAGCTTCAGGTCCGTGCGGTCGCCCCCGTCAAAACCCGGAATGTGCAGCGGCATCTCCTCACCCTCCAGATGCGGAGATAAGCCGACGAAAGCGACCACAACGTCAGCCTGGCGCGCAAGCTGCACTGCTCGCTGGCGCATGACATCGACAGGAGCCTTCCACACCAACGTGATTCCGGCGCCGAACAACGGCGAACGGTGGGAGTAATCCAGCCGGATGGCGTGCGGCTTCGTGTCGCCGAAGTGCGCTTGAAATGACCCCGCCCGCGGGTGCCTGTTGAAACTCGCGCTGGTGAGAACCAGTTTGCCATCCAGAGAGGCGTGGAATGTCTCATGGTCTCCACAGGGATAGCAGTGCGGCTGCTCGATGCCGAACGTGTAATCTCCAGGGCCAGGTGGAGTAAAGGTTCCGGTCCAGCGTACTGAAAAAGCCTGCATGGGAATACCGGGTGCGGGCGATGCAGCATTCCAGTCGAACTGGATCTGTGCGTCGTCGCGAACCAACGCCGGCTTGCCGGAGAAATCCGCATTTGCAAAATACTCGGCCTTAAGTCCTAAAACCGACGAATTGCCTGCGGGATGGAAGGCGGTCTGCGGTACTGGCACGGGCAGTTCCAATACATACGGCGAGCCTTGGGCGTACAGAATTTTTGACCTGCCCGCAAACTCTTTAACTAATCCGTCGATCGGCAGCACGGGGCTGGCAGGTACTCCATGATAATTGCCTTCGATTGCCGGCAGAGATTCGGCGTTGGGACCGATCACGGCGATGGTTTTTATGTGGGCCTTGAAGGGCAGGATGCCATTGTTTTTCAGCAGCACGATTGATTCGCGCGCTGTGCGGAGCGCAAGCTGCCGGTGGGCTGGCGAGTTAACCTCCGACATCGGAAGCTGGCTGAAGGGAACATACTGTGGGGGATCAAACATTCCCAAGCGCATGCGCGCCGTAAACAGGCGCTTTACAGCCATATCAATTTCACTCTCTTTGATCAGCTGATCGTGAACGGACTTGACGAGGGTAACGTATTCACTCCCGCACGTGGTGTCCGTGCCGGCCTTGACGGCCAGGGCCGCGGCGTGTTCCACGTCGGGAGCAAAATGGTGCCCGCGGAAGATATCATCGACCGCGCCACAATCGGAGGAAACGTAGCCCTGGAACTTCCAATTGTTGCGCAAGGTCTTCTGCAGCAGGAATGGATCCGCACAGGCTGGTGGGCCGTTGATGGCGTTGTAGGAGCACATCGTGGAATCCGCGTGCGCGTCCACCAGCGTCGCGCGGAAAGCAGGAAAGTAGGTGTCTTCGATATCATACGGCGACACCTTGGCGTTGAAGCCGTGCCGCAGGCGTTCGGGGCCGCTGTGCACCGCGAAGTGTTTTGGAGTCGCGATCACCTCCAAGTATTTCAGATTGTCGCCCTGCATCCCGCGAACAAAAGCGGCACCAAGCCGCGAGGTAAGGAACGGGTCTTCGCCGTAAGTTTCCTGGCCGCGTCCCCAGCGCGGATCGCGGAAAATATTGATGTTGGGCGACCAGAATGTGAGCCCAAAATAGATGCTGTGGTTACCCTCACGCTGCGCCTGGTTATATTTGGCGCGGGCTTCGGTCGAGATCACGCGGCCTTCCTGGAACACGAGGTCGGAATCCCACGTGGCGGCCATTCCAATCGCCTGTGGGAACACGGTTGCCGTTCCGGCGCGCGCCACCCCGTGCAGCGCCTCATTCCACCAGTCGTATGATGGGATGCCCAGCCGTGGGATGGCGGGGGCCGTGTGTTGCATCTGCCGGACCTTCTCGTCGAGTGTCATGCGCGAGACCAGATCATCCACTCGCTGCGCAATTGGCAGGGCCGGGTTTTTGTATGGGGCTTCGGCTTGCTCTTCTGCCCGTCGAGCCGCCGAAAGCCTGAGTCCATAAAACAGGGCGACCAGGACGAGAACCACAAGTCTGGTAAGCTTTGGTAGGGTGAACACGCCGCCTCCAACCGGGAAGTCGATCAAAGCATATGTCACGGCCGAGCGCCTTGCAAGCCTCGGACCTGCAATGCGATTCGCTCCCTGAGGGTTACGTGCAATACAAGGGTCTGATATCTTATCTATTTCAACTTGGGCGCCGCTATCACGTGTCAATCAACCTGCTGAGTCTGTTAGCATGAATGATTCCGGCCGGGGTTCGTGTATGTGGGAGATGGTGGCCCGCGCGGGCGCATTGAAAATCAGGAAGGAGGAGAGTCGATGGCTGATCTGGAAGGCAAGGGCGAGGCGAAAAATTTTTATCCGGAAGTGGAAGCGCGGCAGGAGGCGTTTTTTCTGAAGGGGTCGAGAGCGCTGGATTGGGGCATGCAAAACCGGCTGGCGCGGATTTTCAATCCCGCTTCCGGACGCACGGTGATGCTGGCGATCGACCACGGGTATTTCCAGGGGCCGACGACGGGGTTGGAGCGCGTGGACCTGAACATCGTGCCGCTGCTGTCCTACGCGAACGCGCTGATGCTGACTCGAGGCATGCTGCGCTCCACCATCCCGTCTTCATTCGGGGGCGGAGTGGTGCTGCGGGCGAGCGGCGGGCCGAGCATCCTGAAGGAATTGTCCAACGAGCAGATTGCGGTAGATATCGAAGACTGCGTGCGGCTGAACATCGCGGCTATGGCCGTGCAGGTGTTTGTGGGGGGCGAGTACGAATCGCAGACGGTACACAACCTGACGCGCCTGGTGGATGCGGGCAACCGGCACGGGATTGTGACGCTGGGAGTCACGGCGGTGGGGAAAGAGCTGACCAGGGACGCGCGATATCTGAGGCTGGCTTGCCGGATTTGCGCGGAACTGGGAGCGCAGGTGGTGAAGACGTACTACGTTGGGGAAGGCTTTGAGACGGTGACGGCGTCCTGCCCCGTTCCGGTGGTGATGGCGGGCGGCAAGAAGATTGCTGAACTGGACGCTCTTAAAATGGCCCATCGCGCCATCTCCGAGGGAGCGGCCGGAGTTGACATGGGAAGAAACATCTTCCAGTCGGAGGCGCCGGCGGCGATGATCCAGGCGGTGGGGAAGGTGGTACACGAGTCGATGAAGCCGGAAGTGGCTTATGACTTTTACCAAACGCTGCGACACCAGAAGGGCGTGGAAGCGGCGGCGGGGCGGTGAGCGATGGGAAGCAGCCTGGAACAGTTGCGCCGAGAAGCTCCGACGCTGAGCGTTGGGATCTTGACGGCGGACCTGCTCAACCTCGGCTCGGAGCTGCGGCTCCTTGAGGAAGAAGGCGCGCGGATTGTGCACGTGGACGTGATGGACGGCGTCTACTGCCCCTGGATGACGGCGGGGCCGCCGCTGGTGAAAGCTATCAAGACGCGGCTTCTGAAAGACGTGCACCTGATGATCGCGGAGCCGCTGGGCAAGGTGCGGGAATACGTAGAAGCTGGGGCGGACATTGTCACGATCCATCCGGACGCCTCGGCGCATCCGCACCGTGTGCTTCAGGAGTTGGGCGTGATGGAGAACGCCAACGACCGCCAGCGCGGGATCGTCCGCGGCGTCGCCTTGAATCCCGGGTTGCCGCTCGAAACCCTGAACCCACTGCTGGATCAGATGGAGATGGTGCTGCTGCTGGCTGTGAATCCGGGGTGGAGTGGACAGAAATTCGCCGGGTCAACCTTCAGGCGGATTGAGCAGGTGAGGAAGATAATCGAGGCGTCAGGTAAAGAGATCCTGATCTGCGTGGACGGCGGGATTACCAGGGCCAATGCAGCGGAGGTAGCGCGCACCGGTGTCGATCTGGTGGTGGCAGGCAGCGCGATTTTTGATGGCAGGGCGGCACGGGAGAACGCCCGGACGATGCTACAGGCGGTAGCATCCGCAGAGGGTATAGACCATTGAAGAGCCGATGGAATGATGCTGAGGCAGCGAAATATGTGGCGGAGTATGGAGCCGCATGGGGCGAGGACCTGGCGCTGCGGATTTACACGAGCCGGCTGATCGGGCAGGAGCAGGACGCGGTCCTGCACGGGGGCGGGAACACATCGGTGAAGGGGAAGTGGCGGAACGCCTGGGGAGAGTCGATGGTGGCGGTCTACGTCAAGGGGTCCGGATGCGACCTCGCGAAGATCACGCCGGAAGGCTATGCCCCGCTGGACCTCGATTACCTGCGCCGACTGCGAACGCTGGCTTGTCTATCGGACGAGCGGATGGCGAACGAATTTCGGACACATCTGCTCGACTGCCGCGCGCCGAATCCCTCCATTGAAACGCTGGCGCACGCCTTTCTGCCGGCGAAATACGTGGACCACACGCACGCGGACGCTATCCTGGCGCTGACGAACCAGGTGAATGGCGCAGATCGAGTAAGCGAGGCGTTGGGCGAACAAATAGTTGTTCTTCCCTACGTGCGGCCGGGATTTGATCTGGCGAAGGAAGCGATCGCGGCCTTGGAATCATCGCTCGACGCCCCGGGCATGGTTTGGATGCATCATGGGCTGGTGACCTGGGGAGAGACGGCGCGAGAATCATATGAGCGAACCATCGAATTGGTGGATGCGGCGGAGCGTTATCTGGAGAAAAAAGCGAAGCGGCGCCTGACGGTGGAAGTATCGACGCCGGCCGAAACCGCGGCGGCTCGCCTCGAGCAGGTGGCGCCGATCGTACGGGGGCTTCTGGCCGAGTCAACTGGGGATGAGAACAGGCCGTGGCGGCGGGTCATCTTAAACACTCTGGTGGGGCGCGAGGTGCTGGACTTTGTAGATTCGGCGGGAGGCAAGCGGTTGGCGCTGACGCCTCCGCTGACTTCCGATCATTTGATCCGCACCAAGAGCGTACCGCTGTGGATAGATGCGCCTGACTACAGCGATCTGGCCAAACTGCGGGGGCAGGTATCGAGCGCCCTCGAGGATTACGTGAAGGCCTACGATGGGTATTTCGAGCGGCATGCGGGCAAGCTGGCGCAGGGAGTGGAAAGGCGCGACCCATATCCGCGGGTGGTGCTGATGCCGGGATTGGGAGCGCTGTGCGCGGGGCGGAATGCACGGGCCAGCCGGATTGCGCGCGACATCACGGCGCACACGCTCGAGGTGAAGCGGAAGACAGCGGCGATGGGTGAGTATGAGGGCCTGGGGGAAGAGCATCTGTTCGAAATGGAATACCACATGCTGCAGGAGGCCAAGCTGAACGGCAACGGCGAGAAGCGGGCACTGGAGCGGCAGGTGGCGGTGGTTACGGGAGCGGCGGGAGCGATCGGTTCGGCGATAGCTGAGGCGCTGCTGGGGGCCGGCTGCCAGGTGGCGTTGACGGACCTTCCTGGAGAGAATCTCGAGAGGCTGGCAGAAGATCTGAACGCGAAATTTGAAGATCAGGTCACCAGCGTGCCGATGGACGTAACGCAGGCGGAATCGGTGCATCGGGGCCTCGGAGCAGTGATCCGGCAGTGGGGCGGAGTCGACCTCATGGTGGTGAATGCTGGGCTGGCTCACGCGGCGAAGCTGGACGAGATGGAACTGGAGGCATTTCGGAGATTGCAGCGAGTCAATGTGGAAGGGACGTTGAATGTGCTGTCGGAGGCCGGACGGCATTTCAAATTGCAGCAGACGGGCGGGGACGTAGTGATGGTTTCGACGAAGAACGTCTTTGCGCCGGGAGTGGGTTTTGGCGCGTACAGCGCGACGAAGGCAGCGGCGCACCAGTTGGCGCGGATTGCCAGCCTGGAGATGGCGCCGCTGGGAGTGCGGGTGAACATGGTGGCGCCGGACGCGGTGTTCAGTCACGGCAGCAGGCGGTCAGGGTTGTGGGTGACCGTGGGTCCGGAGCGGATGCGGGCGCGAGGGTTGGACGAACAGGGCCTGGAGGAATATTACCGCCAGCGAAACCTGCTGAAGACTCGGGTAACGGCCGCAGACGTGGCCCGGGCGGTGATGTTTTTCGCCACCCGCCAGACCCCCACCACCGGCGCAACAATTCCCGTCGATGGCGGCCTGCCAGACGCGACCCCAAGGTAAGCGGGCGCGTGCCCGACAAATTTCCCTATGATAAGATTTTGAAGATATTCAGGGCGTGTAGCTCAGTAGGATAGAGCATCGGATTTCTAATCCGAGGGTCGGGGGTTCGAGTCCCTCCACGCCTGCCATCTCTCGCCTTCTTGCTGGAACGACCCACGAAATTTTCAATGCGCTTGGAAAGCTATGGAAAAGAGGTGAGCAGCGCATCTTCAATGGCGTGTTTATCCAGGGCACTGAGTTTATTTCCGTTGATCGTCAGATAAAACACATCGATGGCTTTGCGGCCCTGCGTGTCAATCGCAGCCACCTCGATGTTGCACCGATACTCCGCGAGCAGCGAACTTATCCGGTAGAGCAGTCCGGGTCGGTCCTGAGTTGTCAGCTCAACAAGCGTGCTGTGGGAGGATGAGGTCTCGTCAAACCGAATTGCGGTAGGGATTTTGGCACCTGCAGAACGGGTCTCTGGACGAATACGACCGCGCATCACGCCGTCCAGGCTCCTCTGGCCGGTCAAAACGTCGTGGATCGTTTGCTGCAAGCGTTCTTGTTCGGCGGGATTCAGATCCAGGGTGTGAAACAGGTCAACAAACCGGAAAGTGTCCAGAACAGTCCCCGAGCTGTTTGCAAAAGCTTCCGCTGTAACGATGTTCATGCCCCAGGCCGTCAATACCCCTGTGAGCGAGGCGAAGAGATGGGGCCGATCACGGGTCAGCACCATAAGTTCCCAGTGGTGGTCGCGGTTTTTCAGCAAGGTCTGAACCGGGTCCCTAGAGAGTCCTTGCGCCATACGATAATGCGTCTCGATCTCTTCCACTGAATGGATTCGAAGGTATCGCTTTGGCAGTCCTTCAAGGAACTTGCCGGAGCCGTCCGGCAGCGCGCTGCTTCGCGCCAAAGAAATGGCGCCAGTTTCCTCCAAAATGGCTTCCTCAACAGAAACGATCCGGTCACTATCCAGGCTGCGGGCGAGTGCGTTTGATGTGGCCACATAGAGCGTCCACAGCATCTCGGCTTTCCAGGGAGTCAGAGCCTCCGGGTTGACCGATTTGATGTCGGCATAGGTCAGAAGCGTGAGCATCTTGAGGTGACGGTGGGATCCAACAACCTCCATCAGGTGGTGAACCGTAGCGGGATCGAAGATGTCCCGGTGCTGGAAGGCTACCGACATTTCCAGGTGACGGCGGATGAGGAAGCGGATGGTCTGGCGCTCCTCGGGCTTTACATGAATTCGTGCGAACACCTGCTCAATTGCCCGCAGGCTTCCATCGATATGGTTCTCGACCGCCATCCCTTTGCCGACATCGTGAAACAGCAGCGCAAAAAACAGCAGGTGCGGCTCTTCGAGTTCGGCCAGAATTTCTCCAAATTTCCGGCCCCATTCATCTTCGGCATTTCTCAGGGCGCAGAGATGCTGTATGGTCAACAGGGAGTGCTCGTCAACCGTGTATCGGTGGTAAAAATCTCTGATCACTAACGCGTCAATCGCGCGGAGTTCAGGGAACAACTCCTCGAGCCAGCCGAACCGGTGCATGGCCCTGAGCGCCTCGACCGCATAAGGCAGGGAAAGAATGAGGCAGAATTGCAGCCAGAATTCGGCCCGGTTCTGCTCGCGGCCCAGCCCGCCGTAACGAGACTGTTCCACCCACAGCTCGGCTTCGCGGCTCATTTCAAGCCCGTGCCGCGCGACAAATTCGAACAGCCGCATCAGGTAATCAAAATCGCGCGCCTCGACAGGCAATCTGAGGAAAATCTTTCCCCTCACCGCTGAGAAATCCAGATTTGAGACGCGCGACTTCCAGTCCCGGTAGAGGTTGTAAAGGGCCAGGCGTCCGGGCTGAACTTCCTCCATGGTTTCGCTCGTCAACCGCTTGATGGTCCTGGCATGGCGAAAGTAAGCGCGCATCCAGTCGGCGGACGGGACCGGCCGTCCGATGCTGATTCCGATGCCTCGCGCGGCGGCTTCTTCCTGCAGTTCATAACTCAGCCGATTGTCGTCGCGCTCCAGGCGATAGTGCAAAAAGCAGCGAGTCGTGGCAAGGAATTGCAATGCTTCGCCGGCAGCGGCTGCGCTCCGGGAAGAACTAGTCTCCGCAGCCGATTTCCATCGGCCGCTGGTGGCCAGTTCAGAGATGGTTTTGAGCCAACGGATAACGTGGAGATCGCGAAAACCTCCTGGCGCCTCTTTGATGTTCGGCTCCAGGTGAAAAATGGTGTTCCCGTACTTATGATGACGCTCGCGAGTCATATCGATCAGGTTGGTCAACAGGGCATTCCCGTCTTTGCCCAGAAGCCTGGGAACCCGCATGTCATGAAGTTCGGCGAACAGAGTTTCCGGTCCCGCAACGTAGCGGAGGTCCAGCATCGCAACGTTGAATTCAAGGTTATCCCTGTGGAGAATGCTGCAATCGTCCAGAGTCCGGCACGTCTGAGAGGCCCGCAGACGCAGGTCCCAGAGTGAACGGACAAACTGCCCGATCGGCTCGCGGCACTCAGCCTGGGTCGCGCTTCGGCTGGAAACGAACAGAAGATCAATATCGGAGTGTGGGAACAGCTCCCGCCGCCCGTATCCGCCAAGCGCTACTACGCAAAGGTCGTCTCCGGCTTCGGCCTTTGAAGCAAGGAGGGTTCTATAGAGTTCCTGGATGACCCGGTCGACCACGTTTGCGCGTGACAGCGCGGCGGACTGGCCGTTGCCGATGGTTTCAAACTCGGTCCGGATGCTCTCAAACTCGACCGAGCAGAATTCCATCAATGAAGTTTTCAAGGGGACGGACGCCATGGCCACAGATTATAAGATGAGGGATAACGCAGGCCAATCAAATCGCCTTATGGATCACATAAACATTCCCGGTCAGGACGGTGGCGCTTCGAATGGCAACCGAGAACGGAGCAGTATGCGGGTTGCTATTTGCATGCGAGTCCAATCCTGTTGGGTCCGGCCTTCTTCGCTTCCGCCAGCGCAGCATCTGCTGCCGAAATAAGTTCATCGGCCTGCTGGTTGTTCGAGCCAACCGCGATGCCCGTGCTGATGGTGACACGCAAATCGCCCTTGAACGTCTGGAATTCTTCCTCACAGATGACCGACTGGATCCTTTGGGCCTGACTTATGGCCTGGGAACGGTCGCAACTCGGAGAGACAATGACGAACTGCCCCCCGCTGTAACGCCCCAGCGAGTCGTAAATCCGGATGGAACTGCGCAGCCTTCGGGCCGCCTCGCGCATGACGGCGTCGCCGGCGAGGTGCCCGTGCTGGTGATTGATTTCCCTGAGATGATCAATATCAATCATCAGGACCGTTAACGAGGAATTTTGGCGGCCGCCGCGATCCATTTCGCGATGAAGGATATCAAGAATGGACGAACGGTTCCACACGCCGGTCAGCGTGTCCCGAGTGGTCTCAACCTGGAGAGACGTGCTGGCCACTCGCAACTGGTCCTCCAATTCCAGGATGCGCCGTGCGGCGCGCAGTCGTGCCTTCAGTTCATGGGCGGAATATGGCTTGGGAAGGTAATCGTCCGCAACAGACTCATATCGTCCGTTGGCATCTTCCGTGGCCTGTTTTGCCGTCAGGAGAAGCACGTACACCGGAGGCCGTTTTTCGTCCTCTCTGATTTTCCGGCAGACTTCAATGCCGTCCATTTCAGGCATCATCCAGTCAAGAATTGCGATCCGAGGGGAGGTTGAACCTTGCAGATGCCGCCAAGCTTGAACTCCGTCCGCGGCCACGGATACCTCATAACCCCACTTATTTAGGAGAATTTCCAGCAGGCGGCGATTGACCGGCTCGTCATCGGCAACCAGCACCTTCATCCGGTCACTCCGGTCTCGAGCATATCAATGGCTGCCAGCAGTCGCTGGATTTCCCGTTCCACAGAACGAAAGGCTTCTCCGGCCCGCTCTAGGTCCTTCCGGCGCCCAATGGTTTCCAGCTCCAACGCGGCCTGGACGGCGGCATCTGCTCCAAAATTGCCCACCGCCCCCTTCAACGTGTGCGCCGCTCGTTCAATCGCAGGAGCATCTTTCATCTCCACAGCGGACCGCAGCCTCGTCAGGGTGGCAGGGGCTTCGTTCGCAAACATCCTGAGTAGATCGTGGAGCAGGGCAGAATCCCCGTCTGCGGCTGCAAGCCCGCGTTTCCAGTCGATGATCTCCCCGGCCGCCGGCTCGGGCTGGAGCGCCTGCGGCGCTTTTCCCGCTTGCGGCACCGTCCGGTCAATCACAGCGATGAGTTCGCCGGCTTGAACAGGTTTGGCAATATAACCATCCATGCCCGCCTCGAGAAAGCGCGAGCGGTCACCTTTCATGGCATGGGCCGTCATGGCAATGATCGGCAGGTGCCGTAGTTTTCCTTTTTCCAGCTCACGGATGGCGGCCGTCGCCTCGACGCCATCCATCTCCGGCATCTGGACGTCCATCAGCACTGCATCGAAGCTGTCGAGTCCGGATGCTTGGATGACCTCCACGGCTTTCCGACCGTTGGACGCGGAAGTCACAACATGACCGAATTTTCTCAAGAGGTGCTCGGCTAGCTGGCGGTTAACCACGTCATCTTCGGCCAGCAGGATTCGCAATTTTCGCTTTTCCTGGCGCAGGGTATGCCGGGTAATCAGTTCGGCATCCCTGGCACGGCTTCGGCGCGGCGAGAGCGCCAGCACAACGGCCTGACGAAGGTCCCGCTCCTTGACGGGCTTGTGGAGGTAAACGGCGATCCCAAGTTTGCGGCACCGCGCGGCATCGCCCCGATGGCCACCGGAGGTCAGCATCATGATAGTGGCCCCGGAGAGTGTGGGATCCTCTTTAATCCGTTCAGCGAGCGTAAACCCGTCCATGTCCGGCATCAACGCGTCAATCAAAATCAGGGGAAACGATTTGCCGGCCGCCTTGGCCTGCCTCATAATTTCCAGGCCCGTCCATCCGCCATCCGCCATGGCAGGCTTCATTCCCCAGTTGGATAGCAGTTCCTCAAGCAAGCGCCGGTTCGTGGCATTATCATCTACCACCAGAGCCGGCAATCCGCGCAGGTTCGCGCCGGATGGGGCGGCGACTTTGCCGTCGGAAGTCGCAGGTCGGCAGCGGATGGTAAAGTGGAAGCTGCTGCCTTTCCCTTCCGTGCTATCCACCCAGAGCCGGCCTCCCATCAGTCCCGCAAGCTGGAAAGAGATGGTAAGGCCCAGGCCTGTGCCACCGTACCGCCGGGTGGCGGAGCTATCGGCCTGCGTGAAAGGAGCGAAAATCGTCTCCTGCTTGTTGGCCGGGATGCCAATCCCGGTATCGGTCACCGTGAAATGGAGCAGCATCTCGTTTTCGTTCTGGGATTCTTTTGCGACGTGGAGAACCACCTCTCCCTCATCAGTGAACTTGATGGCGTTGCCAACCAGGTTTACGACGATCTGCCGCAGGCGGGTAGGATCGGCGTTTAGGCGGTAGGGTACGTCCTGCGCGACGTGCAGAGCCAGTTCCAGGCCCTTCTCGTGTGCGCGCAGAGAGAGGGTTCTCAAGGTGTCCCCAAGCGAATCGCGCAACTCAAAATCGATGGGGTTGATGTCCAGGTGTCCGGCTTCAATTTTGGAGAAGTCCAGAATATCATTGATCACGGTCAGGAGCGCTTCTCCGGAGCTCTTCACCAGCGTGAGATATTCGCGCTGCTCCTCATTCAGTCTGGTGTTCAGGGCAAGATCGGTCATGCCCAGTACACCGTTCAGCGGAGTTCTGATTTCGTGGCTCATGTTGGCCAAAAATTCACTTTTTGCGCGATTGGCCGCCTCGGCCGCCTGCTGGGCCTTCCGGCGCTCCACTTCGATCTGCTTACGTTCTGAAACGTCTCGGGCAATTCCCTGGATGCCGACCGGCTTGTCATTTTCGTAGATCAGACGGCTGCTGATCTCCAGCGGAACGCGGCAGCCGTTTCTGGCCATGATCTCCATCGAGTAAGTCATGGAGGTCTTTTCCCGCAGATTCTCTTTGAGCATCAGTCGAACAACTTCAAGATATTCCTCGGCAACGTAGCGCGAGACGTTGCCGCCAAGAATATCCTGCCGGTTGTACCCTGTCACCCTTTCGGCTTCCTTATTGATCGAAGTGAAGTTCCCTGAAAGGTCCATGGTGTAAATGATGTCGTTGGCGTTCTCAAATAGTTCCTCATATCGATTCTTGAGTGCTACCTCGCGGCGTGCCCACTCCTGCAGCAGAGTGCTCTGGAGCCTTAGGCGCTGCCGGAGAATTTCAGTCCAGAGAAACGAAAACAGTGTCAGGAGCGCCGCCCAACCAAGAATCCAATTCCACTCGCGTGCCTCCCACCGGCTGACTTTGGTGATATCGGGAAAACCGTTCGCAAGAAGCAGTCGGGAACGGCTCGCCTGTATTCCCCCCGGTACCCCTGAGCATTGGGCGGCAGCCGTCCCGACCTCGCGCTTGAGTGCGTGAGCGCGATGGGGACCGCTGCAGGCTGCGCGGTTCAATGTCGCCGCAGCCAGAAATAACGCGGCCGCCGCAGCCACGGCGGGCAGTAGCCGCGCCACACGATGACGTGTGCGGGCAAATATCTGGATGTGGGCCATGCAGACTACCTTCCTGGTCCTGCTCACTCAAGCTGGGAATTCATGAGCCTCTCGTAGCATCCGGGGCAGATCCCATGGCTGAACTCTATTTCCGAGTGGTCACTGATGTATACTTCAACCTGCTGCCAGTAATCGCCATCATTCCGGATCTTTTTGCAGTACATGCAGATGGGCAGCAATCCCCGCAGTTGCTTCACCTGCTTCAGCGCCGCTTCCAGCTCTTGAACTCGCTCCGCCAGTTTGCGCTGCAGGTCCAGCACGCGGAGCCCCACCCGCACCCGCGCGCGCAATTCGGCCTGATTGAAAGGTTTCGTTACATAATCGTTGGCCCCAGCTTCGAGCCCGCTCACGATGTCACCGTAATCGTTCCGCGCCGTCAGGAGGATGAGATAAGGAGTAGTAATGGCGGGCGCTGCCCGGGCGCGATGGCAAATTGTGGGCCCGTCCATTCCCGGCATCATCCAGTCCAGGATAGCCATCTGAGGAGCCTCGGGCCTCGTCAGGATTTGCCATGCCTCGGTGCCGTCTCTGGCCGCCACGACTTCGTGGCCCCACCTCTCAAGGGCTTTTTGCAGGACCCGCAGCGAGATGGGGTCATCATCTGCCACAAGAATGCACGAAGGCTCCTGCGCCGACTCTCTCTGGTTGTCCACTTCGGCCATCATCTTTATGCTCTGGCCACGGCAGCGCTCAATTTCGCTGGACTTTCTCGAGCGCCTGCGACAGCTCCTCCAGTGTGAAGGGCTTTTCCATGAACTCCGGGCTGCCCGCTGCTGATGCTTCACGCCTAATCAGCCCCGAACTGTATCCGGAGGAGAGGATGACTCGCACGCCAGGATTGATATCTTTGAGCCTCGCGTAGGTTTCCAGGCCGCTCAGCCCGGGCATAATCAGGTCGAGCAGCACACAGTTGATGTCACCGCTTATTCGGGAATAGATTTCGCAGGCGCTGCGGCCGCTTTCGGCCGTTATCACTTCGTACCCCAGCCGCGTCAGTCCCTTTTCCAGGAATTCGAGAATGCGAGGCTCATCATCAACCACAAGCACCCGGCCCCGGCCCGCAGTCGCCTGATCCGCCCTCGAATCCATTGCGCGCCGGCGTCCACCCGGCACCGCCGGGAAGTAGAGCGAAAATTCGCTCCCTTGCCCCGGCTTGCTCGACACAGAAATGAACCCGCGCGCGTCCTTCACCATTTTCTCGACCATTGCCAGGCCCAGGCCGTGACCGCCGCCCTCACCCTTGGTGGTGAACAATGGCACAAAGATCTTTTGCACACTTTCCGGCGGAATTCCTTTCCCGGTGTCGCGAACCGCGATGCGCACGTAATCGCCCGGCGCACCCGATTCGGGCAGCCGTGCATCACCCGGCTTGATGGTCTGCAGGTCCGCTTCAATAACAAGCGTGCCGCCCTGCTCCATGGCGTCGCGGGCGTTGATGCAGAGATTCAGTATGGCCTGCTGAAGGCGGCTATGACTTCCCTTAATCCCGGGCAGCCGCGGGCCGATTCGGTCCTCAATTCGTATCTTACGATCGAACGTGTGGGTAATGATGCTGAGGACGTTTCCAACAAGTTCGCCTGCCTCAACCGGCCCTTCGTCGTCCGGCTTTTCTTTCGACACGTCGAGCAGGCTCCTCGCCAGCCCCGCCGCGCCTTTCGCCGATTCCTCGATGATCTTGAGGGGTTCGTGCAACGGGTCCCCCGGCGGCAGGCGGAGCCGCGCCAGCGAGGTGAAACCGATGATCACCTCCAGCGCATTGTTGAAGTCGTGCGCAATGCCGCCGGCCAGCAGACCCAGCGTCCGCAGCCCTTCGGAGCTGTAGAGGTCAGCCTGAACGTCGCTCGTACCCGAGCTTCTTGAGATGGCGCCTGCGCTCGCGCCTTTGCCGAACCCCTTGGAAGCCGGTGTCTCCTCCGTCATGATCAACCTTCTCTGCTCTAACTTGAAATCACCCGTTCCTTATCTGCTCCATCCGCGCTCAGCAATTTGATATCGGGCACTACTTTCAACCTCAACAAGCCCAGGGATTTCCGATACCTAGGCTTTCGGCATTATTCAGAGAAACTTGAACATCAGGGTGATACGTCATTCCGAGCCCGCGCGGGAAAGGAATCTGCTTTGCTCCGGCACAGAGGCAGATTCCTCGGGGCCGCACAAGCAGCCCGCTCGGAATGGACGCGTGTGGTAAACGATTTCATGGGATGTTACTTCCTGCGGAGTTAGGCGCCCGCCGACAATAGGACAACGCGAGGCGAGATGTTATCCTGCAATTAAGGAGGAAACGATGGTTAATACGCTTTCGACGATGATTCCACTGGGCACACCGGCGCCGCCCTTCAGCCTTCCTGACAATGAACGCCGGATTGTGTCCCTGGCGGACTACAAAGACGCGCCTGCGCTGCTTGTTGTGTTTCTTTGCAATCACTGTCCCTTCGTGAAGCACGTGCTTCCGCAATTTGTCGAACTTGCCCGCCAATATCAACGGCGCGATGTTGGAATCGTCGGTATCAGCTCCAATGACGTCAGCGCCTATCCTGACGACTCGCCGGAGAAGATGGCGGAACTGAGCAGGAAGATGGATTTCCCGTTTCCGTATCTCTACGATGAGACGCAGCAGGTTGCGAAGTCTTACGGCGCAGCCTGCACGCCCGATTTCTACCTTTTTGATCGCGACGGCCGACTGGTCTATCGTGGCCAGATGGACGACAGCCGTCCCTCGAACGGCCGGCCAGTCACCGGGGCCGACCTGCGCGCTGCCATCGATGCCGTTCTCGATGGCACGGTGGTTCCCGATGACCAGAAGCCGAGCATTGGTTGCAACATCAAATGGAAGCCGGGCAATGCGCCGGATTACTTCCGGCACTAGCGCCGGTCATCCAGCACCTGTGACTTACGGGCCGCTTGCTGGCCTCTGAAAATGTGGTCAGCAATTTGCGATACCACGCATGCCACTTGAGGGGAAACTCTGGGGGGCAGGGAGCCCGCTCCGGCGCGGCTGAGCGCCGCTGACCCGCTGATGTTATTTCTGTTCCCGAGGGCAGAAGTAAGTGGTCCGTCCCCCCACCGTACTGTTTTTTAGCGGCGATCCGCACCGAGGGCATTTTGCTCCCGTCTTACGGTGAGGTGTCAAATAGGAATTCGGCAAACGGTCCCGTTGCGCCCGCTTGCTGATGGCGGCAGGCAAGACTTTCCTCATCAAGCGAAAAACGCGCTGCCACTCTTTTGAACTCACCCGATCGCAAGTTCGCGTGGGTCGAATGCCGGCTTGGAAAAGTATCTCATCGGTGTAGATGTTTCCGAGTCCCGCCAATAGAGCCTGGTCCATCAGAGTTGCTTTCACAGCTCCTCGCCGGCTCCGGAAAATGGAGTGGAACGTGTCGAAGTCGACCCCCAGGGCGTCCGGACCCAATTGCCGTTTCCGGACGAACGTCGCAATGTCCGTTACCAGAAAAACCCTTCCCAGCTTCCTCACGGATGTATAGGCAAGGCAGTGCCCGTCTTCGAACTCGACCACGATCCGCGCAGGTGCGGGCGGCTTCTCTCCTTCCTTCAAGTATTTCAGGCGGCCGGTCATCCCGAAGTGCATGCCGAGGGAGCCATCTCCCTTCAGTTCTGCAAACAGATATTTCCCGTGGCGCCGGCACACCCGGATCTGATTGCCTTTGAGAACTGATCGGAATTTCTGCGGTGAAGTTTTCCAGAGGATCGTTTTGTCGAGAGTTGGTACGCTCTTAATCGGCTTGCGCAGCGAGGTAGACTTGAGATCCTTGCAGAAGACTTCGACGTCAGGTAATTCAGGCATCTTGGAATCTCACGCGTCGTGCGCCCGCGGGATTCGCCGCGATTATGGTCAGCAGCCCGCGGGCCTTTTAGACGCGGTAACTGAGCGTCGCGCCCGATGGACGTGACAGCGCATGTCTGCATCGTCCGTCAATGGGAGTACGCAATCCATCCTGTCTCGAGCGTTTTCGAATCCTGCACTTCTACTGCATGGGTCGAAATCTCAATCACTGTGAAAGAATTCTCAAAAATGTCGCCCTTCGCAACAAGGTAGACGCCGGATTCATCAGAGATAACCGCCTGCCTTCCAACGCCATCTTTTTCAATCAAGCCGATCACTGCGAGGTTTGCCAAGCGGTTCCCCGGCATGGCCGATCGCAAATCGGCGCCCGCCGGCACCGCCTGGTGCGGCGGCACAACTGCACGCTTCGCCCCCGGCTGTTGAGCTGCAGACTTAAACTTGAACGGATTGCGCGTCGCGACCACAGGATCGTGGCGCGGCTTGAGCGCAATTCGGATCCCCGGCTGGTGCGCGTAAACGTCAAAAATGGGATAGCCCTGAAGCTCAGCCACCACACGGACCGCATGAGCGTCATCCGGGCTTCTCTGACCTATTCGAACCGTTTTCAAGACCGGAGAATTCACCTGGTAGATTTTCTTGCCGCTGGCGATGCGCGCATCTTTCAGATCGATCACGAGACGGAAGGGGTTGGCAAGCTGGGATACGCGATAGGGTACCGGGCGGGAGCTTGCTATGTCAATCATGGTTTCGCCAGTGCTCCCCGGCTCAATCGAAATCCCGGAGACGAGCGCGGGGCCTGCCGGTACTGTGCGGCGCGGGGCCGTCAGGTGCGGATCGACTACTGGAACCAGCCTCTCGTGTGGAGGCAGTACGGAAGCCTTCCGGCTGGCTGAGAAGTCCTTGAGCCGATGGACCTGAAGGGCAGACTCGGGCGGCGGATTTTTCTGTGCGGTTTCCTGGCCAGGCTCGCCGGCCCTGCCGGACGATGATGCATGTGCCGCCTCTCGACCGTTGCCTTGTCCCTTCGCGTCAGCCCGGCCCTTGAGCTCGATCCGGATGCCGGAGTCCACAGCTTTGATACTGAAGGTTGGATTGCCTTTCAGGTCGGCAACAATCCGAAACACCGCCGGATCGCTTTTCCACTGGGCCGTGTGCACCCGTCCCAGCAAACGCGATTGGGCAGGATATTCGCTCCTCAGATTCGCTTCACGCGCGCCCTCAAGATCCAATACCAGCCGCTCCGGGTCCGACAATTGCGTCGTTTCCCAGGGGACAGGGTGCGTAACAGCAATCTCAAGGACGACCGCGCCGCCTGGTCCATCATGGATGGATATTCCACTAACCAGCGGCTGGGCGGCGGTCTCGCCTGACGCCAGCAACCGGGGGGCGCGCTGCGTCAGCCCCATAACCGCCCACAGCATCATCAGGAGGGTTATGGCTTTGGGCGAACTTGGGGACACGCGCATCTCCATCGCTAGAGAATACCTCACGGTTATGTTAAAGCGAAGCCCGGGTTTGATGATGTACGGAGCTAGCGCTAACTATACCGGGCAAAAAATCGGCCTGTCAAGCGGATGACTTTCACATGCCGATTCGATGGATCAGGGCAGCGGGAAGCGGGAACCGCCAGTCTTGGGTCCACGTCCTGTAGTGAATGCATCACGGGTGGATCATCGGGCGGGAGTGGAACCTTCCAACCGCGCTTTAAATTCCGGATCGAGATTCGATAGCACCCGAGAGGCCTTTGCAAGAACGGCGGCAAATGACGAGCGTGGTGCTCGAAACCCTAGGCCGGACTTTCCTCGAGGTCGAGCATCGTTCTCCAGACGGCAATCCAAGCTGCGCCCTGGCTTTGAAATACCCAAAGGTCGCGTCCCGTTGCACGGAATCGCGCGCTGTCGCGCTCGTACAGCATCTCATATCGGAAGGTAACCACGGCCGTGCTGCCGCTGACATCGGCTTGAAGATCCTCTTCATTGAATTCGTGGATTTTCGAGCTCTCGAGGAAGTCGCGGAAGCCGGTCAGAAATTCCTGCTTTCCCGCAACGCGACCGCTCCATCCCGGGACAACCATGACGATATCGGCGTGCAACCGAGGCGCAAGGTCGTCCACCTGGCCATGAAGCCATGCAGCGTTGATTTGACGCATCGCCAGTTCCGCAGATTCGCGTGGGGATTGCTCAGGCATGGGCTCCTCCTATTCAGCGGGTACGAACACAATTATGAATTCTGAGCTATGAAGTATCAAGCAGCCGGTGAACAATGAGGAGAGCCGAGCGATGCGTGCCTCACGTGCCCGCCACAGCGATTGCAGATTCAAAATCCCAGGAGGGGCGGCTTCTGAACGCAGTAAGGGCCTCCCGCTTCGCGAGATCACAGTCGCCACAGGGGGAGCATTTCCGAAAGGCGCGGAGGGACTTCAACCGCAATTCAATGATGGCAGACACTTGCTTGACAAGCAGGGTGGCGTCCCATATCATGCAAAAGAGAGGTACGTCTTGTTCAGCGGCGGTTTCACTGAAGTCGGGTTCATTTTATTTATTGCCTTTCTTCTCTTCGGGCCGAAGAAGCTGCCGGAGATCGCTCGCATCCTCGGCAAGGGAATGGGAGAGCTGCGCCGCGCTTCAAACGAGTTGAAGAACTCGCTGGAAGAGGAAATCCGAAATCTCGACCGCAAGGAAGAGGACACCAGCTACTCCAGTTACTCCAGCTACTCCCAGAATGAGACGCATCACTATACCGAATTGGAAGAGGAAGGCTTCGAACACCCGGAAGAGACGCACGCGTTGAGCGCTCATTCTGAAGAGGCGGCAGTGAGCACTCAGTCCGAAAGCAGTCTGGAGCCGGGTCCTGAGTATGGCTACGACTATTCAGAACCCTCCCAGCACGAACCCGAACCACGGCCCCGAGGATGACGATTTCAGCGGCAAGCAGATGTCGTTCCTCGAGCACCTTGAGGAACTTCGGAAAAGGCTGGTCCGCAGCGCCATCTCCGTTTTCGTCGGCTTCGTCATCTGCTTCTATTTTTCCGATAGTATCTATGCTTTTCTTGCCAGGCCGATAACCGACACCCTTACCAGTCTTCATTTGCCCCCCAAGTTGGTAATGACCAATCCGGTTGACGCCTTCAACCTTTACATTAAGCTCTCGATTGTGGGCGGCATCTTTCTGGCAGCGCCCTACATTCTGCTCCAGTTGTGGCTGTTCATCTCTCCCGGGCTTTACCGTCACGAAAAGAAGTACGTCTGGCCATTCGTTGGTCTGACCAGCGGCCTGTTTTTTGCGGGTGGTTTTTTTGCTTATCGCTTCGCTTTCCCCGCGGCGCTCAAGTTCCTTCTGGAATTCGGGCATCAATTCACACCGCTGATCACCATTCATGAATACTGGGATCTGGCGCTGACCATCATCGTCGGCGTCGGCGTCGTCTTCGAGCTGCCGGTTGTTATCCTGCTGCTTTCGATTTTCGGCATTGTCACTCCCAAATTTCTGGTGAAAAATATCCGCTATGCCGTCATTCTTACGGCGGTGGCGGCAGCGGCTCTGGCTCCCACGCCGGATTGGACCACGCTGTTCATGTTCTGGATGCCGCTCGTTGGCCTTTACGTCGTCAGCATCGGGCTTTCATGGCTTGTCCAGTACCGGAGAAACCGGAAACGGCAGCGTGAGCAGGCCTAGCGCCCGCAGCCTCCAGGGACTGCTGCTTCTTTCCAGCTTCTTCTACCTGTTGAACGGCCAGCAGGCCTGCGCTGCCGACCCGTATGCGTTTAACGGAGGCCGCGCCTTTGCGGACCTCCAGCATCTGGCGGCATTCGGCCCGCGACCCGCTGGCTCCAAAGCCCTGGAGAACTCCCGCGCCTGGATCATTGGGCAGCTTCAGCAGGCAGGATGCAGGGTGGTGCAAGACAGATTTGTGGGAGCCACTCCTGCAGGCAACATTCCCATGGTGAATCTCGTTGCTGAAATCCCCGGCAAAGAACCAAGACACATCATCATGATCGCTGGCCACTATGACACCAAGCCCGAACATGCCTTCCCCTTTGTCGGAGCCAATGATGGCGCATCCAGTGCCGCGTTTCTACTAGAGATGGCTCGCGAGCTGGCGCGGGCGCCGCACAAATTAACCTATTGGATCGTCTTCTTCGATGGTGAGGAGGCGGTCCAGAACTGGTCTGATACCGATAGCGTTTATGGGAGCCGGCACTTGGTCCAGAAACTGACCTCGAATGGGGAACTTAGCCGCATCCAGGCCATGATTCTCGTGGATATGATTGGTGATGCGAACCTCGATATTCGCTGGGACCAGAACTCCACCGGCTGGCTGAACAAACTTGTCTTTGGGCAGGCGGACAAGCTCGGCTATTCCAGCTACTTTCTTCGGCAACCCGTCGCGATTGATGATGACCACATTCCTTTTGTCGCAGCGGGCGTCTCCGCCGTGGACCTGATCGATTTCGACTACGGCCCGAATAACGCCTACTGGCATTCGGCGCAGGACATGGTTGAGCACTGCAGCCCCTCCAGCCTGACGATTGTCGGGCGAGTGGTCAAGGCGGCGCTCAGCCAGCTTGAAAAGCCTTCGCGCACGCAATAATTCGAGCGTTTCGGTGTCATTCCGATCCCGCAGAGCGGGAGAGGAATCTGCCGTTGGCGCGGAGTAAACTGTTAAATCGGCGAAAAGGGCTACTTGCTGGACGCCGCCGATTTCCCGCTGAAACCGGCGGGCAGATTCTGAGCGAAGGACACAGGGGAATCCTTCCGAGTGAAAGAGTGTCGGGGAGGCGTCGAATCGTCCTTGAACGGCATGTCGGTGCGATAGTGGGCGCCCCGGCTTTCTCGTCGCGCCAGGGCTGAAGAGGCAATTAATCGCGCCAAAGTCAGCATGTTACGAGCCTCCTGGCAGGTACGATCTAGCGGCAGCGGCTCTGGAACGGAGAGCTCGCCAAGTTCGCGCACCGCCGCACTCAGCGCCGACTGCTCGCGAATAATCCCGACATTGTTCCACAGGATGCTGCGCAACTGGGTCACGATCTGCGGCACGTCGTCAGTTGAAATTGGCGGGTGCGGCTCTCGACGCGCACCCATTTGGAGCTCACCACTCTTCGGCCGGGCGGAACCAACGCCGGACTGCGAATGGCAGGGAGCCCTGCGGGCGCTTGCTCCGGCGCGCGCTCCAAAGACGAGGCCTTCCAGCAGGGAATTGCTGGCAAGCCGATTGGCGCCATGCACTCCTGTGGCGGCCACTTCGCCCGCCGCGTAGAGTCCTTCGATTGACGTGTTGCCGTTGAGGTCGGTGGCAACACCGCCCATGGCGTAATGGGCTGCAGGACGGACCGGCAGCAGATCAGTCGTAATATCCAGGCCGTATTGCAGGCAGGTGGCGTCAATTCTGGGAAAGCGGCTCTTTACGTGGTCTGGCTTCAGTCCGGTCAGATCAAGATAGACAAACTCGGCGCCGGTCTTGCGCATTTCCATGACAATGGCGCGCGAGACGATGTCACGGGGCGCAAGCTCGGCGGCATCGTGATAGTGAGGCATAAAGCGGTGCAAATCGACGTTTCGCAGCACGGCGCCCTCACCTCGCAGCGCCTCCGACAGCAGGAAGCGCGGGGCGCCCTTTGCGTAAAGCGCGGTGGGATGAAACTGGATGAATTCCAGATCGCTCAACAGCGCGCCGGAGCGATATGCAATGGCGACGCCGTCGCCGCAGGCCACCTCGGGATTGGTGGTCTCCTTGTACACCTGTCCCATGCCGCCGGTCGCCAGCAGCACCCCGCCGGCCTCGATCGTCCGCAGGTGGGAAGATTTCGAGTCAATGTAGTTCACCCCTGCGGCCTTCGCTCCATCCAGAAGCAGGTCGGTAACAAAGGTGTGAGGGCGGATTTCAATGCTGGGCAGAGTCTTCGCTTTGGCCATAAGCGCCCGCAGGATCTGTGCCCCCGTCGAGTCTCCGTGGGCGTGCAGAACACGCGAGCGGCTGTGTGCTCCTTCGCGCGTGAATGCCAGCTTCGTGCCTTCGCGGTCAAATTCCATGCCCCAATCAATCAGCTTCTTGATTTCGTGGGGACCCTGTTCAACCAAAATTTTTACGGCTTCTTCACGGCAGAGGCCATCGCCGGCCTGCAAGGTATCCTGAAGATGGAGGTATACTTCATCGTCCTCAGCAAGCGCCGCGGCAATGCCGCCCTGCGCGTGCTCGGTGCTCGATTCATAGATTTCGCCCTTGGTCAGCACCAGAACGCGAGCAGAATCGGCCAGCTCGATTGCGGCGCGTAGCCCGGCGATACCGGCGCCAAGAATTAGGAAATCGACGTGTTCGTTCTTCTCGCTCATGGAGATCAACACCATCATACGCGGCGTGGTCGAAGCCCGCAACCGGTGGCAGTCCCGTGCTTCGATGGCCGGGATCTTGCTCGTGCGCGAGTGGTATGCTATCTGTTTTCATTATCTCTCAGCGGAAAACCAATCAGGAACTCATGCGACGACTTCGAGTGAAATCCCGCGATTTTGATTACGACGTTATGGCCGGGCGCGGCGCCTGGAGCGCACTGCAACGCTTCCCGCACCAGGGCTATTCTTCGATTTTTGTTTTGACGGAACGTTCGATCTGGAAGCGCTGGGGAGCGAATTTTCTCAGGGCCGCCGGGTCGATCGCTCCCTGCGAGATTTTTGTTCCTTCAGGCGAAAACTCAAAAAGCGTCAGAATGGCGGAGCGCGTGGCCGCGAAGCTGCTCAAGAAAGGCGCCGACAGGCGCTCGCTTCTGATTGCTTTTGGCGGTGGCGTCATCGGAGATCTTGGTGGATTTGTGGCCTCCACCTATATGCGCGGCATTGATTACGTGCAGGCGCCGACCACCGTGGTGGCACAGGTCGACAGCGCCATTGGAGGCAAGACCGCCGTAAATGTCGGCGCGATGAAGAACCTGATCGGAACCTTCGCGCCGCCGCGCCTGGTGCTGGCTGACCCTGTGGTGCTGAAATCTCTTCCGCGAAGGGCATACCTTTCCGGCTTCTACGAGGTTGCGAAACATGCCGTGCTTTCCGGACCTTCGTTGTTCTCGCTAATGGAAAAGGCAGCGGGCCGGCGGCGCCCGGGATTCAACGGCACGCTCGACAAACTGCTGGTGCGCGCGGCAGAGGTCAAAGTGGACATCGTTAATCGCGATGAGCGGGAAGCCGACCTGCGCCGCCTGTTGAACCTCGGCCACACCTTTGGCCATGCGCTCGAAGAGGCAACCGGCTATCGGCGATTTCTTCACGGTGAAGCCGTGGGTTGGGGTCTTATTTGCGCGACCCGCTTAGGCGTTCTTTTGAATATGCTGGACCTGAGCGAAGCGGAACGCATCTCGGAATTGGTGCGGAGGATTGGACCGCTGCCTTCCATTCGCGACCTGGACTCGGCGAGAATCAAAAAACTATTTCCGCGTGACAAGAAGGCCGTTGCGGGTCAGATCCATTGGGTGGTGCCGGAAAAGATCGGCAGAGTCAAGGTCGTCAGTGATATTCCCATCGAGGCGGCTGTTGAGGCCTTGAGAAGCGTGCAACTATCGGAGATCCATGGCTAAGGCTAAGCCATTGCCGGTTGAAGGCGCGAGCATGGGCTCGGCTGCCGACGAGCGGGCCACAGCTTCTGCGGTGCGGAACATGTTTGCCGCCGTAGCTCCGCGATACGATCTGCTCAACCACCTGCTCTCGGTTGGCTTTGACATCCGCTGGCGGCGGGCAACGGTGAGGGCGCTCGAGCCAGTGCTGGCCAAACCCCATTCTGTCGTGGCCGATCTTTGCTGCGGCACCGGAGACTTGACCCTGGCCTTAAGACAGGCATCGTCGGGGACGGTGTTGGGAACCGATTTCTGTCACCCGATGTTGCAGCGAGCGCGCCAGAAATCGGCTCGGCGGGCAAGAGACACAATTTTTGTCGAGGCTGACGCGCTACGCTTGCCTTTCCGTGATGCATCGCTCGACGCCCTGACCATTGCCTTCGGCTTTCGCAACCTCGCAAACTACAGGCGCGGCCTTCAGGAGATGCGGCGCGTGTTGCGGCAGGGCGGAATGGTGGCCATCCTGGAGTTTTCCCATGTTAAATGGCCAGTTTTTGGCCCGCTCTTTCGAACCTATTTTCGCCGCGTGCTGCCGCGGCTGGGGCAGTTGATTTCAGGGGTAGCAGGCCCGTACCAGTATCTTCCCAATTCCGTGTCGCGCTTTCCGGACCAGGAGGCGCTTGCCGACCTGCTTCGTGAGGAGGGATTCAGAGGAGTACGCTACCGGAATTTCACAGGCGGCGCAACAGCGCTGCACCTGGGCGAGAGGGCATAGAGAAATCCGCGTTAGAGGCTTGGATGTTTTATAGGGCCTGAAAGTCGATACGCTGCAGCGGCCGAGGGTGGTTCATTACCGGAGCCACCCGGGGTCGCCTCCCGCGCGGCGTACTTCCTGCTGCAAATCGTCCATTGCCTTTTGGTCGTTTGCGAGTGCTTTCTCCATGCTCGCGACCTTGGCGCGCAGCTTCTCGACATCCGTCCGAAAGGCTGGTGTACTTTCCTGCTCCAGGGTCTTCTGGGGATCTGGATAATACTGGGTCTGCGCCACACCCAATTGCTGCTTCAGTGCAGCGAGTTGGTGCTCTTCAAACTCTATTTGTGAACGGATCTTGTCACGCTTGGAGCGAAAATACTTCTCTCCATGATTTTCGGCCCCCGGAACATTCTTACCCGCGGACTGCTCATTTTTCTTCGTTCGATTTCCGGGCTCAACGCTGACGAGCCCCGGCGACTCACCGGAGGGCAGGTTCTCATTTGTATATGTGGCGACCGGCTTGTGCGTTTCTGTTGCCCGTTCGGCCCTCAACTGTCGTGCGATTTCACCGAGTGACGGAACTGTCGCGGTTTGCTGACTGTGGGCGGGAGGCACTGCCATGAGCAGCAGTACAATAAGGCATGCGCAGCTTGCGTGCTTTCCGTCTGTTCGCACAGGTTTCCCGCCCCCCGCGTCGGCGGCTCCTCACGGGTTGAGCCGCCAACGTATATGTCCCTTTCTATTGATCGGCAGCTAATGGTTCCTGGATCATTAGAATTACATAATACGCACAGCGGAAACTCTACGCCCATCCTGATGCACACGAATCGATTTCGTTTTGATCGACACGCGTGAAGCTTGTTAGCAGTGGGTTGCTTCATTCTTTGATATTCTAGAATGTTCAGTCCTTAACGTACGCTGTCGGGCCTGCCAAACAAATATCTGGCACAGGAGGGTTTGACATGAAGCTTTTAAATCTGGAATTCACACGAATTGCACATGACACTTTCCGGGTTGCGGGTTCAAAGGTGATTTATACGGACCCCTTTAAAGTCTCCAAACAAGACAAGGCGGATGTTGTTCTTTTAAGCCACGAACACTTTGATCATCTCAGCCTCGATGACCTCAACAAGGTCTGTACGCCTGAAACCATCATCGTTGCAAGCCGCGCGTGTGAGACGGGCCTGGACAGGGTGCAAGCCAGGGGAAAGCATTTTATCGAGCCGGGCCAGAAGCTGAACGTCGATCAGATTGCGATTGAGGCGGTCCCGGCGTACAACGTCGATAAATTCAGGGAGCCCGGCAAGCCCTTCCACCCGAAGGACGTCAAGGGAGTGGGCTTTGTGTTCGAAATGGACGGGACTCGCGTCTATTACGCCGGCGATACGGACTTGATTCCGGAAATGGAATCCATCCAGTGCGACATTGCGCTACTGCCGGTATCTGGAACATATGTGATGACGGTGGATGAAGCGGCAAAAGCAGCGCAGACAATCAACCCAAGGATCGCAGTCCCCATGCACTATGCCGCCATCGTCGGCACCGACGACGATGCGCTGAAGTTCAAGTCGATAGTGACCAACTGCGAAGTCCAGATTATCTGATTTTCGTGAGGGTCGTTCCCTCGAAATGAAGGCCAGCCGGTATCAGCCTGTTTGCAACGAGACCACTCCTCGGCGCTCTTGAATCACTTCCAGTTGATGCGCGGGAATGTTTTGGAGACGATTCTGGAGCCTTCTTTGACCGTGATGATCTGGTTGACTGGAACCTTGGTCAGATTGTCAACGGCGCCGCTGGGCCACGTAATCTGGAGCGATTCGATACTCTTACGCTTGCCGAGCCCAAAATGGATGCGCGGGTCATTTGCGGACATGTAGCTCATGCCGCCTTTGGCCTGCTTGATCTGCATCAAGCCCTCCGAGCTCAGTTTCAGAACGCTTCCCAGCCCGTCACGGTTGGATTTGGTGCCCACCAGGTTCACGGTCAACCAGTTGTTGGCATTGCCGCCATCGTTCCGAAGCAGATCGGGGTAGTCGTCCCGCGAGTTGATGGCAAAATCGATGTCGCCGTCGTTATCGAAGTCCGCGGCCGCAAGTCCGCGTCCTGCAACCGGGCGCATGAAGGCAGGGCCGAGCTCTTTGGATACATTGGCAAAATTCCCTTTCCCCAGATTGCGATACATCAGCTTGGCTTCTTTGTAGGTGACTTCAGTGTGGTATAGATTGATGTTGTCCAGCATGGCGCCATTTACCTGCATAATGTCCGTCCAACCGTCGTTGTCATAATCCGCGAAGACGGCTGCCACTCCGCTCAGGAATATGGCGCTGTTGCCGATCCCACATTGGTATGTGACGTCGTCAAATGTTTCGTCGTGGTTGTTGCGATAGAGACGGTCGAGCTCAAAATCGAGGTGAGTGATATAGATGTCGGGCCACCCGTCGCCGTCTACGTCAGCGGCGTCGATTCCCATGCCCGCTTCATACTTGCCGTCGGCGCTTGCCGCGACTCCGGAGATGAACGAGATGTCTTTGAACGTTCCATTCTTTTGATTGATAAACAGAAAATTCGGCCACGTGTCGTTGGCAATCGCAATATCCGGCCATCCGTCGTTATTGAAATCAGCCGTCACGACGCCCATGCCTTTGGCTTCAGGTACGCCGATGCCCGATTGCTTGCTTACATCCGTAAAGGTGCCATCATGGTTGTTGTGGTAAAGCTTGAGGTGCTGGCCGCGATAATTGTCAGGGTGGCAATAAGCCCGATAACCCGTCCGGTGTTCGCCGCACCAGATATTGTTTTCAGGTGACCACTCGATGTAATTGCAGACCACCAGGTCGAGCCAGCCGTCCTTGTCATAATCAATCCACGCAGCGCTGGTGGACCACATGGACTTATCCGCCACCCCGGCCTTTTCCGTCACGTCAGTAAAGGTGCCGTTGCCGTTATTGTGGTAAAGAATGGCGCTGCCGTAGCCGGTGACATAGAGGTCCGGGTAGCCGTCGTTATCGAAGTCGCCAACGCAGACGCCCTGGCCGTAATGGCCTTCGCCGCCCACTCCGGCCTTGGCAGTAACGTCGCTGAATGTGCCGTCGCCATTGTTGTGATAGAGCGCGGAGCGGAGAGGATGGGGAGGTTTATAGGCCTTGTTGGCGGCTGTCTGGACCAGGTAGAGATCGAGCAGCCCGTCCTGGTCATAATCGATCCAGCCCACGCCCGTTCCCATGGTTTCCAGATAATACTTTTCCGCGCTTCCTGTGCCATCCTGTTTGAATGTGATGCCCGCCACTTCGCGGACATCGGTAAATGTGACGGGAACCTGGGCGCCGGGGGACTGCTCTGACGCGGCGCGGCCCAGCAGATTCGGCCGAGGCGTGAACCATGCCCCCAGACCTGCTACTCCCATCCCTCTTAACAATTGGCGGCGCGATACTTTCCGTCTCAATGCTTACTCCCTATAACCGGAGATAGAGCTGAGGAATTGCTCTGATTACATTCTGATTGCCCCTGCGCGAGATTAAATCTTACGTGGTGTCGCCATTTTTCTCAATCGCTGAACGCAGGCGCAGCGCGAATTTTGGCGCAGAGGAAGTACTATCCGCCAAGGCTTGCGCAAGGAAGCCAACCGATGTATATTCCCGTCGGCGGGATATTCCCTTAACGCCATCAACACCTGTCGAGGCGCGGAAGGATGTGCGCGCCCTCAAACCATGCGAAATGGAAAGACGCGGAGACCTCGATGAAATTTAAACTCTTATGTCTGCTGCCGTGCTTCCTGGCGGCTCCATCGGTCGGCGCGCGCGCCGCGGCTAGGCGTCCCCAAATTCTGGGCATCGCGCACATGGCCTTTTATGCGAGCAACCTGCCCAGGACGCTGACCTACTACAAAGAATTCCTGGGTTTTGCCGAGCCTTACGACCTGAAGAATAGTGACGGGACGATTCGGGTCGCCTTCATCAAGATCAACGACGACCAGCATTTGGAGCTTGTTGCCGAGCGGCCCGAAAAGGATGGAATGCTCAATCACATCGCCTTCTACACCGACGACGCTGAACAGCTTCGTCGATACCTCATCTCCCGCGGCGTCCAGGCTCCGGCAAAGGTCGCCAAGGGAAAGACCGGAGACAAGGCTTTTACGGTTAGAGACCCTGATGGCCATGAGGTGGAATTTGTGGAATACCAGCCCGACGGCTGGGCTATGAAATCGAAGGGTCAGGACATGCCCGATACGCGAGTCTCAGATCACATCATGCACATCGGGTTTACAGTAGGTGAGCTTGCCAGGTCCAAGGCGTTTTATGGAGACATCCTTGGCTTCAGCGAGTTCTGGCGCGGCAGCTCGGACGGAGTCACCCTGAGCTGGGTTGACCTGCGCGTGCCCAATGGGAAGGACTATGTTGAACTGATGCTTTATAAGGAGCTGCCGCCGCAGGACAAACGCGGTGGAGCAAACCACATCTCGCTGATGACTCACGATATCAATAAGGCGGTGGCTACCCTCCGGTCCCGAGCCGCAGCCGTGAATTACACTCGCAAAATAGAACTTCACGTGGGGCACAACCGCCAGCGCCAGGCAAACTTCTTTGATCCTGACGGTACTCGCGCCGAGCTGATGGAACCTTTCACGATCGACGGCAAGCCGACACCGCCCTCTACTGCCCCGCCACCGAGATAGCTGCAGGGCATGGGCCCCATCAATCGCTCTCTTCAGAGTTCTGCCTGGATGGCGGAGAATGGTTTGCTCTGCGAGCATGAGGGAGCGCTCAAGCCTCACGCTGAGTTGGTCAACGCGCATAACTTCACTGATTACCTGTGCTCTGTAAATCAAAATCGAGTAAGATGAAAAAGTTAGCTCCTAATCCCGATGGTCATTACCGAGATCTTCAAATCAATCCAGGGCGAGTCCTCTTTTGCCGGCCTGCCCTGCGTTTTTGTTCGTCTCACCGGGTGCAACTTGCGCTGCCACTGGTGTGATACGGCCTACGCGTTCCACGGGGGCGAGAAAATGACACCCGAGCAGGTTCTGGACCGTGTGCGGGAGTTGGGCGGGAACATGGTGGAACTGACCGGAGGAGAGCCGCTGCTTCAGAAGGAGACAGTCGGACTTGCTGGCAGCCTGCTGGCTGAAGGCTATCGAGTTCTGATTGAGACCAGCGGCGAACGCTTTGTCGGTGACCTCGCCCGGCCCGTCGTTAAGATAATAGACGTTAAATGCCCGGGAAGCGGTGAGAGCGGAAAGTTCGATCTGGCGAATCTCGACGTCCTCGAGCGAAAAGATCAGATAAAGTTTGTGGTGCTTGATGAAAGGGATTATCTTTTTGCGCGCGGTTTTATGGAGAGCCATCGTCTGGCCGGGCTTGTCGATGAAATCATTTTCTCGCCGGTATTTGGCCAGTTACCTCCTTTACAGCTTGCCCAGTGGGTTTTGCGCGACAATCTGAATGTGCGAGTCGGCCTCCAGATCCATAAGTTTATCTGGGATCCGGACACGCGAGGGGTGTAGTCTGGAATATCCGCAGGGACGGCAGCCTTACAAAAATTCCATCTGGGAGAAAACGGCCTTTTGCTGAGTGACAATCAAGTCTGGCCGCAGGCGCCCTTGGCCGTGGTCCTGTCGAGCGGCGGCATGGATAGCTGTGTGACCACAGCGATTGCCAACCTCGACTATCGGCTGGCCCTCCTGCATGTGGCTTATGGTCAGCGGACCGAGGGCAGGGAACTCCAGGCTTTCAATGCGCTCGCGGATTTTTACAATGCTGAGCGGCGCCTTGTCTGCCGCTTGGAGCACTTGCGGCAGATAGGAGGTTCAAGCCTCACCGATCCCGATATCCCGATCGAGGCGGCTAACCTGGATCGCAAAGAAATTCCGTCGAGCTACGTGCCTTTTCGCAACGCGCATTTCCTTTCCGTGGCTGTTTCGTGGAGTGAGGTGATCGGGGCCGGGAAAGTGTTTATTGGCGCAGTGGCGGAAGACAGTTCCGGCTATCCGGATTGCCGCCCCGAGTACTATGAGGTATTCAACCGCGTCATTGATGTTGGGACGAAGCCGGAAACCAGCATCGAAATTGTTACGCCGGTTATCCACATGCGCAAGAGTCAGATTGTGCAGAAGGGTGCTGAGCTTGGCGCCCCGCTGCAATTGACTTGGTCCTGCTATCAACGGCAGGATATGGCCTGCGGTGTCTGTGACAGTTGTGCGTTGCGCCTCAGGGCCTTCCAGGAAGCTGGCCTTGATGATCCCATTGCTTATGCCGTCCGTCCACGATACACTCCGCACGCATCCCGTGCAGGTTGAGAGTCTCAGCCGCCTTCCCGGCAAGGATTGGGTTGAGCACACAAAAGGATGAAGCTAGAATAAAACCTGGCTAGTAAGAGTTGAGGAGGTTCCAATGAAGTTTATGTCAGCGCGCAAGATTTTGGGTCTGGCTTTTGCTTTCGCAGCTTTGGGGATCGCGTTGCCAACCTATGCCCAGACCGGCGGGGTACAGGGCAAGGCGATACAACAGGACGGCCAGCCGTGCGCCAAGTGTATTGTTCTCATCGACCGGCTGGACATCAAATCAACTTATAAGACCAAGACGGGCAAGAAGGGCGAATTCGTATACATCGGCTTGCCCATCGGGAACTATAAGATCACCCTGCAGAGTCCCACCGGGCAGACTTTGTATTACATCGAGAAGCATATCGGCCTTGGCGAGCCGACCTCGGTGGACTTTGATCTCCCAAAGGAGATGGCACAGCAAAAGCAGGAGCACCAGGAGGAGATGAAAAAGAATCCTGAAATGGCCAAGAAGGCTGAAGAGCAGGCCAAGCAGGAAAAGCAGTACAAGGGGCTCAAGCAGTATTTTGATCAGGGAAATACCTTGTACACCCAGGGACAATACAAGGAAGCTGCCGCAGCTTTTGAGCAGGCGCTTACGATGGCCAAAGACAAAAACGTCCCTGTGGTGCTGGCGCGCCTCGCTGACAGCTACGCCAAAGCAAAGGATAACGACAAGGCTGTCGAAACCTACCAGAAAGCTATTCAGTTGACCCCGGACGACGCAGCTCTTCACAACAATCTGGGCAGCGTTTACGCCTCCACGGGCAAATTGCCCGAGGCGCAGGCGGAATTTGAGAAAGCTGCGACGCTCGATCCGACCAATGCCGGCCGTTACTACTTTAATGTCGGCGCCATCATGTACAACTCAGGAAAAATGGACGAGGCGCTTACCGCTTTCAAGAAGGTCATCAGCCTGGATCCCAAAAATGCGGATGCCTACTACCTTGAGGGGCAGGCCCTAATGGGCAAGGCCACGATGACGGCGGATGGCAAAGTAAAAGCTCCCGATGGCACCGTCGAGGCCTTCCAGCAATATCTTACGCTCGATCCCAATGGTCCAAACGCCGAGGCCGCCAAAGCGATGATCGCCACGATTCAGGGAGCGGTATCGACGCAGTACAAGAAGAAGAAATAGTCGCACCCGCCTCTAACATGGAGACATGGGCCCCGTTTTTTGAAAATGGCGGGGCCTTTCTCATGCGCAAAACAATTCAGGCAAGCGCCTCGCTGATGGTTCTCTTCCTTGCGGCGCCGGTACTCCTGCTGAAAGCTGATACCATCTATCAGGCCACGGCGGATGGGCGCCAACGCGTCATCCAACGTGACGCAATTCTCATCCATCAGGATTCTTCAATCATCGTTTATAAGCATTTTGACCTCCCGGAAATGCGGGTCGAGAAAGTCCAGCTTTCGGAGGGCAGTTTGCCTTACAGCGTCACCACCAGCTCGGCTGCACAGAAGCAGGGCATCGTTGAGCTCTGGAAGCGTTTCGGCTACACCGCCAGCGTGACGGACGTCGGCGGCAACACGACACAAGTTTTTGATGCCTACATCGATTACTACCCTCCCGGCGGCCGCGGTTCGCTGCTGGTCGCCGTCCCTGCCATTACGGCCCTCCCCTTGCTCATGAGCAATGGTGAGGCCGACGTCCAGGAATTCTCCAGGATTAGCCGAATCGACTTCAACAACGGGGAAATTACCCTGACGCTGACGAACGGCAGAGTCGAGCACGGTAAGTACCTTATGCCAACCACGCAGCCAGCCGAGGTCCGTTTCCTGGGCATTACCGACAAATACAATCCGTCCAGCGACGATGTATTCGATTTCTCGGAGCCGCTATCACGCCTAAAGAGCATTGTCTTCCAGCAGTAAGATCAGCCCTTCCGTGCCTCTGGAGTGGTGCTCCTCGTCCTCTTCTTACCAGAAGCTAAAACGGCACCGGGACACTGTATGGGCTTTAAGTCCACCCGTGCGGTGCGTTGACATCCGGGCGGTGTGCGTGCAAAATTAAAGTCTCGAAGGCGAACACTGGATTGTTCTTGCCTTTCTGTCCGCGCCCGTAGCTCAGCTGGATAGAGCACTTGCCTACGAAGCAAGGGGTCGGGAGTTCGAATCTCTCCGGGCGTACCAGACCTTCCATTTCGACGCGAGCGACCATCGAGCGAACGATCTGAAGATGGGCGGACGCTCATCTGTACGCTCTCACGCTCAGAAACCGAGCGAGCGGCCCCGCAGAAGCTGCGCGAATAGCCGCACGGTGGTAGATTCCACAAACACGTGGCAACCGAAAATCATGGGCCGCCAGCAAAACACTTAAATTGAGGATGTGCTAAACATCCGGCTTATGATCGAGTTGCTCGGCCAGCGCGACAATAATGCCCTCGGGGCCACGGACGTAGCAGAGTCGATAAGTGTCCTCGTACTGTGTCACCTCACCAATGAGTTCAGCCCCATGTTTCTGCAGGCGAGCAACAAAGTCGTCGATGTCGGTGACAGCGAACATGATGCGGCGGATGCCCAGCGTGTTTACCGGTGCGCACTGCGGCTCAGCCCTGATCGCCTTGGGCGTGTGGAACTTGTCCAACTCAATCCGCCCGTGGCCGTCCGGGGTCCGCATCATTGCGATTTCGCTTCGGACGCCCTCTAGCCCCACGGTTCGGTCAACCCACTGTCCCTTGACGGTCGTCTTGCCCTCGAGCTCCAGACCAAGTTCGGCAAAAAACGCGATAGCAGCCTCAAGGTCGTCAACCACGATAAGCACGTTGTCCATCCGGACCAGTGACGATCTCGACTTGTTGTCTTTTATGCTCATATACCATCCTAACATTCACCTTCGATTTATGATTGAGGAGCCAGGCCGTGCGACACTAAGGTAGGGCGAGTGGCCCAGGCTCCCTGCCTGGAGAATTCTCATCCGTCGCATCAGAGCCAGCGAGGACGGCGCGATTGACAAAATCGTGCGGAGCATCGCGGCAATTTAGTCCTTGTCCTTGCAATTTCCAAGGCAATTCTGTTATCCCTTTAGGGGCCGTGAGCGCTGTCGAGTCCTTGATTGAGGGCATGCATCGAGTATGGACCCGTCACGGCGCGGGAATGTTGGATATTCAAAACCGCAAAATGGCGGTCAATCAAGGAGTCTTCTCAAGCCCCCTTGGCTTGCCGTTCAAGCACGAGCGGGAATTTTTCTTGACGTGAGGTGCGGATGAACCGGCGGCGTTTTTTAAAAGAAGGCGCATTTTATTCTGGGCTGATTGGAGCGCGGGGCTGGATCGCCGGCGATCGCACTGCTCTCTTTGCGCAGGCCGGCGGGCAGGGCGCAAACGCGATCGACCTGACAGATGCAGTTGTCGTGGCGCCGGAGGGCTTCTCCCGGTGCGAGCAAAAATCCGTTCAACTGCTGGTGGAAGAAATTGAGAAGCGCACGGAAATTCGCTGGCCCGTCGTGCATCAATTCGGCGTGGGCGGCAAGCCTTCCATCTTAGTTGGATCAGATCAGGTGTTGAAAAAGAGCGGTGGCGATGTAGCGCGCGGCCTGGCCTCGGAAGGCAAGGATCCCGCCGGCCCGGAAGGCTATCGCCTGCGCACAACTGAGCGTTCAGGCTCAGCACTCGTGATCGTTGCGGGCGCCGACCAGCGCGGCGTGCTGTTTGGCGTCGGCGGCTTGCTGCGCAGCCTTCGGATGACCAAGCGGCACATCGGGCTGACCGGGCCTCTCGATATCACGACGTCACCCAAATACAAACTGCGAGGCCACCAGTTGGGCTATCGTCCCAAGACCAACGCCTACGACGCCTGGAATGTTTCCATGTGGGAACAGTACTATCGCGACCTGGCGGTTTTCGGAACCAACACCGTGGAACTCATCCCGCCGCGTTCGGACGATCAGCCGGACAGCCCGCATTTTCCCTTGCCGCCCATGCAGATGATGGTCGAGATGTCGCGCCTGGCGGATGAATACGGGCTCGACGTCTGGATCTGGTATCCGGCAATGGACAAGGACTATTCGAATCGCGAGACGGTCGAGTTCGCGCTTCGCGAATGGGGTGAAGTTTTCAAGGCCTTGCCGCGCGTCGATGCGGTGATGGTGCCGGGGGGCGACCCGGGCCATACCGAACCCAAATACATGATGGCTCTGCTCGAAAAACAGACGCAGAACCTTCATCGCTACCATCCGCGCGCGGAGATGTGGATGTCGCCGCAGTCGTTTGACGAAACCTGGATGAAGGAATTTTTTGAGATTGTCGACAAGCAGCCGGCCTGGCTTTCCGGCGTGGTCTATGGGCCGCAGATGCGCATTGATGTCTCTGAGCTGCGCCAGAAGCTGCCGCAGCGTTATCCCATCCGCTTATATCCCGATATCACGCACAGCGTGGAGTGCCAGTTTCCTGTGCCGGACTGGGACCTCGCCTACGCGCTCACCGAGGGCCGCGAAGTCATCAATCCGCGTCCGGTGAACTACTCCGATATTTTTCATCTTCACGCGCCTTATTCAATCGGGTTCCTGACGTATTCCGAAGGCTGTAATGATGACGTCAATAAATTCCTCTGGAGTTCGCTGGGTTGGAATCCTGAGAAACCGGTCATCGAAATTCTCCGGGAGTACAGCGCCTACTTTGTTTCCGATCGCCTGCGCGAAGGGCTCGCCCAGGGCATTCTGGGCCTGGAGAAGAACTGGCGCGGACCGCTGTTGTCCAACGGCAGCGTGAACACCACGCTCGAGCAATTCCAGGATATGGAATCGAGCGCCACGCCGGCCGAACTCGAGAACTGGCGGTTCCAGATGGGCCTTTACCGCGCCTACTACGATGCCTTTGTCCAGAAGCGGCTGCTGAATGAAACCCATGCGGAACAGCAAGCAATGGCGGCGCTCGGAGAGATTCGGCAGGTGGGCGCGCGACCAATTCCTCTCGATGTAGGAGGGCGAAGTGTTCAGCCGACGAGTGATGTCGAAGTTCCGGTATTGCTCGATCGGGCAGAGAAATATCTCGATGCCGCCGTTAGCGATTTTCGGGGTCGCAATGTCCGCACACGCGTTCTCGAGCTTGGCGAAGCGCTTTTCCAGAGCATCCATATGCAACTGTCGGTCGAGCGCTACCAGGCTGAAGCCGTCGGCCGCGCCGCCAATCTTGACACGCTGGACACTCCGTTGAACAACGCACCATGGCTGAGGCAGCAGTTTGCGGCAATCCGCAAACTTTCATCCTACGACGAGCAGTACAAGGCCATTCTGGACGTTCTGAACCGCACCGATCCAGGCCCGGGCGGATTTTACGACAACCTTGGCGACCTTTCGCATCAGCCGCACCTGATGCGCGGCCTCGGGGCCAAACGCGATCCCGAATTCCGACAATCGGCGCTGGTGGGGCACGGCTATCCTGAGTGGTCCCGGGCGCCGGTGCCCACGGCCTGGAAGTGCTGGGCAGAATCGCTCTTCGATGCGCCGCTCCAGATGCAATATCAGGGCCTCGACCCCGACGTGCAGTATAAGCTGCGAGTTGTCTACAGTGGCGATTCGCGGCGCCAGAAGATTCGCCTTGATTGCAACGGAAAATATCCTATCCATCCGTTCATAGCAAAGCCCTGGCCGCCCAAGCCGCTGGAGTTCGACATTCCGCGCGAAGCATCGGGCACCGGCCCTCTCACGCTCACCTGGCGTCGCGAATCCGGGCAAGGCCACAACGGGCGCGGCTGCCAGGTGGCGGAGGTCTGGCTCATCAGGAAGTAGGACTTTAACCGCGCGGAGAATCTCACGCTCGAGCGAGGTAACATTCCCGATGAATCGAAGGCATTTTCTTAAGCATGGTACGTTAGGCGCAAGCGCTCTCGGATTGGGCCCGGCATTTGCCGGAGGCGCATTTCCGCTCGAGGCAGGGCCAGGCGAACCCCAGCAAAATCCCAGCAACACCTCTGCCGATAATGGGATGTCTTCGCCGGATATCCGGCTCGATAATACCGTAGTCATGTCGCGTCCGGGAAAGCCGCCATTTGCCGAACAAACAGCCACGCGGGTGTTGATTGAAGAGGTGGAAAAGAGAACCGCGATTCGGCTGGGCAGTTCGACGAAGTGGGTGGAAGACAAGCCCGTTATTGCTGTTACGTCAGGCAGAGAGGCTATGGAATGGGGAATCCGGGTGCCCGCTCGGCATGGAGGAAATTTACCCGAGACACGCCCGGAAGGCTACCGGCTATTGGTGGATCACGGCAAGCAGCAGCCCGTCGTGTGGGTGATCGGAGCCGACGCCCGAGGCGCGCTGTTCGGAGTAGGTAACCTGCTTCGGCGGCTCAACGCTTCGCGAGGCAAGCTGGCCATCGCTGCCGACTTGGATATCGCGACTGCGCCGGTTTATGCAATTCGCGGGCATCAACTTGGATATCGCGCCACCACCAACACCTATGACGCATGGAGTGCGGACCAATTTGAGCAGTACATTCGCGAACTCACTTTCTTCGGCGTCAACAGCATAGAAGGCATTCCATTTCAGGACGACCGCGAGACGCCGGTGATGAAGGTTCCGCGTCCGGAAATGAACCGGACCATTGGCGAAATTTGCCAGCGCTACGGACTGGACTATTGGGCGTGGGTGCCGGCCGACTTCAGCCTGGAGGATCAAGTCCGCCGCGCGCAGATGCTTAAGCGATGCGAGGAGTTCTTCAATTCGACGCCTGTGTTCACCGGATTCACTTTCCCCGGCGGTGATCCCGGCAGCAATCCTCCCGAGCTTGTCCTGCCCTTTCTGGAAGATATCGCGAGGCTTTTGATCCGCGCTCACCCTGAGGCGAAAGTCTGGTTGAGCCTCCAGCATTTCAACGCCACACAGATCGATTACACTTTTAACTATATCCAGCAGCATCTGCCGCCATGGCTTGGAGGCCTGGTGGCTGGCCCCGGAAGTCCGCCCATGGGAGGTGTCCGCAACCGGCTCCCCGATCGATACGGATTACGCGACTACCCGGACATTACCCACAATAAACTTTGCCAGTATGAAGTGCCGGACTGGGACCAGGCGTATGCCCTGACGGAAGGGCGGGAATCCATCAACCCTCGCCCCGCCGGATACACGGCCATTTTCAGCCAGACTGCCGGCTATACAAACGGATTCATCTCATACTCTGAAGGCGTCAACGACGACGTCAATAAAACCATCTGGAGTGCGTTGAGCTGGGATCCGCACCGCGCTCCAAGAGAAATTCTCGTCGAATACGCCCGTGTCTACTTCAAATCTTCCGTTGCCGAGCGGGCCGCCGACGCTATCCTGGCGCTTGAAAATAACTGGCGCGGGCCCCTGATTGACAATGGGGCAGTTGAAGGCGCCCTCATGGAATGGCAGCAACTGGCAACGATGGCGCCGGACCTTGAGCAAAACTGGCGCTGGCAGATGTGCCAGCTTCGAGCGAACTATGACGCTTATCTGCGGCGGCGGCTCGTCAGCGAAACCAGGCTGGAATCAGAGGCCAACGCCATTCTCGCCAATTCCGAAAAGGTCGGCGCGGACAAAAGTATGGAAGAGGCCACCCGCGTGCTGAACCGTGCCGTCATTCACCCCGTCGGCGTTGAACTGAGGGCGCGCATCTCCGCGCTTTGTGACGAGCTGTTCCATTCCATCGGTCTTCAGACGAGCGTGCAGAAATACTTTGCCAGTGGTGAAGAACGCGGTGCAGTTCTCGATTTCGTCGATTATCCGCTGAACAATCGGTGGTGGCTCGAAGATCAGTTCAAGATCATCCGTGCTCTCGATTCGGAAGACGAAAAGCACCGGCGACTGCTTCAGATTGCAACCTGGGAGCATCCGGGCCCGGGAAGTTTCTATGACGATCTGGGTAACATTGCGAAATCGCCTCACGTGGACCGCTGCAACCCCGCTGGCGGGCCTGAATTAGAGGAGCACCCGACGCCGACTTTCTGGTGGTGGGACCAGGGGAAGAGCCGCGCCCGCCTAAGTTGGCAGGTCACCCTGTGGCCAACTGCCGTTGTTTACGACGGGCTCGATCCCAATGCTGATTACGTCATACGTTCTACCGGCTATGGCCAGGCGCTCTTACGGATCAACGGTGAACGGGTTGAGCCAACTGTCAACGGAACCGGGATGGGTCAGTTCAAAGAATTCCCGGTTGCGCCCCGACTTCTCAAAAACAGAAAACTGGTGCTCACCTGGGATCGTCCGCTGAACGAAGAAAAACTGAACTGGCGCAGGCAGTTCCGTATTGCAGAAGTGTGGCTTCTAAAGAATCCTGGAGCCTGACGTTTGTCGTGTCAGCTACGGTTATGTGATCTCTGCTGTCTGGACGGCCGGTCGGGAGTCTTTCTGCAGGAATCAAGCCGGGGCGCCAGTCCCATCGCCATGTTTTTCGGTCGCGAGTGGTCGGTCCGGATTGACGAAGAGCCACACCACACTACCTACCACGCAAAAGCCCGCCGTAACCATGAAGGAAGCCATCCAGCTAAAATGGATGGCTATTATCGGCGTGACGACAGCAGTGATGGCGCTGCCGGCCTGAGCCCACATGTTCATAAATCCTGATACGGTCCCCGCCGATGGGCCGCCCAGGTCTGCCGAGACCGCCCAATATGAGCTCTGGGACAAGTAGAGCGAACCTGCTCCCGCGGCCATGATCAGCGCTCCTGTCGTAGCGCTGCTGGAAAGAGCTCCCAGAGCGAGGAGGATGGCCGCCAAACCCAGCCCCAACACCGCTATGCCACAGCGTCCCACCCGTCGCCCCCATTTTTTGCTGACCGCGTCGCTGATCAACCCTCCCACTGCGGAACACACAGACATGGCGGCAAGTGGGAGCATCGTGTAAAGCGAACCCTTCTTGAGCGTGAAACCGCGAACTGTGGTCAGATAAATGAAAAACCATGTCAAAAAGATGTAAGCCACATATCCATAACAGAAATAGCTGATGGTGATCCCCCAAACATCTTTGCTCTTGAGAATTGCACCCCATGGGGCACGGCGCTGGACGCTGGCTTCTTCGTTCAACGTACCTTCACGAATCAGTTTCAGTTCTTGTGGGTTCACACGCGGATGTTCTTCGGGCCGATCTCGCGCCAGCAAGTACCATCCGAGCCCAATCAAAAGTCCGAGCAGGCCGCAGAACCAAAAGGCTTCCCTCCAGCCGTAATGCATCATAATTACGGCGATTATCGGCGGCGTCACTGCAGCCCCTGCTCCAACTCCCGCAAAAATGATCCCATTCGCCAAGCCACGCTCAGCCTTCGGGATCCAATCAGCGAGCCAGCGGTTCGAAGATGGATACATTACTGACTCGCCGGCGCCCAGCATAAAGCGAATCAGCAGGAAGAGCAGCAGAGCCCCGAACACGCTGGCGGGGACGGAAGTGGTTAAGACTGTGAACACTGCCCACCAGACCGCGCCAAAGGTCAATACTCGGCGGGGCCCGAAGCGGTCAGCAGCCCAGCCGCCGACAAGCTGGAATGCTCCGTACCCAATCGTGAATGCGCTGAATACCAAGCCCAGTTCAGGATTGCTCAGGTGAAACTGCTCCGAGATCGTATGACCTGCAATTGAGATGTTCACTCGGTCCAGGTAACTGACTGCTCCCGTCAGGGCGATCCACCCGACGAGAAGCCAACGGACTCGGCTTGGCCCGATTCTTTTCATCTGCGTTCCTCAACCTCAAAACGGTGTACCAAATTGGTACAACTTTCTATCGGTCCGGTGTCCAATCTCCTTTTTGAACTGGAAGCTAGCTACCTTACTTGAAAACTGTGCCCCTCCAGCCTCTTTTCGAAGAATCAAAAGGACCGCGTGGTTGCAATATTTACCACAATTCCGTATAAATGAAAATTACTATTGACATGACTTGCGTTTTGCGGAATTATGTTCGGCGAAAGGGATGACAATCATGAAATTGGAGGGCTGACTACTGTCAGCGTCTTCTGAGGCGGGGACACTGAGTTCTCATAGGGCTTTAGGCACACAGGATTGACCTTTTCGGCCCAGCTTGATTCCGTGACCGGTCTTGACCAATCTGGTCCACAGATCACATGAATGGTGCTCGCCGACGCAGCCCGTCCGAAGCATATCATCGCGTTCGCAGGCGGCAGCAATCTGGCTGGTCAACAGCATCTGTTGGTCGGTCATATTGTGTTTTGGGTGTGACGCTTCCCATAGCATCGAACCTGGAGGGATGCTGCTGAGGATGAAACCAAATCTCCCTTTGTTCAGGCAATTCGCCGTACCTATCGCGCCGGTTCCTCTTAGCGTGGCCGGCCTGCCGATGGCCGTTCAACGCGATATCGAAACTGCAAGCCAGAAATATTCGCTGTCAATTAAGAAGCTCAAATCCATGTTTCGGAAGGTTCGGTCATGAAATGCGTTGTGCTGACGCTGGCGGCGCTTTCGATCGCTCTCGTTGCCACACTTGTCAATTTCGCCCAGAATCAGAACCACGCGATTGAAGAGAACGCACCTGAATTCACCAATTCGGTGGGGCTGAAAATGGTGCGAATTCCTGCGGGGAAATACCGCATGGGAGCCGTTCAGCCGCCGACTCAGTACCAGCCCGGCGAGTTCGAGGCGCGTGAACGCTATGACGAAAGGCCGGCCCACCAAGTCACCATCAGCTATCCGTTCTACATGTCCGAAACCGAAATCACGGCCGCGCAGTTCCAGGAATTCCGAATGTCGTATGAGGATGAGGGACGCTTCCCGCCTTCCGCCAGCGGAATGAGCTGGAATGACGCGGTACTCTTTACGCGATGGCTCAGCCGGAAGGAGCGCCGGGATTACCGGCTGCCCACCGAGGCGGAGTGGGAGTATGCTTGCCGGGCGGGAACGACCACTCCCTTTTTCTCCGGCGATCAGCCGCCTCAGCCAGGCCAGGCGAACGCCTGGGGCCTTAAGAACATGGAAAGCGGAGTTCCGGAATGGGTCCTCGACTGGTACGGTTCTTATCCCGATTCGGCGCAGACTGATCCCGTCGGCCCTGAGAATGGCTTTTCAAAAGTCGTTCGGGGCGGAGGTTTCATGGCCGCGCGGGGTCGTCGGGCGGAAGACGACACATTGGCACCGGCTTACCGCCGCTGCGCCAACCGCTCCAGTGTAGCGCCAGCCTATCACGGCCAGGAAGTGATCGGTTTTCGCATTGTGATGGCGCCTATGCCCTACACAAAACCCTGGCCGGAGCACAAGCCTTTCATCAGCAGGTTTATCAAAGGGGCAGGCAGCGTGCCGGTGGTGGCCAGACCGGACCCAAGCAAGCCTTGGTTCCAGCAGCGCGACATGCTTCCCATACCGCCTGAAAACGCTTCAACCCTTGAGATCGAAGCCGCGGGATTTGGCGGAGGCATCCACGACCACAACCACTCTCCGGGGCTGGCGGTCATGCCGAACGGCGATGTGCTGGCGATCTTCTTTTCGTCTTCAGCCGCAGGTAGCGAGTACGTCCCCAGCACAAGTTTCGTGGCTACCCGGCTGAGGTTTGGTTCCAACCAGTGGGACCCGCCGGAACTCTTTTACGATTTTGCCGACGTCAACGACCAGTCAGCCCTGCTTTGGACTGAGGGCAACCAGGTGAATTTTTTCGGAGGCGGAATCGGACTGGTGGGCGTTCCGTTTCGCTGGACATGGTCTACGGATAGCGGAGCAAGCTGGAGCCCCATTCAGTTGCCGGCCATCCTGGGCTCCACTGGCGGGTACAGCCCGCAACCCATCACGAACGCGTTTCGCGGCCCGCACGGCACGCTGTACCTGGCCACCGATGCTGTGGGCGGAGAATCAAACCTGTGGGCAAGCCGCGACAATGGAAACACGTGGAAAGATACGGGCGGGCGCACCGGCGGACGCCACACGGCTTTTGTGGTGCTCACAGACGGCTGTATTCTCGGCATGGGCGGGAAGAATACGGATATTGACGGCTATATGCCGGAGTCTATTTCCTGCGACAGCGGGCGCACCTGGACAATCCGCAAGAGCCCGTTCGCAGCACTGGGAAGCAATCAGCGGCCCACGATAATCCGTCTGGCTGATGGAAAGCTTTTCTTTGCTTCGGACTTCCAGGACCGCAGAGAAAAGGCCCCGGCAGGCGTAAGGCAGCGGGGGGCGTTCGTAGCCCTTTCGAGCGACGAGGGCCAGACCTGGAAAATCAAGCAACTCACCACGGCACTGCCGCACGAAGCGCATGTCGTACGCCCGCGCGGACAGTGGCATGAGAGGGACTACGGCGGCAGCCCCACGCTGGGATATACGGTGGCCACGCAGGCGCCTAACGGCTTAATTTATCTGATTTCCACCATGAACCATCCCGCGCAGGAGTTTGAGATGAATGAAGCCTGGATTCTCTCCGGCGTCACTGGGCGCACTGCTATGCCGGTGGGGGCCGGGAAGGCGGTGCAAGGGAAGGAGAATTACCCGGACGGCAGCATCAAGGCGAGCTGGGAGGGCAAATTCGAGCCCGACGGCCGCTATGAACTGAATGGCGTAGAGCGGTGGTACTACCAGGATGGGAAGAAGGCGTATGAGGTGACTTATGAGGAGGGGAACAAGCGGGGGCTTGAAACCTACTGGTCTCCCGAGGGGCATATAATATGGCAATGGGATCACCGCGCCGATGATGATGGCGTCTGGACGCATTACTGGAGCAACGGGAAGAAGCGGCAGCAATCTGAATGGCATGGCGAGGTAGCCAGCGGCCCCGCTATTCTGTGGGACGAATCGGGACAGGTGATCGGCCGCTACCAGTTCAACGACGGTGTGATCGCGCAACAGGTCAAGAAATAGAGTCGCGAGGATCGGTCTGAAGGCACTTTCCCGGATGCCGATTACCTCATGAGGAGAGCAACACCGGAGCCTGGGTGCTGATTCCGAGTGAAAGTTTGGGCTGGGAAGAGAAATCATGCGAATCAATCATACGTTGAAAAAGTTGAAGGAAGGGACGGCGGTTTTTGGGTGCGCGATTCAGCAGTACGGGTCTGCGGAAATCGCCCGGGCATTTGCGGCTGCCGGCTTCGATTACGTCTTCATAGATGCTGAGCATGGCGGTTTTGGCCTTGAAACGATCCAGAATATGATAAATTCTGCGGTGCAATCCGGGATTACACCGGTTGTGCGCGTGGCTGATCTTCAGTACGCTCTGATAGCACGAATTCTGGATTTAGGCGCCCAAGGGATTATCCTTCCTCGCGTCGAGGCGCCGGACCTGCTTGAGCAGGCTGTTAGCTGGACCAAATATCCTCCTCTCGGGCGGCGCGGGTTTGGAGTGATGGACCCTCAGCTTGATTACGAGACGCAGAGCATGGAGAAAATCGTCGAGCACCTGAATGCCAACACGATGGTGGTGGTGCAATTTGAGACGCGCCAGGCGATGGAGAACGCGGACGATCTGCTTTCCGTCAAGGGAATCGATGTTGCAATGGTGGGGCCGACGGACCTTTCGATCTCGCTTGGCGTGCAGGGGGAGTTCGAACATCCGCGGCTGGTCCAGACGGTCGTTCAATTTATCGAACGCTGCCAAAAGCATCGGGTGATCCCCGGGATTCACTGCCGGGATGTTGTCCAAGCCAGGAAGTGGCTGGAGCGGGGCATGCGGCTTGTCGGCGCCGGCGGCGAACACCGGCTATTGTTTCAAAAGGCCAGGGAAACCGTCGCGGAACTGAAAGCAGCAGCCGGGGTTGCAGCTTACGTGCCCAAAGATTGAACCGGCCGCGGCGAAGAAACTCCGGCGAAGGGAATCTTCTTCAAAACGCGTCCGCCAGCGAACGGGAGGACCATGGACAAGAACAGAGATCCCAAAAGCATCCGGCGCCGCCGGCCCAAGGAGGGCATGAGCGCCGCCAAGGCCAACCCTGCGGGCAGACAATATTATTCAAAAACCATTGGCCGCGCGCTGGACGTGCTGGAATGCTTTTCGGACGAAGATTCGGTCCTGAGCCTTAATGAGATCACCCATCTGGTCCATGTACCCGGCCCCTCACTTTTCCGAATTCTTCTGACTTTGGAGTCACGCGGCTACCTGGTCCGCAATGCCGACGGCTCCTACCGGCTGGCACGCAAAGTGCTGCTGGGCAAGCTGGCGGAACGTTCGGCACAACTGACTGAGTCCATTCATCCAGAGCTTCAAAATCTGAGCAGCCGGTTTAATGAAACTGCCAGTCTGGCTTACCTGATCGATGATCGCATCCAAGTGCTGGACACGGTGGAAACCTTCCATGAAATCCGTGTGGCTAATCGGCCTGGGCGGGTGCTTCCACCGCATTGCAGCGCGTTGGGCAAAGCCATCACAGCTTTCCAGAAGTTGCCGCTGGCGGAGCGGATTCTGGAAGTCTATGGTTTGAACCGGCGCACACCGAAGACGCTGACCGACAGACACACTCTCCAGTCTGAATTTGAGCATATTCGCGCCCAGGGTTTTGCGGTTGATAACGAGGAATCCATCGAGGGAGGCGTCTGCGTGAGCGCGCCTGTTAGCTTAAGGAACGGGCGGGTCATCGCGGCGATCAGCATTTCAACCCCGGTCGTCCGCATGAACCCTAAACGGATGCAGGAAATAACGCGGGCTGTTAAGGAAGCCGCGGCGTTGATCAGCGAGAGTCTCCAGGAAACAAGCTTTTCCGGACTGGCAAAACGGCACGAGAATGCCGAAGAGCTCGATGCAACAGTGCCGACGGACGGCAAGGTGCCCGTGGACGTTCCATAGAGCATGGCATTCCGGAATGTATGAGAATGGTTCGCACGCGGCAGTGAAGAGCTGCCAGTTCCGGTTCGACACCGATCGGTCTGCGCCTTGATGTGCGGCATCAAACCTGCAACAGAAGAATACCCATGCAGCAAGTGCTCGTGCTGGCCGATGATCTGACCGGAGCACTGGAAGTCGGGGCAAAATTTGCCGCGAGGTGCCTGCCCGTTCGAGTTGCAACCAGGCCCAGCGTGCCTGCTGGAAATCATCAGCGGGAATCGGTTCTGGTGATTGATACGGAAACCCGGCACGTGTCCCCTGAGGAGGCAGGAAGTTGTGTGCTTGAGCTGTCATGCGCGGGCCGCGATGCGGGTTTCCGGTTTGTTTACAAGAAGACAGATTCGACGTTGCGGGGGAACATCACCTCCGAAATCAGCGCGCTGGCAGAGGCATTTCCGAATTCTCCGGTGCTCTACGTACCGGCCTACCCAAAAATGGGCAGGACGGTGCGGGCAGGCGTTCTTTACGTCGAGGGAATTCCCGTGGCCGAAACGAGCTTTGCCACCGACGAACTGAATCCCGTGCGAGAAAGCCACATCCCCAGCCTGCTTTCCGAAATGTGCAACAAGCCGGTGTTTTCCGCCACTGTTGCAGAGCTTGGAACATCGCCAGAGGCAGGCATTTACGTTTGTGATTGCGAAACAGACCGGGACCTGGAAGCCGCCGCCGAGTCGTTCGTCCGGTTAACGTGTCCCTTTCACATCGCCGCCGGCCCCGCCGGCTTCGCGGATGCTTTGGCACGGTTTATCGCTCCGAGGCAAACGGCCCCTGTGCGTCTGCCGAAGCTGAGGCGTGTGCTGATAGTGAACGGCAGCCGCAGCGAGGTTTCCATCCGACAGATTCAATATGCGCGCGCGCACAATTTCGCGGCAGCAAGCGGCGATGAAATCGTAGTGTCCGGCGATGCTTCAGGTTGGGTGATTCTCGACGAGAGCGGAAGCGATGCAGGGCCGATGGACTTCGCGCGCAGGGTTGCGCGCACCGTACGCGGCGTGCTGGGTCAGATCGAGTTTGAGGGGCTCGTGGTTTTCGGCGGCGACACGGCTTACGCTATCGTTGAGTCTCTGGGAAAACCGGACCTACACCCGATTGCTGAAGCGCTCGAAGGCGTGCCGGTTTCAGCGGTATGTCGTAAAGCTGCCGGTCTCAAAGGAGATGGATTTTTTTATCTGATCAGTAAGGCGGGTGGATTTGGTGCGGTTGACGTGCTTTGCCAGATGAATACGAAATTGAAGATTGGGTGAATCGGGATGTTGCGTGTCTTTGCGGTTACAACCGGGGATCCGAGTGGTGTCGGGCCCGAAATTCTTCTGAAGGCTTTCTGCCGGGAGGAGATCCGATATCCGATTGTCGTCTATGGGGACCTGGAGGCTCTGGAATTTTATGACGACCTGCTGAAGTACGGCGTTCCATTGCGGAAAGTGAATGCCGCAACAGACTATCAGCCGGGATATGTGAACGTGATCAGCGCGGGAATCGTGCGGCGAAGCGATATCACTGTGGGCAAATTAAACAAGCAATCCGGGCTGGCGGCGCGGGAGTATGTTGTGGCTGCAACGCGCGCTACGCTGGGCGGCGAAACCGCTGCCATCGTTACGCTACCGATGAACAAGGAAGCGACACAGCTTTCCGATCCTGGATTCACCGGCCACACTGAATTAATTGGCGAGCTATGCGGAGCGAAAGATGTGACGATCATGCTGGTATCTGATGAACTGATCGTCACTCACGTCAGCACGCACGTTTCTTTATCGACGGCTATCGCGCGCGCAAAGAGAGAGCGCATCCAGTCGATCATCCGCCTGACTCAGGAAGCCGTGCAAAAACTGAAACTGAATCCTCGCATTGCCGTGGCGGGCCTGAATCCTCACGCAGGTGAGAACGGCCTGTTCGGTGACGAGGAGATCCGCGAAATCAGACCGGCCGTTGAGTGGGCGCGCAGCCAGGGCTGGCACGTGGAGGGTCCGCTGCCGCCCGACACGGTTTTCTATCTTGCCGTCCGCAAGAAGGCATACGACGCCGTCGTCTGCATGTACCACGATCAGGGTCACATCCCGAGCAAATTGCTGGATTTCGAGGGGGGCGTAAATGTTACGCTGGGGCTGCCAATCGTCCGAACATCTGTCGACCATGGAACGGCTTTCGATATTGCCGGCCAGGGAAAAGCCTCAACAGTCAGCTTTATTCGCGCCCTCGATTTTGCGGCGCGTCTGACTTCAAGCAATGCGGGGCACTCAGGGTGAGGGGCCCCACGCGTCGAGGCGGTCAAGGTATTCGATCAGTTCTGTCGCCAATCGTTCGTGAGCTGAGTCGTAGAGAATCTGCGGCGCGCGGGCCTTTGTCGTCATAAAAATCCCACGATGGCAGAAGAACCGCTTGTAAAACTGGATGGAGATGTCCAGATGCTGCTGCGTGAAGGCCAGCACTGGAAGCAGCTTGTGGTAGATGTCCCTGGCCTGCTCACGCTCGCCGCGGGCATAAGCCTCAAAGATGCGAGTGAACAGGCCCGTCATGCCTGTCGGCACGATGGCGTCCACACCACGATCAAGCGCCTCGAGCAATTGAAGCGAGGCCCAGCCACCGGAGACGTGCAAACGTCCTTGGGTGCTTGCGAGCACCGCCGTATATTTGGGGCAGGCGGGAACGGTTTCGACCTTCAGACATCGGAAGGGCTGCACCTGTTGGAATAATTCCGCAATCAGCGAGACAGGCATGCCAGCGTCGCGCCAGGACAAATCCTGAATCATCAAAATCTTCATTCCGATGCGGGCAAATTCTGTAAAGAATCGTAGAATCTTCGGCTCGTCACCTTTCAACTCTTCGGGAACTTCGATCAAAACGCCGTCGCAGTTGAGCCGGTTAGCTTCTTCTGCGACGTGGTTCCGTTCCCGGGGATCTCTTGAAGTCGCGCTTGCAAACAGCTCGGCCTTCCCCTGCGTTACCGCTCGCACGTGGCGCAGGATCTCGAGGCGTTCGGGGGTCTTGAGTGTGAAAACTTCGCTGGCTTGCGCTCCCACGATAAAGCCTACCGCGCCTTCCCGAAGGTGGAGGTCCACGCATCGCTCGATTGAAGAGAAGTCGACCCGGTCATGTTCATCAAAGGGTGTGTTGAGACTTACAACGACACCACGCAACGGGTATTTTTCTTTTGCTGTCACAGACGTTTCCCCAGCGTCCAGATGAACCGCCTACAATTTATTTTCCTGGGAGACATCGTGGGAAGAACAGGCATTGAGGTAGCCTCGGAGCCAGCCATCAAACCACTCTCGAAAGGCAGCGACGCGGGATTCTATTTGCGGGCAGCCCGTCCAGCTTACGGGCCCCATGCGAAATCCGCGTACTTCCAAGGCCAATTTGACGCCCCAGGGAGTGGGAAGGGCGCAGATCTGGGCGATGAATTCGTTCAAAAGATTCTGAATGGGTTCGGGGTAGTTTGCTGCTCCGTTTCGATGAAATTTCTCGATCTCGAGAAGCAGCTCCGGGCAGGCGCTTGCGACGCCGGAGATGGCCCCATCGGCACCATGCTGGTATGCATCAATCAGGCACGAGTCATCGCCGCTGAAATAGATCAAGGGCGTTTTTGATCTGGCCTTCGCAATAGAGGGCACGTTTTCACTGCGACCTGAACTGTCCTTGATTCCAACGATGTTCGGGACCGTCTCGATGAGTTGAAGGGCATCGCCGAGATCGAAAGGGTTGGTGAACTGGGGAATGTAGTAAATCAGGACGGGCAAAGGCAGGCTGCTTCCAAGCTCGCGGGTGAATTCGGCGACCTCATCCGGACCGTATCGGAAATAAAAGGGCGGCGGAAGCAAAACCGCACTCGCTCCACATTCGCGGGCAACCTGTGCCAGGCGGCCAATCTGGGCTGCGTTGCCGGCTCCTACGCCAAAGATGAGTGGGACACGCCCATTCGTGCGGAAGGCGACCCGGCGGAAAATGAGTTCGCGTTCCGCAAGTCCGCAGGCAGGATATTCGCCAGTTGCTCCGCCGACGCAGAGGCCGCTGATCTCCGAGTCGATCAGAAAATCAACCACCGGATCGAGAGCTTCGAGGTCTGGCTGTCCATCATCTCCAAAGGGTGTGGGAAGCGCCGCATATATACCGCGAAGCTGCCCTGCTGTCGTGTTCGGTATGTGCATGGTTACGCTCGTTGTCGTGCGGACGGGGGAACGGTATCCGTTTACCGCAATCCTCTTTTCCTGTAGATCATTTCCTTTGCTCAGAACCTAAGATTGAGAGAGGAACGCGTGAGATGGCAACATCCTCCTTGTTGATGGAGTAGATCACCCACAACGAGGCGCCGACCACCATAGCAGAAGGATACTGAAACCCTCGGTTCTTGGCGTGCCCCGGATATCTTAAAGGCGGGGTGCCGTGAAGCATTGCCGCTGCCCAGGCGAAGGTCTTTCCATCAGACGAAAGGCTGATGACCAGGGGATCGCGAAAGTTGTTATGGGATTTTCCTGGAATTTGATTGCCGATCAGATAAATCCTGCCATTGGGGAGCGTTCCTGCTACGGATTTAGACGGGCTATCCGGGATATTGGTCCTCGAGGGCGTTGTCCAGCTCTTTCCGCTATCCCTGCTGAGCGAAGCATAAATTTGGTGGGACTGGTGCGGACCACAATCGCGGCTGAGAATTACCAGCACGCCGTCTGGTCTGCGGTAAGCGGTGGGCTCGCACATCTCGTGGTCGTCCACCGAACGGGGCCGGTCCGTATGCTTGAGAAAATCCCAGGCGGGCATGTGCAGCGGGTTCGCCAGGTAATTGTTGATCTGGCTCGCGAGGTCGCGGTATTGAGGATCGCGCGCGCTGGGATATTGCGGAAAGCCTTCCATCGGAGCTGGCGGATCATCTATCAGCCAGAAGATCGGCCCCATATCCCCGTTCGGCGCAACCGAGCGGGCCATCCGGCCCCACCCCACGCGGCGATCAAATATCTTGCGCTTCTGTCCGGACGCCGTGGTTTCGTATCCCGATTCGATTTTGTTCGCGGGCCCCGGCTTGTCATTCGCATCACCAACAACATACATTTTGCCGCCGACTTCCACCCAGGCCTCAGCGGTGAGCAC